>NZ_QRJZ01000014.1 GCF_003470665.1 Collinsella sp. AM17-1
GCGGGGACGCAGGATCATCCCCATGCCCTGCGGCCCCGCGCGGGCGCCCCGCGGTGCGGTTCGCCGGGGTTCGGCCTACTGCCCCTGTGCGCGGTAGCGGGCCTCGGTGGCCTCCTTGGCCGGGCGCCACCAGGACTCGTTGGCCACGTACCAGTCGATGGTGGCCTTGAGCCCCTCGGCGAAGTCGGTGTGGGCCGGCCTCCAGCCCAGCTCGCGCTGGAGCTTCGTGCTGTCGATGGCGTAGCGGCGGTCGTGGCCGGGGCGGTCGGCGACCCAGTCGAAGTCCTCGGGGTCGCGGCCCATGGCCGTAAGGATCATGCGCAGGACCGTGATGTTGTTCCTCTCGCCGTCGGCGCCGATAAGGTAGGTCTCCCCCATGCGGCCCTTGGTGAGGATGTCCCAGACGGCGCTGGAGTGGTCCTCGGTGTGGATCCAGTCGCGGACGTTCTCGCCCTTCCCGTAGAGCTTGGGGCGGACGCCGTCGATGATGTTCGTGATCTGCCTGGGGATGAACTTCTCCACGTGCTGGTAGGGTCCGTAGTTGTTGGAGCAGTTGGAGATCGTGGCGCGAAGGCCGTAGGTACGGGTCCATGCGCGCACGAGCATGTCGGAGGAAGCCTTGGTCGAGCTGTACGGCGAGCTCGGGTGGTACGGCGTCTCCTCGGTGAACTTCGCGGGGTCGTCGAGCGCCAGGTCGCCGTAGACCTCGTCGGTGGAGACGTGGTGGTAGCGGACGCCGTATTTGCGGACGGCCTCCAGCAGGCGGAAGGTGCCCTCCACGTTGGTGCGTAGGAACGGCTCCGGGTCGGCGATGGAGTTGTCGTTGTGGCTCTCGGCGGCGTAGTGCACGATCGCGTCGTGGCCGGGGACCAGCCTGTCCAGCAGCCCGGCGTCGCAGATGTCGCCGACGACGAGCTCGACCCTATCCTCGGGCAGCCCGGCGATGTTCTCGGGGTTGCCGGCGTAGGTCAGCTTGTCCAGGACGGTGACGTGGACGCCCGGGTGGCTGTTCACGACATAGTGGACAAAGTTGCTGCCGATGAAGCCGCAGCCGCCCGTGACGATGATGTTCTTCGGTTCGAAAAACCCAGACATAAAATTCCAATCTGAAGCAAGTACAGCTTTTTTAGTATGCCGCAGGAAGTGACGCCGCGACACTATTCAACAAAACTATCGGACATTTCGGCATGCGATAAGAGCCATAACCTTCGCAGAATTACCTCCTGTACAAAACGCCTCCGGAATGCAGTCTTTGTCGTAGTGAAAAACCGAATCCCCAGTTATTTCACGTAAGTAATGTCCTGTTTTGGCGCCGACCGGGAAATAGCATAACGATGATTCCCGCGATCTTGATAAACAGGGACGAAAGAATGGTATTTTCCGCTCGTCTTAATCTTGTAAATCTCATCCACGCTATACGGAAGATTGGGGAAATCAGCCCTTGAGATCAGCACAAAATAATTAGAGGAATACAGCACATGATGGGCAAACTCATCGGAATGAATCTCTTTTAAGCCCTCATCCACAAATACGATCGAGTCATGGACGGACGAAAGCTGGTTTCGCCAATCATAATCGGTCAGGGCGACACAGGGACAATCGCATTGCAAGGAAACACCCGACTGCTCGCCCGTTCGCATGTAGTCTGCGACCATGTCAAACAGTGTCGTCTTACCCGTGCCGCTATCGCCACGCACAATAGTGATGTTCCGCTTGATGGTAAATGTGTACTTGGTTCCCCTGCGGCGGGAAATCTTAATGAGATGCGAACCGTTCATAAGCAGCACCTACAGATACGGAATCGACTCGTGAATCAATTCGGCCATGTTGTGAACGATTCGGCCGCTATTCACGACTTTAATTTTAAAATCCTCGCGACCAAAGTCCATCACATGATAGAGATTCACAACGAGCTTGCGGTCTTTCGCCATGTCGAGAATCCACTTGGCACAGTTATCACCACAGGTGGAAGCGTTAAAAATATGCTTACGATCAAATCTCATAAGCAGCAGCGTTTTCACGCCACCAGAAAGCTGAAGTGGGGAAATGGACCCAAGCACAGGGCTTTCGATGACGTTTTCGGAGACAACATCCGATCGATCGACATCTTTAATTATCGAGACTGCATAGGGATCCGTAATCCAAGAAGACCGGTAAGAGTTTTTGAAATATGTCGCTGTGTTGTAAATCGCTTCTGGCATATCGCCAAAGTAGACGCTTAACACATCCACTCCCAATCATATTGTCTTTATGGTCAACGTAATCATAACGAAAAGGGCCACCAGATAAACGGTGGCCCCTAAAAGAAAACAAGCCGGCGCTAATACTCGCGCGGGCTGTTGACGATCTCGCCGGCGGCGACCTTCTTCAGGTGCTGCCCGTAGACCGACTTGCCGTAGGCCTTGGCCGCCTCCTCCAGCTCGGCGGTCGTGATCCAGCCGTTCTCCCAGGCGATCTCCTCGGGGACCGAGACCGGCAGGTCCTGGGAGTGCTCCACAGCGCGGACGAACTCCGCGGCCTCGTGCAGGCTCTCCATGGTGCCGGTGTCCAGCCACGCGTAGCCGCGGCCGAGGGTCACCACGGAGAGCGTCCCCTCCTCCAGATACATCTGGTTGAGCGTGGTGATCTCCAGCTCGCCGCGTGCGGAGGGCTTCACCTCGGCGGCGCGGGAGGACACGTCGCCCGGGTAGAAGTACAGGCCGGTGACGGCGTAGGAGCTCTTGGGCTCGGCGGGCTTCTCCTCGATGGAGACGGCCCTCCCCTCGCCGTCGAACTCCACGACGCCGAAGCGCTCGGGGTCGTCCACGTGGTAGCCGAAGACCGTGGCGCGGCCCGACTCGGCGTTCTGGACGGCGCACGTCAGGTGGCGGCTGAGGCCGTTGCCGTAGAAGATGTTGTCGCCGAGCACGAGCGCGCACGGCTCGCCATCAATGAAGTCCTCGCCGATGGTGAAGGCCTGCGCCAGGCCGTCCGGGCTCGGCTGCTCGGCGTAGGACAGGTTCACGCCGTAGCGCGAGCCGTCCCCGAGCAGGCGCTCGAAGTTGGGCAGGTCGGTCGGCGTGGAGATGACCAGGATGTCCCGGATGCCAGCCAGCATGAGGGTGGACAGCGGGTAGTAGATCATGGGCTTGTCGTAGACCGGCAGCAGCTGCTTGGAGGTCACGAGCGTGAGCGGGTACAGGCGCGTGCCGGACCCGCCGGCGAGGATGATGCCTTTCATGTAGTCCTCCGTGTCATATAACTCATTTTGTTACGACTTATATAATAAACTCTATCGGTCATATCAATTAAAAATATATGAGCGATACCCATTGAACAGGGCATCTAATTGCCTCGGCACGGAAAGAGCGTCAGGAACAGTGAAGATTTACATCGCAGCCCATAAGCACTTTGACATTGATGCACAGGCGCCTTACCAGCCGCTCTTCGTCGGGGCAAGCTCCATTCCAACGAAAAATCGACAAGCTGGATGGCTGTACGACGATCAAGGCGATAATATTTCCCAGAAAAACAAGCACTACTGTGAGCTTACCGGCCTCTATTGGATATGGAAGAATTCTCCTGAGTCGATAGTTGGGCTCACGCATTATCGAAGGGCATTTGAGTCCCCCAACGACTCGAAGCAGATGCTCAGAGACTATGAAATTGAGAACATTCTTACCAAGCATGACTGCATTGTTGCAGCCAAAGAACCCTGCACAAGCTCAATCGGGTGCAACTTAATCACTGTTGCTGAGCAGTATAGAATGATCCACTCTTCGACAGATCTGCTACAGGCAAGGGAAATCATCAGGACGAAATGCCCTGGCTACTTGGATGCTTTTGATGAAGCAATTTGTGAGGAGTGCTCTTTTTCGCCATGCAATATGTTTATTTGTAAAAAGGAACTGATGGACAGATATTGTAAGTGGCTTTTCAAAATTGAAAAACAACTTGATAAGCGAATTGACTATATAAGTGGTCGCGATAGCTATCAACAAAGGATGCCTGGCTTTATCTCAGAACGACTATTCAATGTCTTCCTTAAAAAGGAAGACATAAGATGCTATGAATGCCGCATCTTTAACCCAATAAATAAAGAGGCCCTCACGATCGATCAAAGCGCGTGGCCTCAAAGGAGACCGCAACTTACGTGCGCTTGCTCTACGAATGCAATATTTAACGGAGCAGACTATTCATCTGTATTTGATTATTCCTTTTATGTAAATCATTACGAGGATCTATTCGATAGATATAAAGACGACCCCCATGGAGCGCTGGAACATTTCATTGCAATCGGCATTAACGAACATCGAGTTGCGCATCCTCATTTTTCTATTGGCTCTCTTCTGAATGGAAATCCCGATTTAAGAAGTAAGTGCAGTGGAAATCTCGAAGCAACGCAAATGTATATAGCGAATCCTAAAGAGTATATGCATCCAATTGGGTATGAAAACATTCATCCGCTAGACGAGCAAAGCAATTCGACTACGGCCACATGGCATGAACGTCGAATTACAGCAGCGCGCATCCGATACCAAGAAAGAATAGAGAGGCTACCCGTACTGGGCTAATTCAATGTAAGAATAAACCCTAGATCAAAGTGAAATAGCACAGACATCTTCAGTGCAACGGAAAGGTAAATTGAAATGAAAATTAACATGGATTGCATTTGCCGCGGAAGCGGGAAGGTGTACGTTCTTCTAAAGAATGTTGAGACAGATGCATCAAATATTCAGGTGACAGCAGCAAAGAGCGACGGAACGACAATACCAAGCTCAATCTATCCATACGAGTCAAATAACAATCAATACGTCATAGTTCTTCCCGACCTCGGAACTGGTGATTGCGATATTCAGATTAATGATTTGAATGCGCAATATGCCTACGATGCCATTAAAATCAGCTTTGGCACGGCAAAATGGGCGTCAAGATTAAACTACAAAATTAAGAATGATTTGTCCCATTCCATTAGGAACTATGACGATAAGCATGACTTGGATGTAGCAAGCATGCGTTTTCACGAGTTTATCGAAGATGGAGATGAGGCCATTCTTCGCTGCTCAGTAAAACTTCCTCAGCGCAACGACAACAAAATAGCCATCAGCTGCTTCGATACTTCGATGAATCGAATTGAGATCGAGCCGATCACCACCGATGACATTACGATTCCCTTGTGGTTTGCCCCCAATAAAAAACGGCGCGAGATTCAATACTCGGTCCGAATCCCAAATAGCACAAATAGGCTAATCTTCACAATCGAAGATGACAATCACCCGAGCTTTAACAGCTTCGCTGTTGTGGACAACGAAGAGCTCGAAAGGCTGCGCATTTTAACCACATCGAAGATGCAACCTATTTCGATTGATCCATCTGCATATCCAAAATGGCTCGAACAACACAAGGCAAGCTCGGCGATGCTCGAAAAACAATCGATGGTTACCTTCAAGAAAATGCCTTTGTTTAGCATCGTCGTTCCCCTATTCAACACACCCGATAATTTGTTCAGGGAAATGGTGGAATCAGTTCTTAAACAGAGTTATGCGAACTGGGAGCTTGTGCTGGTCAATGCAAGCCCAGATAACAGTGCGCTTGTGGATATGATCGAAACCGCTAAGAATAATGACGCTCGCATTAAGGTGATAGAGCTAGCGAGCAATTCCGGCATTTCCAAAAATACTCTTGCCGGAACAAAAGAAGCGAATGGAGATTTCATTTGCTTCTTGGACCACGACGATACTCTTGAGCCCGCGGCGCTTTATGAATATGCGCATGCAATTAATGCTGAAAACAATACTGATCTCATTTACTGCGACGAAGACAAACTGTTTGCCAATGGCAGCTATGGTGACCCATTCTTTAAGCCAGATTTAAGCATCGATTTACTACGAAGCGTTAATTATATTTGCCATTTTCTTGCAATCAGAAAGACACTATTCGATTCTCTGGAGTACGGCGACGAGCAGTACGATGGAGCCCAAGACCATGACCTGACGCTTAAGGCGATAGAAAACGCACGAAATGTGGTACACGTGGCTAAAATTCTGTACCACTGGAGAATGACCGAAAACTCAACTGCAGGTGACCCGAACTCAAAGCTATATGCATGGGATGCTGGCGTCAAAGCCGTACAGGCCCATTTGGACAGACTTGATGTTTCCGCAAAGGTTTACCGTGGAAACGACCCCTTCACTTATAAAGTTACCTATGCAGTTCCAGATAGTCATCCACTTGTATCAATCATTATTCCGACAAAGGACCATCCCTCTGTTCTCGATACGTGCATTAAGTCGATCATTGAACGCTCAACGTACGATAACTACGAAATCGTCATCATTGAAAACAACAGCGAGAACCCAGAAACATTCGAGTACTACTCTGAATTAGAAAAATGCTATCCCGATATGATCCGCATCGAATATTGGGGTGCAGAATTCAATTTTTCAAAACTGATGAACTTTGGCGCTAGCAAAGCAAAGGGCGATTACCTTCTCTTGTTAAACAACGATACAGAAGTTCTAACCCCAAACTGGATTGAAAACATGCTGGGCATTTGTTCACGAAAAGAAGTTGGCATTGTTGGCGCAAGACTTTTCTACAGCGACAATACTTTGCAACATGCGGGCGTCGGTATCGGAGGAATTGGAGCCGGCCACCTTGGAAAAGACTACCCCAGAGGTAATTGGGGCTACTTCAATCTATGTGACCGCACGCAAGATCTAAGCGCAGTAACTGCAGCATGCCTCATGACTAAGAGAGCTGTATTCGACGAAGTCGGTGGCTTTAGAGAAGAGCTGGCTGTTGCTTTTAATGATGTTGACTATTGCCTCAAAGTGAGAAGTCACAACTATCTTGTTGTATATACACCCGACACCGAGCTGTATCATTATGAGTCGCTATCGCGAGGCTATGAAATCAGCGACGAAAAGAAAATGAGGTTCCATAGGGAATACTCATTGCTCAACTACCTATGGCCAGAATATTACGTGAAAGGCGATCCGTATATAAACAGCAACATCATCAGCGGGAATTTGTATTATCAAATTTAAAAGCGCTATGATGCTTATATCATAAACACGTAAAAAAGAAGAAGGGGCTGCCGGTTTAACCAGCAGCCCCTTCTTCCTAATAGGTCAATTCATATAGAACAAACCCGTTTGCTGAACCTAATTGCCTAATTTGTAATTTATCAGATGAAAACTCCGTCAAATCCCTACTAGACATAACGTACTTCACATTAAGCTGCCTCAAATCATCTTCAGTCAAATTCACTGTGAAGAGATCATCCTGAGTGGAATTAAATGACGTAGACGGGGCGAATACATTAGCAATGACATGAGCATACCTGTTGTATGCGCACTCGTTCTCGTTATTTTCATCGATAGAATTCCAACGCGCTAGATCAGGATAAGCATTGGTAGAGTTAATTACAGGCGCTCCATACGCAGCGCAAAGATTGGCAACTGTCCAAGAACCATCGACAACCCATTTATCTGAATAATCACTCTCTTCGACAAACTGATTAACGAGAGCCTCTAAATTCGTATCTGTAATTGGAGCCGCACCGATTTGAACTGGATTGATACAGAGCCCTGGAATTACGCCGAAGCAAATCGCAAAAGCAACAAATAAACCGGTACATTTTTTACCAAGAATATAGGAGCGAAACGAAAGGCACGAAAAAAGACAGAACAATATAAACATCAACAAATACAGCATCCTTGCAACAAGATATTTCGCAGAAAGAAGGATGAAAATCTGGAATGCTGAACTCAGAATAAGACCGATTATTAAGATAATTGACAAATAACCAATGGAGCTATTATTCCCTTGGGATTCTTTAGCCTTTTCGACAGAAATCAAAAATAGGAGAAGTTCCAGGTAACCAATAGGAAACAACAGTCGCAGAACGGGGACGTTATACATTAAGGTCATTCGAGATAGAAATGACGGAAAACCAATAAATGCAAAGGCCAGGAAAAACAATTGAAGTGCCGTAAGCAAAAATAGCTGCCAATCCCGCCTTTTAATAAAACAGAGCAGAGATGCAAGCGTTCCAAGAGGGAAGAAGCAAAGAATGGTTGCAATTTCGCATTCATTTGAAACCAGTGGTGAATCAAAGGCGTAAAAGAGTGAAATTGCATAAGAAAAAAGTTCAGGAAGTCCGCTTCCACCTGTTTCAAAGCGCGCACCAGGATAAACGGTATTCATAACAGATGTCATTGCTTCGGAGGACTGGAAGAAGGAAAGGAATATTAGTCCCGCTGAAATCAACAGGCAGGATACTAAAACAAAAGTATCAATTAGTGACCATGCAAGAACTGAATGTTGATTGTTAGATTTTAAAGTTTGACAATACTCTGTTGTTCTAAATACACCCATCAAGGCAAAAATGAAGAAAAATGGGACCATCCAAGCAGGGTACATGAGCATTATGTAACAACCACATAGCCATGCTATAGCAGCTAGCGCAATAATCCTGATATTTCTTTTTTGAGTAAAGAGCGCCCTATCCAACAACAAGACAAGGGCTTGGCCATAAAGAATCACCTCGCCCGTGCCCCACCATTGAATTAATGGCGAAAAACAAAGCAAGCATGAAAAGAGAAAGCTGAGCGGCTTTGACTTAATAATGAGAAAGGCACAATCAAAAGAGACAAGAACCATTAGACATAGTTTCGCGGACCAGGCAAACGCTAGGCCGAATTCAAAACCAAATAGCAAATAACCCCAAAGCACTGGTCTAAATAACGTGATTACGCTCCAGCAGGCAGCGCCATAAACCATCCGGACATCCGTTAAATCTCCTCTCAGGATTTCCGAAATTGGAGCATAGCCATTATGGGATTGAGATAATTGAAACAGGGTTCCAACTGAGAACTCATCACTTCGAAGGGACCTCGGTATACCCCAAAACGGAGTATCAGCGTTTTCAGGGAGCATAATGCTCCACATGCCAAGCGATGAACCGCTGATTTTAAAAGCAACGGCAAGCAACGCTACAGTCATACCGATTAACCATCGATATTTATACAAAAACTCGCTTTTATACTCAACCAATTTGATTACAGAAATGACAAATATAATAGTCAATCCAGCAACAAATAGAACTGCCCTACCGTCATTAAGCATCGGGTTGGCAATTGTAAAGCCAACCGTGCCATAGAAAGCATCAATGTAATTAACAAACAAAGACAGATATATCAGTGCAAAAGATAACGGCAGGACAAAAATACCGACATGGTAAAGGCGATACAAGCCGCCGCAAACGCGATGGTTTCGAGCTTCCGCTGCTAAATAGTTGTTCATACAGTTAATCTAAACTCCGTCTTTAATTAACTCTGCTGATTCCGCAAAACATCATTCTCATTTTCAAGTATCGCAATACGTTGAGTTAAGTTCTTGCAAGCCGTAACGAGTCTGCTGATCGCAATACTGAGAGATAGAGAAATCATCAATAAAAGTACCACGGCGACGAGAAACGCAAAATTCGAAGGACTAATAAACCCGATACAGCCTGAGATTCGATAAATCAACTCCGGAAAGCAAACGCTTAATAGCGCCACCACGCACAGGCAGAGCCATAGTAACGAGTACTTTAAAAGTAGCTTTCCTTTGCCGACTAAGGAGACGACATAAAAGAAAAGGCCACTAAAAATTACGCCAGCGCCCACACGAATTATCATACTCATTAGTGAGCCGCCTTTCTATAAACAAAACAGGCCATGGAAATTGCAAGCGAAACTTTAATCATGTAATAAATTGAAGAAAAGCCAGAAATTGATGACACTCCGCCCTGTCTCTCGCGCATAAGTACGGGAACCTCAACCACTGAAAGACCAGTTTTTAATGCTGCGGCAATAGATTCAGGCTCAGGGTAATCGTCTGGGTAGTCCCTACAGAACAGGTCTATAGCCTTTTTTCCGCACGCGCGAAATCCAGAAGTAGGATCTTTAATCGTCTTTCCGGTAAATAACCTCAACCAACCAGAAAGCCATCGGATACCCACTCTCCTTAAAAATGTAGACTGAAAGCCTTCCGTGGGCACGGCAAATCTGGAACCGATGGTTAAATCGGCACCATCAATAATCGGCTCGATTAAATTCCCGATATAAGAAGGATCATGCTGACCGTCACCATCAACCTGGACATCAATGTCATAGTCATGTCTGAGCGCATATTTATGACCGGCCTGAACGGCACCACCGATGCCTAAATTCTGCGGAAGGTCGAGGACATTAAATCCATGCTGACGACAGATAGATAGAGTTTTATCGGTTGAACCATCATTTACAACAACATAATCATAACCAGCTTCAACAACCGACGAAACAGTCTGAACAATATTGGCTTGCTCATTATAGGCAGGAATGATTACCAACACCCGCAACATGTCATCCATTAAAACCCCAACGATCCACATCGGACCTATATTGAAAATAGAACTTGCTTAATTTTATCCAAACAAACCAATCTCGAGAAATGCTCACGATAATAATTGAAGCCATTGGATCCCAAAGCTTCAATGGCGTCTTTATTCATTGAAGCAATTTTCACCATGTTGCTAGCAAGTGCGCTAGCATCTGAGGGATTGGAAACGAATCCGCACCTAGCAGAACGAACCGCATTGGCGCCTTCGCCGCGCATTACAGCAAGTATTGGTTTCGAAGACGCCATGCAACTTGAAATTTTCGCCGGAATAGTAAGCTCTAACTCAGGATTGTCGGCAAATGGTGCAATCATTGCCGTTGCAATATCTGAATACGTGGGCACAACTTCAGGATCTACGCGCCCTATAAACAAAATGGACTCGCTTAGTCCCTTATTTGCAACGGTCTTCTGCAATTCCGCTCTGGACATGCCATCGCCAAGAATTAGCAGCTTCATCTCAACAGAACTATTTTTGATTGCATACGAGAATGCCTCAACAACTGTGTCAAGACCCTGTGCGGGAGTTATTGATCCGGCAAAAAGGAAAACGCACTGACTTCCAAATTGCGATCTCAGCTCCTGTGAAATACTCTTTTGTTCGTAAACCTCCTCACAGTGCTGAGGTATTACACTTATCGAAACATCCGGATTCAAAGGTTTAATCCTATGAAATAAGTTGTCGGCCAAAGAGTCACTCAAGGCAATCAGCTTATTACAGGCAGCATACTGCTTGTCGCAAAACGATTTGGCAAAAGCTCTCAGAAAGCTATTTTGGACATTTAAAACGGTGTACAAATTTTCAGGCCAAATATCCAAGACATAGGTGACAAGAGGACATTTACTTCGCAATGCAGCAAACCTTGCTGGAATTATCATCAAAATAGGACTTGTATTATAGCAAAATACAACGTCGTAATTGTTTTTGAGCCTTAACGCCTTGAAAGATGCAGTAATCGGCCAGCTAATATAGTTCAGGAAAATGCGGGCCGAAGTATTACCCTTTCGGCGTATTTCACCAGACCGAAAGACAGACGCACCATGGTAATCATCGCAACGATGGCCACAATAACCATATCCTTCAGCCCATTCACCTGAAGGATAATTTGGAATACCGCAAAGGACATCAACGCTTGCACCGTCTTCAATAAAGCCTTCGACGATGTCGTTGACTCGAAAAGTCTCCGGATAAAAATGCTGCGTTACGACAAGTATTTTTTTACCAGCGCATGAGCTAGTCATTAAATGCTCTTCCTCCACACCATCTTGTCCACGACGCCGGTGTAGCTCTGGATGATCTTGACAACCTTGGTGGACACGGTCTCGTCGGCGTAGTCGGGAACGGGCGCCTCGGGCAGCGACCCCTCCGCATCGAGCTCGACGGCAGTGTGGACGGCCTGCAGAAGACCCTTCTCGGAGATGCCGGCGAGCGTGAAGCACGCCTTGTCCAGCGCCTCGGGGCGCTCGGTGGAGGTACGGATGCACACCGCCGGGAACGGGCGGCCGACGCTCGCGAAGAAGCTGGACTCCTCGGGCAGGGTGCCGGAGTCCGACACCACCGCAAAGGCGTTCATCTGCAGGCAGTTGTAGTCGTGGAAGCCCATGGGCTCGTGCATGCGCACGCGCGGGTCCAGCTTGAAGCCGGTGGCCTCCAGGCGCTTGCGGGAGCGCGGGTGGCAGGAGTACAGGATCGGCATGTCGTATTTCTCCGCAAGCGCGTTGATGGCGGTGAACAGGCTCGCGAAGTTCGCCTCGGTGTCGATGTTCTCCTCGCGGTGGGCGGACAGCAGCATGTAGTGCTTGGGCTCCAGGCCGAGCTCGGTGAGGATGTCGGAGGTCTTGATCTTATCCAGATTTGCGCGCAGAACCTCCGCCATGGGCGAGCCCGTGACGTAGGTGCGCTCGGGGGCGCAGCCGGTGTCCTTGAGGTAGCGGCGGGCGTGCTCGGAGTAGGCCAGGTTGACGTCGGAGATCACGTCGACGATGCGGCGGTTGGTCTCCTCGGGCAGGCACTCGTCCTTGCAGCGGTTGCCCGCCTCCATGTGGAAGATGGGGATGTGGAGCCTCTTGGCCGCGATTGCCGACAGGCAGCTGTTGGTGTCGCCCAGGATCAGCAGCGCGTCGGGCTTCACCTCAACCATGAGCTTATAGCTCGCGGCGATGATGTTGCCCACGGTCTCGCCCAAGTCGGCGCCCACGGCGTCCAGGTAGACGTCGGGGTCTTCCAACGACAAGTCGCGGAAGAAGATGCCGTTGAGCGTGTAGTCGTAGTTCTGCCCGGTGTGCGCCAGCAGGCAGTCGAAGTGGCGGCGGCACTTCTTGATGACCTCGGACAGGCGGATGACCTCGGGGCGGGTGCCCACGATGATCAACAGCTTTAGGCGGCCGTCGTTATTAAAAGAAATATTGGAAGTCATAGTTTTCCCTAAAAGCCGAGTCTAGTATTTAGCCAACAATAATGAGGCGGACAACACGTCACCACATTCAACAAGTTTTGAATCGTCCCTATGCAAGGTCTCGGAGCATCCACCGACATCGTAACAAACGACCGGAACCCCACAAGCCTCAGCCTCAAGATTGACCGTAGGATAATTATCTTCGTATGTTGGATTGAATAAAACGGAGGCAGAACTATATAGTGAGGCCAACTCTATCTGAGAGTCGGTTCGCGGAATACCAACCACCCCCGGAGGTAGTTGCCTCATCTGCTTAGCACTCAGTCCAACCAAAACAATAGAATACTCGGACTTGTCAAGCTTATCCGCAAGGGCAAAAAAGTCTGAAAGACCCTTACGCTTGGACCATGGAGAGACAACCCCTAAAATAATTTTCCTCGAATCGAGGCCGTATTTCTCCTTAACGCTAAAAACCTCACTATTGGATCGTGGCTTAAAAACGTTGAGATCAATCGTATTGTGTACAACCTCAATCGGATACTTTGATAAATAGCTACAAGCAACCAGTCCAGCCAGCCATTTAGAAGGGGTAATGATAGTCATTCGATTGGAAGGCAGCGAAGTGAAAATCGAACGTTTGGCCTCGTAGCTCCATTTACATGATGCAGAATTAATAGTTGGAGGATATCCCATAAGTTGAGGGCACCTCTTGGCGCCACATCCAGTTCTCCATTGATTGCAGCAAGAATAGGTGAAATAAGGGCAATGGCCGGTAAAAGCCCAGCAGTCGTGCAAAGTCCATACAACACGACAATCAGATCTAATCAACCATTTAAACAGTTTATCAATATTCAAATAGTAACCATGGAGGTTGTGCAAGTGAACCACGTCAGGACCGAACTCATCAAGACGATGAATCAACGCGTCGGTTTGCCTCACCGAATGAAAGCCCGCCTTACCGTCAAGGAGAGTAAGACCAACGTCAAGTATAAAATTAGCCGGTGACCCAAAACAGTATTCACTGACACTGCTCGCAGGCCTTCTTCTGCCCCAGCAAGCAAGCGATTCGTGTCCCTGATCAATAAGAGCAAGATGCTCCTTCATCATAATGCGCCCAGTGGATCCATTTGGAACGCTATTAATATGAGCGTATCTGGTCAAAACCTCTAGACTTCCTCGTAGTAAGTGTCGGGGTCCTCGGGGTCGAAGGGCTCGTTGGCCCACATGACCGTCACGAGGTCCTCGGTGCCGGACAGGTTGGTGATGGAGTGCGTGTAGCCGGGGACCATCTCCACGGCGCGCATGTCCGAACCCGAGACGATGTACTCGTCGACGGGGAACGGGTTGCCGCCGGCATCCTCGCCCACCTTCCTCAGCTTGATGGAGGCGGTGCCGGAGACCACCAGGAACCTCTCCCACTTGCTCATGTGCCAGTGGTTGCCCTTGGTGATGCCGGGCTTCGAGACGTTGATGGAGACCTGGCCGCGCTCCGGCGTGCGCAGGAACTCGGTGAACGAGCCTCGTTCATCCATGTTGGGCTTAAGGCCGTAGGCGAAGCGGCCCGGCTCGTAGTAGGAAAGGAACGTGCTCCAGAGTTTCTTGGAGAAGGAGCCCTCGGAAAGGTCCGGCACCGAAAGCGTCTCGCGGCTGTCGCGGAAGCTGCCCAGCAGGTAGACGATCTCGCCCAGGGTCCTCACGTCAGTTTCCGGGACGTAGCAGAACCCGTCGCCCTCGACGCGCTCCAGCCCCTCGTAGCCGCAGCGATGCTCGTTTCCGAGCAGGGCGCCCAGCATCTCGTCCACCAGGTCGTCGATGTAGAGGAGCTCGAGCTCGACATTGGGGTCGTTCACGGTGTAGGGGCGGCCGTTGGCGATGGCGTCGCAGAAGGTCGCGACGGCGGAGTTGTAGCGCGGGCGGCACCACTTGCCGTAGAGGTTGGGGAAGCGGTAGATGAGCACCGGGGCGCCCGTGCGCTTCGAGTACTCCCGGAACAGGCCCTCCCCAGCGAGCTTCGACTCACCGTAGGCCGAGCCCTCGAAGCGGCCCGAGAGGCTCGCCTGCGCGGAGCTGGAGAGCATGACGGGGCACGTGTTGCCGTGTCGCTCGAGGGCGTCCAGCAGCGTGGAGGCGAACCCGAAGTTGCCCTCCATGAACTCGGACTGGTCCTTGGGGCGGTTGACGCCGGCCAGGTTGAAGACGAAGTCGGCTCGTGAGCAGTAGCCGTCCAGCTCCCCGGGCGTCGAGTCGACGTCGTACTCCATGACCTCGAGCGGGAGCAGGCCCGCGTATTTCTCGCGGCGGTCCTTGCCGTCGCGGATGCTCTTCAGCGCGCAGCAGAGGTTCTTCCCGACGAAGCCCTTCGCGCCGGTGACGAGGACGCGCACCCTACTGCACCGCCTCGTGCTCGCGGCCCTCGAGCGCAAGCTGCACGTACTCGGCGGTCTTGATCTTGGCGATGGTGCCCTCCACGTCGAGCCTCTCGGTGTTGTGGGAGGTGTAGGACTCGTCGGCCTGGGTCTCCACCTCGCCGTCGACGACGAACTTGTCGTAGTTCAGGTCGCGCGAGTCGCAGGCCACGCGGTAGTAGCCGCCCATGTCCTCGGCGCGCAGGCGCTCCTCGCGGGTCATGAGGGTCTCGAAGAGTTTCTCGCCGTGGCGGGTGCCGATCACCTGGGTGCCCACGCGGCCGAAGACCTCCTGGACCGCCTCGGCGAGGTCGCCGATGGTCGACGCCGGCGCCTTCTGGATGAACAGGTCGCCGGGGTTGGCGTGCTCGAAGGCGAACTGCACCAGGTCGACCGCCTCGTCCAGGTTCATGAGGAAGCGGGTCATGTTGGGGTCGGTGACCGTGAGCGGCTCGCCCTTGCGGATGCGGTCGATGAACAGCGGGATGACCGAGCCGCGCGAGCACATGACGTTGCCGTAGCGGGTGCAGCAGATGGTGGTGCGGCCGGCGCCGTTGCGGGCGTTGGCGTAGATGATGGACTCCATCATGGCCTTGGACTTGCCCATGGCGTTGATGGGGTATGCCGCCTTGTCGGTGGACAGGCACACGACGCGGTCCACGCCCTCGTCGATGGCGGCGTGGAGCACGTTGTCCGTGCCGATGACGTTGGTGCGCACGGCCTCCATGGGGAAGAACTCGCAGGAGGGCACCTGCTTCAAGGCGGCGGCGTGGAAGATGTAGTCCACGCCGTGCATGGCATCGCGCACGCTCTGGGCGTTGCGGACGTCGCCGATGAAGAAGCGCACCTTGGAGGCGAGCTCGGGCGACTTCTCCTGCAGGCGGTGGCGCATGTCGTCCTGCTTCTTCTCGTCGCGGGAGAAGATGCGGATCTCGGCCAGCTCGGTGTTCATGAAGTGCTTGAGCACGGTGTTGCCGAACGAGCCGGTGCCGCCCGTGATCATCAGGGTCTTGTCCTTGAATACGCTATCGCACATTTCAAGCTCCAATTAAATAAACTAAAGGTGAATGAATCTTAAAAACCTTAGTCGATGCTTAACCTACTAATACGTTTCTTATCCTAAACGAAAAGACGACTGCTGCACATAAATTAGAATTAAAAAGCTTTTATACCTGCGCTAAAACTGATAACTCCCCCAATTAGCGTTGAAGAAGTCATTACGGGTGGATATATAGTCTCAGCCAAACACTTTTGTATCTAAGTATTTAACGAATCTCTGATGCACTATTTCCGAATAATGCAAGGAAGCATCGCGACACATCCGACAAGATAAGCAAGCGAAATTGCGGCACTCGTTCCGTTAGGTCCAAATAGCCGAATCAATAAGCTAGAAAGGGGGACGGCAACGATTAAAGCAACTAAATTACCAACAAGATTACCAGCCATCTTTCTCTTAACAATCGTCAGGTCGGAAAAGAAGCCGATAAACGCCGTAAGCAGCGAGCTAATAACCGCACCGTATAGCAAAAAAGAGTACTGATGAATTTGGTCACCAAAAATTAGTCCCAACAAGTAGTCGCCGCAGATAAAACAAGCGAACAGAATAACAATGGACAAAACTAGAGCACCAAGAACGACCTTCATCAACATAGCATTAAATGTTTTATTATCCCCCGACTCACTAGCGCTCGCAAAAACGCCGAGCAAAGGGGCATAGGCATTAGCAGCACCCGCCTGAACGATTGCCGCAGGAGAACACACCGAGGAATAAACACCCAACATTGAGGCACCCAGTACGGTAGCAAGTTCTTGACGCGAAACGGATGTAACCGCAGCACAACAAAAAACCCCAACCGTAGCGGGAAGACACTTATAAAACAGTTCAGACATCGCCTTGAACCTGAAAGAAGGAACGATCGTGTCGAAATTAGAAGCCCAAAGTGCATCAACAATCATCACGGGGAGAGACACCGCGATCATCAGAACAATACTCAATACAAGAGAATGTGAGATATACATTCCGGCGCAAAACACCAGAAGAGACAAAATACCTCTCAGTAGCATCGACATGCCACAATAAAACATATTTCCCGCTTTTTGATCAATGCCATGGAACACATCAACCATAACTTCAATTGACTTATATATGCAATAGAGGTACACGGGGAGAAGGGAAGACTGCTGACAGGTAAAGAATGCATAAGGTAATACGAAAACAAATCCCAACACTATTGTGCTTAAACGAAAACCAATGTATTCCCCTGAAGAATACTCACATGAAAGATCGGATACTTGAAAGGATCGAATCTTATATAAACCGATCGGAACAAATAGATTGCTGATTGTCATTGCCAAAGATAAATCACCAGCATAGGTAAAATCCGACGATAGTCGAACTACAGCAACTGTCGTTAACCACTGGCAAGCAAGGTATGCAATAGAGCCAACGGTATTCCATGTAATGTTTTTCTTTAAATTATCAGTCAAATTAACCCAATCGGTTTTAGATTTTATTAAATAGCCTAACCAATTACCTCTTTAGCGATTGCATCAATGCTTTCACCATATCCAACGCCAGGAACAGCCCATTTACCATTTAAATCAATGGTTCTCGGAGCGCAACCACGACTGACATATTTAAAGCGAGCGTCAATACACGGATTGACCAAGGGCTTCGTAGAACCATACGCCTTTAGATGTTGGACCTGCGCCCGCAGTCCCTCACGAACAGATCCAAAGCTATAGCCTGGGTTACCAGCCCCCGTGGCACCAAGGCCTCCAAAATTACACTGATCAGGCTGAACCAAATTGCCAAACTTTAGATACCCAGTTTCTTTCATCACCTGTCCATATAAAACCTCAGGTGAGACGCCTTCCGACTGAGCCTCTTCATATAGAATTCTGCAGAAATCTCTAATGTTCGACGCTCCCCTATCCGTATACACGGCTGAAGGGAATCCTTTAGCACCCACAGTCTTTGTGAACTGATTGGCAGCATCTAGATAGGTTGAATAGGCGGGCGACATAATAAGGCCTTCATATCCAGTCATACTTACGCCATTACGCCCCTCCTTAATGCCGCAATTTAAATAGTGAACGTAATAGCTCTTCAGGTTCAGCCCGAAAGCCTTCCTCAGGTCCGTATAACGATTTCGATAGCCGTAGACGTCGAAGGACTCGCTCCCGCGCCGGCCCTCAGCCATGCCGCAGCTGACGAAATGGCGCAGCACGGCAGCATCGTCAACGAACCTCAAACCGCCCTTGACGGCTGTAAAGGCGTTCAGGACGTCACCGTTGTTGGAGGTATAGAAGTGGAAATCGTAAACGGGGGAATAATCGGTACCGCCCAGCGAAACGACAGCGCCCGCGAGGGAATCACATCCAGTCGCGATCCTCCCCTCAGTGCGACCGCTGCTGAGGTAATGGCCATAAAGAGCGGTGAGGTTGGCACCGAACGCGCGACGCAGGTCGGGGTATCTGTTGTAATAGCTCAGCACGTCGAAGGACTCGATCCCGCGCCGGCCCTCAGCCATGCCGCAGCTGACGAAATGGCGCAGCACGGCAGCATCGTCAATCATTACAACGCCAGCGGGGCTTCGTTTAGAAAAAGCGTTGCGAATATCTTTGTTATTCGATAGATAAAATGAGGGATCATAGACGGATGAATAATCAACACCATTGATAGTCGTAGCGTATCCCTCGATCTTTGAGCATCCGGTCCCATGCCTTCCTTCTGCTTTTCCTGCCGTAACGTAATGCTCATAGTACTTAACTAAATCAAAGCCAAAGGCAGCTCTTAAATCTGGATACTCATTAAAATAACTCTGTACATCAAAAGTGGCAGAGCCGCGCCTACCTTCGCTCATGCCATAGTTAATAAAATGGTCTAGAGCTAAATCGCTATTTCCAGCCGTAGCTTTGGCAACGTCGGGATAATGCGACAAATAGTAATTAGCATCGAATACGGAAGAATAGTCGAGCCAAGTTGACTTAGGAAATTGCGCAATGATCGCATCGGCATCGGCTTCGCCAAGACGCCTACAGCCCTCATCGCTAAAATAATTCAACACGTCCCCCGCATTAGAAATAAAGCCATGCTCGATTAGGATGCCGGGAATACCTTGTTCGCGGGCACAACGGATGACCGCGAACTCATCTCCGACTTCCATCTGGAATACACCGCGATAGCTGAGCCCCATAGAAGCGAGGTTGTTCATAACTTTATTCGCGAGCTCGACGGAAACTTGCGTGTAATCATATTCATTGGCAGTGGGGGCATATACCTCAGCGCCATGGGCAACAGGCGAACCGGAATTAATATGGAAGCTAACAAAGGCCTGCGCACCTTGACTCACGCATCGTTGGACACGATAAAGGTAATCATTTCCGGAGTAGCCACCGCTTTGCTCGCGCGCAAGAACGACTTTAAAACCATACGCCTCAAGCTTATTCTTGCAAGCAGCAACAATCTTCCAAGTTAGATCCGCTTCACTCTTTCCATTTCCTTGCGCACCGGGATCAGTGCCGCCATGGCCAGCATCAAGGGCAATTACCCGTACGTTTTTTCGAGCCGAGCGCGCAGCATAAGTAGAAATGCCGTCCGGTGAATCGGCACACTCCAACGCCTGTTTGATGGATTGAGCCTCAACAGCATTGCCTTCGCCGTCTGCATAGTAAACGGAAGTGCCCTCGGAATTAGCAGAGCTCTCAACAACCGCAAAAGAATAATCCCTGTCAGAGAGATCAATCTCATGTTCAGCATCGTCGCCCTGCAGAACATAGGTTATTGAAGTAAGAAAGTATGTATTGAGATCTAGCTTCGAGCCAAATGTAAATGCGGCAGAATTTACAGCCTGCGCGGAAGCATTAACAGCTCCCTGAACTCCGTTGGCGCTCACATAGTTTAGCGTTGCGGAGGCGATGGTATCGCTGTCATTAGGAGTTGCAAACGCGACGACTTGGTCAGCCCCACTGATAAGGTTCGGGTAGCCAATATATATATATTGGAAGGAAGAATCAGTCGATTCGGCTTGCGGTTCAACCAAAGAAGCATCTGCACCGAAATCCTCATCAGCCGCCTCGTCAACATCCACCGGCAACGACTGCTCGACAGTCATGTCTCCGTCGGCAGGGCCCTCGTCACGTGAAGCTACGCCACCGTCTGCGGACGCCGCATCTGATGTAATATTCACTGATCGTACGCTATTCACAGCATAAGCAGCGGCTACAGGACTCATCAAGGGCGAAATCGTCAAGAGAGCAGCTAAAGAAAACGCTGCTGAGGCACGCAATGCCTTTTTCATATCGTATCCCCCATCACAAATAATGATACTAATGTTGCATTATCTTACAATCTCTTCCGCATCGGAAGTCCAGTTATAAAAGAGAATTGTTATAAAAGCAGATGGGAGACTGCTCCTATAAAAGATAGCAGGCGTACTCAGCGGGCTTTATTTCGTTCTTCCATTGACGCAGCGTTAAACTTTAGCTTTTAAATCAATAAGCAGCGCCCCAAACAACGCAAGCACCTGTGACACGAAAAATTCCTGAAGCAGGCAATTCGTCGTAATTCGCCTAAGCTCACGGCCGCGAAATACAGCAAAATGCCCCAATGTTTCGCTTGCATCAGAGGCGGCTGGGGCTTCATCGTCAGAATAATCTCGCCAGTTGCTTTTGGCAAAGCAAGACGCGATCTCCACGAATCAAACACCAGCAGTGTAGCAAAGCCCAACGCCTCCACAGCTCTTGAGCACCTTATACCGAACCTTGGCACCACTCCTCTCTAAAGCGAGAAGTACTCACTGTCGGAAGATGGGTTTGGTCCGAGCCAGGAGTCGCCATCGAGGAAGAACTCCGCCCAGCGCTGGATGAACAGGGCCTGTTCGCGCTTCCAGCGGCGCAGCTTTTCTTCGTTGGCCTCTTCCCTGCCGCGCGAGGTGAACTCGTAGTGATACAGCTCGGCATAGGGCGTAAAGATGGTGCGGTAGCTCGCCTCCCATACGCGCAAGCAAAAGTCTGCGCCGTTAAAACCAACCGCGAATTCCTCGTTATAGCCGCCGACCCGCTCAAATACGTTGCGTCGGACCATCTGGCAGGTGCCCGTCACGGCGCTAAAGTTACCCGGACGCACGGCGCGGGCAAGATAGCCCTTTCGCTTTGCAAAAGGCATCTTTGTGGCCGCAAATTAAAAAACGCAATACCATGCCCATATCGATACGTCATATGCGGTCAGCGCATTCTATTGATGTGGAAACCGGTTCGATTCCTTGATTTAAACCGAAGCCTCTACAGTAATTAAAAGCGCCTCCAACAACACCAGCACCAGAGGCATGCCAACCGAGTCATCATCGACGGTCTCAGAAAACTTCGCAACGGTTACCGCGTCAGTCTTCGGCTCGATCGGCTTCTTAACAGCAGCCTCGGTGATATTCGTCTTAGTTGCAACAACCGTGGGCGTTACCATGCCTATAACAGGCTTTGCGTGCCCACGACGCGCTTTCCTAGATGGTTGTCGACCAATCCGCTACAACCAGAGAACGCTGGTTCGAAATCCCAATCGTTCCATCACCTGTATAGAGGGATCGTCGTCAAATCACGTATGCGGAAGAAAATGTCAATAGTCTTGGTTCTACGACAAATCTTTATTAAACAAATCGCAAGGCCCGACAAGACGCATGAAGAAACCAGCCAAGAGCTTCCTGAGACCTTCCAGCATTAAGCAGATCGCGAACACAACTGTTGGAACAAGAAGTACCTGCAATATTCCCAATCCAACGCCGACACGCGTAAAGGGAAACAGCGAGCTCCAAAGCCAACTTTGAATGGGCCCATAGTCAGAAATGAGGGTAAGTAGCGAAACAAAGTTTTGCGATAGCGTTAACGAAACGGGAGGAAAAATGCGGCATCTTGAAATCGATCAACAAGACCGAAATTGCTATAACTAACGAAAAAATAGACGCCGGTGAACCAAAAAAGCCGTTATACAAATTCGCAAAGGTCGAGCCCGGCAAACCATCAAAATGGAATTGACCATAAAACGAGATTGCAACTCCAGCAAAAGAAGCAATGCAGTAAGCAACCAAGAGCCTTATATTCACTGTTGACAAATCTACATACCAGCGAATATAGCAAACAAGAACGCAAATTATAATAAAATCCACTAGTAGCCCGTCGATGGGAATCCAAAAGAGTGGCACATAGCGCAGAAATCCAAAGGCGCAGACCAGAAAGATTGATAGATAAAGATGTAGTTTTTGGTCCAACGCATGCAAAGCCGGAATTAAAAAGGGCAGCAAAAATACAAGCCAAGCATAGACGGTTATAAACCACCAACTAGAACCAGTAAGAATTGGTGCAAAAATATCTATCAAATTGGTTGGACTTACTTGAATATCGCCGCGAAGCATGAAGAAAAAACCCAGCGCAATACTATAAAAGAGAACCGTGCCCTCGATTGAAGCTATCTGTTTGACAGCTTGTTTAATGGAGTATCCAGCTTTCCCCGCAACAAACCAGATTGTTATTGCAACAAAACAGCCGACCGCAGTTCTTCCAATTGGATAAAAAAAGATATTATAGAAAAATCTAGTAAACGAACCAGGAAATACGGAAACAGAATCAGCGTTATGAACAACAAAATGATGAGCCATTACCGTCCACATAAGGACAATGCGAAGTAATTCGATACGTGAATCTCGCATTTTTGCCATAATGCCCCCAAGTAAAATCAAAACCTAATTATGCTTCGCCCTAAAACCGTTCGAGAATCTCCTCGGCATTCTCTCGCAAATAGATATCTAGGTCCGGCACGGCAAACTGCACATAGCCCCCTGCGGTGTCTGAATAACCTCCCTCTGAGAAGTTTGACTCTGATGGGGCTACGGATAGAAAGTTGGACTGCGGGATGGTCAGGACTGGAGGCTAGCATGCGCTATTAGCGCCGGGCGATCTAGCCACTAATAGTCAAACGATTTTGACCAATCCCGGTCACCGAACAATGGTCGCCGTGCCTCCCCGCCGCCGCTACTCCAGTGGTGCCGACACGCCGGTGTTAGGAGGGCCATTGAGGCGAACGAGAGGCAAGATGACCTACAGGAGATTATAGACGCGACGCTCCGGGAGATGGCCGCGGAGGGGGCAACGGGTTCGACCCATTGGCAGTTTATTCCCCGCTGCAAATGGACCATTTCTGCTGGCTGCATTCTATTTTTCCTTCTTTTTTAAGCACTTGACTATATATACACCAATCCTTGTCCGTAATACCAAGTTCGCCTTTTATTTTTCGCCTTGTATTAACGCCTTCACTAATTGCTGCGAGGATTTTCTCTTCTATATCAACCGTTTTTCCAGGCCCCTTTTGTATGGTATCAATCGCCAGGATCAAAGAATTAAGCCTAATCACGCCTCGCGCTGTCAAATTAAACTTCTTACAATCGGATGCAACGGTTCCGTCCTCAAAAATAAACACAAAACGCTCTAATGAGTCGGTTTTAAATGCAAAACGACCATGCGCGAGAGCATTCCTTATGTGATAAAACAAACTCATATATTTGCTCGTATTACCCTTTGAATTAACTTTCACAAACACCATACGCTGATCATCAACATTTTCGTAAAAAAGCTCATCCAAGTTTAGCTTTTTGCAGGCGCCCTCTAATTCTTTCTTGCTCCCTACCGAAAGCATCACATCAACATCTCTGCGACTAAATATGGCTTGATTTAGAGAAGTCTTTAAGCTTCGAGTCCCCACCCAAGGGGCGGGCGCCCATTTATCAATGTCGTTATTCTTACGGTTACTCTGACCCGGGCAGGGAGACTCAATCAGGAAAAAATGAACTATACGCATCCAACTAGAGTCTTCCAGAATCTGAGGCGGCAGGGGCTCATTTAGCCAAGAAGTCCGAAGTGTTGCCATGTCTACCTCCTGCAACAGCTTTACAATCAACATCACAAGGCAATTCTCGACATTTGCCGAAATACCCCCGTACGAGAGACTTCTTAAGAGCCTCAAACGTTTCAATCTGTCGTTTCGCGTCAAATCGTAATTCCATGTTCCCATCGTAAGTTATATCGCGATTTATCGGTTTATATAAGTTTGTATAAACCTATATAGTCTTGTATAAGTTTATCGCGGAATATCGTTGTTCTCGATCTGCTGCATCCAACATATTGAGACGGGCAATTACCGCAGAATAGAAAGTCTGTACACCTTTAAAAGCCATCGGCTCGCTCTAACAGGTGTGCTGATTGACCCGTTATCCACGGCCTGAGGGAAATCGACCCCAACATGGTAAAGTAGTCGCAACAAGCAACCATGAAGGAACAATGCTCAGCATTCACTACGGCGACAGAGACGATGTGATTTATGACACATCAACATTCTTTGATTACAGCTATTCTCCCTCTTGGCTGCAAGATCCCCTGTCACAGCGTATCATCAAATCTATTGACAATGGGGCGGTTCTTGGCGCAAACGCAATCGACACCAAGGTGCTCGGAGTTATTCCACCCGAGAAATTATCAACGGGCACCAAAACACTTCTGCTGATGCTCTTTATGCCTGAAAACCTCTACAACGCCTCTACCTGCGGAGATAATTGCGCCTACTGGATTTTGCGCATCGCTTCTAAACATGACATAACCATTAACCTCTACCACATGATGGATTTTGGTAAAGGGCGTTTTACAGTCCGCGTCACCAATACCGGACAGATTGTTCACACCATGGATGAACTTATCCTTATCTCGGCAAAATGTCTGAGGGAGGCTCGAGCATGAGAGGGGAATACCAGCTGACCGTAAGAACCAATAAAGTTCAAGTCAAACTCACCATTCGTCGAAACCTGACCATCATCCAAGGCAAAAGCGCCACAGGCAAAACCACGCTGCTGGACAGCCTTCGTGCATACGAAAACCTAGGAGCCCAAAGCGGGATAACCGTTAATTGCGCAGCCCCCTGCCGAATCATCGGCGGCATTAATTGGGAAGCGCAACTCAGTCGCATCGACAACAGTATTGGTTTTGTGGACGATACACAAAAATTCGTAAAGAGCCATGCCTTCCAACATGCGGCTCGGCACAGCTCTAACTACTACGTCATAGTTGCCAGGGACGAATTGCCCCAGCTCCCCTATAGCGTTGATGAGATCTACAGCCTCAAAAACACCAACAGGGCCACAACAAAATATCCCGTCTACACACGCACGTACACTTCTACATACCGCATTTACGGAGACGAGCTCTACGATGGAGATCTACCAGAAGAAGTCATCGTCGAAGACAGCAACGCCGGCTATGAATTCTTTAAAGTCCTGTGTGCCAAAAGCGGAATTCGCTGCGTAAGTGCCGGTGGCAAATCAAACATATACGAAACCGCTCTGAGCTCCCCAGCCCAAAAGTTGCTCGTAATTGCAGATGGGGCCGCTTTTGGGCCCGAGATGCCCTATGTCTATTCGCTCAGGAGATTTAAGGAGATCGAGCTCTTTTTGCCGGAATCGTTTGAATGGCTTGTGCTGAGATCGGGACTCTTCAACGATGTCGAAACGCAAGACATGCTCCTTCATCCTGCCGATTTCATCGACTGCGAGAAGTTCTTCAGTTGGGAACAGTTCTTTACTAAACAGCTTAGGGAACTGACCAGAGACAGCTACCTAGCCTATAGAAAAGAAGCTCTCAATCCCGCCTACCTACAGCAACATGAGCTCAACACGATTTCTGAATCGCTACCCAAACTCGGAATCACTTCGCGCTAGATCGAGAAATACTCGCTCTCGCTGCTAAGATTCGGCCCCAACCACGGGTCGCCATCGAGGAAGAACTCCGGCCAGCGCTGCATGAACAGGGCCTGTTCGCGCTTCCAGCGGCGCAGCTTTTCTTCGTTGGCCTCTTCCCTGCCGCGCGAGGTGAACTCGTAGTGGTACAGCTCGGCATAGGGCGTAAAGATGGTTCGATAGCCGGCCTCCCACACGCGCAGGCAAAAGTCTGCATCGTTAAAGCCAACGGCGAATTCCTCGTTATAGCCCCTGACCTGCTCAAATACGTCGCGTCGCACCATCTGGCAGGCACCCGTCACGGCGCTAAAATTGCTCGGGCGAACTGCGCGCTCATAGTAGCCCTCACGCCTTGCCGAGAAGTCCTGGTTGGCATGGGCAAGTGCGCCACGCACGCCAACCAAAATGCCGGCATGCTGCACCAGATGATCGGCAAAGTAGAGCTTGGCGCCCACCACGCCCGCATCGGGACGCTGCAGATAGCCCATCATCTCTTCGATAAAGTCGGGGCTTATGACCTCGGTATCGTTGTTGAGCAGCAGCAGGTAATCGCCCTTGGCATGCTCAACACCAAAGTTGATGATCTTGGAGTAATTGAACTCGCCCGGCCAGTACACAACGCGCGCGATGCCCTTACCGTCAGATGCAACGGCTACGCGCTCCGGCAGCGATTCGTAATACGCAAACGTCTCCGGGGCTTCGCTGTTGTTCTCCACCAAGACAATCTCGTAGTTGGTATACGTGGCCTTCTGGGCGATCGACATCACGCAGGCGTCGAGCGTCTTAACGTGGTCTTTGGTCGGAATCACAATGCTCACCAGCGGCGCAAGCTCCGGCAGCGCATGGCGCATGCGGTAGACAAACGGCGTCTCGGTCTCCTCGACCGTTCCGCGAACGCCCAGCGCGTTAAAGTGGCGCTGGAGCGCAAGGCGCCCGGCTTCAATAGCATACGGCTTGCTATCGGCAGAGCCATCGGCGGTCGATCCCGGATGAACGCGCCAGTGATACAGCACGTGCGCGACATGCTCAAACCGCGCGCCCGCCGCAAGGCAGCGAAGCGTAAGGTCGTAATCCTGGGCGCCCGCGACGTCTTCTGGGGACGTACCAATGTGATCGATGAGCGCCTTCTCCACCATCAGGAAATGCGTCGCGCAGTTATGGCTATAGAGCAGGTCGACGTTGAGCCGCGTCTTAAAGACCGGCTGGCCCCACTCCCCCGTTTTCTGGAACATGTCCTCGTCGCAGAACAGGACCTGGGGACGCTCGTCCTCGGCAGCCTTGTTCAGCGCGGCAACATAGCGGAATAACGCGTCCGGTTCCAGAATGTCGTCATGGTCCAAGAACGCGATGTAGTCGCCAGTCGCCTGCTCGATACCTGCGTTGGTGTTGACCACAATGCCGCCGTTGCCGGGAAGCTCGATGCGACGGATGCGCTCGTCGTTGGCACCTGCCGCAAGGGCGGCCACCGCATCCCATTCAGGCGAGGCATCCATAAGGAGCAGTTCCCAGTTGTCATAGCTCTGGGCTAGCACCGAGTCCAGCAGCTCGCGCAGGTAGACCCGATCGGTCTTGTAGCACGGCACCACAATGCTCACGAGCGGCCTATAGGCAAAGGCCGCCGAAGCGACACGTTGGCACGCCAAATCGCCCGGCTTTGCGCGATGCTGCTCAAACCAACGTCGATAAGCTGCGTCGTCTGCACGCGCGTCCTTCATACGGTTCCAGCTGTCGTCGACCATGCCGTTGTACAGGCGACCATCCATGGCGCAAAAACCGCTCTGGATCCGCTCTGTGGGATCGCTCGCAATCGCGACAAAATCCCGTATATCCTGAGGCATCTCAACGCTCAGATACGTTTTATTGACACGGCATCCGTTCTGCTGCGGCACATCGACCTGCGATTCAAACACATGCACGGTGGCAGAGATGACATTCATATGCGTATCGAAGATCTGGAGCTCAGGTGCGCACCGGGGGTCTCCCGCCCAGGTAACCTCATAGCGCCACACCGCGCCGACGTCGGCCGGCAAATAGCGAATGGCATCGATCTCGTAGCGACCGCAGCGCTCGCCGCGCTGCGCATCGCGAATCAGTGCGCACAACGCAGACTTTGCTTTGTAGTTAATCTTGGATTCCAGCTTGGCCACGCGGCTATCGAGGCGAATGGAGCCCAACCTTTGGTCACCGGATGCAAATGTAACATCAATCGTAGAGCCGTCCAAAAACGGAAGCACCAAGACGGCGAGCTCGCGTTCGTAATCGGAAACGGAGGGGCAAAGCGCCAACACACGGCCATGATCGACCGGGAGCACCAGCGACGGCACACAAGAACCGCTCGTCGTCGCATGGGCAAACGCTTGAGAAGCCTCCCGCTCAATAAGCGCGGCGACATCCTGACCGCCAAAACGAAGCAGTACAAACAGACGGCCCTGACTGCGGCAAAGTGCCAAACGCTTGATACTCATCTACACTTCTCGCTTTCCCAGGGCGTTCGCTGCCATGCGCTTGCAGGCACCCAGGCGCCCAAACCTCAAGACGTCGTAATCGAACATGAGCTTTTTGCATGCACGGGCATTGGGGGCCTTGCTGGCAAGCGCCGCGCGCACCATAGCGGCAACAGAAGGAGCGCATTGTGCGAGCGCAGCATCGCCGCCCACGGCAGAACCGTCAAGCGCCGCGGCAACGGCAGCGAACACCTTGCCGCAGCCCGAGCTCAGCAGCCTGAGCGCATCGTACAGTACCAGATCACACAGGAAGTATGCCAGGTCATCGGCATGCTGGGCATCGAGCCCATCACGGCGCCAATCGGCCAGCACCGCTGAGTAAATCTTCACGTGCTCCAGCAAACGTGTCTCGTCGTCATAGCGCATGGTGTCCATGAGCGAGCCTTTGCGTGCCACGCGATAGTCGTACAGCTTGTTCGAGATAAGCGCAGTCTTGCGCGAGCGACCGTACACGGCAAAATCGAAAACCTGGTCCTCGCCATATTTAACGGTTTCATCGAACACAATCCCGTTGGCCAGCAAAAAAGCGCGCTTACAAGCGGTGCGCCATGCAAAGGGGCGAGACGCTTCCTTAAACAGTAGGTCAGAGCTATAGCCTTCAAACGACACATCGTGCGGACTCAGCACATAGTTAAGCCACGGATACCCCGCTTCCAGCGGATACGGGTTCGCTCCAAACGTCAAAACGTCGCAGTCCTCGCGCTCAAAGGCATCGACGATCACGCGGCATGCATCGGGCGTAAACCGGTCATCGGAATCCAAGAACGCAACGATGGACGCCGTGGACGCGGCGATGCCTGCATTACGCGCACTCGACAGGCCGCCGTTCTCCTTATCGACCAGCGTAAAGCGCGCGTCCTTTTCGCAATAGGTAGCCGCAATATCGCGCGAGCCGTCCGGCGAGCCGTCGTTGACCAGCACGCCTTCCCAATCGGGCATGTCCTGCGCAAGCAGGGAGTCCAGGCACCAGGCCAGGCACTCCTCCACGTTATAGATGGGAACGACAACAGAAATCTTGGAGGTAGTCATAGTCAAGTGCTCCTACTGTGCGACCGGAACGTCATCGGGGTGCGGATTATCACCGTAGGTGCGCTGATACGTCAGCACGCGCCAGACCAGCGGCAGCCCGCCAATCTTAAAGTAGTGCTTAAACGTATTGATCTTGCCCGGCTTTTTAAAGCCAAAGCGCGAATCGATATAGGCGCGGGGCGACTTGACCATCAGGCGCAAGTCGGTCTCGCCACGCGGATCGAACAGCGACAGGTCAAAGCGACCGGCATCCCAATCGGACTTGAGCTCGGGAGAGGCCTTCTCCCAAAACTGCTCGCGCAACTCATCGACCAGGCGCTCATCATTCCAACGGTACGTATCGACCTTCATGCGCATTAAAATGCCCTGGAGCTGAACCTTGAGCTCGGGACGTTCATCCAAAAAGCGCTGCATCTCGGCGTATTCGTCGCACACGCAAAATACCTTGTTGGGCGAATTAACTGAGCTCTTCTCGTTGTCTTGGCGATAGCACAAAATGGGGTCCGCGATAAACGCTGCACGCTCGGCGCATGCCCAAACCTTAAAGTTAAAGCCTGCGTCCTGATACGAGGCGCCCGGCGTGGGAAGGAACCGAATCTGATTGTCGTTGAGGAACTCGCGCCGATAGATGGCCGACCAAATGGAAGGTTTGCGGTAGAAGATGCCCGGGCGATCGACGGGGCGATACGCGGCGCCCGTCATATACTCGCCGATGATCCCAAACAGCTCACGGCGCTCGCTGGGCGTGGACCAATACAGATAAAAGTCGCCCTTTACCACATCGGCATGCTCAGCATCGGCCTTGGCGACCAGCTTTTGGAGCGAATCCTCAAACATAAAGTCGTCGGACTCAAGAATGCCCACGTACTCACCGCGCGCCATCTCCAGACCGCGGTTCATCGAGTCGCCGTAGCCGCTGTTGGCTTTGTCGATCATCTTTACACGGGGGTCGCGCTCCATGTACTCGCGGATGATATCCGGCGAGCTATCGGTGGAACCGTCATTGATACAGATGATCTCGATGTCCTTGAGCGTCTGCGCCACGGCGGAATCGAGGCACTCGCGCAGGTAGCGCTCAACATTGCAGATGGGAACAAGCAGCGAAACTTTAGGGGTATCAGAGTTCTGCAAGAGAACCTCCTGTTGAATAGCGTGTAACAGGGTTATTTTAGCAGCCGAGTTGCGGCGGGCGGCAGCGCTTGGAATTAGAGAAAGCGCTCCAGGCAGGCTTTGAGACCGCGAGTCGAAAGATAGAACAGCGTGGCGTCTGCCATCGAAACGCCCGAGGTCGTCGCAACGAACTTGTGGGCAACACGGCAAACAGCGCCCTTGGCAGGCATATCTGCCCAGTCCGTTCCCAAAAACGTCGCGAGGTCCATGTTGACGCGAGCCGCCACGCGATGGAAGTCATCGGCATCCAAGCGCGCCAGGTCGAACACAATTAGGTCCAAAAACCAAGTTATCAGCTCGCCGGGACACAGGTCCAAAAGACCGTAGACCGCCCAGCCCTCCAAGACCTCCTCGAGCATCCTCATGTGGGCGTCAAGCTTTTTGGCACGAGCCTCGGCACTGTTGAACTCGTGCGTCGCCGATTCGCTCTCCATCACGTAGTGGTAGAACTTGTCCGGCATGACGACGGTCTTACGGGCAAGCGCATAAGCCGCAAATTGGAAGACGACGTCCTCGCCCAAAGCCAAACCGGGGGCGAAGCGAATGCCTTCGCGATTGAGCAGCTCGCACGAAAAAGCCGCACGGCAGGCATAGGGCTGCGCATTCGAATGGAACAGCAGTTGGGGATCACGGGCGCCGAAGGTACCAGCTTTGGGGCTCATGAGTTGCTGGACGCGCTTGGGGGCAGCATCGGCAGGTTCACAGACGCCGCCAAAAACGGCGGCCTCGGCATCTGCAGACTCCATGGAATGCAGCACGTGCTCGACCGTCCGGGCATCGATGTAATCGTCGGCGTCCACAAAAAAGACGGTCTCGCCCTCGGCGACATCGATACCGGCATTTCGAGCACACGAGACGCCCGCGTTTTCCTGGTCAATCACCAGTACGCGATCGTCGGCCTGCGCGATCTGGCGCAACACGTTCAACGAATCATCAGTCGAACCGTCGTTGACGCAGACAACCTGAATCGAGCGCTCGGACTGGGCCAACAGCGAATCGAGGCATCGCTGAATGGAGCGTGCAGAGTTGTAAACGGGGACGACAATGGTAGCTTTAGGACACGAGGCCTCTCCCATGTCGACCTACCCCCTCAGCGATTCGATGAGGAAGGCAGCGACCACGCCTGGGCCTCCAACCGAGGCGTAATACTTAGCACGCCCCAAGGCACCATCCGTCGCAAAACTCGGATGCTCGTCAACCCAGCCCTCGGGATCTTTGAGGATGGCAGCGAGATTTGCGCGCTTCCACGGCTTGAGGTCGTCAAGCGAAAAGTCCCCGGCGTCCAAGGCCGCTTGGAACTCCTTGGCCATCTGAACCAGGAACTCCTTATAGAACTTAGGCGCCAGGCGCACGTAGTTCCACATGTACGAATCGTACTTAATGAGCTGATTGAACTTGAGCATGCGCGCGACGTCATCACTTGCGTGGTCGCGGGCATAATCCTCTCGAATCCAACGCTCAATCTCGGCATACTCGGTATTGACGCAAAAGACCTTAGCCGAAGAATTGACCGAGGAATTCTCGTTGTCCTGGCGATACGACAACACGGCATCATGCAGGTAAACAGCCTTATCGGCGCACGCGATCACCTTAAAGGCGAATGACGTGTCCTGAAAGGATGCCCCCGGAGTCGGCAGGAACGTAATGCCGTTGCGCTCAAGAAAATCGCGACGGTACACGGCCGACCAAATCGACGGCTTTTGCTTAAAGAACTGCGTCGTATCGCTCGGGTGCACCGGCTTGTCACAGTCCTTGGCCTTAAACATCTCGTGCAGCGAACGGCGCTCCTCGGGCTTAGACCAGTAGAAATCAAAGTTCGCCTTCGCAAAGTCGGCATTATTGCTATCGGCGGCCGAGACAAGCATTTCGAGTGCATCGGGCGCCATAAAGTCATCGGACTCCAAGATGCCAACGTACTTGCCACGCGCCATCTCCAGGCCGTGGTTCATCGAGTCGCCGTAGCCGCTGTTGGCCTTGTCGATCATCTTGACGCGCCCATCGCGCTCCATATACTCGCGGATAATCGCCGGCGAGTTGTCGGTCGACCCGTCGTTAATGCAGATGATCTCAATATCCTTGAGCGTCTGCGCCAGGGCGGAATCGAGGCACTCGCGCAGGTAGCGCTGAACATTGTAAATGGGAATAAGCAGCGACAGAACAGGGCTGCCAGAGGCGTTAGTAGACAAATGTGCTCCTTAGGAAATACCTGTCGTTTCATGGTATCAAAGGGTCAGCGCGCCAGCGGGCGTTTATATAATCTATGGAGCTCGCAGAGGCAAACCGATACGAAAGGACGTCATGCAGCCCAAAGCCGCACGCAACATATCCATCGAGGCCTTGCGCTTGGTCGCAGTCGCCGGCATCGCGGTGTTTCACACCTTTCAGTGGACCTTCCAAGCGACCTGCGTCGGCTTGCCGGAATACGCGCCGCTTGCCGCCTTCCCCCATTCCGGCGTGCTCGGTTTTATTTAACCTGCTGGGCTGCTGGGCCAACGAGGTCTTCTTTATGATCTCGGGCTATTTTCTCATCGCCTCAGCCGCGCGTGCTTGGGACGGTGGGGCAACGTGGAAGTCGCAAATGCAACGGACGGCGCAGCGCCTAGGCAAGGTTGTTATGCCCGCTGCGTTTTATTGTGTCGTGGCGCTCTCGTGGTCCACGGTCGTCTCCCCCATTCCCGATGTTACCCTCAGCACGCACTACTGGTACACGCTAGGCCTTGAGTTTATCTGGGTCTATGCCGCCACGGTCTTCATGGCGCCATGGTTTGGACTGGCTAAGAGTCGACTCTCCCAGAAGAGCTACACGACGACGGTCATCGCCGTTGGCATCCTCGCATTTGTTGTTAACGGGTATATAGCCGCCATGAGTACGACAAGCGCCGGCGAGTTTTCTTGGCTCCAGAAGCTCATGAGCGCTGCCACGTACGTAATCGCGTTTTTGATCGGCGGTCTGCTCCGCGACGTTACCGATGTCATGGATTCGGACAGGGCAGGCACCTTGGGCATGCGGTCGCTCGCTGCGATTTTGGCACTCGCCACCATCCTGGAAGGAGCACTCTCCTTCACCGGCAACCTCACGGCGATGGCAGTCCTCTCCTACAAATCGACCTCGTTGATCTCGTTTGCCCTCGCTGCAGCCTCCCTGCTCTTTGCGGCTACCCGACGCAGGGCCTTAGGCAATCCGCGGAATGCAGGTGTCATCGTCACCTTATCGACCGCCACGCTCGGTTTCTATGTGATGCAGTCGCTCACCAGTAGCCTGTGACGTCCCGTCTTCAATACGTTGCTCGCAAACATGCTGGTCAGCCAAAACAGCCCGGCAGCTATATGTATCATCACGGGTACCGTCATTAGCATCGTCTTTGCTCTGGCGCTCCTCATCATCGATGCAGCTAGAAGCCTTATCGTTCGCAAGCTCAAGCGGCAATAGACACGCTGCCGTCAGACGTCAAAGCCGCTACACCCGTGGCAGGTTCCTGCGTTTTATTCAAAGCTTGCCGTCAAGGTGCGGCGAGCCTTTACAATAGGACAGTCCCAAGGACGTATTCGATAGCTTCCGCGCAGCGCTCGCCCGCCGCGCGTGAAAGGATATATTGCCCCATGACTTCAACCCTTCCCGCTCCCATCGATAAGCTCGCCATTGTCGTCGTTACGTACAAGCGCCAGGAACTCCTGGCCAACTTGTTCGACTCCATGACCGATCTCACGGCAACGCCCTGGCGCATCGTGATTGTCGATAACGAGAATTCGCGCGAGACCGAGGCCATGTGCGCCGCATTCAACGAGCGTCTGGCCAACCTGTGGGGTATCGACACCGAGCAGCCCGACGCGCAGGGCGACACCGGCCGCGTCATCTACGCCCCGCAGCTCGAAAACGGCGGCGGTGCGGGCGGCTTCTCCGCCGGCACTAAATGCGCCTACGACTTGGGGGCCCAGTGGTTCTGGGTCATGGACGACGATGTGCTCGTCATCCCCGAAGGCATCGAGCGCTTGGCCAAGTGGACCGACCGTTACGACGTCATTCAGGGTTCGCGCCTGGACTTTGACGGCGGCGCCTTCTTTTGGCAGTACCAGCTCATCCTTTCGCTCGGCATCCCTAACCCCATCGCCAAGTGGGATTTGGGACCCGAGGGCTACCGCACCATGAACCAACTGTGCTTTGAGGGCGGCATGTTCTCGCGCCGCGTGGTCGACAAGATTGGCCTGCCCGACGCGCGCTTCTTTATCTACGGCGACGATGCCTGCTACGGCTACGTGGCCAGCCAGCACTTCCCCGCCGCCGTGGTTGCCGACGTGGTGCTCAAGCGCGCCCGCGCCGTCTCTAACTGGGATATCGCCGGCAAGCGCCAGCTCAACTCCACGAGCGACACCAACCGCTACTACATCATGCGCAACCGCGGTTATCTGGCACGCTACATGCAGATCTACGGCGACTACCACCCCGTGCTGTTCCGTCTGGGCAATGCCGCGACCTTCTGCAAGGAGTTCATTCGTCTGGCAGCAGTCGACAAATGCTTTAAGACCGGTATTCCGGCGCTGCGCCGTGGCATGAAGGACGCACGCAAGATCGTTAAGGATCCCAACTGGAAGCCCATGCCGCCCCTGAAGGACGCCGAGTAGTAAAGGGCTTTCGCCCGCCGCTACAGTCGTTGACACACCACGGACACACGCTGACCGTCAAAACCAAAGCCCCAACGCATGCGCCCGACGGCGGGGCGCGGCACGCGGATATCATCGATGCCGTCGCGCTCTATGTCGAGCAGCGCCTGAACCGCTAACAGTTCCAGGCCCAGGGCATCGACGCCAGGGTCATACAACATGTTGATCGTAATGAGCGGTCGCTCATCGAGCATGCCGAGCGTGTCGGCCACGTCAAACACCCGACCGGTGGGAATCACCTGGATATCCCAGCGATCCGAGACGCCACTTCGCTTGGAGCTGGGATTGCAATAGCCGGACAGTCCAAAGCAAAGCCCCTGCAGCGCCAGATGATAGGCTGTCGGCATATCTGATTTGTCCACATCGATGCCCAGATCGCCGATAGCACAGCTCAAAGCTTGCTTTACAGCGTCCTCGTCTCCTCGACACAACCCGTCATGGAACGAGTCGATAACTCCAACGTCCTCAACGGCGCACTCAAACCATTCCAGAATTACAAGACGGAGCGCCTGACGCACTTCGTTGTTAGGCAGGCGCAGGGAACGAAGGCACGCGCCGTCCTCCGAATGCCCTGTCATGTCCGTCGTAAGAAATCCAGACAGATACAGCGCAGTCCAGATATCTTCGGGCTTGGCGGCATCGACCTCCTCGGCATGCACATGCACTGGCGCCTCAATAAACCCATGCGGCTCAACCAAATCGAACAATGCGGACAGGCGCATGAGATTCCAGTCACCGACGCATGCGCTCAGACGGTCGGCGTAACCATACAGATCCGCCCGAACGGGCGCGACGCAATCGCGCTGTGCGTAGTCCACCACGCGCTCCGGGCTCGAGCAATAAAAACCACCAAACAGATAGCCCTCGAGCCACTCACGCGCGTCATCCAGACAGCCGTTGCGACCGATGCAATCCAACAGCACTTGGACTTCGTCGTCCGAAAAACCGAACCATCGATCACACCAACTCGACAACGCTGTCGCCGACCGATAGGAAACCCCACGTTGGGACAACGCAAACTCGGCATGACCGGGGCGCTCGCCCATCAGACACGTCAATCGCAACGAGTCGCCGGCATCGGCAATGGTGTCAAACAACATCCGGCTGAGCGACTCTAGGAAATCCACGCCACCGTCGTCCTTAGCGTCCAAACCATTTGGACACACCACGTCGTAGTCGTCTATCAGAAGAACAACCTGCTCATCGAAAGCTGTCTGGAGCAGCTTAATAAGCACGCCAAGCGCCGCATCGATCTCCCTATCGCTGGCCACCCCACGCGCCGCCCTCTCGATAAGACGAACCTCACGTCTTGACAGATCAGGCGCGGCAAGCAGCGGCAGCAATCGGGCGCACTCGTTCGCGACAGCGCTGCGAATAGCCGCCGCAGCATCGGCGTCGCGCCTCGCAGCGGCAGCAGAAAAATCGAGCAAGATGACGGGATAGCACGCGTACTCATCACGAAAGCGACCACCGCCCGCCTGCCAAATCTGGGTGCCGACGAACGGGCTTCGATCCGGCCGTCGGTGATCAGATCGTTCCAAATAGCATTTGAGCATCGATAGATTCATGCTCTTGCCAAAACCCTTGGGCCGACAACAAAGCGCAACAGGTGCTTCGCTGTCCAATATATCGGCAATAAACATAGTCTTATCGACGAGTAAACACCAATTGATTGCATCAGAAAAGTCGTGTACATCAACCGGCAGAGCTGCGTTACCCGCATGATTGAGCAACCGTGCACCAAACGCATGAGCAACACCATAATTCGCCTGTTCAGACACCGTAAGTTCTCCCTCTAACGCAGCACGATGCCCATTGTAACGAGCGGGTAGAGCGCAACAATATCGACATGTAAACGTTTCGGGCAACGGTAGCAACATGCCCCCGAGGGGGCATAACAAATCGTTGCACAACAAAAACGGGGTCCGATGCCGCCGCACTGGACCCCGTCCCAAACTCTTATAGAAAACGATCTGGAAGATTACTCCTCCGAACCGTCCTCCCCAGAAGTTTTCTTCTGCTGATCGAGCTTATGCTTACCACTTACGATAGACGTGGCACCCAGCGTGGCCAAGCTTGCACTGGCAAGGCTCGCCATCACAATCTGATCGCCCGTCTTGGGCATGTTGCCGCCCGAGGACTTGGTCGTTGTAGTCGTCGTGGTCGTGGTGGTCACCGTTTTGGAGTCATTTTGCTCCTGGACCTGGTTGTCGGTGCTGCCCTTACCGCTGTCCTCGCCCTGCTGCTTTCCGTCCTCGGTCTTGTCCTTGTTCTCGTCCTTCGCCTCAGATTCAGACTTCTTGCCATCGTCCTTCTCCTGAGCGGACTTGTCGCCCTTCTCATCAGAGCTAGAACCCTTATCGGACTCGGTCTTTTCCGTGGAAACCTGATCAGAGTTGTCCTTGTTCTGGGTCGAGCCGTTATTGACACCAGCCATCAGCGAGGAGCCCAGCGTAGAACCAAGCTGCACGGAGAAAGAAGGCTTCTTGTCCGGCGAAGCAACGGGAGCGTCCGGTGCCTTATTCGGGTTGTCCTTGGAAACATCGGAATCAGGGGTTGCGGCAGAGCCAGAGCCTTTGTTAGAGCCGGTGTCAGCGGACGAATCGCTCGAGCCGGTGGATGAGTTAGAGGTGTCAGCGTCGGTCGAACCAGAAGCGGCGCTGTCCGTATTGCCGGCAGAGCTTGAAGACGAATCGCCCGCAGCAGAGCCGTTCGAATCGGAGCCGTTCGAGGTAGAGCCGTCGTTGGTAGTGCCACCAGCAGAGCCATTACCGTCAGCATCGGTCGAGGGCGCATCCATCCTGTCATCATTGGCATCGTCACTCGAGTCGTCATTCGAATCAGGCGTCGGCGAGGGCGCCGGCGAGGGCTCGGGCTGCACGGGCGTCGCGGCGGCAGCCTCGTCCTCAGCGATATAAACCAAGCAGTCCTTCAGCTCATTCTTATAACGATTCTTCCAGCCCTCATGATACTGGGGCTGGCTCGAATACTTGGTCGCCACGTTATTGACCACGCTGTTGGAGAGCGCCGTCACAAACTCGCGGTCGGTCATACTGTTAGAAAGGTTTGCCCAGCGGAAGAAGTCCCTGCAACCACCGGTGCCGCACATGTTGGTGATACTCCACACCATGCCCTTAACGCAATCGGCGCGGCCCGAAACATCAATGCCCAAGCCACTCTTGAGCCACGCCTCGGTCACCGCATAGTACGAGTTGTACGCATAGGCATCTTGAAGTGCTGAGAACTCAACAGGATCGGTGTTGTACGCACCTTGGAAGGCATCTTGCGCGATATGGCCCAGCTCGGTGAGCTGGCCGTTCTCGTACATGGCATTGCTCGCGTTGGAGATCTCGCTGCCGCGATCAATCGCATCCTTGAGCATGCTGTATTTTTCGGGGTTGTAGTTGTAGGCCTGCTTCATAAACGGAATGAGCGACCATCGACGGTCGAACTGGTAATAGCCCAGCGCGTTATAGCCGTCGCCATACGAAAAGCCCTGGTTATAGTTGCCATGGCTCTCGTACTTGGTAAAGTACTTCATCTCGGTGGTCACGTTAACAAACGAAACGCCCTGGACCGACCTCAGCACGCCCGAGAAGGACTGCTGGGTATAGAGACCCTTATCGATATCGGTCGCATTCGAGGCAACGCCCGGCGTGGGCTCCTCGGCAGCGGCGGGTGCCGGCGCGGAAACGGCGCCAAACGAAAGCGCCAGCGTCAGGCCCGCGACAATAGCAGAATGCTTGGGCTGCATAAGATCCTCCCTGCATTGGTGTAGTTAAAGTGCAGTTTGCAAAGATAAGAGTAAGTATTGCAGCTCGCCCGTTGTTGCACAACAACCCCTCGGTAAACGGCAACAACCCTCCGCGAAATCCGCGAAATCTAAAGGAATTAAACAAACTGGTCGTCGGGCACCAGAAGAAGATCGCCGTAGCGTCCCATCAGCCCGTCTCTCAACTGACAGAAAGCGGGGATATAGACGTTCAGGATACGCTGAATCAAATCTTGAGCGAGCTTGTTGTCATAGATATGGACGTTCGTATTGCGGTCTCTGAGCATGTCTAGCCAGGCTGCCTCATCAATAAAGTCGTAGAATCGGTACGACTCCTTCAAGATGGCACGAGGAGACCCCGACGCGGCAAGCGTGGCGCCCTCATACTCGAGCAGACGCTTAAGGAGCTTCCAGCTCAGTTCAAATTGAAGATTGAACTTATTAATTAATCCACTCTGAACAAAATCATTGTTGAGATCCTGATTGGGCGCATCCTCAAGATTCGCCAAGGCGCTAACAAAGTTCTCATATTTTTTCATACAGAATCACACCATCCCTGGCAATCTCATCGAGCAATTGCTGCGATAGGGACTCGTCGAGATTGACGACATCTACATCTAAAAGAGTATCAAGATGTTCCTCGATCAAATATGAGAAACGGCCGAAATCCCGGCAACCTGCTACGGCGATGTCAATATCGCTCTTGGGCAAGTTGTCGCCTCGAGCACGAGAACCAAACAATACGACCTTCTCGGCGTCACATTCCCGAGCAAAAACTTCGATTTGCTTGTACACCTTGTCGAGAGATGCCATTTGCACCCCTACAGCTTAATGTCAAAGTTGATTTCGGGGACGGCGGCCAGGTCGGCCAACGTCACGCCGTCGACGTACTTTTCGATCACGTCGTCCAGGCCGCGCCAGAACTTGACGGTCGAGCACAAATCGCTGCGGGTGCAGCTGTTGTCGATGCCGTCGCACGCCACGGGCGCCGTGCTGCCCTCGACAGCGCGCAGGATGTCGCCAGCACGCACCTCGGCGGGGTCCTTGGCCATCATGTAGCCACCGCCTTTGCCGCGCACGCTCTTAAGCAGGCCCGCCTTCATAAGCGGACGAACCAGCTGCTCCAAATACTTTTGCGAGATATGTTCACGGTCGGCAACCTCGCGCAAAGCAATCTTGCCCTCGGCGTCACCCAGCGCCGCGATATAGATCATTAACCGGAGGGCATAGCGGCCCTTAGAAGAAATGAGCATACCTACCCTCCCGTTGATCCTGGGACAAAATCAGGCTTGTTTGTCCCAAATCCCATGCACGCGGGGCAAACAAACCTGATTATTATGTCCCACATCTAAAAAGTCGAGTGGATTAGTCGGGTTTTCCCTTGACTAACGCCGAACCCATAGTAACTTTATTCCGAGAAGATTCCTAGGGTTTAGTACACCTATGAGTACACCATATACAGAGAGGGACAGCATGAGCGCAAATCCGCTGCTTTCCATCGAAGGTCTGACCGCCTCCGTGGACGAGAAGACCATCCTCCACAACGTCAACCTTAACGTCGCCGCCGGCGAGACCCACGTGCTGATGGGGCCCAACGGCGCCGGCAAGTCCACCCTCGGCCACCTGGTCATGGGCGACCCCGTCTACACGGTCAACGACGGCCACATCGTCTTTGAAGGCGAGGACATCACCGAGCTCAGCACCGACAAGCGTTCGCGCGCCGGCCTGTTCCTGAGCTTCCAGGCCCCGGTCGAGATCCCTGGCGTGCCGCTGTCGAGCTTCCTGCGCGCCAGCATTGCCGGCCGCCCCGGCCTGGAGATGAAGGGCAAGGAGTTCCGCCGTCGCGTCAAGGAGCTCGCGGCCGAACTCAACATGGATACCGCCTATCTCAACCGCGAGCTGGGCGTGGGCTTCTCGGGCGGTGAGAAGAAGAAGGTCGAGATGCTCCAGCTCCTGCTGCTGCAGCCCAAGCTCGCCATCCTCGACGAGACCGACTCAGGTCTGGACGTCGACGCACTTTCCACCGTCAGCCACGGCATGGACGCCTACCGCAAGAGCTGCGACGGTTCCATGCTCATCATCACGCACAATACGCGCATCCTGGAACACCTGGATGTCGATCGCGTCCACGTTATGGTCAAGGGCCACATCGTGCGCGAGGACGATGCCTCGCTCATCCCCTGGATCGACAAGAACGGCTTTGAAACCTTCGAGCGCGAGGCAGCCGAGCAGCGCGCCCAGGCCGAGGCCGCCGCTGCCGAGCAGCAGGCGTAAAGGGGCGACGCAATGACCAAGAACCGCACCGAGGTCGCGGACATCGACCGCAGCCTCTACGACTTCACCTACGGCGAGGAGGGATTCGAGCGCCTCGACGCCGGCATCACGCCCGACATCGTGCGCGAGATCAGCGCCAAGAAGGACGAGCCGCAGTGGATGCTCGACCTGCGCCTCAAGTCCCTCGAGATCTTCAACCGCTTCCCGGATCCGACGTGGGGCCCCTCCATCGAGGGCCTGGACATGGACAACATCGTCACCTACGTCAAGCCCAACACCGACCAAAAGCACGACTGGGAGTCGGTGCCCGACGACATCAAGAACACCTTTGAGCGCCTGGGCATCCCCGAGGCCGAGCGCAGCTACCTGGCAGGCGTCGGCGCGCAGTACGACTCCGAGCTGGTCTACCACAACATGCAGGACACGGCGTCCAAGATGGGCATCGTGTACTCCGGCATCGAGGAGGCTCTGCACGACCCGCAGTGGGAGCCGCTCATCCACGAGAAGTTTATGACGCTCATCCCGCCCACCGACCACAAATTTGCGGCCCTGCACGGCGCCGTATGGTCGGGCGGCTCGTTTGTCTACGTGCCCAAGGGCACCAAGCTCGACTTCCCGCTGCAGAGCTACTTCCGCCTCAATGCCAAAGGTGCCGGCCAGTTTGAGCACACGCTCATCATTGTCGAGGACGATGCCGACCTGCACTTTATCGAGGGCTGCTCCGCGCCCAAGTACAACGTGGCCAACCTCCACGCCGGCGCCGTCGAGCTCTTTGTGGGCAAGCGTGCGCACCTGCGCTACTCGACCATCGAGAACTGGTCCAAGAACATGTACAACCTCAACACCAAGCGTGCGCGCGTGGACGAGGACGGCGACATCGAGTGGATCAGCGGCTCCTTCGGCAGCCACGTGGGCTACCTCTACCCCATGAGCGTGCTCAACGGCCGCCGCGCCCGGTCGAGCTTTACCGGCATCACCTTTGCCGGCGCCGGTCAGAACCTCGATACCGGCTGCAAGGTCGTGCTCAACGCGCCCGAGACCTCGGCAACCTTCGAGACCAAGGGCATCTCCAAGAGCGGCGGCATTCAGACCTTCCGCAGCTCTATCGTTGCCACACCCAAGGCCGAGGGCTCCAAGGCAACCGTGAGCTGCCAGTCGCTGATGCTCGACGACCAAAGCCGCTCCGACACTATTCCGGCCATGGACATCCGCGCCAAGAACGTCGACATCGGCCACGAGGCCACCATCGGCCGCATCGGCGACGATAAGGTGTTCTACCTGATGAGCCGCGGTATCTCGGAGGAAGAGGCCCGCACCATGATCGTCAACGGCTTTGCCAACCCGGTCTCCAAGGAGCTGCCGCTGGAGTACGCCGTCGAAATGAACAACCTGATCAAGCTTGAGATGGAAGGAGCGATCGGATAATGAAACAGACCACCAACACCGCTGCTACCACCCTTGAGCAGGTTAATGCGATGCCAGCTGCCACTTGGGGCTGGCTGAAGATGAATCAGACCAAGCTCGAGCTCTCTGACGAGCTTGCCGCCGCTCCCACCGAGGCCGTTGAGGTCGAGGGCTTGGACGAACAGTTTACCGGCGTGGCAGGCGCGTTCGACGCCGCCATGAACGCCATGGCCGAGCGCTTCCCCGAGCGCCGCGCCTCCGCCCCCGGTGATGCCGCCGACCGCGCCCGCATCACGCCCGAGACCGAGCTCGACGTGCCCGCCACCTCCATCTACCAGGCCGGCGCCATCAAGCTCGAGGAGGAACTCTCCCCCGCTGAGGCCTTCGAAACCGGCATGGGCGAGGCTGCCTACGCCTACTTGGCCGAGCACGCTACCAAGCGCATCGTCATCGATGTGCCCGCATACCAGCACGCCACGGTTACCGTACGTGTGAGCGGTGCCGATGCCGCCGCGGCCATCGCCGCCATCGACGTCGTCGCCCGTCCCCAGTCGACGCTCGATCTGCATATTGCCCTAGACTCCCCCGTTACCGGCGAGGGTGTCGTGGGCTCCGCGCTACGCGTGTGCGCCCACGAGTACGCCACCGCCAACGTGACCTGCACGCAGACGCTCGACGATAGCTGGATCGCGCTCGACGACACCGGCCTGTTCCTGGACGAGGGCGCGCGCGTCAACGTGCAGCACACCGTCCTGGGTGCCGGCGCCAGCGCCGCCGGCCTTGCCGGCGACCTGCTGGGCGATACCGCCAAGGTGACCATCGATACCGATTACCTGGGCGCCCGAGAGCAGGTGCGCGACTTTAACTACCAGCTGCGCCACCGCGGTCGCAAGACCGAGTGCGAGATCGACGCCAACGGCGTGCTGACTGGCACGTCCAAGAAGGTCTACCGCGGCACCATCGACCTCGTGCACGGCTGCAAGGGTGCAACCGGCACCGAGCGCGAAACGGTGCTTTTGGCCAACAAGGGCGTCGACAACAAGACCGTTCCCGTCATCCTGTGCGACGAGGACGACGTCGCCGGCAACCACGGCGCCACCATCGGTCACGTCCGCGACGAGCAGCTGTTCTATCTCGCCTGCCGCGGTCTTGACCAAAACGCCGCCGAGGACCTGTTCATCCGCGCCAAGCTGGAGGACGCCGCGCTTTCCGCCACCGACGAGCGCACCCGCGCCGCCGTCGTCCGCCTGGGCAACAACCTGATCGACAACTTTGAAGAGGAGCTCGCATGATCGACACCGAGCACGTTAAATGCGATACCTGCACTGCCCCCGAGCCCATGGAGCTCGACGCCAGCGACGAGGCTTCGCGCGGCTGGCCCACCGTGGACATCGAGACCAACCCCTACAAGGGCCAGTTCCCGCTGTTCCAGCAGCACCCCGAGATCGCCTTTCTCGATAGCGCCGCCACCGCGCAGCGCCCTGCCTGTGTGCTTGACGCCGAGCGCGACTTCTATCAGCGCATGAACGCCAACCCCCTGCGCGGCCTGTACTCGCTGTCCGTCGAGGCCACCGACGCCATCGCGAAGGTGCGCCAGCAGATCGCCGACGTCATCGGCGCCGCCCAGGCCAACGAGGTCGTCTTCACCCGCAACACGAGCGAGTCGCTCAACCTGGTCGCCAAGAGCTTTGCGCCCACAGTGCTCGAACCGGGTGACGAGGTCGTCATCACCATCATGGAGCACCACTCCAATCTGATTCCGTGGCAGCAGGTCTGCCGCGAGACCGGCGCCAAGCTCGTCTACCTCTACCCCACCAAGACCGGCCAGCTCACCACCGAGGAGGTTCTTGCCAAGGTGGGTCCCAAGACCAAGATCCTGGCCGTGGGACAGGTCTCCAACGTGCTGGGCGTCGAGAACCCGGTCAAGAACCTTGGCAAGCTCGTGCACAAGTACGGCGGCTACCTGGTCGTCGACGGCGCGCAGTCGCTGCCGCACATGCCGGTCGATGTGACCGACCTGGGCGCCGACTTCTTTGCCTTTAGCGCGCACAAGGCCATGGGCCCCATGGGCATCGGCGTGCTGTGGGGCAAGATGGACCTGCTCAACGCCATGCCACCCATGCTCACCGGCGGCGAGATGATCGATTCGGTCACCGAGCAAGACGCCGTATGGGCGCCCGTCCCCGAGAAATTCGAGGCCGGCACGCAGGACGCCGCCGGCATCTTCGCCACGGGTGCGGCACTCGACTACCTAGTCAACACCGTGGGCTATGACAACATCCAGGCCCGCGAACAGGCACTCGTCCACTATCTGATGGGCGAACTCATGCAGCTCGACTTTGTCCAGATCATCGGCTCCATCTATTGGGACAACCACCACGGCGTCGTAAGCTTTAACGTCAAGGGCATCCATCCGCACGACGTCGCGAGCATCATGGACATGGACGGCGTCTGCATCCGCGCCGGCCACCACTGCGCGCAGCCGCTGCTCACCTGGCTGGGCGTCGAGAACCTTGCCTGCTGCCGCGCCAGCGTGGCCTTCTACAACGACAAGGCCGATATCGACAAGTTCATCGCCGGCCTGCATCACGTTTGGAGCACGTTCAATGGGTAACCTCTACACCTCCACCACGTTTATGGAGCACAACTCGCATCCCGACTACAAGTACGAGATGGATGCCCCCACGCACGAACACGACGGCATCAACCCCAGTTGCGGCGACGAGCTCACCTTGCAGCTGCGTGTCGAGAACGGCGTGATCGAGGAGGCCTCCTTTACCGGTCATGGCTGCGCCATCAGCCAGGCCAGCGCCGATATCATGGCCGACCTCATCACCGGCGAGACGGTCGAGGAAGCACGTCGCTTGGCAGGGCTCTTCCTCGCCATGATCCGCGGCGAGCAGCTCTCCGAGGAGGACCTGGAAGACCTAGACGAAGCCGCCCAGCTCCAGGACATCTCGCACATGCCCGCCCGCGTCAAATGCGCCGAGCTCGCCTGGCGCACCCTCGACGGCATGCTCACGGGACAAAATAATCAGTAGTATTTGTCCCAAATCTTAAGAATTTTGTTGGCCGAATCGCTTGACAAGAGCGGTTCGGCCATTTTCTATTTCGAGCCCTCAGCCTGAGCCTTCACCCGCGCATAAGCGCGCACGATACGAGAGACGGTACTCTTACTGATTCCCGTATACCGTTCGATCTCGCGCACCGTGTAGCCGCCATCGTGCAGGGCGAAAATGATTCTGTCTCGCCGCGAGGGCGCAACGGTCTTGAGTTCGTTGAGCGGCACGCCCAGGCTCTTCGCCAACTTGCCGGCAAAGGCGTGGCGTTCCCACTCCGTCTCTTTCATATCGCCCAGCGCTGGCTCGCCGCCGTCGTGCGTCGAAAGCGAATAGGCAATAAAGCCCTCGGCAGAACCAAAGAGCTCAAGCACGCAAGAAGGATCAGAAAATCCCCTCGCGACATCGGCCGCGTCACCGTCGTAAGCGCGCAAATGCTCCGCAAAGCTGCTCCAGGGATAACGCTCGATTAGGCCAACGCCCGCCTCCTGTGGATCGGCGTGTACGGAGCGAATAGCCTCCATCACCTGCCAGTCGGTATCGAGCGAGCGCCGGTCAAAACGGTTCTGGAACAGATGACCTGTGCGCCCCGTGCGTTTATTGAACCGCCGCGCGTACGTCAAAAGCAGCCGGTGCATCGCCGCGCTCATCGCGTCCTCGTAATCTGCAAGCACAAGATGCACGTGATTGCCCATAAGGCACCAGGCGATAACCGTCACGCCCGCCTCGCGGCAGCAGTCGCGCATCAGTTCCAAAAACTCCCACCGGTCTTCGTCGCCCTCAAAGATGAGCTGCTTGCCCGTACCGCGGGCACAGACATGGTAAAAGCCGGTAACCGTTCTCCAAACGCGCTGCATGGCGCTCCCTTCGCCGGGATCTGCTTGCCATCCAATACAGCACGATTGAAGCGTGCCATCAAAACATCCACGCAAAACAATAGACTCGCGCGGCCAAAGGCAGTAAATAGGCGGCGAACGGCACCGTTGCAACAGGTCAGCCCCTGCAACGCTTACAAGAGCTGACCAAAAGCTTGCCCAAGACGAACCCCCTCTACTGAAGTTCGCGACCACAGAACATAGAGTTAAACCGTTTCAATTAAAACTTCCGGACTTCTCGCTACGAAAACTGAGCCGTTCGCCGAATATTCCGTGCATTTCGCGGTATTATAGGGGCTGCATGTCATGTCCCTTTCGAAGGGTCGCCCGGCAATCGCCAGCCACGACCCCCAGACGGGACGCCAACACGATAGAGAGGAGAGGCATGCAGTACTCACAGGAAGTGGAGAACATGTGCCCCGTTGCCAAGGGTGCATACCACGGCCCCGCACCCATCCCCGAGGAGGGCAAGTGGGTCCAGGCTAAGGAGATTTCCGACATCTCCGGTCTTACGCACGGTGTGGGTTGGTGCGCACCTCAGCAGGGCGCCTGCAAGCTCACGCTGAACGTCAAGGACGGCATCATCGAGGAGGCCCTCGTTGAGACCATCGGCTGCTCGGGCATGACCCACTCTGCCGCCATGGCTTCCGAGATCCTTCCCGGTAAGACCATCCTCGAGGCCCTCAACACCGACCTCGTCTGCGACGCCATCAACGTTGCTATGCGCGAGATCTTCCTGCAGATCGTTTACGGCCGCAGCCAGACCGCGTTCTCCGAGGGCGGCCTGCCCGTGGGCGCCTCCCTCGACGACCTCGGCAAGGGCCTTCGCTCTCAGGTCGGCACCATGTTCGGCACCAAGGCCAAGGGCGCTCGTTACCTCGAGCTCGCTCAGGGCTACGTCACCCGCATGGCTCTCAACGACAAGAACGAGATCATCGCATTCGAGTTCCTGAACCTCGGCAAGTTCACCGACGCCGTCAAGGCCGGCAAGACCCCCGAGGAGGCCATCGCTGGCGCTATGGGCCACTATGGTCAGTGGGAGAACGCTGCCAAGTACATCGACCCGCGCACCGACGAGGAGACTCACTCCGTCGCCAGCGTGTTCCCGGTTCACGAGTAGAAAGGGAGGGAAATAACTATGACTGTTACGTTCGAAGGTTACGAGCGCCGCGCTGACAAGATCAACAAGTGCCTCGCCGACAACGGCATCGCCTCCCTCGAGGAAGCTCTGCAAATCTGCACCGACAAGGGCTTCAACCCGCGTGAGATCGTCAACAACACCCAGTCCATCGCCTTCCAGAACGCCGAGTGGGCCTACACCCTCGGTTGCGCTCTCGCTGTCAAGCGTGGCGCCAAGTCCGCTTCTGAGGCTGCCGCCATCATCGGCGAGGGCATCCAGGCCTTCACCGTTCCCGGCTCCGTCGCCGAGGACCGCAAGGTCGGTCTGGGCCACGGCAACCTGGGCGCTATGCTGCTCTCCGACGACACCGAGTGCTTCGCCTTCCTGGCCGGCCACGAGTCCTTCGCTGCCGCCGAGGGCGCTATCGGCCTGGCTCTGAACGCCAACAAGGCTCGCAAGAAACCGCTGCGCGTTATCCTCAATGGTCTGGGCAAGGACGCCGCCCAGATCATCGCCCGCATCAACGGCTTCACCTATGTGAAGACCCAGTTCGACTACTACACGGGCGAGCTCAAGGTCGTCGAGACCATCCCCTACTCCGATGGTCCCCGTGCTGCCGTTAACTGCTACGGCTCCGACGACGTCCGCGAGGGCGTTGCCATCATGTGGCACGAGAACGTCGACATCTCGATCACCGGTAACTCCACCAACCCCACGCGCTTCCAGCACCCCGTCGCTGGCACCTACAAGAAGGAGCGCATCGAGGCTGGCAAGAAGTACTTCTCCGTCGCTTCTGGTGGCGGCACTGGCCGTACCCTGCACCCGGACAACATGGGCGCCGGCCCTGCCTCTTACGGCATGACCGACACCATGGGCCGTATGCACTCCGACGCCCAGTTCGCCGGTTCTTCCTCCGTGCCTGCGCACGTTGACATGATGGGTCTCATCGGCATGGGCAACAACCCCATGGTCGGTGCCACCGTCGCCTGCGCTGTCGCCGTCGAGGAGGCCCTCAAGGCCTAATCGCGTCCGCGCGATGCTCATATAGTTGAGCTTTGGAGCCGCTATCTTTCGAGGTGGCGGCTCTTTTTTTACACTGACGCAGGGTAGCTAATGCCGATATGTCAGTTGCGGCGAAATACGAGATGTGATGAGATGGAGCGTCAGAGCGTCCATGACGCCCACCTGCCATATGTGCCCTTTACCGATTTGCCGAGTCTTTGCGACCCCATTGCCGATCACCCGTGCGACAATGCGCCGGACGAGAAAGGAATCCGATGGAATCGACTGATGTACTGGTAATTGGATCTGGCATTGCGGGCCTTTGCGCCACCATCGAAGCGGCACGCACGGGTGCAACCGTCACTGTGGCAAGCGCCGGCAAGACTATGAGTGGATCGAGCTTCTTCCCCGGAACCTGGGGCCTCGGCCTTATTGGCCCCGTCGACGAAGACGATGAGCAGGACCTCATCGACACCATTCAGACCGTTGGTGGCGGCGTCGCCGACCCTACGCTCGTCCAGACGTTTGTCCACGGCATTCCTCAGGCAATCCAATGGCTCGAGCAGGATCTGGGTGTTGAACTCCAGCGTCCGCAAAGCGCTGAGAGCGCTCAGCAAAAGCAGTTTATCCCCTGCTTTGACCACAAGACGCGCATGTGGCGCGGCCTAACCCGCAAGCCCCTTGAGGACGCTCTGACGACCCGGATCGAGTCGCTCGGCATTCGCCTGCTCCCCCGCCACGAGCTTATAGACCTTGTTGAGGATACAACCGGGAAGATTGCCGGCGCCGTACTCTACGACCGCGCAAGCGAGCATCTCGTGCCCATGGCAGCTAAGGCCACTATCATTGCTGCGGGCGGCACCGGCGGCCTATTCGAGCGCAGCCTCACTTCCGCCGACGTACTCAGCTCATCACAGGGAATCGCGCTGGCGCACGGTGCGTCCCTTTCTAATATAGAGTTCATGCAGATGATGACCGGCTTCATCGAGCCTAAGCGAAACCTTGTCTTTAACGAAAAGACCTGGCGTTACGTACATGTAGACCAGCCGGTCGATATCGCCGACGACATGCTGGACGATCTGCTTGAGCAACGCTCCGGATATGGTCCCTTCACTTCGCGCCTAGCTTCCCGCGCCATCGATCTTGCCATCGATCAAGCAGGCGCCGAAGGCCTGGCGCTCCACTACGACTTCCCCCGCGAGGACGTCCCCGAGTTTGTGCAGACCTTTGCCACCTGGCTGCAAGACGAGCACGGCATCGCACCGACCGACGAGATGCGTGTGGCGATGTATGCCCACGCTGCCAATGGCGGCATCAAAATAGACAAGACTGCGTACACGGGCGTTGAAGGCCTGTATGCCTGCGGCGAGGCGACAGGCGGCATGCACGGCGCCGATCGCATCGGAGGCCTGTCGAGCGCCAACGGCATCGTATTTGGGCGCATCGCGGGCGCATCGGCAGCCCAGGCAGCACAGAATGCACCTGAGGCAGCCCTGAAGGCGGATATCGCCCTCCCCCAGTACGGCATTGCCACAACAGATGCCGAACGCCTGACACGCAGCCTTAAGCATACGATGAGTACCTATTGCATGATCAACCGCACCGAGACGGGCCTCTACACAGCGCTGCAGGAGATTGAGAGCCTGAAGGCGGAAGCAACGACTCTGAGAATGCGAAACGCTCATGACAGCCAAGTCGCAGCCCTTGCCCGCTTGGAATCGCAGATTCAGCTAGCACAGGAAATGGTCAAAGCCATGCGCAACCGAACCGAAAGTCTCGGTTCCCATTATCGAGCAGACTAAACTGAACACCTATCTAAAGCAGAACACAACTAATCGATATCTATGGCCCCCGTGAACTCGAAGTGGCACGGGGCCCATACGTGTCCGCACGGCAGCGTATCCTTACTCCGAATACAGAGCGGGCAAAGCCCGCATAGACAATAGATCAGCGAGGGGGAGATATGGACAGTAGAGATATCGAGAAGTGGCGTGTCAAACTTGACAGCTACGCCCATGTAGAAGACGGCGTTGAGTATTGGCTCGCACGCGATTTAATGGAGCCCCTCGGATACACCCAATGGCGTAATTTTGAGACTGCGGTTAAGAGATCCATGGCATCGTGTGACACCAATAAAATGCCTGTTGCCGCCCATTTTGCTGAGGCCAGCAAAATGGTAGATGCCGGCATCGCCAAACGAGCCGTAAAAGACTACAAGCTGACACGCTACGCATGCTATTTAATCGCCCAAAACGGAGACCCAAACAAGCCCGAAATCGCGCTCGCCCAGGCATATTTTGCCGTGCAGACGCGCCGCCAAGAGCTCATAGAGCAGCGCTTCGCAGAGATTCAGCGTTTGCAGGCGCGCCACTCGCTATCCGATTCAGAGAAACAGCTCTCGGGTATTGCGTTCAAACGCGGCGTGGACTCCAAAGGATTCGCGATCATCAAGTCGAAGGGCGATGAAGCATTATTCGGCGGCAGAAGCACGGCGGAAATGAAGCAGCAGCTCGGCGTACCCAAGAGCGCGGCATTGGCGGACAGGTTAGCCGATGTCCTCATCAAAGCAAAGGACCTTACGAACTCGATGACGGCCTTCAACGCCGAGGAACACGACCTGTACGGTCTGGACCAGATCAAGCAAGAGCACGTCGAGAACAACACAAGCGTGCGTGGCAGCCTCATCGACCGCGGAATTGTCCCCGAAAATCTACCACCTGCCGAGGACACAAAGAAGCTCGAGCGTCGCGTGAAGGCAGACGAGAAGAAACTCAAGGAGGGTACAGACGGCTTTACCGATCCACAGGGTAGACTCGATTTGTAAATATTCCGGGTTACTTTGGTGGGCCGTCAGGGGGGTCAGCCTGCTGCGCAGGCGTCCGCTGCGGCGCTTCGCGCCTTGCGCGCTGCGCTGGCAAACGATTACGCGTTTTCTCAGCTCCGCACCCCGACGGGTTCGACCCCATGAAAGGTCAACAAAAAAGACGGCCAACTTTCGCTGACCGTCTTAACATGCTTTGGTGGGCCGTCAGGGGGTCGAACCCTGGACCTTGGGATTAAGAGTCCCCTGCTCTACCAACTGAGCTAACGACCCAAAGCTAAAGTCCGTTGTGGCGGACTTTAGAAGAGATATCGTGTGGTGGGCCGTCAGGGGGTCGAACCCTGGACCTTGGGATTAAGAGTCCCCTGCTCTACCAACTGAGCTAACGACCCGATATCAACACGAAGCAAGAACTGGGGTGGGTAAAGGGACTCGAACCCTCGACCTACGGGACCACAACCCGTCGCTCTAGCCAACTGAGCTACACCCACCGTGTCCTGTGCGCTTCGCGCTCGACTATTATTGCAAGGAACGCCACACGATGCAAGCCCCAATTTTCAAGAATTTTGAAAAGAGTTTTTCGAGCCTGTTTCGAGCAAATCCCACCGGTTCCATAGGAGTAAACTTGCCCCACTGCAAATCCTCGAAAGGACCGGCATGAAAGAACTCTCCAACCGCACGGCAGCATTTACCGATTCCGTCATCCGTCGCATGACGCGCATCTCCAATAAGTACGGCGCCGTCAATCTCTCACAGGGCTTCCCCGACTTCGATCCCCCGGCGCAGCTGCTCGAGAGCCTCAGCACCATCGCCACCGACCCCAAGCCGCTTTACCACCAGTACTCCATCACCTGGGGCTCCCAGGCCATGCGTGAGGCGCTTGCCGCCAAGCAGGAGCATTTTATGGGCATGCCGGTTGACCCCAACCAGAACATCGTAGTCACCTGCGGCTCCACCGAGGCCATGATGGCCGCCATGATGACAGTCACGAACCCCGGCGACAAGGTCGTAATCTTCTCGCCATTCTACGAGAACTACGGCGCTGACACCATTCTCTCGGGGGCTGAGCCCATCTATGTGCCGCTCAACCCGCCCACCTTTGACTTCGACCGTGAAGTCCTCGAGGCGGCCTTCCGCGACAACGATCCCAAAGCAATCGTCCTGTGCAACCCGTCCAACCCCTGCGGCAAGGTCTTTACCCGCGAGGAGCTCACCTTTATCGCCGACCTCTGCAAAAAGTACGACGCCTACTGCATCACCGACGAAGTCTACGAGCACATCGTCTACGCGCCCCACGAGCACGTGTACATGGCCACGCTGCCCGGCATGTTTGAGCGCACCATCAGCTGCAGCTCACTGTCTAAGACCTACTCCATCACCGGCTGGCGTCTGGGCTACACCATTGCCCCAGCCCAGATCACCGAGCGCATCAAGAAGGTCCACGACTTCCTCACCGTGGGTGCCGCCGCTCCCCTGCAGGAAGCCGTCGTCACCGCCCTCAACTTCGACGACAGCTATTACGATGAGGTCCTTGATCTCTATACCGCCAAGCGCGACCTGTTCTGCCAGGGACTCGATAGCATCGGTCTTGAGCATAACGTGCCGCAGGGCGCCTACTACGTCATGATGGACATCTCTGAGTTTGGCTATGACAGCGACCTCGAATTCTGCGAGGACCTCGCGTCTAAGGTGGGTGTGGGCGCCGTGCCCGGCTCGAGCTTCTTCCGCGAGCCCGTCAACCATCTGATTCGTTTCCACTTTGCCAAGCGAGACGAGACGCTTAACGCGGCACTGGAGAACCTCAAGTCGCTACGTGATAAAATCAAGCCGCGCGGGTAAGAACGGCCCGGCAACTAAAGTAACTAAAGAAGCCCCGCACCGCCCGTGAACTGCCTCCCATTTCTTGGACACAAGAATGGGAGGCTTTTTTATGGCT
>NZ_QRJZ01000015.1 GCF_003470665.1 Collinsella sp. AM17-1
CGCGCCGCGCTGGGAAGGGCCGCGTAGCGGTCCAAGAAATCGTCCGCAGTCCCCTGTCCCTAACGACTAGCCGTTTAAGGACGTCCCCAATGACTAGGGATGAAAAACGCCCGTCGGCGGTGGTGCCGGCGGGCGCTGCTGTGCGATATGTTGCGTTATGGGCTTAGTGCCTCATAAAGTGGTACTCGATCACATTGCTGTAGGGGTGACCCGGGCCCACAATGCCCTGCGGGAACAGCGGCTGGTGCGGCGTGTCGGGGTACATCTCTGCCTCGAGGGCAAAGCCGGCGCCCCAGCCATAGTTGGCATCGTCCTTGGCATGCTCGTCGCCCAGCCAATTGCCGGTGTAGAGCTGCACGCCCGGGGCGGTGGTGTAGTAATCCAGCTCACGACCGGTCCACATTTCCTCGACGTGCATCGCGCGGCGCAGATTGCGGCCGTACTGATAGCCGTCGATGCACAGGCAGTGGTCGTAGCCGCGTGCCTGCTTAATCTGCGGATCATCGGCCTCCATGCCGGGTGCAACGGGGCGCAGCTCACGGAAGTCAAACGGCGTGCCCTCGACCGGAGCAATCTCGCCGGTGGGGATGTTCTGCTCGTTGATGGGCAGGTAGTGGGCAGCGTTGGCAACAAAGAAGTGCTCACAGTCCATGCCGGCGTTATGACCGGCAAGGTTAAAGTACGTGTGGTTGGTCATGGACACGTACGTGGCGCGGTCACTCTCGCAACCGTACTCGATGCGGAAGACGCCGGTGCGCGTAACGGTAAACACGGCCGTAAAGATGCGGTTGCCGGGCAGGCCCAGCTCGCCATCCTCAAGCGAGGTGGTCATGCGAACGGCGTTGTGAGTCTCGTCGAGTTCAACGTCCCACACGCGTTTATGCAGGCCGTGCTCAAGGTCGCTGTGAAGGTTGTTGGCGCCCTCGTTGGCGGGCATATGCCAGTCCGTGCTGTCGATGGTGATCGTGGCGCCCGCGGTGCGGTTTGCCACGGGGCCGATGGTTGCGCCAAAGCAGGCGGGGTTGTCAAAGTAATCCTCGAGCTTATCGAAGCCCAGCACCACATCTCGCACGTTGCCGGGAATGTCGGGCACATCGATGCCCAGCACGGTGGCGCCATAGTCCATAATGCGAACGCAGATCTCGGGCCCGTTGAGGGTGTAGCGATGAACGGGGGTACTGCAGGGAGCGGTGCCGAAAAGCTCGGAAGTGATCATTTGGTTCCTAACATCGAGGTATTTCCGACAAACTGTAGCGCGAACAGGAGAGATTATCACTACACCCCACTAAAGCAGGGGGTATTTTTCTCAAAAAAGTGATGATTGTCTTACTGCGGACAAACAAAAAGAAACCCGCCGGGATGCGACGGGTTTCTTCCACAGGGGATATGTGGCAATTGGTTAGGCGTTTGCCTTTGCGGACTCGGCTTCCTTGGCAGCCTTGAGGTCCTCCTCGGTAAACTTGCCGGTGGTGAGCGGCGAGAGGGTGCACTTGTCCTGCTTCGCGTACTCGATGTTACGGGCGATCATCTGCTTGCGATACCAAGCGAAGAGCGCGACGTACACGACGATGGCAACGACAGTGGCGATGATCATGGCCACATCGCCCGTGGTCGCCTTGCCCACGAAGAAGGCCAGGAACTTCTCGACAGGTCCTTCCATGGTGGTCTGAGAGATCAGACCAGTAACGCCATCGGGGAAAGCGCCGACAGTCTTAGCGGTAAAGGTAACGAAATCGGCGACGAGGGTGCCAGCGCCCAGGAAGACGGGCAGCAGGACGGCACCGATAACGACCATGCGGATCACGCGGCCGCGGGTGACGACGAGCAGTGCCGGCGTCAGGCCCATGGCGATGATGCCACCGAGCGGCAGCAGACCGTTCCAAGTGCCAGTCGGGGAGAAGGGGAAGGGAACGTTGGCGAGCAGCAGTGCCTCACCCAGCATGACGGGGGCAAGGATGTTGGCAGCAGCCCAGATCTCGGCGCGGCCGGCGATGAAGGGCCAGTCGAGGCCGACGTTGAGGGTACGGCCCTGGAGCCACTTGCTGTTGTTGGCAAAGTCGGAGATGCCCTGAGACAGCGGCTCGACGGCTGCGATGAACCAAGAACCGATCATCGAGAACAGCTCAAGGCAGGTTGCGGCGGTAAAGGCGAGCGTGCAGATCTGCTGCGGGGTCTGGTGCGAAAGAAGGCCGACGAAGACGCCCAGGTAGATACCAATAGCAAACTTGGAGCCCCAGAAGCCAATCATGTTGTTGAGCTTGGCAGCGTCGAAGTCGTACTTATCGAGGAAGGGGAGCACCTTGTCGATGATCTTGTTGAGCAGCATGGCCAGCGGGTTCATCATGTAGTTCATGTGAGTCGTGGTCATGGGGTTCTCCTCGGGAGCACCCAAAAGATCGTTGAACGTGGGCTTCATAAGGTCGGAGTTCATGATCTTCATAACGCCGACGAAGACGACGAGCAGCGTGGCGACAACAATGTTGGCACCAAAGTAGATGCAGGCAAGGCCGACAAAGGCGAGATGCCAAACGTCAAAGATGTCGACGTCGATGGTGTTGGTCTTGGCGAGCACGATCATCACGATGTTGACGATGACGAGGACCATCAAGAAGTACAGCGTGTAGGGAGAGCCCCAGGTGATGGTGGCCAGCGGTGCCCAGCCCACGTCAGTGACGGTGAGCTGAAGGCCAGTGGACTCAACGAACGTCGTCATGGCGCTCGAGAAGGCCGTCGTCAGAATGTTGATGATGGCGCCGATGCCGGTAATGGCGATGCCGAGCTTAAGACCGCCCTCGAGGGCCTTGGTAAACTTAACTTTGAAGAGTAGGGCAATAACCGTCAAAACGATGGTCATCATAGGGGCTGCGCCAAGGTCGATCAGCGGTTGAAAAACGGCGTTAGCAAACCCGATAACTGCGTCCATGTCTCCCTCTTTCCTAAAAGAGTAATTCCCTTTCCGTATGTTGCCTTAAAAAAGGAAGATGCCGTTCCCGGTCGTCATCTTCCTTAAAGCCAAAGATTGTGCAGAGCGAAGCTGCAAATGATTAGTTGAGACCCTTTTCCTTGATAATGGCCTCAATCTTGTCGTAAACCGGCTTAGCCATAGCAGGCATGCGATAGAGAATCGGGCCGGCGTCGACGATCGGGGTCTTAACCTCAAAGCCAAAGTCGGTCTTGGCGATCTGGGCAAAGATGTCGTACTGAGAGAGCATCTCTTCGTTGACGTCCTTGATCATCACAGCGTCGCAGTGCAGGTTGTAGCCGCGATTCTTGAACTCGGACTCGATGGCGTCCTTGATCTGGTGGCTGGAGTTAACACCGGCGCCACAAGCTGCGAGAACCTTAATCATGATGAATTCCTTTCTCTATGCGGGTTATTCCGCGGATTCCTAAGGGTGGTTGGCTAGTCGGCAGGAAAGTTGTCGACCAAGAACTGGTAGATGGCCTTGGCGTCGGTCATGGAGAACAGCTCCTTGACGCGATCGGTGCCAAGAGCGTTAACGAAGTCCATGATCTTGGCGAGGATGCCCACCTGGGCCTCCTTGTCGTCGTTGAGGATCATAAACAGGAACGAGACGGGGAAGGTCTGCGAGGGGTCGATCATGGAGTGCCACTCGACGGGGGTCGTCAGCTTGACGGGGACGATGCGGCGGGTGTGAACGAACTCGACCTCGGTGTGAGGAACGGCAAAGCTGGGCAACTCGGGGTCGACGACAGACATATCCATGCCGGTGGGGTAGCCCTTTTCGCGCTCGATGATGTTCTCGAGAAAAGCGGGCGCCACATAGTTTTTGAGCGACAGCTTATTGGCGATCTCGGTAAAGACCTCTTCTTGCGTGGTGCGGTCGCAAACAAACACGGTGTCTTCGAAGAACAGATTGCTCTCTGCGGACATGTCTGCAACTCCTTCCGTTCCATGCAGATCGAACATGTTCGAATCTGTTTGTTTAAGTCGCTAAATATTTAAGTCAAAGAGAACTAGTGTGTCAATCTGTTTTCGATTGTTCGGTAAAGTTCAATTTGCTTAATTGAGGCGCATTGGATTGAAATGATTTTAAAAGAGCAGCTATTTGCATCTTTTTTGTCGGTCTCTTGGCGTCAAAATAATTCGTTATTCTGCGTTTGACACCGAGTTTTCTACCGTTCACCGGGAAAAATCGACCGTTTAGGGTGAGTGAGCATAACTGTTCGATTACTATAACTGCCAACAAAATCACTCAAAGGAGTAAAAATGATCAAGGCGGAGCGTCAAGATAGGGTTCGTCAGCTGCTCGAGGAGCAGGGCACGGTCTCGGTTAAAGAGATTTCTGATGCGTTGGGCGTCTCGGATATGACGGTCCGCCGCGATCTTGAGGAGCTTGCGAGCCTAGGCGAGATTGAGCGCGTGCACGGCGGAGCTCGCAGTGCGCAGGGCCGTCCCCACGCTATGCTGCGCCATGAGTACTCGCACAGCGAAAAGCGTACCAAGCATGCCGAGGAAAAGCTGCAGATTGCGCGCCGTGCTGTGGAGCTTATCGAGGAAGGCTCGACCATCTTTTTGGGCACGGGCACCACGGTTGAGCAGATGGCCTCGATGCTGCCGGCGTTTCGCCTGCGCATTGTGACCAATTCGCTTTCGGTGTTTAACCTGCTCGAGGCGCGCGAAGACTGCGACCTGTGCCTCGTGGGCGGCATGTATCGCCGCCGCACCGCCGCCTTTGTGGGTCCCATGGCCGAGGATACCCTGCGCGCGCTGGGAATCGACGCAGCTTATATCGGCGCCAACGGCATTTTGGACGGCGACGTGTCCACGTCCAACATGGAAGAGGGCCGCATCCAGCAGCTCGCCTTTAGCAAGGCCGACTCGCGCTATCTGATTGCCGACTCCAGCAAGATCGGCAAGCGCGACTTCTACACCTTCTGCCGCCTGGACAATTTGGATGCCGTGGTATGCGAGCCGGGTATTGCTGATGGAGATCGCGCCGCCATCGAGGAACACACGCAGGTCATCTGCTAGTTAACGCTGCAGGCGATACGTCTGCCCTCTGCCGGCGCGGGGATTATCGTTTTACAATGACGCGGAAAATGACTCGCAAATAGTTTTGGGCAACAAGGGTGAGGCCATTCTGAGGTATGGCTAGACTTCGTATTTCGCTTTGATATTCCTTGAGAATGAACCGTAGTCTTCGTAGAGTTCGTTTTTGCTTTCATCTTCCGCGCGGTTTATGCGTTCAAGGAGTTTGTCCTTTGGGGACTTTTTTGTAATTTCTGACCTGCCGTCGGGTATTGCGGATTGCAAGAATAATTCCAGGGCGTGGACGTCTTTGAGTATGTAGCCCGTCGAACGACCCGCTCCTGTTTTCTCGATTGCGCTGCAACCAACAAGCTGACTGAGGGTTCGTTTAACGGTTATCTCGCTGATATCGGGGCAGTTGGACTGGATGTCGGATTTCTTGATGACGCCGGGTCTCTGCTGAAATAGAGCAGCTATACGTGCTTGCTTCGACATGGGGTGAGTGCCAGATTCAATCTGGGTGTGCTGCTCGAGCTGTCGGTAGGCCGCCAGGATGGTTCCGAGCATAAAACGGATAAAGGGCACTTCGGTGTTTTGATTTTCATTCCATCCAGTGGAGCTTGCGGCGAGGGCGTTGTAATAAAGCGCTTTATTGTCTTCAATGAGACGTTCGATGCTGATGTAACGCGCAACGTCGTATCCAGTCTTTTCGAGTAGCAGCGTTGTAAGGAGCCGGCTCATCCTGCCATTGCCATCGTTGAAGGGATGAATGCTGACAAAATCGAAGATGAAGCGCAATGATATAAGGAGGGGGTCGCAAACTTGACGAGATAAGGCATCATTGAGGGACCGACAGGCTTCTTCGATAAGTCCGGGGGTTGCCAGGGCCGAAGGCGGCCTAAAGCGCACAAATCGATTGCCTTGATCGTCGATGGAGATGATTTCGTTATCGCTATCTTTCCAATGGCCCCCATACGAGATTGCTGTGTGTGCCATGAGGTCACGATGCAACTGCAAAATGACCGATGGCGTTACGGGAATGAAATCGTGCTGCTCGTGAATAAGCGACAGCGCATCTCGGTATCCAGCGATTTCTTCCTCTGCGCGGGAGCTTGGCTTGGCGGAATACGCCATGATTGCTTTGAGTCTTTTTTGGGTGGTAACAATTCCTTCAAGTCCGTTGGAGGATTGGGTGCTTTGGATCTTAGCTTCCTCCATAAGGGACGATAGAAGCTCGGGTCTGACTTGACCCAGAACAAGCTGACGGCCTTTATGCTCGCGTATCGAGAGGAGAAGGTTGGTGATTGGAGTTGCCTCGAGTTCCGCTGGGACTGTGGCGTAATCAAACTGGCGCATGCTGCTCCGTTCAGTATCACGAACATATTTTCGGTATCATTATAACATTAAATGATACCGAAAATATGTTCGTGATACTGAAAGCAAGGAAAGAGCCGTGCTTCATAGCTGCCTGGAAAGCGCGGATTTGACTATCTAATTGTCTCAATCAGTAACGGTTGGGACCGAAAAACTCGGCTACGTGTTACAGATTGAGATTTTCGGCCCGGCCCATTCCGTTTGTCTCGATCCGTAACAGGTAGGGCCGGAATACTCGGTTACATGTTACAGATCGAGATCTTCAAGTTCGGGCCGCTCGTTTGTCTTGATCTGTAACAGGTAGGACCGAAAATCCCTGCTAGATGTTACAGATTGAGATCTTTCGGCTCGGCTTATTCCGTTTGTCTCGATCTGTAACAGGTGGAGGCGAAATAGCCCGCTAGATGTTACAGATTTAGATTGAGGGAACTGGCCCGCGCGTTCATCTCAATCTGTAACAGTTAGTACCGAAAAACTCGGCTGGATGTTACAGATTGAGACAAACGGATTCTGACTCGCTCAAAAACAAAAAAGCCGGGGGCGGCGCGCCGTGTGACGTGCCGCCCCCGGCTGAGAAATGGGGACAAGTTATGTGAGTGGGGCAATTCTGCTCGTCGCAAGCCACTAGTCCAGACGACGGGTCTGCGCCACGTGCTTGTACCAGTAGGCGCTCGCCTTGGGCGTGCGCTTCTGGGTCTCAAAGTCAACGTAGAAGAAGCCGTAACGCTTGTTGTAGCCATTGGTCCAGGAGAACTGATCCTGCAAGCTCCACAGGAAGTAGCCGCCCACGTTGACGCCTACCTCCATGGCCTTGAGCAACCAGCGCAGGTGCTGCTCGATGTAGTCGATGCGCGGCTGGTCGTCCACAAAACCGTCCTTGTAGGGGTCCTTGTAGCCCATGCCGTTCTCGGTGATGAAGATCTGCTTGTAGTTGGGGTAGCGCTGCTTAATGTAGACGAGCAGATCGAACAGACCCTCGGGATAGATGATCCAGTCCCAGTCGGTGGTGGGGATGCCGGGCTTGTTCACGTGCTCGCCAATGCCCTTGACGCGCCAGCGGCCGGTACCCTTCTCGCCCGTGCCGTTGTGGTGCAGGTCGTTCTCGCCATCGTAAGCCTTGAGGAAGCGGCACTGGTAGTTGTTAACGCCCAGGTAGTCGTTGTAGAGCGCTGCCTCGCGCATGATCTCGAGATCCTCCTCGCGGATCTCGATGGTGCCGCCCGAGACGGCAGCCAGGCGGTTGGCGCACTCGAGGGTGTCGGGGGCATAGTCGCCGCGGAAGGTGGCGTCGAGCAGGAACTGGTTTTGCAGCACGTGCTCGTTGTTGGCGGCCTTGATGTCGGCGGGGTCGTTCTCGTTGAGCGGGTACTTGAACTCCAACGATTGAATGACGCCGATCTTGCCCTTAAAGCCGCCGTTGTGGAAGGCCAGCACAGCCTTGGCGTGGGCGAGCATCATGTTGTGCTCGCACTGGAAGGCCTCGGCCAGGTGCGCCTTGACGCCGCCGGGGAAGGTGCCCTCGATGTAGGTGTTGGAGGCGTCGGCCCAGATCTCGTTAAAGGTGAACCAGTAGGTCACCTGGTCGGCGTACTCCTTAAAGCAGAAGGTGGCAAAGTCCACAAAGGCGTCGATGGTCTCGCGGTTGAGGAAGTCGCCCTTCTCAAAGAGGGGCAGCGGCGTGTCAAAGTGATGCAGCGTGACAAACGGCTCAACGTGGTGCTTGCGGCACTCGGCGAAGAGGTCGTGGTAGAACTGGACACCCTCGGGGTTTATCTCTCCGGTGCCGTTGGGGAAGATACGGCTCCAGGCGATGGAGAGGCGAATACCGTTGATGCCAAACTCCTCGCACAGCTCCAGATCGACGGGGTACTGGTTGTAGAAGTCGGAAGCGGGATCGGGAGAGAAGCGGCCCTGGGCCTCCAAGAAGTCGTCCCAGGCGACCTTGCCCTTACCGTGGGTGCGGGTCTCGCCCTCTACCTGGTAGGCAGCAGTGGCGCCGCCAAAGACAAAGTCCTCGGGGAACTGCGCGGGCGGGTTGGTGACGCTGGCGGGGTTAACGGACATGATGATCCAATCGTTTAAATCGAAGGGCCAGCCGGTCTTGGATAGTCGGCTGGCCCTAAGTGCTACTTACTTGGAGAGCTGCTCGCTCACGAAGGCGAGAGACTTGTCGCCGTTCTGGGAGAGCTCGATGTACTGCTTACCACGGCAGGCGACGCACTTGTTGCCCACACGCTCGCAGTCCTTCTGCAGGTCGGCCAGGTAGCTGGCAGCCTGCGGAGCCAGGACGACCAGGTCAAAGTCGGGAAGCATGTCCACGTGGTTGCCATAGGCATCGGCAGCGGTCTCAAGATCGATGCCGCGCTCCTTGGCGGCCTTGGCCAGCGCGTTGGCGAGCAGGCCCGAGGTGCCGCCGCCCTGGCAGAGCACGAGTACGCGCTTGCCGTTGAGGTCGCTGGCGGCCGTAGCCTCGGTGGCGGCAGCAGCGGGGGCGGCGTCGGTCTTCACGACCTCGGCAGCGGCGCCGGCGGCAACACTCTTGGCGTCGGCCTTACCCTGGAAGGCGTCGTTGAGCTTGGCGGCCTTCTCGGCGTTCTTGGCGGCGAGCTCCTCCTGGGAGATCTCGGCCTCCTCGGCGCACTTCTGGGCGTCATAGGCACGGAAGAACGGGTAGTACAGGGCAAAGTCGACGACCAGGATGATGGCGAGCATCACAAAGGCGAGCGGCTGGAAGCCCAGGCCCATGATGGTGCCGATGGGGCCGGGGACGGTCCAGGGCAGGGTGTACATAAAGCCGTTCATGCCCAAGAAGTCGATAAAGACCTTGAGGATCCAGATGTTGGCGATCGGGGCAAAGACAAACGGGACAAAGAAGACGGGATTGAGCACGATAGGTGCGGCGAACAGCAGCGGCTCGTTGACGGCAAAGCACACGGGGACGATGGCGGCCTTACCGACGGCGCGCATCTCCTGGGACTTGGCCAGGAAGCAGAACATAAAGACCAGGACGAGTGTGGCGCCGGTACCACCCATGCAGACGACGAAGTACTGGGCGCCCTGCGTCAGGACGGCGGTGGCGTGCTGGCCGGCCTGGAACGCAGCCAAGTTGTCGGTCATGTTGGCAACGAGAGCGGCGGCGATGGCGGGCTCGACGATCGAGGGGCCGTGGACGCCGACGAACCAGAAGAGGCTCATGGCACCGTAGATCACAGCGAGACCGATGTAGCCGTCGGCAGCGGTGAACAGGGGCTGGAACACCTGGATGACGCCCTGGGCAAAGCAGAAGCCAAAGGCAGCGCGGAAGACGATGTCAAAGACCCAAAAGACGGTGATGCAGACGGAGAAGGGGATGATGTCCTTAAAGGTCTGCGAGATGTTGGGCGGAACCTGCTCGGGCATCTTGACGGTGATGTTGCGCTTGATAAAGAACTTGTAGATGATACCGGTCACAAACGCAGCGATGAAGGCGGTCAGCAGGCCTTTGGAACCAAGGTAGGTGGTGTTGAAGCCGCTGGCGGCGTCCGTGGCGATCGTGTCGCTCGAAAGGAGCAAGAAGCCGATGATGGCCGCGCACATGCACGAGATAAAGTTGATCTGGTTGCTCTTGGGCAGATCGCGGTTCTGAGCGTCGGCGAAGTGCTTGGCCGTGGTGGCGGCGCAGGCGATGGCCAGGATGCCCATGGAGTAGTTGTAGCACTTCCACAGGGCGTTGTTGATGTCATCGGGCCAGTAGAAACCCCAGATGTTGGGGACCGAGGCTACCAGGCAGAAGATGGACGAGAAGATGATGATGGGGATGACGGAGATAAAGCCGTCGCGAATCGCCTTGAGGTACTTGTTGCGGGCGATCGCGTTGAAAAAGGGCTGGCCTTTTTCGATGGTGGCGATGAGTTGCTCCATGCAAAGCTCCTAAGAGTCGGTGGGTTAGCAACGATGGTAACTTTTGACGTCTGGTTGCCAAAATGTTGACGTTGCCATTTTGCGACACAAAAAAAGATGTGAATCGGTGGCCCCTGTGCCTGTAGACCGTCGATTCCTTGCGTGTAAACGATTGAGCCGCCCGGTGGCTCTGTGTTTGCACAATGGCAACGTTAACATTTGGGCGACAAAAGCCGTTCGGCGAAGCAGAATTGTCGGTGAACGGTAGGTTTTGGGTGGTAAGCGTATTGAGGGGGAGGCGTTGGATATACTTGAAGACGTTTAAAATGACTGCGCAAGATGCCGTCAATGGCATCGTTGACATAGAAAGATCGACCTATGGCCGCTGTTAAAAAATCGGTTTCCGTTAAGGATGTGGCGCGCCTCGCGGGCGTCTCGGAACAGACGGTCTCGCGCACCGTGCACGATTCGCCCAGCGTGCGCCCCGAGACCAAGGAGCGCGTGCGCGCCGCCATGCGCGAGCTTGGCTATCGTCCAAACTTTGCCGGCCGGTCACTGCGCCGCGGCAAGTTCAAGACGGTCGGCGTCGCCATGTTCAACATTACCGGCACCGGCAACCTCGACCGTATGGAGGGTTTTGCCGCCGCCGCCGACAAGCACGGCTATGCCATCACCCTTACTAAAGTAGATGGACACCCCTATACCCTCGAGAGCGCATCGTCGCGCATGAGCGCACTGCCGGTGGACGGCATGGTTGTGATTATGAACCGCATGCCGGCGGACTTTGGCACCTTTGAGCCGCTGCCCGGTATGCAGACGGTGCTCGTTACCATGCTGGAACACCCGCTGTGCTCGACGGTCGATAACGACCAGTTCGATTGCTCGCGCCAGGTTGTCGAGTACTTGCTGGGGCAGGGGCACAAGACCGTGCACTTTATCTCGTGTCCCGAGCGCTCGCTTTCGGGCATGCAGCGCGAGGAGGGCTGGCGCGAGACGCTGCGCGCGCATGGTATTGAGCCGCCGCGATTCATTCGTGGCGATTGGACGGCGCAGAGCGGCTATGCTGCCGGTCAGGCTCTGGCAGACGATCCGACCTGCACGGCCATCTATGCCTCCAACGATGCCATGGCCTACGGCTGCATTCGCGGGCTCGAGTCGCGCGGAAAGCGCGTGCCCGAGGACGTGAGCGTGGTGGGTGTCGATGACAGCCTGGGCGACATCGTGCCCGATCGTCGCCTGACCACGGTGCGCTTTGATAACAAGCGTGTCGGCATGTGGGCGGTCGACAAGATCGCCGGCGCCGAGGGAGTTGCGCCTGGCGTGGAGCACATGCTGTTTCCGGGCGTGCTCGTCGAGGGCGATACGGTGCGCGATGTACGCTAGGGTAAAGACCTGTTTGGGTTGCCGCTAATAGTGTTTGATATTGTTCGGATTGGTTTAAAAACCGTTCACGGGCGAAAAGCAACCGTTCATAGCTCGAAATTGCGTTTTGCGCTGTTCTTTTTTGTTTGAATGTTACTGTTCCTGTCATACACAGCGCAGCGCGTATGCCCGGACGCGATGCTCTCCGTTGGTTCATATGTGAAAGGAACGCAATATGGCAACCAAAGAAGAAATCTCGATGGTTGGATTCGAGATTGTCGCATACGCGGGCGACGCCCAGACTGATCTGCTTGCAGCGCTCGATGCTGCTCGCGAGGGCGATTTTGAGAAGGCCGAGCAGCTGCACAAGGATGCGAGCGATGCACTCATCGGCGCTCACGACACGCAGACCAAGCTGCTGTCGCAGGAGGCCGGCGGCGGCGAGATGGAGATGACCTTCATCATGGCCCATGCTCAGGATACTCTCATGACCACCATGATCCTGGAGAAGCAGACCCGCTTTACCATCGATGCCTATAAGCGCATCGCCGCACTCGAAGCTAAGCTCGCCTAACGAGCCCGCACAACTAAGTCCCCTTCCAAAAACCCTGCCGCTACCCGCGGCAGGGTTTTTCTGTCCTCCTCCAAGTTGCGGTGGAATAGGGACTGAATAGGGGCTGGCGGGCACAAAACAATCCCTATTCCACCGCAACTCATCCCGAGATAGTCATTGGGGACGTTCTTAAATGATTGGTCATTGGGGACAGCCTTGGTGCGCACCGTTGTCCTCCCGTTCGGTTTTTTACTGGGTGGGTATACTTCCATCCGCAATACAGGCCGGAATGAGGAGGTATCCAAATGCCGGACAACGGATCGATTCAAAAGAGAGATGCGCATGAGATGGCTCATGGGCGTCCTGTCCAGATAACCGAGCACACGACGGTAACCGAGCTGCAGCCCAGCCTGTCCGATGTCGTGTGCGCAAACAAAAAGCTGCAGATTGGCTTTATCGTTGCGCTCGTGGTGCTGGCGTTGCTGTCGGGATTTGTCGCACGCCCACATTTTGCCGATACCAAGACTTGGGACTCCACCATCGAGGTCATCGACCAAAAGAAAGGCAACGTACTGGCGCTCACGACCTCGTGCGTGGCGCTGTCTGCGGGCATTACCGCGCTGCCTGGAGATACGGGAACGCCGGTTGCCGAGCAGCTCGCACAGCTTTCGGGTAACTTGGGCATCGTGCTCGCCGTGCTCTACCTCGAGAAATATTTGCTCACGATTTTGTGGTCGGTTGGCTTGGGCATCTTAATCCCGTTTGCGTTGGTGCTCTTTGCGGTGTCGCTCGGCATTCACGGGCGCTGGAGCACGAGCGCCGTCCTGCGCCGCGTGGCGACTCGCGTGCTGGTGGTCGCCATGATCGGCATGGCGCTTGTGCCCGCGAGCGTATGGGTGTCGCAGAAGGTCGACGAAACGTATCGAGTGAGCATCGAGACGAGCGAGCAAAAGGCGGCCGACGCTGCGAGTGCGGCAGATAGCGATAGCTCCAAAACGAGCAAGAAAAAGACCGAAACCGCAGAGTCCAAGAACGTGCTTGAGCAGCTTGCCGACGGCGCCTCGGGTCTCGTCACATCGGTGACCAGCGGTGCCAAGCAGATGACCGATGGAATTGTGCAGCAGGTGACCGATCTGATCGAAGGTGTCATCGTGATGATCGTGACCTCGTGCGTGATTCCACTGTTGGTGCTCGCGGCGTTTTTGTGGCTGGGGCACGTGCTACTGGGGATTGATACTTCCGGCCCGGCGAACTATTTGACGGGTCGCTTTCTGAGCGCTCCGTCCAAACATGCCAAGAAGAGCGGACGGTCTGAGTAGCTAAAACAGCTGTATATACCGGGGAATACCGCCGAAGGGCGGCCGAGACACGTTCTCGGCCGCCCTTTTGTTTGTTGAACACGTGGTCGCTACGTCCGCGCCCGGTCCAAACGGTCAGCAATCATCTGTGAATGGTATTTGTTCAAAAAAGAACAAAGATAAACAAATAGTTGTTGCAGTCGATGTTCGAATGTGTTCAAATAAACATGAACAGTGAAGAACCGCACATTCAGATGCCCGGACCTGAACGCGATTCAACACTTCCAAACAGAAACTACGCACCTGCGTATCTCTCAAGGAGGATGTCATGAGGGTTGTAATCGCTTCCGATGCCGACGGTATGTCGATGAAGGAGTCCATCAAGGAGATGCTCATCGCCGACGGTCACGAGGTCGTCGACTATTCCGAGACCCCTGCCGCGGACTTTGTCGATTCCGCGACCGCCGTTGCCAAGGACCTGCTGGAGCACAAGGATTCCCAGGGCTTCGCATTCGATAAGTACGGCGTCGGCTCCTATATGGCCGCCGTCAAGATCAAGGGCATGGTCGTCGCCAACATTTCCGACGAGCGTTCCGCCTACATGACCCGCGAGCACAACGGCTCGCGCATGGTCACCATGGGCCCGGGCGTTGTGGGCACCGAGGTCGCCAAGAAGATCGCCCGCGAGTTCCTGCGCGCCCAGTACGCCGGCGGCCGTCACCAGATCCGTGTCGACATGCTCAACAAGATGGCCTAACGAGAGCCACCGAGAACTCGAACTTCTACCTCAACTTGTGAATTCAGACGAAAGGACGTTCTGATGAAGAAGACCATCGCAATCGGTTGCGACCATATCGTTACGGACGAGAAGATCTATCTGGCCGACCGCCTGGAGCAGGCTGGCTACAAGGTGCTCGACTGCGGCACCTACAGCCACACCCGTACGCACTATCCCATCTACGGCAAGGCCGTGGGCGAGGCTGTTGCCAGCGGCAAGGCCGACTTTGGCGTGGCCCTGTGCGGTACCGGCATCGGCATCACCAACGCCGTCAACAAGGTTCCCGGCGCCCGTTGCGCCCTGGTCCGCGACATGACCTCTGCCCTGTATGCCCGTCGCGAGCTCAACGCAAACATCGTGGGCTTTGGCGGCAAGATCACCGGCGAGTTCCTGATGGCCGATATCATGCTTGCCTTCCTGGAGGAGCCCTACGAGAAGACTCCCGAGCACGATGCTCTGATCGCCAAGATCGATGCCTGCAACAAGGCCGACGCCGAGGCTCAGGCTGACCCGCACTTCTTTGACGAGTTCCTCGAGAAGTGGGACCGCGGCGAGTATCACGACTAAGGAGGTTACGCGGTTTTGCCAAACCGCGTAACGGGTCGACGCTGCGCGGCGCTCAGGCACCCCATCTCGCTGCTCAAACCGTCGCTCGCGTACATGAAGTACGCGTCGCTCCTCTTTCGCGGCGACCTGGGGCACCTGAGCGCCGCTCGCTGACGTTGAGGGTGCCTGTGGGGTTGCCCCTGTTGTTGCGAAGCTTTCTGGTACAGCTAGCTGCTCCGATAACACGTTTGCTTGCTTGGCTTGAGTGCTTCGTTTTGGCGGTCCCTGGCATTCTGCAGCTTTTCAATTGACGGCTCGCGTTTCTGTGAGGGGGCGCGGGCCGGTTTTCTATCAGCCCCACTGACTCGGCGGGCTGGCGTACGAAAGGGAAGGCTCCTATGGAGTTTGTTCTTGATAACGGTTCTGTTCGCGTGGCACTGAGCACGGCTGGCGGATCGTTCACTTCGATTAAAGCCAACGGTCGCGAGTACCTGTGGCAGGGCGATCCGGCGGTGTGGTCGGGCCAGGCACCTATTTGCTTTCCGATCTGCGGCGGCCTTCGTGACGGCCGCGCGATGACTATGGGCGGCCGTGAGGTCAAGCTTGCCCGCCACGGCTTTGCCCGCAAGCAGGAGTGGAAGCTCGAGGAACAGAGCGACAACATGGTTGCGCTGAGCCTAAGCTCTGCCGACCATGCCGAGTTGCTCGAGCAGTACCCATATCCGTTTAAGATCGTTGCGCGCTACACGATCGATGCGGCTAAGGTGGCCGTTTCGTACGAGGTGACCAACGAGGGGACCGAGGACATGCCGTTCTTTGTGGGCGGTCACCCCGGCTTTAAGTGCCCACTCGATGAGGACGAGTCCTACGACGATTACGAGCTTCGTTTTGATCAGCGTGAGGCCGCCGAGCTCTGTACTGCCGTTCCCTCGACAGGCCTGATTGATGTTGAGCATCGCAGCAAGAACCCGATGGTCGGCCACGACCTGCCGCTGACTCACGAGCTCTTCGACTTTGCCGAGACCATCTTTGACGTGCTCGAGAGCCGCGTGGTCACGCTGACCATGAAGACCGAGGACAAGGGCGTGCGCCTGACGTTCCCTGATATGCCGTACCTGATTGTGTGGAGCAAGCCCGAGGGCGACTTTGTGGCCGTGGAACCGTGGGGCGGCCTGTCCACCTGCTCCGACGAGGACGATATTCTGGAGCACAAGCGTGGCTGCCTGGTGGCTAAGCCGGGGGAGACCATCGTCCGCGGCTTTGAGATCGAGATCCTTTAACGAGCTATCGTATGTTTGGGGCGGCGCACGCCGTCCCGGAACAGGAGTTCAACATGATTCTGACCGTTACCATGAACCCGTCGATTGATACGCGCTATCAGCTCGACAAGCTGATCATCGACGACGTTAACCGCGTGACGCCCGAAAAGACCGCTGGCGGCAAGGGCCTCAACGTGAGTCGTGTGCTGCTGCAGCTGGGCGACGACGTGCTCGCGACCGGTCTGCTCGGCGGCCACATGGGCGCCTATATGGCCGAGCTTATGGATGCCGACGGCGTCAAGAACGACTTTGTACCCATCGCCGGTGAGACGCGCATTTGCCTGAATATTCTGCACGAGGGTAATCAGACCGAGCTGCTGGAGAGCGGCCCGCAGATCGCCTCAGCCGAGCTCGAGGCCTTTACGGCCAAGTTCGCCGAGCTTGCAGCGAAGGCGGACGTTGTGACGCTTTCGGGCTCGCTGCCGCGTGGTGTCGATGCCGGCTACTATGCCGAGCTCGTCAAGATCGCCGAGGAGGCGGGCGCCAAGGTGCTGCTCGACACCTCGGGTGCATCGCTGGAGGCTGCGCTGGAGTCCGACGCTAAGCCTGAGCTCGTAAAACCCAACCTGACCGAGATTAACGGCCTGCTGGGTACGTCCTTTACGACCGATGATGTCGATGCCCTGCGCGAGGCGCTTGCCGCCGATGACCGTTTTGCCGGTATCCCCTGGGTTGTCGTTTCGATGGGCGCTGCCGGTTCGGTGGGCTTCCATGAGGGTCGCGCATTCCGCGCCAAGACGCCCGCGATTGCGGCTGTGAACGCGACGGGTTCCGGCGACTCGACCATCGCCGGCTTTGCGCATGCCATTGCTGCTGGTGCCGACGACGTCACGGTGCTCAAGACTGCCAATACCTGCGGCAAGCTCAACGCCATGGACCCCAAGACCGGCCACCTGGTCATGGACCGCTGGGACGAGATCTACAACAACGTTGAGGTCGTAGAGTTGTAGGGTTACGCGGTTTTACCAAACCGCGTAATGGCTCGACGCTGCAAACGCCCCTAAGCGGCAATCTGACGTTCAATCGTCGGGCATGACCAAAAGGTCAATGCCCTCCTCTTTCACGTCACCTTGCTCGCTTAGGGGCGTTTTCGCTGACAATGCCAAGACATCGACGTTGCCTTGGTCGCAAGTAGTCGTTGGGGACGTTCTTGTTTGACTAGTCATTTAAGAACGTCCCCAATGACTAGCCAATAAAACGGCGCCCGCCGGCGATGTTGCCGGCGGGCGCCGTTGTCTTGAAGACGAAATGATTCGTTTCCCTCTGTCCCCAAGGGATCATTACAGTGAGTCGATAAAGCGCTGCTGGGCGGCGCGGCCGGCTTCGTCCCACTTAAAGACGCCGGCGTTGTCGAGCACGTGGCCAAACACCACGCCGACCTCCTCGTGCAGGATGTCGATGGCGTTGTCCGCCGTAAGCTCGTCGGCGCGGCGGGCATAGACGTCCTCGGCCCACGCGGCATGGCTGCGGCAAAGGTCGTCGCCCTCGAGCGCACTGGCAAGGTCGTAGCTGGTATCGGCTTTGGCTGCCAGCAGGTGCTCGCGGACAGCGCCGAGCTCGGGAACCAGGCGCGGCGGAAGAATAGCCAGGCCCATAACCTCGATCAGGCCGATGTTCTCCTTCTTAATGTGGTGATACTCGGCATGCGGGTGGAAAACGCCCAGCGGATGCTCGTCGGTCGTGATATTGCAGCGAAGCGCCAGGTAGGCCTCGTAAATCTCGCCGCCGGCGTTGCCGCGGGAGTCGACGCGGCGGATGACGGGCGTCACGGTGTTGTGCGCTACGCCGTCGGCCGTGTGCGCGATAACGCCCGCAGACTCGTCGGTCCACTCGCGCCAGGCGAGGATAATCTTCTCGGCAGCGTCGAGCAGCTGAGCGCGGTCATGCGAGCGCAGGCGCAGCACCGAGAGCGGCCACTGCAGCACAGTGCCGGTGACCTGGTCAAAACCGGGCACGCTAAACTGCGAGACCTCGGCGGCATGCATCATGGGGAACTCGTGCGCGCCGCCCTGGAAGTGGTCGTGCGACAGAATCGAGCCGCCCACGATAGGCAGGTCGGCGTTGGAGCCGATGAAGTAATGCGGGAACAGGTCCACAAAGTCGAACAGGCAGGTCAGGCCCTTGCGGTCGACGTGCATCGGACGATGCTCGGAGCTCATGGCAATGCAATGCTCGTTAAAGTACGCGTACGGGCTGTACTGGAAGCCCCAGCGCTCGCCGTTGAGCTGGATGGGGATAATGCGCAGGTTCTGGCGAGCGGGGTGAGCGCCGCCGTCGGCTGCGGCGGAGCGTCCCGGGTAGCCCTCGTTTTCGATGCAGAGCTGGCAGGCGGGATACTTCTTGCCCGTGTTCTTTGCGGCACCAGCCGCGGCGATATCGCGTGGGTCCTTCTCAGGCTTGGAGAGGTTGATGGTGATCTCAAGATCGCCCCAGTTGGTGGGGGTGCTCCATTTGATGTTGCGCGCGATGGCGGCACGGCGCACGTAGCCGGCGTCGCAGCACAGGCCGTAGAACCAGTCGGTCGCGGCGCGGGGCTCGTTGACGCCCATGCGGCCGTTGAACTCCTCGTTTACAACCGAAGGCCTCGGCATGAGCGCGCCCATGATGCGCATGGCGATGCGGTCGCGGCCCGACGCCGTGTCCTCGGCGGCACCGTTGGCAACGGCCGCCTCGGCAAGCGCAGCAAGCGTGCCTTCAAGGTCAAAGTCGGGCAGGGTATCGGGGTGCAAGAGCGAGAGTTTCTCAACCTGGAGCGCCCAGGCCATATCGAGTGCGGGACCCGTGGCGCCGATGCACTCCAAAATGGTGTTGTATGCCCAGATCCGGTCGTCCTGGCCGATCATCGATCGGTGGATGGCGTACTCGATCAGGTTCTGCGCGGCCTCTCGCACGTCAGTAATTACAGCCATGCCGCGTAAGCCCCCTTGTCAGAGATGGCGTAGTGACGGGCAGAGCCCTCGCCCAGCCAGCCGTTCATCTTGGCAATGAAGGTGTCGACCAGATCGAGCGGCACGAAGGCCTGGATGGTGCCACCAAAGCCGCCACCGTGGATACGGACGGCGCCGCGGCCGTCGAGCACGTGCTCGGCCAGCGCCAGGGCATACATGGAAGGCTGCTCGGAACCCAGCTTGGCAACAACATTCTGCAGGTACATGGCGGAGCTGGCGCCGGACTCGCGCGTCAGGACCAGGAACTGGTCAATGTCGCCAGCGTTCAGGGCTGCCCAGCGCTTGTCGACCAGGCCGTTCTCGTACCAGTAGTGAACGGCACGCAGGCAAGCGCGGTCGCCCAGCTTGGCGCGCAGCTCGGGGAGCTTGGCGTCAAAGTCGGCAACGTTGACCTCGCACAGGCGTGCCTTGCCAAACTCGGCGGCGACGTCCTGCATCTCGCGCGGAACGGCGGCGTAGTCGTCGGTAGCCGCCACATGGTCGGCGCCAACCTTAACGAGCACGAGCGCATAGCCGTGATCCTCAAAGTTGAGCTCGAGCTTCTGGGTCTTAGGCTGAGCCTGATCCTCAAAGTCCATGTAGGCGAGGCCGCCCAGGCACACAGCCGCCTGATCCATAAGACCGCAGGGCTTGCCGTAATAGTTGTTCTCGGTGCGCTGGCTCATCTGGGCGAGCGCGACGGGCTCAATGGCGGGCGCGCCCCAGAGCGTCTCCATGGCGCGGCCGTAAGCCGCCTCGACAGCGGCGGAGCTAGAAAGGCCGCCACCCGAGGGGACGGAGCAGGTAAAGGCAAAGTCGAAGCCCTGGGGCTCAACGCCCAGAGCAGCGATTTCGTGGGCCATACCGCGCACGAGGCTTGCGGACGTGCCCTTCTCGGACTCTTGAATATCCAGCGTGTCGAGCGTGATCTCAAACGTAGGATAGCCCTCGTCGGCGACGCGAACCTTGTTGGAATCGGTTGCCACGGCGATGCCGTCAACAGCGACATCGAGCGAGCCGGCGATAACGTGACCGCCCTCGTGATCGGTGTGGTTGCCGCTGATCTCGGAACGGCCGGGCGCGTGCACATAGAGCACCTGGCGATCGCCGATGGGGCCAAACTCCTCCTCAAACAGCTTGGTGAGCGTGGCGAGTGTCTTTTTGTCGGGGGTGGTCATGAGGGTCCTTTCCTTGGCGCATACTGACGAGTTTTCCGTCGTAGTGAGTACGTTAACAATCTGAAGTGGCATAAACTCAGCATCTACGATGCCGCACGTTACGGGCTATGTTAACGTACTCATAACACAACACTTATCACTTTTTGAGAATCTGGTAATCGGTAGAAATCCAGCCGTGAACGGTATTGCCGTATGGACTTATAGAGCAGAAGAGTTGCGGATTGAAAAAGTAGAGTACGTTAACATGCGTCCGACGATAGCGGGCTTCGGCGCGGGGCGTATTTCTGCCCGGGCTGGCATGCACGCTATTAAATCTCGCAAGGGTGAAGGTGATCCTGTGGCAAGGCGCCCGTCCAACGATACAGGTACGCGTCCGGTCTCCATGGCCGACGTCGCCCGCGCTGCTGGCGTTTCGCAGCAGACGGTTTCGCGCGTCGCCAACGGCCTCCCTAACGTCAACGAGCAGACGCGCCAGCGCGTGCAGGCTGCTATGCAAGAGCTCGGCTTTCGTCCGAGTTATGCCGGTCGCTCGCTGCGCGACGGCCGTTACCATTCGGTCGGCCTGTGCGTCAACGATGTCACCAAGTTTGGCAACCTCTCAATGATCGACGGTATCGCCAGCGCTGCTCGCGAGCATAATTGCGCCATCACGCTGGTCGAGATGTCCAAGACCGAGGAGTTTTCGCTTGCCGAGGCCACTCGCCGCATGGCGGCGCTGCCGGTGGACGGCATCATTATCGGCATGAGCCGTATGGCGCCCGATTTTGAGACGTTTGATCCACTGCCGGGCATTGGCACGGTCATCGTTACCATGTATGCGCATCCGCGCGTGACCACAGTCGATTCCGACCATTACGGCTGCTCGCTGTTGCTTATGGACCATCTGTTTGAGCTGGGGCACGAGCAGATTCGCTATATTGGCGGCCCGTCGTTCTCGGTCGACGAGCAATTTCGTCGCGCCGGTTGGCAGGATGCGCTCGAGCGTAAACACATCGAGCCGGCAGAGCCGCTCGAGGGCGACTGGTCTGCTAACAGCGGTTACGAGGCCGGCAGGTACCTGGCCGAGCATGACCGCGCCATGACGGCGATTTACGCGGCAAACGACCAGATGGCAAACGGCGCTATTGCAGCGCTGCGCGATAGCGGCCTGCGCGTGCCCGAGGACGTGAGCGTGGTGGGCGTCGACGATTCGCTCGATGATTTTGTCGCACACAACGAGCTCACGACCGTGCGATTCGATCTACATCAGCGCGGACGCGAGGTATTCGAGCATGCGGTTCCCGAGGCGGGTGCGGCGGACAAAACCGTTGCCATTCGTATTCCCGGACAACTCATCATTCGACATAGCACGGCGATACCGCGCGCATAGTTTGTGCTGATAAACGGCGATTTATCGCATTTCAATAACAATCGGTAAGGATGCCGGCAGATAGCTGTTGGGATGTAGCCGAGTGCTATGATAGACGGGCTCTTTTGTCTATCTAGGAGGCTTTGCCTGATGGAGATCACCAAGGATATCCGCTACGTTGGCGTCGACGATCACGACATTGACCTGTTCGAGGGCCAGTACGATGTGTCCGAGAACGGTATGGCATACAACAGCTACGTTATCTTGGGCGAAAAGATCGCTGTCGCCGATTCAGTCGACGGCGGTTTTGTTGACGAGTGGCTCGGCAACATCGAGGCCGTGCTCGATGGCCGTACGCCCGACTACCTGGTCGTCCATCACATGGAGCCCGATCACTCCGCCGGCATTGCCGCCTTTATGGAGCGCTATCCCCAGGCCCAGATCGTGGCCAGCATGGGCGCCTTCCGTATGATGGTCAACTACTTTGGTACCGATTATCCCGAGCGTAAGATGGTCGTCAAAGAGGGCGACGTGCTCGACCTGGGTGGCCACAGCCTAACGTTTGTCGGCGCCCCCAACGTGCACTGGCCCGAGGTGCTCTTCTCCTATGAGGCTACCGACAAGGTACTCTTTAGTGCCGACGGCTTTGGCAAGTTTGGCGCCAACGACATCGAGGACCCGGAAGGTTGGGCTTGCGAAGCGCGCCGCTACTACTTTGGCATCGTCGGTAAGTTCGGCAAATTCGTGCAGACCGTGCTTAAGAAGGCCGCCGACCTGGACATCCAGATCATCTGCCCGCTTCATGGCCCCGTGCTGACCGAGAACCTGGGCTACTACCTCGACACCTACAACACCTGGTCGAGCTATCAGCCCGAGGACGAGGGCATCACCATTGCCTACGCGAGCGTCTACGGCCATCTGAAGGCTGCCGTTGAGGAGCTTGCATCTGCGCTCGAGGCCCGTGGCCAGAAGGTTTCCGTCTTTGACCTGGCTCGCGACGACATGGCCGAGGCCGTTGAGGATGCGTTCCGCTATGACCGTCTGGTACTCGCTTCCATCACCTATCAGGGCGAGATCTTCCCGTTCATGAGCACCTTTATCCATACGCTTGCCGAGCATGCCTACCAGAACCGTACCGTGGCGCTTGTCGAGGCCGGTTCCTGGGCGCCCGCAGCTGCCAAGATTATGACCAAGGAGCTCGAGGGTATGAAGGACATCACCCTGACGCAGAACAAGGTGACCGTGCTGGGCTCGCTCAACGACGCCTCGCGCGCTCAGATCGAGGTTCTCGCCGACGAGCTGTCCAAGTAGCGACACATTCACTTCTGATGCTCAACCACCACAAAGGAGACCTTTGTGGTGGTTTTTGTTTAAGCGCCGGCGATGAGGAGATTTGGGCGGGCGTTGTCGACGATCTCGGCGATTGAGGTGGCGACGGCATTATCGGGGTCACGGTCCATCACGATGGAGTCGACATCGGCAAGCTCGGCAAAGCGGTACATGCCGCGTCCGTTAACCTTGCTGGCGTCCATGAGGGCGACGCTTTGATGGGCCGCGGCGATCATAGCCGTTTTGGTCTCGGCCATCTGGGGAAAGTCGGTCGTAAAGCCGCAGCTGGGGACAAAGGCGCCGGGGCACATGACGGCCAGATCGGCATGGACCATTTGGAGCGCCTGCATAGTGAGCGGTCCGTACAAATAACGATGGCCTTTGCGCAGCGCCCCGCCCAGCATGACGACATCGACTGAGGGCATGCTCTCGTCGATGTAATCGGCAATGGTAATGTCGGCCGTGATGACGGTGATACCGTCGCGCTGATCGAGGAGCCGGACGAACTCGAGCGCCGTGGTGCCCGAGTCGACGAGCAGCGTGTCGCCGTCATTGACGAGCTCGATGGCGCTTTGCGCGATGGCCTGCTTGGCGGCGACGTTGACATTGATGCGGCGATCCTGCGTGGAGACGGTCAGACGTTTGTGGAGCGACACAGCGCCACCATGCGTGCGGCGCAGCTTGCCGGACTCGGCGAGCGCGTCTAGGTCGGCGCGGGCGGTAACGGAGGACACGCCAAAAGTCTGGGCGATTTCTGCCACTTGCACTGAGGCGTTATGTTCGAGCATTTCCATAATGGCGGCGCGACGCTCATCGGCGAAAGCTCGGGTTGTTGCATGGGCCATATCCGCTCCATCATCGTCTGAAATTTGCAGGAATTGTGTTGAGTCTATTTTCGTTCATTTTCTTTTTAAGTAAGAAAACGCCTTTCGATTACTTACTTTTTCTATAAAAGAAAGATGATCAAAGCTCAAAACTCAATTTCGAACACGCACGCTCGGGTTCGACCCCTTCCGTTTGCTTTTCAAAAATGAAGGTTGGACCTCGCGCGATGACAATATCTCGCACATGCATACCCGCTGAATTTCATACAATGAGCGCAGCAAAACGCAAGGTAAAACACCTTGTGAACAACTACGCCCGATGTCCAGATGCGGGCGAGGGAGAGGAGCAAACGCTCATGGCACTTGTTACCACCGAAAAGATGCTCAAGGACGCTCAGGCCGGCCACTACGCCGTCGGCGCTTTCAACGTCGAGAACCTCGAGTTTGTTATGGCCGTTCTGGCCGCCGCCGAGGAGACCAAGTCCCCCGTCATCATGCAGACCACCCCGGGCACCATCAAGACCGCTGGCCTGGATTACTTCTACGGCATGGTCAAGGCTGCCGCCGAGCGCGCTTCCGTGCCCGTCGCTCTGCACCTCGATCACGGCGATGGCTATGACCGCTGCATGCAAGCTTTCCGCACGGGCTACACTTCCGTCATGATCGACGGCTCGCACGAGTCCTTCGAGGATAACATCGCCCTGACCAAGTCCGTCGCCGACGCTGGCCGCGCCATGGGTGTGCCCGTCGAGGCTGAGCTTGGTAAGGTTGGCGGCAAGGAGGACGACGGTCCCGCGGTTGAGGGCGAGAGCCCCTACACCGATCCTGCCGAGGCCAAGGAGTTCGTTGAGCGCACCGGCTGCACCTCGCTGGCCATTGGCGTTGGCACCAGCCACGGCGTGTACACGAGCGATCCTCACATCGAGCAGTCCGTGGTCAAGGCCATCCGCGACGCCGTCGACGTGCCGCTGGTTCTGCACGGCACTTCCGGTGTGCCCGATGAGCAGGTCGCCGAGGCCGTGAAGAACGGCATCTGCAAGGTTAACTACGCCACCGAGCTGCGTCAGGCCTACACCAAGGGCTTCATGGCCTACATGGCCGAGAACCCCGCCTGCTTCGATCCCAAGAAGCCGGCCAAGGAGGGCATGCGCGAGATTACCGAGCTGGTTAAGATCCGCATGACCAACCTCAACTCTGTGGGCAAGGCAGAGTAACAGCAAGGGTACTCCGACTCAAAATAGATCCCGGGGAGGGATGAGGGCTTAGTTCCCCAATCGTCCTCGGGCATGCAAAAAGCCTCGCTGCGCACTTCGTGCGGCGAGGCTTTTTGCCCCCTGCGGAAAGATTGGGGAACTAAGCCCTCATCCCTCCCAAGCTGACCTACTCGAGGTCGTCGCCCTTGTGGCGTTAGGGCGGAAAATAATAAGAAGCCTTCGCGCTGCGGAATGATTTTGGAAACTAAGTACGGGACCCGCCAAACCGTTCTGCTCAATCGCCCTTGTGGCGTTAGTGTCGGAAAAATAAGACGTTGCTTTTTGCCCCCTGCGGAAAGATTGGGGAACTAAGCCCTCGTCCCTCCCAGGTTGACCTACTCGAGGTCGTCGCCCTTGTGACGTTGGGGCTGAAAGGGTGGTGCGCGGGGGTTACTTGGTTGTTAGGGTTAGCAGGTCGTTGGGGGTTTTGAGGTTGTAGGTGGCGTTTGGGATATCTTGGTGTGATCCCCATGCTGCTCGGGCAAAACTGACCCCTGCTGAAGTTGCGCATTGTTCGTCGTAGACGGTGTCGCCAACGTAGACGACGTTGCCAGGATTCGCGCCCGTACGCCGGAGATATTCGAGCATGGGTGCGGGCGAAGGCTTGTGCTCGGTTGTGTCTTCGACAAGGATGATGTGTTCAAAAAACTTATCGAAGCCAAGGGGTGCAATTTCGTCTGTGTATTCGTCGCGTGCACGTGAGGAGACGATGCCAAGTTTGCAGCCGCTATCGGCGAGTGTTGCGATGACTTCAAGCAAACCTGGAAACACGCTGATGGTGCTTTTAAAGCTGGCGGCAACTTGGCACCAGCGATCCAACGTTGCCTGCGAGTAGATTCCAAGTTTCTCAAGGGCATCCTTGCCGGGTATGCCGAGGGCAAATTCAAGCTCGTGTCGGGGGAGCGTTTTGCCGGTCTCTTCTTGGACAATCTGGACAAGCGATGATAGAACGCTTTCTTCTGTATCTGCCAATGTCCCATCAATGTCAAATACGATATGGTCAAAGTGCTTCATATGATTGCTCCTCTCTGTTGTTTGCCTGCAAGTTTGATGCAGTGACAGAAGAAGGGCTAGCGGGATTTCTGCCTGGTACTATCGAGATTCTGCCTCGTTGCTCGATAGCTCGAAGGAGTGCATCCCATTTGTTCTTTAAATACCTGGCCAAGATGGCTTGCTGTCGCAAAGCCGCATTGGCGCGCGACTGTCTGAACCGTTCGCGTGGTGTGTGCCAAAAGTTCGCAAGCACGGTTTACGCGGTATGCGCGCAGATATGCCGCCGGGGTCGTTCCTGCGCAAGCTTCGATAATGCGGTAACACTCTCTTTCGCTTACGCCGGCTGCAGATGCCATCTGGGGCACATCTATAGCGGCTGCATAGTTTGCGCGGATATAGTCCAGGATTGCCTTGAACTGTACGTCGCGGTTGGTCATCCAAGAGGCGTTGTCGGAGGAAAAGAGCGGTTCGGCCTTGGCGTAAATCTGAATCCAGAGCTCTGACAAGCTATTCCGAAGCGCCATCTCGTTCTGCGGCCGTTGAAGGTCGTGGTTAAAGGAACTCTTTAGCAAATCGATAAAGGGCATATCGTCGGGGTTGGTGGGCGACCATTTGAGCACATCGACGCCTCGACATTGAAGCAATGGGTTGATGTAGCGCTTTTGAAGGCGTCCCGCGGGATCGCCGAGCATCGACGGCTGAAAGATATGCAACATTTGAATGGCTGGTGCCGAATTGGGTGATTGCAGCGTGCTGTGCAAAACGCCGCCGTTGATAAAGCCGGCGGACCCTTCCTCAAAGCGTACGTGCTCATGAGCCGCGCGCGTTCGATAGTCAATCGCTCCCTGTTCCATGTAGAAAAGCTCAACTTCGGAATGCCAGTGCCAGGGGACGGAATTGCCCGGATAGCGAGCGAATTCTGCGCGTTCGGCAATATAGGGCCAGTCTTCGGCGGTCTCGGGAAACGCTTCCTCGCGTCCTCCGCGGTGCAATTCTATGTGATCCATGTTTCGCATGGCATCAGTATAAAGCGCGATGGGCTTAGATTGCTCTTGCCTGTTCGGGGAACGCCTTGTTTAGGGATGTTTGGAGCTTTTCGAACGATGCTCGCAGGTTGTGGCTCTGGTTGGTTGAGCGTTTGGCTTTTGTGGTGGGGGAGTCGAGGAGGCCGTCTCTCTGTGTCGGGGGGAAGGAGAAAAGGTCTGCATGTTTTAGGGATGGCTGCCGTGCTACGGCATTGGAAGAATGCATGCTTATGCGGCCTCCTCGATGTCCACCAAAAGGTTGCGCACGGGGTGTGCTGCTAGGTCCCGTGCGTTGGCAGTATTATGCCGTGGCTGCTGCAAAGAAGCGCTAAAGAAAGGCTTAATGAGGTTTGACGTTGCGATGAAACCGCAGGTAAAAGCTATCGAGTAACACTCTTGAAAGGTTTTGGGCTTAAGGGTTTTCTAAGGTTTGTGGCGCGGATGTGGCTTGCCTGTGTGGGGCGTGTGGACGGCTCGTTCCTAGCGCTGCGGTGCGGCGGCGCGTACTTGTTCGATGACCTTTTCCATCGTGGCGTCGATGCGGTCCTTTTTGAGTTCGCATTCCCAGATGGTTATGGGCGTCCAGCCCATTTGAGTGAGTGCTGCCACGGCAGCGCGGTCGCGCTCGACGTTGCGACGGAACTTTGCCTCCCAAAACTCAACGTTGCGCTTGGGCTGGCTAGGGTGGCACTTGGGGCAGCGGTGCCAAAAGCAGCCGTTGACGAAGATGGCGATCTTGCGCCCGGGAAAGGCGATGTCGGGCTTGCCGGGTACCTTCCATTCCAAGCGATAACCCGTAAGACCCGCCGCGCGCAGGCGCTGGCGAACGAGCAGCTCGGGCTTGGTGTTGGCGCGCTTGTTGCCCTTCATGGACTTTTTGATTGCGGCGCGACGGCGCACGAGCTCACGTTCGTCGGCGGAAAGGTCCGAGGTATCGATGCCGTCCAGCAGGCCGGGCTTGGGGCGCTTTTTGCTGCGGCGCTTATGTTTGCGCTTGGGCTTGGTGGCGGGCTTGTCGGTCGCGGTGGCCTCGGCGTCGTTGGCAGTGCTGTTGGCCTCAAGCCGATCTTCCTTCAGCTCAATCAGGGCATCAATGAGCCCCTTGTCAGCGGGCATCCATTCCACCGTGGCAAGTGAGGTGCGTGGAATCCAGCGGATATCGAGCTGGCGGTCGCGCTTCTGGGGCTCATCGGATTCATCGGCCAGCGAGCAGTAGTAGCACTCCATGGAGAGATGAAAATCGGGGTAGTCGTACTCAACGGTGTAAAAATCGCGCAGGTTGGTGACTTTTACCTGCAGCTCTTCCATAAGCTCGCGTCGCACGGCGTCTTCGGGCGTCTCGCCGCGCATGAGCTTGCCACCGGGGAACTCCCAAAGTCCCTGCATGTCGCCATAGCCGCGCTGCACGGCAAGCAGCTCGTCAGATCCTTCCTTGCGAATGATCCCAGCGGCAACATGAACGGTCTTCAACAGGAGTCCTCTCTCAACATCAACACGTGGCAGGGTAGCCAAATGAGATACCCGTACCTTACACAACGGTAAGGCAAGCGTAAGCCATATCGATGGTAGCCGACTCGGCTTCTTGCGACTATAGATGCCGTAGACTAATCGCAAGAAAGGACTCGGTATGCAAACCACGCACATGGCGACCCCGGTACTGGAGGTCGCGCATCTCGAAAAGGTATATGGAGCGCTGGGCAACGTGACCCGCGCGCTCAACGATGTCAGCTTTACCGTCAACCGCGGCGAATTCGTTGGCATCATGGGCGCCTCGGGCTCGGGCAAGTCGACGTTGCTCAACTGCGTGTCGACCATCGATAGCGCCACGAGCGGCACCATTCGCATCAACGGGCAGGACGTTACGCGCATGAAGCAGGCCAAGCTCTCGCAGTTTCGACGCGAGGAGCTGGGTTTTATCTTCCAGGACTCCAACCTGCTCGATACGCTCACGGCACGCGAGAACATCGCCCTGCCGCTCACCATCGCCCGCACAAACTCGGCAGAGATCTCGACCCGCGTGCAGGATGTGGCAGCGCGCCTGTCCATCAGTCAGGTGCTCGACAAGTATCCCTACCAGATGTCCGGCGGTCAGCAGCAGCGCGTTGCCGCGGCTCGCGCGCTCGTCACCGACCCCACCATGATCATGGCCGACGAGCCCACCGGCGCCCTCGATTCCAAGAGCGCTCGCCTGCTGCTCGAGAGCCTGGAGGCCCTCAACCGCCGCCTACGCGCCACCGTGCTCATGGTCACGCACGACAGCTTTGCCGCCAGCTACACGAGTCGCGTGCTGTTCATTCGCGACGGCAAGATCTTCACCGAGCTGCGCCGCGGCGACACCGACCGCCGAGAGTTCTTCGACCGCATTATGGAGGTCGTTGCCATGATGGGCGGTGAGGGCTCCGATGCTCTGTAAACTCGCCTGGGGTAACGTCCGCCGCGCCGGCCGCGATTACCTCGTCTACTTGCTGACGCTCACCCTGGGCGTCACGGTCTTCTATGCCTTTAATACCGTCTCGATGCAGGTCGACATTGCCGGCATCAAGGAGCAGGGACTGTCCGAGCTCATGGGTAGCATGCTCGGCTACCTCACGTACTTTTTGGCCGGCGTCATGGCCTTTTTGATGGTGTATGCCAACAACTTCATTATGAAACGCCGCAAGAAGGAGTTTGGCCTGTACCAGGTGCTCGGCATGGGGCGCGGTCGCGTTGCCACGATCATGGCGCTCGAGACCGTGATCGTTTCGGTCGGCGCCTTTGTCGCCGGCATTGTGCTGGGCGTGGGGCTCTCCCAGCTCATGACATTCTTTACGGCCTCGCTCTTTAAGACACAGATCGCTAATTTCCACTTCTTTTTCTCGGTGCATGCGTTCAACCTGACCCTTGCCTGCATGCTCGTGATGTTTGTGCTCACGCTGCTGCTGAACCTTCGCGCCGTGCGTCGCACCAAACTCATCGAGCTTATGGGTGCCGAGCGTCGCAACGAGAGCATCAAGACGCGCAATCCCTGGATCGCGATTGCCATCTTTGCTGTGGGCGTGGTGCTGGTGGGCGTGGCCTATTACCGTCTGCTACGTGATGGGTTCCCGCTAACCGAGACGGGCGACAAGCTGCACGGGGCCATGAGCCAGTTTGGCATTACGACCGCTATGGTTACGGTAGGCACCTTTGCCCTGTTCTGGGGACTCTCGGGCATGCTCATCAAGCTGCTGCAGAGCTTGCGCGGCGTGTATTGGCGCGGCCTCAACATGTTTACCGTGCGCCAGCTTTCGGCCAAGGTCAATACGGTGTGCTTTTCGATGGGCGTCATCGCGATGATTCTGTTCCTCGCCATCACTTCGGTGACGTGCGGTATGTCGATCGCCAACGTGATGAACGAAAACCTGGAGCGCTATAACCCTGTTGACGTGTCTCAGACGTATGTCTATTACACGCCCGATAGGCTCGACTACTACAAGGAGTATGTCAATCCGTCCGAGGCCGATCGCATGGTGCTGGCCGATGCAACGGTCGATTTGTACGCTGCATGGCACGGCGATCGTATCGATCCCGATAACGTTACAGAAAGTAGTAAGGGCAAGTCGGCGGACAACAACGACGAGACCGGAAAGAAGGTCAATATCGCCGATGTTGCCGGTGAGCATGTGCAGATCGACTCGTATCTGAGCTACCCGCTTGGCGGCTCCAATCCTTCGGTAGCTGCAGGCGAGATGTGCAAGGCCATGGGCGAAAAGCTCCCCAAGGTGCTCGAGGGTAGCAATGCCGATGATATGGGCCTGTTTGTGACGCCGGCGAGCCAGTACAACAAGCTGCGCCAGATGATGGGCGAGGAGCCGGTGAGCATTGGCCGCGACCAGTACGTGCTTACGTGTGATATTGGCGGTGAGCTGGGCGACCTGTACACCAAATACATGGCCGGCGGCCATACGCTCACCTTGGGTGGGCATGAGCTCAAGCCCGCAACCGATAAGTCGGACAAGGACACGGCGGCCATCGCCAACTCGGCGATGGGCAGTAATCCGGGTACCGTCGTCGTTGCCGACGAGCTGTTGTCCCAACTTAATCTGCAGCCGTATGCCAGTAGCCTGCTCGTTAACTACAAACAGGGGATGGATGTGACCAAGGCAGACGAGAGCATTAAATACACCTTGCTCGACAATCTGCTCGTTGACGGCAAGGAGCCGGGGTCGTGGGGAGTCTTCATCACGCGTTCCGAGATGTACACGCAAGCAGCGCAGATGAACGGCATGATTAGCTATCTGGCCATCTACATTGGCTTTGTATTGGTCGTTGCATGCGCGGCGATTCTATCGATCCAGCAGCTCTCCAACGTGGCCGACGGCAGCCGCAGCTATCGCGTGCTGGCGCAGATCGGCTGTGACGACCGTCAGATCCGGCATTCGGTGATGGCGCAGCAAGCGGTATTCTTCCTATTCCCGCTGGCAGTGGGCCTGGCGCACTCCTTTGTGGCACTTAAGGTGATCATCGAGATGGTGAGCATATTCGGAGATATGAGCATCGGCGGCACCGTGGGCCTCACCTGTGCAATCTTCCTGGCAGCCTACGGTGGCTACTTCCTGGTGACCTACCTCATGAGCGCCGGAATGGTACAAGCTGCCATCGCCACCCGCTACAGCGAGTAACAAACGGGCAAAATCGTCGCAAAATCAGAGGCGTATGACCGCCGCGAAGGGACCAGGGGCCCTTTCGCGGCGGTTTTTGCCAACCTGGTGCGTCTCAGATACAAGTGAGTAGACTTATTTGGATATACCGAGCACACCGCGACAAGTGCCCAATAAAACCGCAGGTCAGAGCTGTGTCGATTTGGGGCGTGCTCGGCCTTCTGCAAAAAGCCTACTCACTTGGTTTTCGCTGTTAGAAGGCCGTCGCGAGGGAAAGCAGTTCCCTCGCGACGGCCTTCACGTTTGCCCAGATAAAACCTGCCAAAATAAACCTGTCCCTATTTGGTAGGTTATCGCTTCCAAAAATGCAGGATGAGTGTCGTGCGGTTTTGCTGCTCGGTTTTGACCAGGATGTTGTGGATGTGGGTCTTGACGGTGCCCACGGCAAGGAATAGCTCGTCGGCGATCTCTTGGTTCGATTTGCCCAGCACAACCAGGCGCATGACTTCGGTCTCGCGGTTGGAGAGCTTGTAGGCGTTGCGGTAGAAGGGCATCTGCTCTTCGATGTGTCGATCAAGATCGCTGACGTTCTTTTCCTCGGGTGCCTCCTGCATGCGAATCGAAAGCACGTGATAGGCGTAGATGATCAGCAGAATCGCAAAGTAGCATGCAAAGATGTTCTCGCTAAAGTTGCGCTCGGATAAGTATAGCTGCAGCCAGGAGGGTGCCAGGCTCATGGGAACAACAAGGATGTTGTAGAAATCCTCGGCAACGATGCACCCGACCAGAATGGCGCCGATAATGAGGTGCTTTCGTTGATTGTTGACGCGCGCCTTAAGCTCGACCTGTGTGCTTTTATGCGCCGTCCAAAAGATATAGAGCCCCACAAATACAAGGAATGCCTGACGCATCGTGTAGTAGAGCCATTGATGCATGGGGCCGTAGGGGACAGCGACAATGATCAGCAGCTCGCTCAGGAAGAACGTTGCGACGGGAATAACAAACTGCTTTTTAGAATGCTTATCGAGCAGGTCCATGGCAATCAGCCAAATAAAAGCCTGTGAAGCGGTCGCCACAAGGGTCCGCATTACAGGCATGGTAATTGAGTAATAGTCACTGGCCGGAAAACTCTGGTTTTGCAACGTGTATTCAAAAAAGAAGATCTCGGTCATCTCGATGGCATAGCAAATAAAAACGCCGCTGCCATAGATAAAGAATCGGCGACGGGACGAGGCATAGGCGGCAAGCGAAAGCACTGCCGTCACAATACAGATCACGAGTATCGCTAGGGTATAGAAGAACATCAGAGTGTTCATCTGTCACCGTCCCATCTCATTTAATCTATGGCAAAGCCCTGTATGCTTTGTGGGGTATAGACGTCTCAACCCTTCGTTTCATTGCGGATTAGGCGCCGAGATACAGCATAGCCGTATACCGTTCGCGGTTCTAGATAGTAAACCCCCTGCAAGCCCGCTACCTGCGGGTTTATATTGGTTTAGAGGAGGTGTAACTCCGTGAACGGTCTTTAATCCCGAATAAACTAGGTAAAAATTGCATACGGGTGAATGATGGTCTTGTCAACACGAGGCGTGATGTACGAGCGCCTCATAGTAATAGTCGGCAAGACCGGCAGAAAGGAAATCGACATGGCACTGCCTAAGGATTTCATCGACACCAACGACTTCACCAAAGAGCAGATTCTGGCTATCGAGGATCTTGGCCTGGCAATGAAGAAGGCCATCAAGGTTGACGGTTATTATCCGCACCTGCTCCGCAACAAGAGCCTTGGCATGATCTTCCAGCAGGTCTCCACCCGCACCCGTCTTTCCTTCGAGACCGCTATGACCGACCTCGGCGGCCATGCTCAGTTCTATGGCCCTGGCACCATCCAGCTCGGCGGTCACGAGTCCCTGGGCGACACCGCTCGCGTTATGGGCTCGTTGCTCGACATCATGATGGCTCGCGTTGACCGTCACAAGGACGTCGTCGGCCTCGCCGAGGGCTCCGCTGTTCCCGTCATCAATGGCATGTCCGAGTTCAACCATCCCACGCAGGAGATGGGCGACCTCATGACCATGCTCGAGAACCTCCCCGAGGGCAAGAAGATCGAGGACTGCACCCTGGCCTTCATCGGCGACGCCACCCAGGTCTGCGTCTCCCTCATGTTCATCGCCTCCAAGGTCGGCATGAAGTTTGTCCAGTTTGGACCTAAGGGCCACCAGATCCCCGACGGCGGCCTGCACGTTGGCACCGTTGAGGAGCGCGCCGAGTTCGGCAAGCAGATGATGGCCATCGCCGAGGAGAACTGCAAGGTCTCCGGCGGCTCCGTCGTCATCTCCGATGACATCGAGTGCATCAAGGGCGCCGACTTCATCTACACCGACGTGTGGTATGGCCTGTACGACGAGGAGGTCTCGGGCGAGAACTACATGGACGTGTTCTACCCCAAGTATCAGGTCACCATGGACATGATGAACTTCGCCGGCCCCAGCTCCAAGTTCATGCACTGCCTGCCGGCCACCCGCAATGAGGAAGTCGTCGACGAGGTCATGGACGATCCCGAGCGCTCCCTGTGCTGGGTCGAGGCCGAGAACCGCAAGCACTCCATCCGTGCTCTCCTTGCCGCCCTGGGCAAGCGCACTCCGCTCAACGACGAGGGTGTCGAGTACTCCGCCAAGGCTGAGCTCCACGCCGCTCTCGAGGCTCTCGAGCAGCTCTAAGCCTTAAGCCTGCTAAACGCACGTTTGCGGGCGGCGGATGCTCGTCTCCTGTCGCCCGCTCACCGAGGCTCAAGCAATTGCCTTAGTACCTTGGGCCTCGGATCTGTCCAAGACTGAGCGAAGGAGCTCATCATGAGCGACGGAAAGAAAAAGCTTTCCTTCTTGACGGTCATTTCGACCATCATCTGCGTCGTCTTCGTTTGCGAGGCCGCCGCTCCTGCTGCTGCCATTGGCAACCAGCAGTTCTTCTGGTGGATCTTCCTGATCCTGACCTTCCTGCTTCCCTACGGCATGGTTGTCGCCGAGCTCGGTACCACCTATGACGGCGAGGGCGGCATTTACGACTGGGTACGCGATGGCCTGGGCGACAAGTGGGGCGCCCGCATTTCGTACTACTACTGGGTCAACTACCCGCTGTGGATCGCCTCGCTGGCTACCATGTTCCCCGACATCCTGGGCATGGTCTTTGGCGTCGAGTTCAACCTAATCGCCAAGATGGGTATCGAACTTGCCTTTGTGTGGATCGTCTACCTTATGGGGCGCTCCAAGGCGGCCGACTCCGAGTGGGTCCTTAACGGAGGCGCTATCATCAAGGTCGCCGTTGCCGTTATCGTCGGCGCTCTGGGCATTTGGTATGCCATGGAGAACGGTTTTGCGAACGACATGTCCGCTGCCACCTTCCTGCCCGAACTCACCAACACCAACGCTCTTGGCTATCTGTCGATCATCATCTTTAACTTCATGGGCTTCGAGGTCATCTGCACCATGACCGATGACATGGCCGATCCCGCTCGCGATATTCCCAAGGCTATCATTGTCGGTGGCGTGGCTATTGCCGTCATCTACCTGTTCGCTGGCTTCGGCATCGGCGCCGCTGTGCCGGCCGACTCCATCGACCCCGACTACGGCATGATCGTCGCAGTCCAGACCATGGTGGGCGACTCCATGATCTTCAAGGTCATCTGCATCGCCTTCCTGATCACCCTGTTCGCTAACATGGCTGCTTGGTCCTTCGGCGTCAACTCCGTCGCTCGCTACGCTGCCGAGCACGGCAACATGCCCAAGGTCTTCGCCTCGATGATCTCCGAGGACGACATGCCCAACGGCGCCAACCTGGTCAACGCCGTCGTTGCCTCCCTGGTGCTGTGCCTGCAGCTCGTTCCCATCGACGCCATCTCCAACGGTGTCTTCTGGATGCTCTTCGGCACCTCCGTCGTCTTCCTGCTGCTCACCTACATCCCGATGTTCCCGGCGTTCCTCAACCTTCGTAAGAACGACCCGAACCGTGAACGCATCTTCACGTTCCCGTTTAAGGGCGCCATGATGAAGGTCATGCTGGCCATCCCCTGCATCGAGCTGATCCTGGCCATCGTTGCAACGCTGGTGCCGCTCTCTGCCGCTGAAATTGGCGACAAGCTCCCGATGATCGTTATCTTCATCGTGCTTATGCTCATCGGCGAGGTTGTCCGCGTCGTCAGCGCTAAGGGCCGCGAGACCGAGTACAAGGGCCTCACTCCCGAGCTGGCAGCTCAGCGTCTCGCTGAGGAGGCCGCCGAGGCCGAGGAGAACTAGAGCACCCGGATTCGGGGCTCCAACCCTCCTCATCTGCTAACCATTCCTTGGGGCGGGTGCGAGCGATAGCTCCGGTAACCACCGCCCGCCCCAACCTCTCTCTTTCGTATCCTTCGTGCGTATGTCTCCGCGCACTTGGCTACGTCGTCGCTCGCCGGTGCGACTCCGTGAAAACTGGCATCGGGCGCCCCGACCTTTGCCGGGGGACGGGCGCCCACTATCTCTTGGTTTTAGGCCGCGGGTAACCCGCCCGCGGCAAGCGATCGTTCGATTTGGAGGAAATCTTATGCGTACGATCACCGAGTCCGAGTCCACCCCCAGGGCCGACGGCTTCTTTATGCCTGCTGAGTTTGCCCCGCAGGATCGCGTGTGGATGGGCTGGCCCCACCGCACCGACACCTGGGCCCACGGCGCCAAGCCGGCTCAGAAGCAGTATGCCGCCATCGCCCGCGCCATCGCCGAGTTCACCCCGGTCACCATGTGCGCCAACCAGGCCGACTACGCCAACTGCAAGGCCGTCTTCGAGAATGACGAAAACGTCACCGTTATCGAGATGACCACCGACGACGCTTGGTTCCGCGACACCGCCGCCACCTACGTCATCAACGGCAAGGGCGAGAAGCGCGCCAACCACTGGCACTTCAACGCCTACGGCGGTCTCGTCGACGGCCTTTATTTCCCGTGGGACAAGGACGAGCAGATCGCCCTTAAGATGGCCGAGCTCTCCGGCTGCCGTCGCTATCGTCCCGACGACATGATCCTCGAGGGCGGCTCCATCACCGTCGACGGCGAGGGCACCCTTGTCGTGACCGACCAGTGCCTGCTTTCCCCGGGCCGCACCTGCTCTGCGGTTCTGGAGGAGGAAGAGGATCCCGAGTCCATCTGGCCCAAGTACCACAAGAAGTTTGAGCCCTGGAGCGAGGAGCTTCGCGCCTACATGGACGAGCACCTCAAGGATTACCTGGGTGTCGAGAAGGTCATCTGGGTCAAGGAGGGCATCGACCCCGAGGAGACCAACGGCCACATCGATGACGTCGCCACGTTCATCGCCCCGGGCGTCATGGCCTGCATCTGGACCGACGATCCCGAGTATCCGTTCTACGAGCAGTGCCACGCTGCCTACGAGACCCTCTCCAACGCCGTTGACGCCAAGGGCCGCAAGATGAAGGTCTACAAGCTCTGCATGCCCGTGAACCCGCTGTTCATGGACCAGGCTTCCTGCGACACCATCGACGCCGACGAGAACGCCGAGCCGCGCGTTCCCGACGAGCCGCTGATCGCCTCCTACATGAACTACTTGGTCACCAACCACGGCGTTATCGTCCCGCAGTACGGCGACGAGAACGACCAGCTGGCCGTTGACACGCTCCAGAAGATCTATGACGAGGTCTGGGGCGAGGGCGTCTACAAGTGCGTCGGCGTTCAGTCCGAGCAGGTCGTCTTCGGCGGCGGCAATATCCACTGCATTACGCAGCAGGAGCCCTCGGCGTAACTCAGGCACGCCACCTTGGCGTTCACTCGTCGCTTACGTAGCGTCAGTACGCTACGCTCCTCGTTCGCGCCAATCTGGCGCACCTGAGCACGCCGAGTAAACGTCTGGCTTTCCGAGGCACCCCATCTCGCCGCTCAAACCGTCGCTCGAGTACCAAAGTACGCTTCGCTCCTCTTTCGCGGCGACCTGGGGCACCTCGAAAACCCAGTCGATCAATCGGACAGGTGACGTGTCGTCCCATCTCGGGGCATTGATGGGCTGCTGCTTGATGTCTTGGTCGGTTGGGTTTTCTTTGGGCACTCCGTTGCCTCCACATCGGAGTGCCTTTTTTCTTTGATTGAATACGCGTCTGGCCTGGGATTTTTTGCGGGTTAGGCCAATTGTTCGCTTGAATTTCCCAGGTCAGACGCGTCTTCAATTGCCGAAAGTTCCCGGTCGCGAACGCGGCCGTTTTGATCGGAGTATCTATGTACCAGCGTATCGTCATCTACACGCGCCTGTTCCGCGAGCGTTGGTCCAACAATTGCATCCTCTCCTCTCTTTGGGATGGCACCTGTACCGGTGACGCGGCCTGCAACCCTACCTTGGGCTGCGCCTTCGGTACAGATGCCATCCTTTTTGCTGTAGGGGGAGCGTGTCGTGGCAGGTAAAAAGTTCTCCCTGTTCGAGGTCATCCTCTCGGTTATCTGCGTCGTGTTTACCATTGAGGCGGCGGCTCCGGCATCTGCCATGGGCAACGTGCAGTTCTTCTGGTGGATCTTCCTTATCATTACGTTTTTGCTTCCCTATGGCCTGGTGGTGGCCGAGCTGGGCACGGCGTTCGATTCCGAGGGCGGCCTGTACGACTGGGTACGTCTGGGCTTGGGTGACCGTTGGGGTGCCCGCTGTTCCTGGTGCTACTGGGTCAACTTTCCGCTGTGGGTGGCAAGTATCGCCTGCATGTTCCCCAGTGTCATTAATGCGGTGTGGGGTATCGAGTTTTCACTCGGGATCCGAATTGCCATCGAGATTGCCTTTGTGTGGGGCGTCACGGTCATGGCAATGCAGCCGGTGGCGGAGGCCGATTGGGTTATGGACGGCGGCGCCGTCATCAAGGTGCTCATTACCGCTGTGGTGGGAATCGTCGGCATTTGGTTTGCCTGCAATAACGGCTTTGCTAACGACATGTCGCTTAAGACCTTCATTCCAGATCTGGGCGACACCAATTCGTTGACGTACCTATCGATTATCCTGTTCAACTTTATGGGCTTCGAAGTGGTCGCGACCTTTGCCAGCACGATGAAGAACCCGTCGCGCGATATCCCCAAGGCGGTTATTGCCGGTGGCGTGGCCATTGCGGCGATCTACATTATTTGCGGTATCGGCATTGGAGCCGCGGTTCCCACCGAGCAGCTTTCACTCGATTCGGGCATTGTGGACGCGGTCGCCGCCATGGTGGGGCGCGCTCACCCGCTGACGATGGTCGTGGGCGTGGCCTTTTTGGTGACGCTGTTCGCCAACATGATCTGCTGGAGCTTTGGCGTCAACAACGTGGCGAGCTATGCCGCGCGCCATGGCAACATGCCGCGCCCCTTTGCGTTGGTGTCCAAAAAGACCGGCATGCCCAATGGCTCGGCAATCATTAACGGTTGTTTTGCCAGCCTGGTACTACTGCTTCAGATTCCGCTGGGCGAGGGCTCCGACGTATTTTGGGTCTTCTTTTCGATGAACGTCGTCTTTCTGCTCATGAGTTATATCCCGATGTTCCCAGCGTTTTGGCGCCTGCGCAAATATGACGATCGCCCGCGCGTATTCCGCGCGCCCTTCGAGGGTAAGGTGCTTGCGGTGGCACTTGCGATTCCCGTGGTGGAGCTTGTGCTTTCGATTGTCGCTACGATTGTGCCGCTCAACGGCTCGCCCGCCGAAATGGCAAAGTTGCCCATTCTCATGGGTGTGGTGATCGCCGTGTTGCTGGGCGAGGTTTCGCGCCTCATATCGCGCCGCGGCCGCAGTGTCGATAATCCCGGCGTTGGTGCAAGGGGGTCAGGTTACTTTGCACCAAAACAGTAAGCGCCGCGAGTTACGCAGCGCTTGGTGCATCTTGGATTACTGTTCGCGGTGCTCGGGATCGGAAACGAGCTTAGGCGCAAAGTAGGGGACGTGGCCCAGATAGGGGCAGCTGTCCGAACGCTCTTCGACGACACAGGGGACGTCATTGTAGGTAAGTGAGTCGCACAGGTGGACGATGGCCTTGGCGGCAGGGGCAACGAGTATTTTGAGCGGTGCGATAGGCGCCATGGCATCTCCTTTCATCGGTGAGACACAGCTTGTTTATCTAAACGATACAGTACGTTTAATCGGTGAGTCTAATCTTGCGGCAAAGAATCTGTCAACATCCTCACGGCATCTAGACAGGGGAGGCGGGCATGAGTTTCGCGTTCTATATCTACACCACGATTATCATGGGTGTGGCTCTGGTGACCAGTGCCGTGGCATTGGTGGTTTGGCTCATGACGCGCCGTCGCGACAGCCTGGTGGCCGCGGCGGGCTTTTTGCTCTACATGCTCGATATGTCGGTCATTTTTTTTGACGAGTACAATCGGCTCAAATACGACTACGCTGTTACCTTTAGCGAGCCGTTGCAGCACCCCTTGCTGCGCTGCGTGCTCGGTATTGCCATCTATGCCTGCGTGGTACTGTGGATGTTTGCGCGCTTGCGCAAAAGGCCGACGTCGCGCATGCTCGGACTTGCTATCGTGCCGTTTTCAATCTTGCAATTGGTGCTGGTGCCTCGCAGCGGTGCTGCCGGAGAGATGCAGCAGTATCTCTTTTGGCTCACGCGTGACCTGGGCAATGTAGGATGTCTTGCCTATGCCGCCTGGCATTACCGGCACAGGGCCACGCGTGTTGAGAAACTCGACCTCGACCGCTCAAAGCTCTTTTGGAAGGTGGCACTCGTTCTTGCGTTTTGCGTAATCGCCGAGGACACCTACATGATTTTGCTCTGTCGCCCCGACTCTCAAAACCCCGTCATCAGCCTCTTTTTGTGGTATCTGTCCGAGCGCAATATCTCCGAAAACGTGCTGCTCATGGCATGCGCGGTCCAACTCTTTTGCCAGTTTAGCCATATCCTGCGCGTGTATGCCCGTCATCCGCGTGCCGATGAGGACGTGGCGGCCGAGAGCGCACGCTCTGGGGACGATCTAGCATCACGCGTTGTGATCTATGCCGATGCCCATAAGCTGTCGCGGCGCGAGCAGGAGGTGCTCACGCTGGTGCTGAAGGGCAACGACGCCCAAAACATCGCCAGCGAGTTGGTCATCAGCCCTGGCACTGTCAAGGCGCACTTGCATCGCATCTACGTTAAAAGCGGTGTCTCCAACCGAGATGACCTCATAGATGCCTTTTGGCGTTCCTAGTCCTATTCTTCCTTGCATGCGGGTCTTGCCGTGTGGGCGGGCACGCCGTTGGGCGTAATGACGCGGTAATAATCTCAGACAATAAACCTGCAGGTAAAGCGTGTAAACCTGCTTAAACTGACCGTTTGCGATCCCTGGCCTTGGCACGGATTTGCCCCTGTGTATCAATGGGTGTAGCGCGAAGCCGCGGACGTGGGACAGACGTCCGAGCACGGCTTGTAGGCACGCGCCGATGCGGGAGCGCTACGCTCCCAACCGAGTGCCCACGCGGGCGGTGCGTCCGCGTTGCAACCAAAGATGCCTGAGGAGGCTCACATGGACAAGGCTGATGTAGTTATCAAGAGCAACGCCGTCTTTACCGGCGATGGGCTCGAGCCGTTTAAGGGCGGCGTTGCCGTGCGCGGTGATAAGATTGTTGCCTGCGGTGACGATGCTCACCTGGCACCGTTTATCGGTCCCGATACCGAGGTGCGCGACTTTGGCGACCAGCTCGTCATGCCCGGCCTGATCGACTCGCACACGCATTTTGCCCAGGGCGCGTTTATGACCGACCCCGATTTTGCCGTCAACCTCATCGATTGCACCAGTTTTGAGATGGCGATGGAACGTGTCGTGGCGTTTGCGGCCGACCATCCCGATAACGAGTGGATTCTGGGCTGCCAGATTATCCAGTTCCAGTGGGATGTCCCCGAGATGCCCACAGCCGCGATGATCGATGAGTACATCTCGGACCGCCCGGTCTTTCTGCAGCAGGTTGACCTGCATACCTTTAGTGCCAATACCTGCGCCATCAACAAGGTGGGAGTAACTTCGCAGACGCCCGATCCCGCAGGCGGCAAGATCCTTAAGGATGCCGAGGGCAATCTGACGGGCGTGTTTTCCAACAACGCCGGCGTCTTCTTTATGGACGAGGTCTACGACCCAGCGCCCGAGGTTGTTGACGCGTCGTTTGCAAAAACCGCCCGGCGCGCCAATGCCCTGGGAATCACTACGGTCGGCATGGTCAATCCTACGTTTGTGAGCATGGAAAACCCGTATGCGGTGTTGGCAGGTCTTAATGCCAAGGGCGACTTGCCACTGCGCGTGTTCCTGTACACCGATCTGTTCGAAAACGAGTCCTTAACGCTCGAGCAGATCAAGGAGAAATACGCCTTCTCGGGTACGCAGGTCGAGTGGCACGGCTTTAAGCAGTTTCTTGATGGCGTGTGCTCCGATCACACCGCTTGGATGCTTGAACCCTATTCCAACGCGCCCGATACCTGCGGTGAGCCCGCGGAGGATCCAGAGCGCATCCGTGCCGCCATTGTCAGGGCGCAGGAATGGGGCGTTGACACGCGCGTCCATACGATCGGCGATCGCTCGGTGCGTTTTGTGCTTGATTGCTTTGAGGAGGGCGAGCGCTTGCATGGTAAGCGGGGTTGCCGCCACTCCATGGAGCACAACGAGACGGTTCAGCCCGAGGATCTGCCGCGCTATGCCGAGCTGGGTATATGCCCTGGTATGCAGCCGTGGCACATGCTGCTCGATATGGCTGACCTTGCCAAGGACGATGCCGTGGGCCCCGAGCGTGCTGCGCTTTCGTGGCCCCTGCATAGCCTGCTTGCCAGCGGAGCCGTGGTGCACCTGGGCAGTGACTTCCCCGTTGTGGGCTTGGAGCCCATGGAGGAGGTGTACGGCGCGGTCTTCCGCATGCTCGAGGACGGCTCCAACCCAGAAGGGTGGTTCCCGCAGGAGCGCATCACCATGGCCGAGGCCCTGCGCGCCTACACCTACGGCAGCGCCTACGCCATGCATGCCGAGGATCGCATCGGTACGCTCGCATGCGGCAAACAGGCTGATATCTGTGTGCTCGACCGTAACCTCTTTGACTGCGAACCGGCTGAGGTCCTCGAGGCCACGGCGTCTCTCACGATGATTGCCGGCAAGGTGGTCTACGAGGCCTAGCGGGGCTGCTGCATCGCTGGGCGGTGCCGCAGCCTGTGCGTGCCGCCCATCCATTCATGCATCCATTCATCAATCTCTCATGGAAAGGGGAGAACAATGGCAGAAGAAACGACCGCCGCTGTTGAGGAGGAGCGTGAGCTTGCCTCGCAGCCGATTCCCGGCCTGGTGCGCAAGTACACCATCATCACCGGCCAGGGTATGCTCGCCCAGATTATCATGGTGGTCCTTGAGGGCCTCGTGATGGGTTGGGGCCTGGGTGCACACGGCCTGGCCTGTGTTTCGATCATCATGTCGGTCGAGTACATTAACCTGGCCTTTGGCAACCTGTTTGGCACCGGCGTGCCCGCCGTGGTGGGCAACCTTTTGGGTGCCGGCGACATTAAGGGCGCCAGCAAGGCGTTTAGCCAGGGTTTTTGGCTTACCACGATTGTGAGTGTGCTGCTTGCTGTGGTGATGGCTGTGTTTACCGAGCCCATCTGCGCATTCTTCGGCGCCACGCCCGACATCATGGCCGATACCGTTGCCGGCGTGCGCACCTTCTCCGTGCTGCTGCCGCTCACGGTCATTGGTCAGATGGTCACCGCCGTCATGCGTGTGGACGAGAAGGTTCAGATCCAGGCCAACCTCATGACCGTGTCTGCCATCGTCGCTATCTGCTGGCTTGCGCTTTCCACGTTTGTGCTCAAGCTTGGCGTTATGGGAGCTGGCGTGTACTACGGTCTTTCCATCGGTATCTGGGCCATCGGTATCTTCTGGTTCATCGGCGGTAAGAAGTCGCAGCTCCAGATCAGCGCCGCCGACCTCAAACTCGACATGGCCATCTGCGGCCAGATCATCAAGATTGGTTTCCCGTTCTTTTTGGTGCAAGCTGCCACGTTCATCTTCAACACCGTTGCCAACTCGTTGCTTGGCCAGCTCGGCGGCGACATGGGTTCGCTCTACATCGCGGCCTTTGGTGTGATCAACGGCTACATCCTCTACATTACCATGATGGTCGCCCAGTGCTTCTCGTACGGCCTGCAGCCCATTGCCGCCTTCAACGCCGGCGCCAAGGCGTGGGCGCGCCTCAAGGAAACGCTCTCCTGCACGCTTAAGTACCAGGTCGTGACGCTTGCTGCGGTGTCTGCTGTGCTATGGGTGGCCGCAACGCCGGTCTGCGCCTTTTTTGCTGGTAGCGACCCGGCGCTCGTCGAGGTTGCCGCCAACGCCACGCGCATCGTTATCCTGGCCGTGGCCCTGGGCTATCTTGCCATGACCATGTCGATGTATTTCCAGGCGGTCGAGAAGGTGGGTGTCGCCACGTTTACGGGCCTGCTTCGCTATGTGATCTGCTCGGTGCCGCTTATGTACCTCCTCGGCAACATGATGGGTGTCGAGGGCGTGTGGATCGCCCTGGTGGTGGCCGATGCCATTACCGGCATCATCTCCATTGCGCTCGCCGCACACGAGTCCAAGCGCCTTGCCACGCTCTAGGCTCGGATATGGCTGGCGTACGATAGTCGAACAAGTTAACTCGCCTGCAAGCCACCACAATGGGGACAGCCCCCATTGTGGTGGCTTTTGTTATTTAGGGTCTGAGATTTCGGCTCTATAAATAATGCTTTTGAACTGGGTTACCATAAGATTATGGTAAACGCTACTATAAGATTATGGAGAATGAAACTATTCGATTATGGTAACAGCGTAATAAGGGGCGTTGATATGGCTGAGTTCATTAACAGGGATTTGCATGAGTTGCTCATTCGCATGGCAGGCTGGTTTCCTGTTGTGTCGTTGACAGGGCCTAGGCAGAGTGGTAAGTCTACGCTGGTTCGGCATGCCTTTCCCGACTATTCCTACGTCACGCTTGAGGACCCTCAAACGAGGCGCGCGGCCTTGGAGGATCCGGTGAGTTTTATCCGCAACCGAAAGGGCGGACTCATCATCGATGAGGCGCAATACGCGCCGGATTTGTTTTCAATGATCCAGGTTGTTTCGGATGAGCGGGGAGACGCCGGTCAATACATCCTTACAGGCTCGCAAAACTTTTTGATGATGAAAAGCATCGGGCAGTCTCTTGCCGGGCGAGTCGGGATCTTAAAATTGCTGCCATTATCGTTTCGAGAAGCGGAGAGGGGCCAGCAGGGGCAGCTGGAAGTGGATTTGTTCGCGCTCGAAGGGGGATACCCTCGCCTGCGTTCCGCCGGAATGCCGTCCTCGGTTTATTTCCCCAGCTATATCGATACCTATGTTGAGCGCGATGTTGTGGGCTTGCTTGATGTGCGCAATAAGGCGGAGTTTCATAAGTTTCTGTCCATAATTGCTCAGAGCGTCGGTGCCCTCATCAATATATCCTCGCTTTCTCGAGATACGGGCGTGAGCGTATCGACCATTAAAAGCTGGTTGTCCATCCTGGAGCAGAGCTACCTGACGTTTTCGCTGCAGCCCTATTATGCAAATGCCAAGAAGCGTCTAACTAAAACGCCCAAGCTCTATTTTTACGACACGGGGCTGCTCTGCTACTTGCTCAAAATTGGATCACTGGAGCAACTATTGGAGAGCCCTTATCTGGGGGCCGTTTTCGAAAACCTCATCGTTTCCGAAACGGCGAAGAGCCATCTCAACGTGGGCGAGAATCCCGAGCTGTATTTCTATAGGGACGACAGCAAGCGTGAAATCGATTTGCTCGACTGTACAAACTCAGGGAGTCCCAAGGCTATCGAAATAAAATCATCCAGAACGTATCACGATAAGTACGCCCGCCATCTACAGACTGTATGCGATGAGATCGACATTGCAAAAGATGCGCGCTATGTTGTGGCCCGCGTGGACTCAACGTATGAGTCGAAAGACTGTAGTGTGGTTTCGGCGCGTGATTGGCTTTTACGATAACAAGCTCGGCGCATTAACAACAGCCGCGAAGGGAACCGGCCCCCTTTTTGCGGCGGTTTTTGCCTATCTGGTGCGTCTTAGATGCAAGTGAGTAGACTTATTTGGATATGCCGAGCACATCGCAACAAATACTCAATAAAACCGCAGGTCAGAGCTGTGGCGTTTTGGGGCGTGCTTGGTCTCCTACAAAAAGCCTACTCACTTGGTTTTTCTGCTAGAAGACCGCCGCGAGGGAAGGCAGCTCCCTCGCGGCGGCTGACATTTGCCCAGATAAAACCTGCCAAAACAACCCTGTCTACTCTTTGAGCCAGAGCCGACACTAATTCAAATGGCGAAATCAAAGGGCGCTCTCTGCATGGAGGGCGCCCTTTTTTATCGCGGGATGTTTTGCGTGGCAGTCATGAGGCCCAGGCGGTTGCTGACGCCGAGCTTGCGATAGATGGCGTTGACATGCTTCTTGACGGTTGACTCGCTTATGAATAGCTCGTTTGCCATCTGTTTGTTCGTTTTGCCGTCGAGCATGAGCCGCATGACTTCGGCTTCGCGCGGTTGGATATTGTGTTCTGTAATGAAAGCATTTAGCTGGTTTGTGTCTTCTGTCTGGGTGAGTTTAATGCCCCGAGGATAGAGGTTGGCGAGCGCGAGGCTCGCGTGCCGAGCGACTTCGAGCAGGATTGCGAGCTCGGTGTCGGTGAAGTCTCCGGCCGTGCGTTCACGAAACAGGGTGATGCTTCCTAGCGGGCTGTCGTTGTGCGCGAGCGTGGCCGTACAGCCAAAGTAGACGCCCTGCGGTTCCATCCATTTGCGATAGATGGGCGTGGCATCGCGTCGCTCGACGTCGACGAGGTCGAGGTCGCGGTAGACGCCGACCTTATGTAAGTCAAAGCTCCATGTTGTATAGTCCATCGCGGCGTAGCGGTTGTAGTAGTCGCTCAGTGCGCGGTCGTCCATTCCGCTGCTTGCGGGGTGGACGTAGCGTGGGGCATCACTGCCCGCCGCCTCGATCAGGTCGAACATGGCGATCCGATGGGGCACGAGCCCTGTCGTTCCCTCGAGGGTCTCCTTTTGCAGCTTATCGACACCGTGTGATGCGTGGATTGCAAGCGCGAGCTCGTTGAGAGCAGTCCAGGTCGTACTGTCCAACTCAATAGTCTGCTGTTTATTGCATGGGGGCATAGGGCATCCTTTCCATTGTGGAACCCAGTATGTCATGTTCTCGGCCTGAATAGAACTTTAGGTCAGCGAATGGTATACCGTCGGTCGCTGAAAGGGGCTCGAGGGACCATTGAGAACATCTCGGTGCGGCCGCATCATGGTCTCGTCAAGCAAAAGCACCGAGATTTAGGAGCTTGAAATGAAGACCATTTACGAGAGCGAGTCTACGCCAAAGAAGGACGGATTCTACATGCCCGGCGAGTACGAAGAGCAGGAGCGCACCTGGATTTTGTGGCCGCATCGCTCGGATGTGTGGCGCTGTGGTGCCAAGCCGGCGCAAAAGGTCTTTACCGAGATTATTAAGACCGTTGCACGCTTCCAGCCCATCACCGTTGGTGTCAATGCCGAGGATTTCCCTGCGGTGTGCGAGATTTTCGATGGCGTTGAGAACGTGCGCGTGATTCATATGGAGTACAACGACTCCTGGATCCGCGACCCCGGCCCGGCGTTTCTTGTCAACGACAAGGGCGACGTGGCACTCTCGCACTTCCACTTTAACGCGTATGGCGGCTTTATCGACGGTCTGTATTTCCCGTGGGACAAGGATGCGAGTATCGGCTTGCAGGTGGCACAGCTCGAGCAGGTTAACCGCTATCGTCCCGAGGATTATATCCTCGAGGGTGGCTCGTTTAACTGCGACGGCCAGGGCACCGTGGTGACCACCGAGATGTGCCTGCTCAATGAGGACCGCAACCCCCAGTACACCAAGGAGCAGATCGAGGAGAAGCTTGCCGAGTACCTGGGCATCGAGAAGGTCATTTGGATCAAGGATGGCATCGACCCGTTTGAGACCAACGGGCACGTGGACGACGTCGCATGCTTTAGTGCGCCCGGCGAGGTCTGCTGCATGTGGACCGATGATCCCAACCATAAGTTCTACAAGGAGTGCCAAGAGGCGTATAAGACGCTTTCCGAGACGACGGATGCCCGTGGCCGCAAGCTCAAGATCCACAAGGTGATTATGCCTGCGACCTCGGTATATATGACCGAGGAGGAGGCATCGACCATCGATCCGGTCGAGGGTGTGCTGCCGCGTACTCCCGAGGACGCCTTTGAGCCCAGCTACCTCAACTTCTTGCCCATCAACGGGGCGGTGCTGGTGCCACAGTTTGGCGACCCCAACGATGCCCAGGCACTCAAGAATATCCAAGCCGCCTATCCGGATCGCGAGGTCATCGGCATCATGACGCGCGAGGTCATCTATGGTGGCGGCAACATCCACTGCATCACCCAGCAGCAGCCCAAGGCGCGCTGTAAATAGCAGTTCCATGGTGAACAGTGCTTGATTGTCCGCACGCGAAAGTCCGCCGACTTCAATGGTCGGCGGACTTTTTGTGTGGTGGTTTCAGCTGAACGGCGGGCCGTGCGGCTTGGGTGTGCGGGCACACAATCTGGGGAAACCAAACAGATTGGGGCCTTATATGATCGACTCGAAGGGAAACGTGCGACCCGAGGGCATGTTTAACAGGGCGTACCTGGCCCCCGAAGCCCAGCGCGCATACGATACGCTGCTCGAGTGCGTGCTCAACGGGCAGAAGGGTTGCGAGGCTTCGGCGCATGCGGGCATGGATACCATCAAGGCGCTCGTATAGCTTTACGCTTTCGGATGTGACACATAGGACTGCGTGCGCCGCTCCCGGCTATATTGCCCCCGAGGTGCTTCAACTCATGGAGATAGCCGGCATCAGCGATTTCGAGAGCTTGGCAGCGTCCACGAATGCCCCCGTGTTTACGCCACAGACGGATGACTTTGGACTCGCGGTCCATATCTTTAAGATGCTTAACCGTGGAATACACCCATACGCTTCTGGTGAGCTGGACTTGGACATATTTGACCTGGACGACGATGACATTCCGCCTGCACCATTGATAAACAGCTGCGTGTGTAATGGGCACAGCCCGTTTGTGGGGACGTTGGTCGGATACGTTGTCCCAAAGTACGCTCTTGAGCTCGATGATTTTAGCGGCCTTATGGGCGAGGCACTCCGTCGATCGCTGTATGGCAGGGCGGAGGAGCGTCTTGACGCACGCACATGGGCGCGCCTGCTCGACCGCTATCTATCCGAGACAGTTGTGTGCAAGCGTGGCCATCTCCACCACTCGTTACAGCACGAATGCCCTTGCTGCCGAGGAGAGCGCGCCTTGTTGACTCGTCTTGGTTGATGGTTTGGGCCGTCTTGTAGAAAGCCCGTGAGGCGACATGCAAGTTAATCCTGCGTGTCGCCTCCGTACATATAGACGATAAATCCGTCGCCGGTGTCCTGGCTGTGATCCTCCAAGATGCGCTTCATGTTGAGGTGCTCGTAGAACTGCCAGTCGGAGTTGCAGTCGCTCATCAGGAAGAATTTGGTGCACCCGGCTTTGGCGAGTTCGGCGCGCGCAAGGTCGATGAGCTTGCGGCCGAGTCCCTTGCCCTGCCATTCGGGCACGATGATGATCAGGTTGAGCTGGCCCTGGGCATATTCGTTGCCCGTGGCGGCAAAGCGGTCGGCTGTTGCCTTCTCGCGGCTATCGCCAAAGAGCGAGCCTTCGAGCTTGGCATCGGCGGTCTTTGCCATCTCGGTTGCCTGGACGAACATTTCGTTGTAGCAGGGCTCCCACGTGGGATTGGTGCGTGGTTTGCCGTCTTCGAAGATACCGATGCAGCAAGCGGCGATGATGCGGCCTTCAGCTTCGGCAACGAGCGCGATGGGGGAGCGCTGCAGCTGCATGGCGATGTTAAAGCGCGCGCAGAAATCGGCAGCTTCGACGTCGCCGCGGTTGCGCAGCGTGTTGCACCACAGCTGGTTGTAGATGGCGGCGATGCCGGCCAGGTCATCGAGCGTGGCGGCGCGCAGGGTTACGTTGTCAAGGCTCATGGAGGCTCCTTCCAGGTTGGGTCAGGCCACCTATGAGTGTGACATGGCGACATCGTTGCCGCATCAACCATTCGGCAGACGAGCCTCGAATCCTCGGGGACGGAGGGTCCTAAGAAGGAATGAGGGCGGAATTTCGGACACTTGCTCGATGAGAGTGGATAATCTCCCACTTTTAGCGCTGGTATAGGCCAAAAACGGGAGATTATCCACTCTCATTCTGGGTAGTCGTTGGGGACGTTCTTAAACGACCAGTCATTAAAGAACGTCCCCAATGACTACCCCAAGGAACATCCCAGACTGCCGGCAGAAAAGGAACGTCCCTAACTGCCGCATCCGGAGCAAGACAACGCCGCAGGTAGAGGACAGACAGACACTATGACCCAATCCAGGGGCACGGAAACGACAGGAGCCCCCGCTCG
>NZ_QRJZ01000016.1 GCF_003470665.1 Collinsella sp. AM17-1
CGGTCGGCGGGGCCATTGTGGCCCTTGACAGTGGATTGGGTCATATGAGCGAGACGGCGCCAGCTGAGTCGATTTGGCCCGAAAGAGGAGGGAGCACGCCTTATGGCGGCGACCGACGAATGAGCGCCAAATCGGCCAGCTGACGCCGTCGCAGCGTCAACAAGAAAGCTGAGTGGGCCTATAAGCCGGGTTCTGTCGTGAACGGTCATTTATCTTGTCTGCACGTTACCGTGCAGCTCCACGCACGCTACCCGAACGCGGACCGGGCCGGCCCATAGCGTTCCTATTCGCGCTTGCTCCGGATGGGGCTTGCCAAGCCGCCGTGTTGCCACGACGCTGGTGGTCTCTTACACCACCGTTTCAGCTTTTCCCTTTACGCCTTGCGGCGCAGGTGGGAGTCTTCTTTTCTGCGGCGCTTTCCGTCGGATCACTCCGCCCGGCCGTTAGCCGGCATCCCGCCCTCTGGAGCCCGGACTTTCCTCACGCGTGCTGCAAGCAGCACATCGCGCGACCGTCTGGCCCACTCAGCAATGCAAGAGTGTAGCACACCGTTGCCGCAGGCAATGGCACAACACAAGCGTTCGACACGATAAACCAAGAACCACGCTATGCAGTACAATAGGGGCGTCGATGGGCAACGTCGTCAGTCGAGACGCGACCGCGCTCCGCACCCCTCCGTCTACTCGGTGCGTTCCCGCCTCCTCCCCGAGGCGGGATGTCGGCATATTTTATGCACCGACAACCAAATAGCAAACAGATAGCCCGGCATCATCGTGCACCACAGCTGCAAATGCAAAAAGGGACCCGTCCATTGCGGACGGATCCCTTAAAACAAGTGATCGTCAAACCGATTTACTCGGCGTCGGTCTCCTCGTCCTTCTTCTCGGAAGGCAGCGGGGTGACCTCAATCTCGACGCCCAGAGTCTCAGCAGCGGACTTCATGGACAGGGAGATACGACGACGGTCGAGGTCGATCTCCATGACCTTGACCTGAACCTTGTCGCCCACGTGGGTGACCTGAGAAGGCTGATCGACGTGCTTGTTGGCCATCTCGGAGATGTGCACCAGGCCCTCGATGCCCTCGCCCAGGTCGACGAAAGCGCCGAACGGGACAAGCTTGGTCACAGTGCCCTCGACGATAGCACCGACGGGGTACTTCTTGACCAGTGCGCGCCACGGATCCTCGGTGGTCTGCTTGAGACCCAGGGAGATACGCTCGCGGTTGAGATCGACGTCGAGAACCTCGACCTCGACCTCCTGGCCGACCTTGACAACCTCGGAAGGATGGTTGACGTGGTTCCAGGAGAGCTCGGAGATGTGGATGAGGCCGTCGATACCGCCGAGGTCGACGAAGGCGCCGAAGTCGACGATGGAGGAAACAGTGCCCTGGAGACGCATGCCAGACTTGAGCTTGGACAGGATCTCGGAGCGCTCGGCCTTACGGGACTCCTCGAGCACGACGCGACGGGAGAGGACGACGTTGTTGCGGTTGCGGTCCATCTCGATGACGCGGGCCTCGATGCGGGTACCCATGTAGGAGGTAAGGTCCTTGACGCGACGGAGGTCGACGAGGGAAGCGGGCAGGAAGCCACGCAGGCCGATGTCGAGGATCAGGCCGCCCTTGACAACCTCGATAACCTCGCCCTCGACGTTCTCGCCGGAGTTGAACTTCTCCTCGATGCGGTTCCAAGCACGCTCGTACTCGGCACGCTTCTTGGACAGGACCAGACGACCGTCCTTGTCCTCCTTCTGGAGAACGAGGGCCTCGATGGGATCACCGAGTGCAACGATGTCTGCAGGGTTAGCGTCCTTGCGGATGGACAGCTCGCGGACCGGGATAACGCCCTCGGACTTGAATCCGATGTCAACGAGCACCTCGTCATGCTCGATCTTAACGACAGTGCCGTTAACGAGATCGCCCTCATCAAAGTCGGTAATCGTACCGTCGATGAGGTTGTTCATCTCCTCCTCGTTGACATCGTCAAGAGAGAAAATGGACGAGTTCTGAATCTCACTCAAAGGTGGACCCCTTTCGAACTACGGGGCCCCGATTGCTAGGACCTACAGAAGGGTGCGACAAGCACACAACGTTTAGGAACACTCGGGAGCCGACAGATACTAATGTGACGCTTATGCAATCACGTTCGTATAGGTTACGGGGAAATCATTTCGATTTCAAGCGTGAACTGCGATTTTTTACTCGTATGGAGACTTTTTCGCAATCTTGTTGACGACCGTCTCCATAAGTTGACGATAGGCAGTTAGGCATACGGCTTTGGGGTAAAGTATTCGGAGCCAACGATTCTGGAACGATTTTTCGAGAAAGGTGCCCGCGTGCTCAAAGCAGTCGTTTTCGATATGGACGAAACGCTTCTTAGCATCAACCTCAACGCGTTCATCCTTCGATATTTTAAGGATGTCTCTTCGATGCTCGCGGATATCGGGCGCCGCAGCCGCGGTGGCACGATGGCACGCCTCGGCACCATCCTGGTCGACCTCAACGCCAATCGCCGCAGCAGCACGGACAATCGCACCAATCTTGAGTTTTACCAAGAAGAGGTCGAGCGCCGATGCGGCATTTGCCTCTCGGACCCACTTATCTACGAGGCGTTTACCTACTACGACCGCGAAGTTCTTCCGTACAAGAATGACGAACTCATCAACGCCCATGCTATGCCGGGCGCACACGCCGCACTTCAGGCCGTGCAGGACGCGGGGCTGCGCTGCGCGCTCTTTACCAACCCCAGCTTTCCGCAGGGGGCCATCGAATGCCGCATGGGTTGGGGCGACCTGGCCGACGCCCCCTTTGAGCTCGTGACGCACATGGGAAACGCCACCCGCTGCAAGCCCGATGCCACCTACTATCTAGAGCAACTTCAGGTGATGGGGCTCGAACCGCACGAGGTCCTTATGGTGGGCAACGATCCCAAACGCGACTTCCCTAGCCCCGCCTGCGGCATTCAGACTGCCTATGTAGGCCAGAGCAAGCCCAACCGAGTCACCTGGCGCGGAACCATGGAAGGCTTCGCCCGCGACTTTAACGCCGTAGTAGAAGCCTTCTACGAACACCAAGTAGCCGACGAACTGTCCTAGCACACTTGGGTTTTGCCGATCATGATGTTGAGGATCTCGACGTCGGTGTCCTTCATGCCCACGCGCCCCACATAGCCCATGCTGGCGATGGTCTCCTCGACGGTATCCTGAATCAGGCCCTCACCGGCGCGGAAACCGCGACCCTGCATGGCCATATCGTGACCCAGAATCGCCGCATCAACGGCAGCGGAAATCTTGGCGGCGCAGCTCGCCTTGGCGCCATCGCACACGATGCCGCCCACATTGCCGAGCGTATTGGAGACCGTCGCACCGATTTGCTCGCGCGTGCCACCGCACAGCCAGGTAATCGCAGCGCCGGCGCCGCACGCGGCACAAATAGCACCGCAAAACGCCGAGAGCGCACCAATATAGCTCTTGATATGCACAGCGATAAGATCGGACAGCATCACGGCGCGCACCAGGCGATCGTGGTCGCAGCGCAGATACTCGGCATACTCCATAACGGGCAGCGCGCAGGTAATGCCCTGATTGCCCGAGCCGCACACAATGGCGACCGGCAGCGCGCAGCCGTTCATGCGGGCGTCGGACCCGGCGGCTGCACGGGCGCGGGCACGGCAGGCGACGTCATCGGCACGTGCACCCAGCAGCGTACGGCCCACCTCGGCGCCCCAAGCGTGCGCCAGGCCCTCGGCACTGATTGCGCCATTCAGCTCAATCTGACGCTCAACGGCAGCGCGGGCGCCCTCAATGTCACCGTCCTCGATAAAGTCGATGATGGAATCAATGGACATGGGCGTATCGGCGTTATCTGCCGCACGCTCGGCCACCACGCGCTCGGCGCAGGCGGCGCACTCCCCCGCCGACTTGCCGCATACCGGAATACCATCGAGCGTATGGCACGTGACATTAGTGTGGTGATCGGTAATCTCGACGACCGCGGTATGGCCCCCGGCCGTCGCAGTCACCTTGATGTAGAGGTTGGGCACACCCTCGACAAGCGACACATCGCAGTAGCCGGCGTCGGCGAGGAGCTCGGCCACACGAGCGCGGTCTTCATCGTTAACGCTCTCGAGCACCTCGAGCGCGCTCTTAGCGTCGCCGCCCACGGCACCCAGCACGGCCGCGGCTTCAATACCGTGCATACCGCCCGAGTTGGGCACGGTCACGCTCTTAACGTTCTTGATAATGTTGCCCGAGCAGGCAACATCCATATGATCGGGTTCGCAACCGAGCGTCTGGCTCGCCAGCGCCGCTGCATAGGCAACGGCAATGGGCTCGGTGCAGCCGAGTGCACAGACAAGCTCGCGGTTCAAAACATCGCAAAATGCGGCATCACGGATGGAATCGGTAGGCATAGGTATCTCCTGCTTGCATAACGGGCTGGACTCTCAAAAAAGTTGGCTCCTTTATTTGATAACAATGCATCAAAAACCGCAACCACGGTTCCGGCGGACGGCGCTCAAGCACAAATTGGCGGCATTATTCATGAGAGGCCGGCCTTGTTGCCTGCTAAAGCGTTTGACCAAAAAACGCCCGAGTGTTTAGGCAAAAGTCGCGCTATCATGCAGTCGAACGCGGTAAAACCTTTAGCAATTCCGCCGCACGGACCAGAGAGGAACCACTCATGAAGATTGGTATCGGTAACGACCACGCCGCCGTCGAGCTCAAGAACATCATTTCCGAGCACCTGAAGGAGCGCGGATGCGAGGTCGTGAACTTTGGCACCGACACCTCCGAGAGCTTTGATTACCCCATCGCCGGCTACAAGGTGGGCAAGGCAGTTGCCAACGGCGACGTCGACCTGGGCATCCTGATCTGCGGCACCGGCGTCGGAATCAGCCTGGCCGCCAACAAGGTCGAGGGCGTTCGTGCCGTCGTGTGCTCCGAGCCCTTCAGCGCCAAGCTCTCGCGCATGCACAACAACACCAACGTGCTCGCCTTTGGCGCCCGCGTCGTGGGCTCCGAGCTCGCCAAGATGATCGTCGACGAGTGGCTCGACGCCGAGTTTGAGGGCGGCCGTCACGAGCGTCGCGTTAACCTCCTCAACGAGATCGACCACACGCGCGGCCTTAAGATCGTCGACGAGGCCTAAAGATTCACAAAGCCATACGACGCTAACGCCAGCCCCCGCCCGGAAGAAACATCCGGACGGGGGCTCTTTAGTAGATTTGTAGGGGTTTACCAAAAGTCTACTGGAATAAAAAGGGCGCCGCGGATGAAGTTCCGCGGCGCCCAAGCCACACGCTAACAGCTTTAAGGAGTCAAAGCTGGTTTAGCCAAAAAAGCGCTTGATCTCGATCTCGGCGTTCTCCAGGCAGTCGGAGCCGTGGATCACGTTGGCGTTGACATCGACAGCAAAGTCGCCTCGAATGGTGCCGGGGGCAGCATCAAGCGGGTTGGTGGCGCCCATAAGGGTGCGCATCTTGGAGACAGCGGAGAGGCCGGAAACGACCATCTTGACGACCGGACCGCTCGTCATAAAGTCGCAGAGACCGCCAAAGAAGGGCTTGTCGGCCAGATGGGCGTAGTGCTCCTCGACGGTAGCGCGCTCGAGCGTGGTCATCTCCATACGCTCGATAACAAGGCCGCTGCGCTCAATGCGAGCAACGATCTCGCCGATCTTGCGATCGCGCACGGCGTCGGGCTTAATCATGATGAAGGTCTTCTCGATAGCCATAAGGTAGCCTTTCAAGTAGGTTCGCGCGTGCCCAAGTCCCATTCCGGCACCCGCCTGGACTGCATCGTAACAGAGTTCTAGCTGCAGTTAAACAAAAAGCCGTTTATTGAAGCGTTAATATTTATTAAAGCGCTCCATATGTGTCACTTCTGTTTCGAAGCCCGACTAGAGTACCATCCGTCCCACTTTCAACTGCAACGAACAGAACGGGCGGTCGATTGTCGCCCGTGAACGCACCCCCTTCACAACCTGCGCAAATGTCCTACAGAAGTTCTCGACAAGCTCCTTCCTTCTCTATAACAAAACGGGTGCCCACCGTAGCGGGCACCCGTAAAGGCAAAATATGATGAACACACCAGACAGACGCATCCAATAAGCTAATTAGCTCCGTGGCCCATCTCGACGACCTTGGATAACGAGCCAAACACACCCTCATCGGCCGCGAGCTGCGCCTCGGCGCTTCCCAACTGCACGGCAACGGCAGCAGGGGCGGTACCACCCTCGGTCGTGCGCGCGGCGACAATCGACGGGATGTCGAGTGCCTCGGTAATGTCGCGCTCGAAGAGCGGACTTGCCTCCTGAAACACCTCAAACGGCAGGTCCTCAAGATTGCAGCCGCGCTTCTCACACATCAGGACAAGATGACCCACCACGGCATGTGCCTCGCGGAACGGCAGGCCGCGCTTTGCCAGGTAATCGGCAACATCAGTGGCTGCCAAGTGGCCCACACCACACTCGCGCGCCATGGCGTCCTCGTTGACAGTCCAGGTCGAGATCATGCCGGCCATAACCGACAGGCACTGCATGAGCGTATGGGCGGTATCGAGCGCACCCTCCTTGTCCTCCTGCAAGTCCTTGTTATAAGCAAGCGGCAGGCCCTTCATGGTCACGAGCAGCTGCACCAGGTTGCCGTACACGCGACCGCTCTTGCCGCGGATAAGCTCAGCAAAGTCGGGGTTCTTCTTCTGCGGCATGATAGACGAGCCGGTGGAATACGAGTCGGAAAGCGTGATAAAGCCGAATTCGGAGCTCGACCACAGCACGATCTCCTCGGAAAGACGCGACAGGTGCATGGCCATGACGGAGCCGGCGTAATGCAGATCGAGCAGGAAATCACGGTCGGAAACAGCGTCGAGCGAGTTGGGAATCACACCCGCAAAGCCAAGCTCGGCAGCCGTCATCTGACGATCGAGCGGATAGCTCGTACCGGCAAGCGCGGCGGCACCCAGCGGGCAGTTGTCAGCGGCATCAAAGGCGGCCTTCAGGCGTGTAAAGTCGCGCGCGAACATCCAGGAATACGCCAGCAGATGATGCGACAGCAGCACGGGCTGAGCATGCTGCATGTGCGTGTAGCCCGGCAGAATCACCTTGTCGTACTTCTTGGCCGCATCCACCAGCACATGGCGCAGCTCAAGATTGGCCTCCATGAGTTCCTTGGCCAGCGCCTTGACGCCCAGACGCGTATCGGTCGCCACCTGGTCGTTGCGCGAACGCCCGGTATGCAAGCGCTTACCGGCCTCGCCGATGCGGCGCGTCAGCTCGCTCTCGATGGACATATGAATGTCCTCATCGTTGATATCGAAGGTGAAGTTGCCGGCATCGATATCCTGTTCGATTCCGGTCAGGCCCTCGGCAATCGCCTGCTCGTCCTCGGCACTGATGATGCCCTGGGCCGCCAGCATCTTGGCATGCGCCTTAGAACCGGCGATATCCTGCTTATAGAGATGTTTGTCGACAGGCAGCGACGCGCCAAACTCCTGCGTGACCTCGGCCACTCCCGCCTCAAAACGACCGCCCCAAAGAGCCATGGAACCGTCCCCTTTCTCCAAATACCAAAACAAGCGCCCAAAGCAATGAGCCATGTCGCTAAAGCGATTTTTCAACCGCTAGTTTTACACATTCCCCACCGTGCACAGGGCCATGTAGCTAATATGCAAAGAAGTGACGCACGAGGCACTTGGTGCCCAACTTCTCCCTCCGGATGTTGCCTTGCGAACCATCGATCCAGGCCTTCAGGCTCATAGGAACATCCTCGACCTTTGCAGCATCGAACTCGGGCGCGAGGGCAAGCAAGGCATGCGCGATAGCGTTGAACATAATGGATACTCCTCATATATATAGGCACAGAGCCGCCAAATTGATAGAAGGAGCCCCGCCGGACAACCCCGGCGGGGCTCGGACTCAGCCGTAGACGCGGCATCATATATGCGGGCGGAACGTAGGGGCCACCGATGTTAAGAAGTGTCAGCAAGCATAACGAAAGGTAGGGACCCCGTGCGCCCGTTACGTATCACGCGGATGGGCCGCGCGGATACCAAGGAAGAGAAGCCTTAGGCCTGGGCTGCAGCAGAGCTGGGACCCTGGACCTTAGCCCACGTCTTGAGCGACAGCGTGTCAATCTCGATAAAGCCGGCGCTGGCCTTCTCGTCAAACGTGGTGTCACGGTCGTAGGTGGCCAGACCGTAGTCATAGAGGTTGAAGGGGCTCTTGCGGCCGACGACATGGCAGTTGCCCTTGAAGAACTTCAGGCGAACGGTACCGGTCACGAACTTCTGGGTGTCGGCCATAAAGGCGTCGAGCGCGTTTTTGAGCGGGCTGTACCACTGGCCGTTGTATACGGCGGTGGCCCAATCCTGCTCGAGTTTGATCTTGGTCTTGAGCAGGTCGCCCTCAACGCAAATATCCTCGAGCGCCTTGTGGGCGGTGATGAGCGTCAGGGCGCCAGGAACCTCGTAGCACTCGCGGCTCTTGAGGCCCACCAGACGATCCTCGACCAGATCGAGACGGCCAAAGCCGTTGTCACCAGAGATCTTGTTGAGGGCGATGACGATCTCGGAGAGCTTCATCTTCTTGCCGTCGACGGCGACGGGCTTGCCGGCCTCAAACTCAATCTCGGTATAGGTCGGGGTGTCCGGCGTGTCCTCGGGGTTCTTGGTCATAACCCAGGCGTCGTCAAGCGGCTCGTTCCAGGGATCCTCCAGATGGCCGCACTCAATGGCACGACCCCACAGGTTATCGTCGATGGAATAGGGGTTGTCATTGGCACCCTCGGGAACCGGCACGTTGTGGGCGTGAGCATAGGCGACCTCGTCGGGACGGCACTTCAGATCCCACTCGCGAACCGGGGCGATAACCTTAAGCTCGGGGTCGAGGGCCTTGACGGCAGCCTCAAAACGAACCTGGTCGTTACCCTTGCCGGTGCAGCCGTGGGCGACGTAGGTCGCGCCAAACTCGTGAGCGACCTCAACAAGCTTCTTGGCGAGCAGCGGACGAGACAGGGCGGAGAGCAGCGGGTACTTGTTCTCGTACATGGAGTTGGCGGCGATGGCCTTGATTAGGAACTCATCGGAAAACTCATCGCGCAGGTCGAGCACCTGGCAATCGAGAACGCCCAAGTCGAGCGCCTTCTGCTTCTTGGCATCCAGGCCGGTCTCCTCCTGGCCCACGTTGCCGCAGACACAAACGACATCGAGATTCTTCTCGTCCTGGAGCCACTTGACACATACAGATGTATCAAGGCCACCGGAATATGCGAGAACGACTTTTTCCTTGCTCATGGCTGTTTCCTTTCGCCCTTGGTAGCTAATTAGAGCATCGGTCAGTTGCAAGTCATTTCAAGGTCAAATACCGTGCAATATCAGGTTAAATAGTAAAAAACAGCACAGCATGCTCTAGAAACATGCGTTTATATCGTGCTAAAACCCAACGACCTCAAAATGACTCTGTTGGGGCATTACACCCCATACGAACAGAGACGATTGTTATCGTCGTCGGGAAATTGCGCGCTGGCGTCGGATGGCATTGTCTGCAGTGGTGATGATCTTTACGAACTGCATCTGCCTCTCCTTTCACCTATCGCCGGGCGCAATTCAAATATCGCAAACGGTACCTTTTCCTCGGTAAGCGGTTGTATTTCCGTCTCCGTTTTCGATGGTCGCTATATTACGCTAAAGTGCCCGCAGCACAAGCGACAAATTCAAATTTCTGAAAAGTTTTTTCATTACTTTATGAAGCGTGGTGCAAATACGCTCCGTTCCTGCGACAATACGCTCAGTTACTGGTTGATGGTTATAACGTCTGAAACAATTTCGAAACGAAAGGCGCGCTTTTATGCAAACTTACGAATCGGACACCAATATCGGAAGCATTAAGATTCTCGCCGTCGACATGGACAAGACGCTGCTCACCGACAAGCGCGTGTTGCCGCAGGGTCTTGATGAGCGCCTGGACAAGCTCGCCGACGCAGGCATTGTATTCTGCCCCGCCAGCGGACGCCCCGCCCCCAAACTCGAGGAAATGTTCGAGAGCATTAAGAACCGCCTTGCTTTTTGTCCCGACAACGGAGCCTGCGTCATCTATCGCGGCAGCTATATCTATAAGAGCAACATCGATGTGGCGCTGTATCAGCAGGTGCTCGCCCGTGCCTCGGAGGACCCGCGTGCCGTTCCCGTCTTGTGCTGCTACGACGAGTTCTATGTGCTCGCCCGCGACCATCAGTACCACGACGAGATCAGCGTGTACTACAACACGATCAACTACGTCGATAGCTTTGAGGGCCTTGATATCGAGTCCAACAAGATTTCGATCTTCTTCCCCGCCTACGATGCCGAGCCAGCGTTTCGCGAGGACTACAGCCCCGAGTTCTCGGACAAGCTCTACGTCACCAATGCCGGCCGCGAGTGGATCGACTTTATGAACCTGGGCGTCGACAAGGGTTCGGGCGTCGCGCACCTGTGCGAGCAGCTCGGCATCGATATCGCCGATGCCGCCGCCGTGGGCGATACCTACAACGATATCCCCATGCTTGAGCGCGTCGGTCACAGCTTTATCGTGGACAATGCCGAGGAGCATATGAACGCGCACGCCAAATGGCGCATTCCGAGCAACAACGACGGGGGCGTACTGACGCTCATCGACGCCATCCTGGCGGCTCGGTAGCCGTCCCATCGGGCCTGGCCGGGCGGCACGGGATAACTTTTCGCTCGGTCAGGTCCTGCGCAAGACGAAAGCCACATTAAGTGGCTTTCTTTGCGTGCGGAATCTACGAAAAGTTAACCCGTGCCGCCCGGCCAGGCCCTAGGTTTACTTTCCTGCCGCCAAGATGGCGTCTTGAGTGTCTAGATACTTAGCTGAAATGATTTGAGCAGAGGGGAGCTCCTTGTTGGGAGGGGCTCCCCTCTGTTTTGGTTACTGTGGGACAAATTAATCAGTAGTGTTTGTCCCAAATCTTAAGTATGTGGGGGCTTGCGTCTTGGGCGAGCCTGCCTTACCGAGTGCTTTCCTATTTCGCGTCGGCCCAGGTTATGCCGGTGCTGGCTTCGGCGATCAACGGTACGCGGAGGTCTACTACGTGTTCCATGACGTCGCGGACCATGGCGGTGAGGCGCTCGACTTCGTCGATGGGGCACTCAAAGTCCAGTTCGTCGTGTACCTGCAGGATCATGTGGGCGGCAAAGCCCTCTTCTTCCAGGCGGCGGCTTACGCGGGCCATGGCAATCTTGATGATGTCCGCCGCGGTACCCTGCATGGGATGGTTCATAGCCGTGCGCTCGCCAAAGCCTCGGAGTTGCGGATTTTTGGCCTTGAGCTCCGGAATATGGCGGCGGCGCCCGTACATGGTCTCGGCGTAGCCCGTCTGCTTGGCACGTGCCACCACGTTGTCGAGGAACGTGCGCACGCCCGGATAGGCCTCGTAGTAGCGGTCGATCATGTCGCGCGCCTCGGCCATCGAGATGTGCAACGACTGCGACAGACCGTAGGCCTGCTGACCGTACACGATGCCAAAGTTCACGGCCTTGGCGCGGCTGCGCAGGTCGGGTGTCACCTCGGACACCGGCACGCCAAACACGCGCGCGGCCGTCTCGGCGTGGAAGTCCTCGCCCTCGTTGAAGGCGCGCACCAGGTGCTCATCGCCCGAGAGATGCGCCAGCAGACGCAGCTCGATCTGCGAGTAGTCCACCGCCAAAAAGACGCTTCCCTCGCCTGCCGAAAACGCCGTCTTGACAGTACGGCCCAGCTCCGAGCGCGTCGGGATGTTCTGAAGGTTCGGGTCACTCGAGGACAGACGACCCGTCGCCGTGATGGTCTGGTTGTACGTGGTGTGCACGCGACCGTCACCACGACGCAACGGGCCCAGCGTGTCCAGATAGGTGGACTTGATCTTGGACTTCTCACGCCAGTCCAAGATCAGACGCACGATTTCGTGGTCACGGGCAAGGTCGCTCAGCACCTTGGCGTTGGTCGAATAGTAGCCGCGCTTGGTCTTCTTGAGGCCCTTGGTCGGAAGCCCCATAACGTCAAACAGCACATGCGAGAGCTGCATGGGACTGCCGATGTTAAAGGTCTCGTCGCCGGCCAGATCGCGAATGCTCCGCTCGACCTCGGCAATCTGGGTCGCCAGACCCTCGGACAGACTATGCAGGCGGTCGGGGTCCACGAGCATGCCCGCGCGCTCCATCTTGGCAAGCACCGGCACAAGCGGCATCTCGATGCCGTCGAACACGTTGGCGGCGTTCTCAAGGGCCATGCGATCGCGCAGCGGTGCGACCAGCGCCAGCGTCAAGGCCGCCGTGCGAGCGGCGGGCGCCGGAGCGTCCTCACCGGCACCCTCTGCACCGCGCGCCGCAGGCAGCGCCATCTGCAGATACGTATCGGCCAGATATGCCTCGTCAAACTCGGAGCGGTCGGAATCCAACAGGTAAGCGGCGACCACGGTGTCGAAGATGCACGTGGAATCGACTGCTAGCGGATCCATGAGCTCGGGCTCAGAAGAATCGATGGGCGAAAGCTCGTGCAGCAGCGCCTTCGTATCCGGGCTCGCCACGCGGCCCTCCATAAACAGGCGCGCAAGCACGCCGGCGATCACACCGTGAGCGAAGTTGAAACCATCGACTACGGCAGTGGAGGCGCCGTCGCCCTCCTCGAGCGCGAACAGGCCCTTGGACGTCGCCAACCACAGCGTGCGCGTCAGTCCAAAGAGCGCGCCCTCTTCCTTGTCGTCGTCCACCACGGCGGCGACCCACTCGCCGGCATCAATCGCGCGGGAGACCTCAGCCGCAACGGCACCAAGCGCGTCGGCATCGCCGGCGGCCGCGCGAACCATAGCAGGTATCTCAAACACACTAGAGGCAGCAGCAGCCCCGCCCTCGCCGCCGATCAGCGCCAAGAAACGGTTCTGCATGGCGGTGATACCAAGCGTACCCAGCGCCGCGGAAACCTCATCGGCGGAAAACGCCGGGAAGGACGTCGCCTCAAAGTCGAGCTCGACGGGCGCATCGGTGCGAATGGTTGCGACCTTGCGGCTCAGTAGTGCGTCGTCGATGTGTGCACGCAGGTTCTCGCCCATCTTGCCCTTGACCTCGTCGGCATGTGCGATGACTTCGTCCAAGCTGCCGTACTGTGCGATGAGCGCGCTCGCCTTTTTAGGGCCGATGCCCGGCACGCCGGGAATGTTGTCCGACGTGTCGCCCTTCAGACCGTAAAAATCGGGCACGAGCGCCGGCGTAATGCCGTGATACAGGTCGTCTACGCTCTCGGGCGTCATGATCGCCACGTCGGACAGGCCTTTGCGAGTCGAGACCACGTTGACGTGCTCGGTCACGAGCTGATACATGTCACGGTCGCCGGTCACCAGCAGCATGTCGCAGCCGGCCTCCTCACCCAGGCGCGCCATGGTTCCCAGGATATCGTCACCTTCCCAGCCCTCAGACTGCAGAATCGGCACGTTGAGCGCGGTGAGCAGCTCCTTGATCATTGGAAACTGTGCGTGCAGATCGGGGTCCATGGGCGGACGCTGTGCCTTATACTGCGGCAGCATCTCCATGCGCACGCGCGGCTTGCCCTTGTCAAACGCCACGACCACGCCGTCGGGGTTAAAGGCATCGATCATCTTAAGAAACATGTTCAGGAAGCCGAAGATCGCGTTGGTGGGGCGACCGTCCGGCGCGTTCATGGTCGGGGGCACGGCGTGAAAGGCACGGTGCATGAGCGAGTTGCCGTCGATGACGGCAAAGGTACGGCGCTTGTCAGACATATTGAATACCTCGCTTTGGGCTGGGCACGGTTTGCTCACACCAGTTTACACGCTCCCCGCCCCGCGGCCACCGCACATCAGGCTTCCCCGCCGCCGCGGGCCCGCGCGTGATACGATGGCTCACGGTACATCAACCAGCACGATCGACCCGAAAGGAGCCTGCGTCATGGAGCGTCCCTGCGCATGGAAAAAGTACACGCCACAGCAAATCGAGGAGCTCGAGGATCTTTGCCGCGGCTATAAGCAGTTTTTGAGCGAGAACAAGACCGAGCGCCTGTGCGTCAAGACCGGTATCAAGATGGCCGAGGAGGCGGGCTACGTCAATCTGGAGACCGTGATCGCCGAGGGCCGCGCGCTCAAGGCCGGCGACAAGGTGTATGCCGCCAATCACGGCAAGGACCTCATGCTCGTCAACCTGGGCACCGCCCCGCTCGAGCAGGGCTTTAACATCCTGGGCGCCCACGTGGACTCGCCGCGCCTGGACCTCAAGCAAAACCCCGCCTTCGAGGCCGGCGACATGGCCTACCTCGACACGCACTACTACGGCGGCGTCAAGAGCTACCACTGGGTGGCCTCCCCGCTTGCACTCGTGGGCGTCATCTGCAAAAAGGACGGCACCACCGTCGACATCAACATCGGCGACAAGGCCGACGATCCGGTCTTTACCATCTCCGACCTGCTGATCCACCTCTCGAGCGAGCAGATGGCCAAGCCCGCCAAGGACGCCGTCGACGCCGAGATCCTCGACGTGATCGTGGGCGGCCGCCCTGTCAAGTTTGACGAGGACGACAAGGACGCCCCCAAGGAGCCCGTCAAGCAGATGTTCTTGGACATCCTTGAGGAGCAGTACGACGTCGAGGAGGAGGACTTCCTCTCCGCCGAGATCGAGGTCGTGCCCGCTGGCCCGGCCCGCGACATGGGCCTCGACCGCTCCATGATTTTGGGCTATGGCCACGACGACCGTGTCTGCGCCTATCCGTCCATGCTCGCCCAGATCAACGTCACCAACGTGGAGCGCACGAGCATCACACTCATCGTCGACAAGGAGGAAATCGGTTCCGTGGGTGCCACCGGCATGACGAGCCGCTTCTTCGAGAACACCGTCGCCGAGATCATGACGCTCGCCGGCGAGGATAGCCCGCTGGCCCTGCGCCGTGCACTCGCCCACAGCCGCATGCTCTCCTCTGACGTGTCCGCCGGCTTCGACCCGGGCTACGCCGGCAAGTTCGAAACCAAGAACGCAGCCTACATGGGTCGCGGCCTGTGCTTTAACAAGTACACGGGCAGCCGCGGCAAGGGCGGTTCAAACGACGCCGACGCCGAGTACGTGGCCCTCGTCCGCGACATCATGGACGAGGCCGGCGTGGACTTCCAGACCTGCGAGCTCGGTCGCGTCAACGCGGGCGGCGGCGGCACCATCGCCTACATCATGGCCAAGTACGGCATGAACGTCATCGACTCCGGTGTTGCCGTCCTGTCCATGCACGCCCTGTGGGAGGTCGCTAACAAGGCCGATATCTACGAGGCCTATCGCGGCTACAAGGCCTTCATCGAGCGCGCCTAATCCACCCCACCCATAACTTGCGGTGGAATACGGATTGATTTGGTCTTTCAATAGCCCAAACAGACCGTATTCCACCGCAATTTCTTTTTTGGCAGAGGAGAGTCCATGCTGCAGGTCATCATTTCGCCCGCCAAGCAAATGCACGCGGCACAAGATGCTTTTGAAGTTCAGGGGATTCCGCCCTTTGCGCGCGAGACCGCCCAGCTGCACCATGCGCTCTTGGACATCGAACGAACCGAAGGCGACAGCGGCCTACAAGCTCTGTGGAACGTCAGCGACAAGCTGCTGGCCCTTTGTCTCGACATTTTGCATGAGTTCGAGCCCATCTTGGGAAACGGCAATCTTGCCGATTCCGGTATCGCGCGCCGCATCTCCCCTGCCATCATGTCCTATCACGGCATTCAGTACCAGAGCATGGCGCCCGAGGTGATGGATTCCGCGCAGCTCACATGGCTGCAAGACCATCTGTGGATCCTCTCCGGCCTCTACGGGTGCGTTCGTCCCTTCCATGCCGTCGAACCGTATCGGCTGGAGATGGGCGCGAAGCTCGCCGTTGACGATGCCCAAGACCTCTACGCGTTTTGGAGCGACAAGCTCGCGCGGGCTATCGCCCCGGCAGGCTCCAACGCTACGATCGTCAACCTCGCCAGCGCGGAATACGCCAAAGCCGTTCTGCCCCGCCTCACCACCGATGCCGCGGTCGTCACATGTCTCTTTGGCGAAGGCATCCGCAACGGCAAGCCCATCCAGCGCTCGACCGCCAGCAAAAAGGCGCGCGGCTCCATGGTGCGTTGGATGGCAGCAAACGGACTCGAGGACGCCGGCCGTCTCACCGAGTTCAACATCGGCTATCGCCACGCCCCCGAGATCTCATACCCAGGCACCCTCGTGTTCATCAACGAACAGATGCTCTAGACCCGCCACCCAAAACTGACCCGCTCAGCCTTCTCTATATAACTTGCGGTGGAATAGTTCCTATTTGAGCCTTTTATCGCACAATCAGGAACTATTCCACCGCAACTTTTATGAATTGGCTGGCTAGGCTCGACACCTATTCCGCCAAGCCGTCAGCCTTTGCAATCCCGTTTGTCGAACCGTCCTGATAGACAATCTTGACGTGCTCCACCTCGGACGCCGCAACACCCGACGGAGGCTCAAGACGCCATTCCGTCAGGGCGATGTCCATCGTCGTGGGCCCACCCCCTTGATCTTTGAGCTTCACCGTCAGCGTTTTGAGCGCCGCGTCAAACGTCACGCGTTCGATTTCTTCACCTGGAATGGACCCACCACTCAGCTGCAACTGCACAAACTCATCGCGCGGGTACCAATAATCGCCCGGAATGGCGAGCGTATTGGCATTACCGCCGGTACTCCTCACCGTCATGATCGGCAGGGCATCATCAGCCTCGAACTCCCATGCAGCGCCGCCGCGACCACCAAACGTCCAGATACAACAGGCAATCACCATCACGACAAGAATCGCAAAACCAATTGCGACCAGTCCATGATGGGCACGGCCCGCCTCGGCCGACACGTCCCACTGTGTCTCTCGATATAGATGCTTGTCTTCCATGTTCGCCTCCCCACGGGCATGCTCATCGCGTCAATCGTACCCATTCGAGCTATACTTGAGCCCACCACATAAACGGGGAGCTTGCAGGACAAGACGGCAGGCTGAGACTGGGCGCGCCCGCCCTGACCCGCAAACCTGATATGGGTAATGCCAACGAAGGGAGCCGTGCCAATGAGCACACAGACCGAGCCCAAGCTCGTCACGCAAATCGACTTCGCCCGCGCCGGGCAGATCACACCGCAGATGAAAGAGGTCGCCGAGCGCGAGCATCGCGACCCCGAGTACATCCGCGAGCGCGTGGCCGACGGCCGCATCGCCATTCCCGCCAACATCGTGCATATCAAAAAGGGCATGCGTGCCTTTGGCGTCGGCGAGGGCCTGTCCACCAAGGTCAACGTGAACCTGGGCATCTCGGGCGACAAGGCAGATGCCGCCGAGGAATGGAAGAAAGTCAAGATCGCCGAGGACTTTGGCGCCGACGCCATCATGGACCTCTCCAACTCGGGCAAGACGCGCCAGTTCCGCCAGCAGCTCATCGACGAGACGCCGCTCATGGTGGGCACCGTCCCCATGTACGACGCCATCGGCTACATGGAAAAGCCGCTGGTCAAGCTGACCAAGGACGATCTGCTCGAGGTCGTGCGCGCGCATGCCGAGGACGGCGTGGACTTTATGACCATCCACTGCGGCATCAACAAATCGGTCATCAAGACCTTTAAGGAGACCGGCCGCCTCATGAACATCGTCAGCCGCGGCGGCTCGCTGCTGTTTGGCTGGATGGAGGTCACCGGTAACGAGAACCCCTTCTACGAGTTCTACGACGAGGTGCTCGAGATCTGCCACGAATACGACGTAACGATCTCGCTCGGCGACTCCTGCCGCCCGGGTTGTCTCTACGACTCCAACGACGCAACCGAGACCGCCGAGATGATCGAGCTGGGCAAGCTGTGCAAGCGCGCCTGGGCCGCCGGCGTCCAGGTTATGGTCGAGGGCCCGGGTCACATGGCGCTCGACGAGATCGCAGCCAACATGAAGCTGCAGAAGCGCCTGTGCCACAACGCCCCGTTCTATGTGCTGGGGCCGCTGGTGACCGATATCGGCGTAGGCTACGACCACATCACCGCCGCCATTGGTGGCGCCATCTCCGCGAGCTCGGGTGCCGACTTTTTGTGCTACGTGACGCCGGCCGAGCACCTGTGCCTGCCCAACGCTCAGGATGTGCTCGATGGCCTCATGGCCACCAAGATTGCCGCACACGCCGCCGACATCGCCAAGAAGGTACCGCACGCCCGTGACATGGACGACAAGATGGGCCAGGCACGCCGCAAGCTCGACTGGGACGCCATGTGGAAGTGCGCCCTCGACCCGGTCACCGGCAAGAAGCGCTATGAGGAATCCCCCGCCGCCACCGAGGGCACCTGCACCATGTGCGGCAAGATGTGCGCCGTTCGCACCGTCAACAAGGTGTTCGAGGGCACGGCAATCGACCTCGGCATGGAGGACTAACTCGTCGCCACGATTGCTTTTGGAAACACCGCGACGTCAACCGTTGTTGACGTGTGAACATTTTCTTGCATTTGCGTAAAGATTGCACCGCCCGCCCGGGATCGGCATACAGCCGGCCCGGGCATCTTTATAATGCAGGCAGAAGAGCCATTTGAATCCGACCGAGCAAGGGAGCGAACATGGATCGCAGCAAGGTACCTGCCGTCCTGTCCATCGCAGGATCCGATTCCAGCGGTGGCGCCGGCATTCAGGCCGACATCAAGACCATCACGGCGCACCGCCTGTATGCCGAGACGGCCATCACCGCCATCACCGCACAGAACACCCTGGGCGTCACCGCCGTGCAGGAAATCTCGCCAGATATCGTAGCCGCGCAGATCGACGCCGTTTTTGACGATATCCGCCCGAGCGCCGTTAAGATCGGCATGGTTTCTTCTGTCGAGATTATCGAGGTTATCGCCGACCGCCTGAGCGCCTGGGACGCACAAAATATCGTCGTCGACCCCGTTATGGTCGCCACCTCGGGCGCTCGCCTGATCGCAGAGGACGCCGCCGAAGCGCTTACACGCCGCCTGTTCCCGCTGGCGACCGTCATCACGCCCAATATTCCCGAGGCCATGGCGCTACTCGATTACGAAGTCGACTCCGAGCGCACGCAGCAAAATGCCGCCATGCTTCTCACCCGCCGCTTTGGATGCGCGTCCCTCGTTAAGGGCGGGCATTTTGTCAATGAGGCCAACGATGTACTGGCCGAGCCTGCGCCGCTCGATGACGAGGGCAACCACCTGGGCGATCCGCTCACCACGTGGTTCCGCCACAAGCGCATCGAGACCGACAACACGCACGGCACCGGCTGCACGCTCTCATCTGCCATCGCCTGCGCACTGGCCCAAGGCATGGATCTTGCCGACGCCGTCAACGCCGGCAAGGCCTACCTGACAGGCGCTCTGGCCGCCGGCCTGAACATGGGCAAAGGCTCCGGCCCCGTCAACCACATGTGGCAGTATTGAGATTCGCAGCCCAAAACCACCACAAAGGGGACAGGCACCTTTGTGGTGGTTTTTCTTTTAACACTTAATCGTCTGCGAGTTGGATGCCAAGCAAGCCCGAAAGTGCGAGCGCTTGTTCGGCATTGACTGTCAGGCCTCGCAACTCACGGTAGTCGCCCGAAACAACGGGAGCCTCAAACGTGCAGCGCGATACATCAACACCACATAGCGGTGTCTTGAACACATCAACTCGCGTCAGGTCGCAGCTATCCAGGCGCAGCTGCCCCAGCTTGGCCCCCTGGAGCGCCGCCTCGGTCAGACGCACATCGCACGCCGTGATGGGGCCAATGCGTCCCTCCGAAAGGTTCGCGTAACTCAGGTCGCATGATGCAAACGAAACGCTCGACAGACGTGCCTTGACCAAGTTGAGCCCCGGCGCCGAGCAATCAACAAAGTCGCAGCGGTTGAGCCAGCAGCCTTCCATATTGCAGCGGATAAAGCGGCAACCGCGAAATACGACGTCGCGAAACGTCGAACCACTCCAGTCGACGCCATCGAATACGCAGGAGCGGAACACGACGCCTTCAAAGGTCGTACCGTTCGCCACGTCATAGGCGAGCTCCAACTCCTCAAAAGCGGTATTGGAGACAAGCTCATCCCCCTCGGCAAACAGGTCAATGAGCTCATCCATGCCCATGTGGCAGCCAAGCCGCTCGTTTACCCGGGCAAAGCCACCACAAAAGTGCCTGTCCCCTTTGTGGTGGTTTGGGGCTGCGCTACTCACCGAGCATCTCTTGGAGCTTGGCTGCCACGGCATGTCCCAAGCTCTCGTGGCTTTCGGGCATCATGTGCAGATAATCGATATCGCCCGGCTCGGCAAAGTCGGCGGCATTCAAAAAGTCGCAGCCAAACTGCTCAGCCACATGCGCGTAGTATTCAGCAAAATGCTCCGAGGCCTCGACGGAGCGCTCGTCAAAGTCGGTCATATACACATCGGCGATCTGCGGTTTGATCTTAATGGGAGCCATCAGCAGAATGCGCGGACAAGGCGCAGCGTCGGTCCACGGAAACGCGCGGACGGCGCGAATCAGCGCCATGGCGCCACGGGCAATATCGGAAGCCGTCACGTTAAAGACCGTCTTACAGTCGTTGGTGCCCAGCATGATCACAATGGCGTCCAGCGGCTTATGGGCCTCGAGCAGCATCGGAAGCGCGCGAATGCCGTTGAGGTTAGTGTCCAGGTGGCACATATCGTCGCGCACCGTCGTGCGGCCGTTGAGCCCCTCCTCAATCACATGCCAGCCCTCGCCCAGGTCACGCTGCGCCACGCCGCACCAGCGCACATCCTGCGCATAGCGCACCGCGGTGCCATCGCGCATACCAGCCGGATCGTAACCATAGGTGTTGCTGTCGCCAAAGCATAGAACGTTTTTCATCGTAAGCTCCCCACTCAATAAAAAGCCGACGGGAACAGCCCCCGTCGGCTCGGCATGTCGCATCACGCGCACCGTTTACAGGTACTTGCGCCAGTCGTCGTCATCCTCATCGTCCTCGGCAGCGGCCTGGGCCTGCTCGGCGGCACGGGCGGCCGCAGCGCGGGCGGCAACCTGGGCATAGGACTCCTCGTTGCGCTCGGGGAAGCTTGCCAACACATGCTCGAACTTGGCGAAGTCCTCATCCCAGCGCGTAGAAGGCACAGCAAAGAAGACCTGCTTGACCTTGAAGTCGCCCGATGCGAGCTCCTTGCGGAAAATCTCGGCCACGGCCTCGGCATCAAAACCGTTGTTGTCGCAGCCCCAAGCGCCCAGTACGAGCTTCTCGCGACCCAGCTCGTCGCAGATGGCGAGCACAAAGCGGATACGGTCGCGCAGCGCGTCCAGCAGCGCATCGTCGCTCACGCGGTACTCCTGGCGTGCGCGCTTGGCATTGGGCGCGGCGGCCACGATCACATCGGCATACGCATGCACGTGGTTGCGGTCAAAACGCACCGCAGGCACTACCAGCGCACGGTTGCGGTAGAGCTCGCAGTTGATGTTGCGGCGACGGTTCTCGCCATACCACTTGCGCTGCTTGTCGAGCACGTTGTACAGATACGAATCGGCGCAGAGCGTAGCCTCCTGGCCCAGATAGCCCTGGATGTAGCCGCCACCCGGGTTGGTGAACGAGGCAAAGGCGAGCACCGCCATATCGCAGAACTGCGCGTAGCCTCGGCCGTTGTCCAGAATGGCCTGCGTGGCAGAGGCGTCGAGCACGGTGACCTCGGGCAAGACCACAGCGGATTCCTCAGCAGGCTCGGGCTCGGCCTGCGCGGCCTCATCGGCAGACGCAGACTCGTCCGCAACCTCGGTCTCGACGGGTGCAACCTCGGCAGCCTCGACCTCAGCGGCCTCATGCTCCTCGGCAACCTGCTCTTCGGCAGCCGCTGCCGCTTGAGCCTTGGCCTTCATCGCCGCGACAAATCCGGCAGGCATACCGTCAAACTCGCGAACACCGGCAAGCGAACGCTCGATATCCCTGGCGCACGCTTCGGACACAGTTGCCACGTGACGCTCGGCGGCCTTGGCACGGGCCTCGCGCTTGGGATTGGGCTGCCCTGCGCGACCGGTCCTGCAGTTACGGTTCCTGTTGTCGACATCTGCCATGAGTGGTCACCTTTCCTGTCGCTGCCGCTTTCGGTTTTTCCCATCCATGATACCCCGCCGCGTACAAAAAAGACGGCCCCGAAGGACCGCCTTTCGCATTGATTTACGCGCGCGGCAAGCACCGCTGCAACTCGCCGCTAGTCGCGACGACCAAGGATATTCAGGATACGCAGGAACACGTTAATGATATCCACGAACAGGTTGGACGCCATGAGCACGGCGTTGGGCAGCGTGGGCGGCACCGTCGTGGCCACATAGGTGTCGTAGCCAATAAAACCGGCGAACACCACGATCACGATCAGGTCGGTAATAGACTGCGAAACACCCATAAACATCAGCACGATCTCGACCAGGATCGTGGCAAGCAGAACGCCAAAACCGATGCCGTACACACGCTGGAAGAACTTGGGGAAGGTCACACCCAGCGCGCCAAAGACAAAGGTGATGGCGGCGGTAGCGATAAAGGCAGTGTTAATGGTGGGCAGGTCGTAGTTGGCCAGGCCAAACGACGCGGTCAGGCCAAAAGTGCTCGCAAAGATCACGTAACCCGTGAGCGACAGACCCACAGACTGCTTGCCCGCGGCAGCCGACATCATGACAATGCCGACGATAGTCAAAATAAACGAGCCAAAGACCAGCGGCAAAGCGGCGCCGCTCATCATCATGTGGGCAAACGCCATGGTACTCGTAAAGTAGGCGCCGGCGCCCATGGCGCAAAAGCCCAAAAAGATCAGGGCAGACATGACAAGGTTGTACGCACGCGGCGACATCTCCTTGGCACGGCTTGCACTGGTCTCGATGGGGCCGTTCTGATAGCCCTGGATATCATTCATGCTTTCGTCCTTTCAGATAGCGCCGCGACAGCAGCGCCTTAAGCGACAAGATTTCTACCATTGTACCCGAACGCCGTGCGTCCCTACCTGCGGCGCTCACCCTCGAGCGTGCGGTCGAACGCCCACACCCACCAACGCATCAGATGGGCCTGCGAGCCGTCCGGCCGCTCGCGTGCCTGTTCTTCCAGATACAGTTCGGTCGCATGACCGCCAAAACGAACCTTATAGGTTGCCGTACGAATGCCGTGAACCGTCAGGCCAAAACCGGTGGACGAGATAATCTCGTCAATCGTAAAGCACCGACCGTCGACCCAGCAGACGGTGACCGGCACGACCTGTCCGCCCGCGAGGATGCGAGCCACGACGTCCACATACTGCTTGTGCACGCGCCGAGTTTTGCCATCTGTCTGTCGATATTCCATGCCTCCTATTATCGAACGCATGTTTGCATATTGTAAAGCGAACAGACTGTGGTTTTGGAGTGTCGTAGCAATCGCGCGTGTCCGCATGGCGTGATAGCAAAAAGAACACCCGCGGTCAACAGGGCTAATATTCAATTTTAGTGCCAAAAAATTCACTTCTCCCATCAGAACTCGGCAAAGAAACCCGCAGGAGGTGATACGATTTATCATGTTTTTGTAACGTGCCTGCAAACTTCGAGAAAGCCCATATATGGACGTAACGTTCTCAACCTTCCTCGGCCAAATTGTGTCGAACCCAGTCCTTGCCGTCACCGTGATCCTCGCGTTGGGCGCCATCTTCGTCAACGGGTGGACCGACGCGCCCAACGCCATCGCGACCTGCGTCACTACGCGTTGCATGCCCGCCCGCGCCGCCATTCTCATGAGCGCCGCATTCAACTTCCTCGGCGTGCTCATCATGACGCACTTTAACGCGAGCGTCGCCAATACCATCTCGCATATCGTTGACTTTGGCGGAAACAGCACCATGGCGCTCGCCTGCCTGTGCGCGGCCCTGTTCTCCATCGTCGTCTACGGCGCCACAGCATCGCGTTTCGGCATCCCCACCTCGCAAAGCCACAGCCTTATCGCCGGCCTGACCGGTGCCGCTATCGCCCTCGGCGGCGCGAGCAGCGTCAACGTCCACGAGTGGATGAAGGTCATCTACGGCCTGGCACTCTCCATCGGCCTGGGCTTTGTCATGGGCTGGGTCCTGTGCAAACTCGTCTCGATTCTTTTCGCCGCCGCCAACAGGCGACGTGCCAATGTCTTCTTTAAATACGCTCAGATCGCGAGCGCTGCGGCCATGAGCTTTATGCACGGCGCGCAGGATGGACAGAAGTTCATCGGCGTGCTCTTTTTAGGCGTAGCCTTCGCAAACGGCCAGACTAGCGTCGGCGATGCCGGCATCCCCATCTGGATTATGCTGCTGTGCTCGGCCACTATGGGTATCGGCACCAGCGTGGGCGGTGAGCGCATCATCAAGTCCGTCGGCCAGAGCATGGTTAAGCTCGAGAAGTATCAGGGCTTCTCCGCCGACCTCGCGGGCGCGGCGAACCTGCTGCTTGCCACCCTTACCGGCATCCCCGTGTCCTCCACCCACATCAAGACCTGCGCCATCATGGGCGTTGGTGCCGTCAAGCGCCTCTCGGCCATCAACTTCGGCGTCGTCAAGGACATGATGTTCACCTGGTTCTTCACCTTCCCCGCCTGCGGACTCATCAGCTTTGTCATGGCCAAGCTGTTCATGATGTTCCTCTAGTCAAACCGAACGTCCATCCGGACCGCAACACTTCGCCCACCCGTCTTCGCCTCGAAAGGACCCACTCATGGCAAAGAAACCCGATTCGTTCTACTTTGACAACTACGTCGCTTGCGCCGACCTCGCCGTCCAGGCCGCAGAGCTGCTCACCAAGATTTTTGAGAACTTTGACCCCGCGCAGATCCACGACATGCTCGATAAGATGCATGCGATTGAGCATGCGGCAGACAAGAAGCACCACGAGCTCGAAGACGCCTTGCTCACCGCCTTTATCACCCCGCTCGAGCGCGAGGATCTGGATCTGATGAGCTGCTCACTCGACACCGTGCTCGACCGCATCGAGGGTGTCGTGCAGCGCGTCTACTTCACCAACATTCAGAGCATCCATCCCGACGCCACCGTCATCGCCCACAAGGTAACCGATGCCTGTCGCGCCATGAAGGACCTGATGATCGAGCTGCCCAACTACCGCAAGTCCAAGACCCTGCGCGAGCTCGTCATCCAGATCAACACCATCGAGTCCGAGGCCGACGAGCTCTATATCAACGCCATGCGCAACCTGCACGTTAACGGTAAGGACCCGCTCGAGGTCATCGCTTGGCGTGACGTGTACGCCTTCCTGGAGTACTGCGCCGACTGCTGCGAGAATGTGGCCGATGTCGTGGATTCGATTGTCATGAAGAACAGTTAATTGGGGGGACGTGTCCCGGCGGCGAAGGGCCGGCCACGGTTTGCTTTCTCACTCCGGCTGCTTTGCAGAGTCGTTCGAAAGTAAACCGTGGCCGGCCCTTCGCCTTACGTACCACCATTGGAACTTCGGCTGATAGTTATAGCGCAATGGGGTTTGGCCGAGGGGGCCTTTAGTACCCAATTGAACATTTTGGCATTCGGTGGGCGTTTGGTTGAATGTTGCTTTGGGTACCCTTTGTTTTGCTTTGGATTGATTCGTTGACTTTGGAGGACTCGTATGGCGTATTTGGATCTGGCTCGTGGTCGGTATTCTTGTCGTTCTTTTGAGAATCGGGCTGTGGAGCAGGCTGTGGTGGATGCCATTGTTGAGGCTGGGCGCATTGCTCCTTCTGCTTGTAATAACCATCCAACCCGTGTGATGGTGTTGGATACGCCTGAGCTCCTGGAAAAGGCAGCTGCTTGTCAGCCTCGGTTTGCTCGTGATGGGTCTATCTTTGGGGCTCCGCTTGTCTTCCTTATTTGCAGCGTTACCGATGATGCTTGGGTGCGCCCGTATGACCAGATGAATTCCAGTGAAATCGATACGTCCATCGTGTGCGACCAGATGATGATGGAGGCCACCGAGCAGGGCCTGGGAACGTGCTGGGTATGCCATTTTAAGCCTGAGGTGGCACAGGAGCAGTTCAATCTGCCCAAGGGCGTCTATCCCTATCACATGCTCGTCTGTGGCTATCCCGCCGACCACATCGCCGATCCCGAGCATCGCGAGGCCCGCACTATTCCCCTCTCCAACTTCCTCCTCAAGTAGTTTTTAGACATACCTTAAAATCTACCTTTTACCACGCGCCCTTCGCCGAGTTCTGTCCTATCGCATGCAGAGCTCGGCGTTTTGTTTCCCAACCCGTATACAGCCACAAAAAAGGAGCCCGCAGGTGCGAGCTCCTCTTAAGGACACTAGATTGTAGCTCTGATGCTAGTCCAGGTCGTCGGCGGCAAAGTTGTCGATCGGGGCGAAGGGATCGGCCACGGGGACAACCGGGTCAGCGACGGGCAGCGGCTCGGCGGGAACAGTCACCGCAGGAGAAGCGGCAGAACCGACCGGCGTGGAGGCCATGAGGTCGGCCGGGAAGGAGTTCTGGGCATCGTCCATGAAGTGCTGGATGAGCTTGAGGTACTCGGCCTTGAACTCCTCGCGGGAAGCCTTGAGACGATCGATTTCCTCGAGCTCGGCCTGCTTCTCGGTCAGAGCCTGGCGGATAACCTCGCGTGCCTTAGCGTCAGCCTCGTTGCGGATACGCTCAGCGTTCTCGTTGGCATCGTTGACGATGGTCTCAGCGGTCTGCTGGGCAGCGATCAGAGCAGCGGAAATCTGGCGCTCCTGAGCGGAGAAGTCAGGGGCGGGAGCAGCCACGGGGGCGGCAGGAACGGCCTGGGCGGTGGCATCCTGAGCCTGGGCAAGCTGAGCCTGCGCATCGGCAAGCTGCTGCTCGGTAGCAGTCAGACGACCCTTAAGGTCGACGATCTTAGCGAGCATAGCGTCAACCTCGGAAGACAGTGTCTCCAAGAAGACGTCGACCTCGGCAGGATCGTAGCCACGCTTGGCCTCAGAGAAAGTCTGAGCCTGGATGTCTGCGGGGGTAATAGCCATAACAAGTCTCCTTTTTCATCGCCTCGGCGCTACACGCCCGACGTAAGTTACTAAGTCAGTTCTATACGAGTATACCTATAAGAAGCTGCAGAACCAGCCTCTGCACCAACTGCAACGCAATAATCGCAACGACCGGCGAAAAATCGATACCGCCCATCGGCGGGATGAAACGACGGAACAGGTTGAGCCACGGACCGCACACGCTATCGAGCACCGCGGCAATATCCTGAAGCAAACCACCCTGCTTCATGGGAATCCACGTCATAAAGCAGTAGACGACAATAAGCGTGGAATAGAAGTTGAACAGCGTGTTGACCAGCTGGACGATAGTGTAGATGTTGATGGGAATCTCCTCGTCTTGTCTTTACTTAAGGTAGCCGTCCGCACGAAGCTTCTTGAGATCGGAATCTTTGACCTCGCAGCCGGCGGGCAGCACCATGAACACGCGGTCGCCCACCTCCTTGACCGTGGCGCCCAGACCACAGGCAAAGCCGTAAGAGAAGTCCAAGACGCGCTTGGCAACTTCGGTGCGTACGCCCACAAAAATCAGTGCGACAGGCTGCTTGGTGCGAACGCGGCGAACCACGGTCTCCACGTCGTCATAGCTCTCGGGGCGCAGGACATAGGCCGGCAGCTGCGGCGTGGCGTTGATGATATTGCTCGCATAGGCCGAGGCATCGCTCGGTGCAGGTGCGGGCGCAGCGGCGGCACGGGCGCGGGTGTTCTCGGCGTAGCTAGACGGCGTGTCATAGGCACCAGGACGATAACCGCTCGCAACACTGTCCTGCGAGCGCGAAGGCGGGTTATACGTCGTGGCATGGCGGGAGTCATCGCCGACCAGCTGACCGGAGCGCGTGTACACCGCGACCGACTCGGCCTCACCGCGACGCGTCTGACCAAGCAGGCCGTTGCTCGGCTCGTCTTGAGTGTAGAAGCCCTCGCCCGAAGCACCGCTGTAGCCGTTGTTCTGATAGCCATCGTCGTAGCCGTCATCGTAGCCGTAGTCGTCGTCTTGGCCATAACCCTGGTCGTAACCCTGCTGGCCGCCCAGGTGCATCTTATTTTTAATCTCGTCAAGGAAGCCCATGGTTGTGTCCTCTCGCGGTTTAGTGCAGGCGCCCCGATAATCAGTGCGCACTTCAGAGCCTTATTTTACTGCAAACTCCGGGCTAAATACTACCCTGCCCAGGCGAACGAGCGTAGAGCCCTCCTCAAGGGCAGGCTCAAAGTCCTCGCTCATGCCGCAGGAAAGCTCAGGCAGGTTCAAATCGGGATGCGCCGCCTCCAGCTCATCCCTCAGCTCACGAAGCCCCGCAAAGGTGCGGCGTGCCACATCCTTATTCCCCCGGGGCGCCATAGTCATAAGCCCCTGAGCGCAAATTCCCTCAAGTTCCGCAAGCTCACCCGCGGCGGCGCGAATCTCATCGGGCGAAAAGCCTCCCTTCGACTCCTCACCACTCACATTGACCTCAATGAGCACACGCTGGGGGCCGGCGAGCTCGCCTGCCTCAATCTTGCGGACAGCACGGCTCGAGATCGCCTGCGCCAGATGCAGCGAACCCACCGAGTGAATCAGCTCGGCTGAGCCCAGCACCGCATTGATCTTATTGGTCTGCAGGTTGCCGATCATATCGAAGCGCACCTCGGGCAGCTCCGGATGCTCCGCCAGACCCGTGAGCTTGCGAACCAGCTCCTGCGGGCGGTTCTCGGCAAAATGGCGATACCCCGCCTGGATGGCGGCAACGGTCTCATCGACACCAACGGTCTTGGACACGGCAATGAGGCTCGCGGCGTCGTGGGGACGGCCTGCGCGATCGAGCGCCGCATAAAAACGTTCCAGAATCTGCTCGCGGCGAGCGCGCATCAAGTCCAAATAGTTATCCATTGCCAATCGCCTCCGCTGACAGCCAAACAAGTAGTCCCATGCTAACGCAAGAGCGCGGCCCCGCATGTGCAAGGCCGCGCTCACTTAGGTATTTACAATCTTTCGACGAACGGGGTCACTTACTCCTCGTCGTCCTCGCCATCGTCCTCGTCCTCAAGATGATCGAGCAGGTAGCGAAGTCCCTCGCTGACCTCGTTAGCGGGCACCTTGGCAACGTAGCGCGCATCGACGGCGGGCCTCATGATGACGCCCTCGCCCGAAGGCACGCGCATGCTCTCGAGCTCGTCCTCGTCCGTGCGGGCGATATCGCCGGCAGTCATGCGCTGGCCGGTCAAAAGGAACGTCAGACGGCAGGCAGCATCGATGGAAATCGAGGCGATGCGATCGAGGTAGCGCGAAACCATGATGGCGCGGCGCAGGTCGTCATAGTTGCTATCGTCATCCATAAACTCGCCCGCGTCCATGCGGTTGAAGGTACGGAAGAACTTCTCGTACGCCGCATGCACCGGCTCGTCCTCGACGGCCAGGTTGCAGATGATGGACATGTCGTTGGTGACGAGCGCAGAAAGCGACGAGCCCAGCACCTGGTAGACGGCTTCGGCCTCGGCCTCGACCGTGCCGACAAGCTCCTTGGGCAGCGAGATGTCGGCCTTGATCATATGACGCGTGGCACGGCAGATCTGACGGACCTTATCGGTCATGCGTTGCAGGTTAAAGTCGACGTAGATAATCGTCTGCAGCAAGCGGAAGTCGGAGGCGACCGGCGACTGCGTGGCGATCAGGTTGTAGCACACGGCCTCCAAGTTGGCGCAGCGCGCGTCAATCGAAAGCGTGCGCTTCTTGGTCTTGGTGGCGAGCTTGCGGTCGTCGGTCACATAGGCCTTAACGGCATCGTGGAGGGCCAGATCGACGGCCTCGTAGATGCTCAGCATCTCGTGGCGGGCCTCGATGAGCTGACGGGAAAACAGTTTACGCATGGTTCACTCCAATCAGTTGGGTGCGGTCATGCCGCCCGCACAGTGAATACGCACCGGACCAGGTCCGATCGGCTTGGGACTAGTCGCACCGATCAGCCAAAGCGGCCGGTGATATAGTCTTCCGTCCGCGAGTCCACCGGGCTGGTGAAGATCGCGTCGGTTTGACCATACTCGATGAGCGTGGCAGGCTCACCGGCAACTTCCTGCAAGAAGAATGCGGTGTAGTCGCTGATACGAGCTGCCTGCTGCATTGAATGCGTGACGATGATGATCGTCATCTCGGGCGCCAGCTCGGCCATCAAATCCTCGACCTTGGAGACGGACGTGGGGTCGATGGCGGAGCAGGGCTCGTCCATCAGGAGGACATCGGGTTGCACCGCAAGCACGCGCGCGATGCACAGACGCTGCTGCTGACCGCCCGAGAGCGCCAAACCATCCTTGTTGAGCTGATTGGATACCTCTTTCCAGAGGTTGGCGCGCTTGAGCGATTCTTCCACGATGTCATCGAGGTCGCTTTTGCTAGTCACGCCCTGCAGACGAGGGCCAAAGGCGACATTCTCGTAGATGGATTTGGGAAACGGGTTGGGCTGCTGAAAAATCATGCCCACGCGGCGACGGAGGTCGACCGGGTCGACGCCCTCGGCATAGATATCGTTGCCGTCGAGCGTCATGGTGCCCTCGACGCGCGTACCCTCGATCAGGTCATTCATGCGGTTGATGCAGCGCAAAAACGTCGACTTACCGCAGCCCGAAGGGCCAATGAAGGAGGTAATGGCGTTTTTGGCGATGTTGAGGTCGAGCCCCGTCAGCGCATGAAAGTCACCGTACCAAAAGTTGAAATCCTTGGCCGTAATGGCCGCTTGCTCCAGCGTGGGAGCGGACTGATAAACGGACATGGGACTCCTTAACTAGCGACGCTTGCGCGACAGGAAGCGCGCAAACAGGTTGAAGGCCAGAATGATCACCATCAGCAAGAGCGCGGTGCCGTAGGCTGCGTTCATGTTGATGCCGTCGTTGGCAAGCAGGTACAGGTGAACGGTCATGGGGCGGCCGGAATCGAGCGGCGAGATAGGTAGATTGATGGCCTGACCCATGGTGTAGAGCACCACGGCGGTCTCGCCAATGGCACGGCCGATGGCAAGGACAATGCCCGTGGCAATACGGCCAAAGGCAGAAGGAAGCACGATCTTGGAGACAACCTGCCACTTGGTGGCGCCCAGGCCATACGCGCCCCAACGGATATAGCGCGGAACGGCCCGAATGGCCTCTTCGGTGGTGCGCATGACGATGGGAAGCATCAAGAGCGCAAGCGCCAGAGCGGCCGAGACCATCGAAAGGCCCAGACCCATAGCCTCGACAAACAAGGCGTAGCCAAACAGGCCCATAACGATGGAGGGCACCGAGGCCAAAGCGTCAGCAGCGTAGCGAATGAGCTCAACGATCTTGCCCTGCTTGGCGTACTCGGCCAGATAGACGGCTGCCAGCACAGCGATCGGCGTGCAGATAAGCATGGCGAGCGCCGTCACATAGACGGTCGAGACGATCGTGGGCCAAATACCGCCCTCGGCGTTGACGCCCTGGGGCCAACCAAAGATAAAGTCGAGCGAGATGTGTGGCAGGCCGTTGATGACCACGTAGGCGATGATAGCGACCAGCACCAGCGTGGTGATGTATGCCGCGGCACGGAACACGCCAAGCATGATCTTGTTGGACAGGTCCTTGTTGATGCGGCCCTTCTTGCCGTGGGAAAGGGCACGCTTGATGCGCTCGCGCGACGAGGTCGTATCGACCGTCGTGTCAACGGAATCGGACATAGCCTACCCCCTCTTCTTCTTGGAAACCAGGCGGACGATGCCCACCAGCGTGGCGGAAATGATAAACAGGACCACGCCCATGCCGAACAGCGCCGAGCGATGCAGACCCGAGGAATAGCTCATGTCGAGCGCAATCTGGCTCGTGAGCGTCGAGATGGGGCTCGCAATGCTGTCGGGAATAACCGGGGCGTTACCCACGACCATGAGCACGGCCATGGTCTCGCCGATGGCACGGCCCATACCCAGCACGATGGCATCCACGATACCCAGCTTGGCGGCAGGTAACACGACCTTATAGATAGTCTGCCACTTGGTGGCGCCCATGGCATACGATGCCTCGCGAATGCCCATGGGAATGGAATTGAGAGCATCGATGGTAAGCGTCGTGATGGTGGGCACGATCATAATGGCGAGCACGAACCACGCCGTCAGCGCGCCAAAACCAAGACCGCCGGTCAGTTGTGCGATAAACGGGCGGATGATGATCATGCCAAAGAAGCCATAGATGATAGAAGGGATGCCGGCCAACAGGTCAACGGCAGGGCTGATGAGCTTGCGCACGCGCTTGCTGGCGATCTCGACCAGATACACGGCCGTGCCCACGCCTAGGGGCACACCCATGGCGAGCGCGCCGACGGTCACCAGACCCGAGCCGGCAAGCAGCGACACGATGCCGTAGTGACCCTCAGAGGGCGCCCACGTAAAGCTAAAGAAGTCCGCCAGACCGATGTCGGTAAAGACGGGCAGCGCCGAGTACGTGGTAAAGACAAAAATCAGGATGACGGTAACAACCGCCAAGAACGCGCAGGCAAAGAAGATCCACTGCAGCGCCTTCTCCTTGATATAGGTGCTGCGCGATACGAGCGCCAGCTCGCGCTTCTTGGGCGCCTGACCATTCTGCTCAGTCTGGGAGTTTTCCTGTGCTTCCATGCTACTCACTCCCCTTCTCGTCGTTGGTGACGGGGATAAAGCCCGCCTCGCGAATCTGCTTGTCCATCTTTTCGGACGTCACATAGTCGATGTAATCCTGCGCCTGCTGCGAAGGCGCACCCTTCACAAAGAAGTAAAGGTCGCGTGAGATGGGATAGCCGCCGCTCGCGACCGTCTTCTCGGACGCCTCAACATGATTGACCGAGACGGCCTTGACCGAGGTCTTGGCGTTGAGGCTATCGACGAAGCCCAGCGAAATGTAGCCAATGGCACCGTGCGAACGAGATACCACGTCGCGCACCTGGCCCGTGCCCGAAAGAACGGCCGAGCGGCGATCGAACGGGGTGCCGTCCATCACGATGGTGCGGAATGCTTCACGCGTGCCGGATGCCTCGTCTCGGTTGATGACCTGAATCTTCAGGTCCTCGCCACCGACCTCTTTCCAATTAGTAATCTTGCCGGCATAGATATCGCGGAGCTGCTCGGTCGAGAGGTTATCGACCGGGTTATCGTCGTTCACGATGACCGCGATACCGTCGTGGGCAATGACGATGGGAGTCAGGCCCAGATCCTGTTCGTCGGCATTGAGTCCACGGGAGGAGCTGGCGATATCGGCCGTGCCAGCGCTGACGGCTTCGATGCCAGCGGAAGAGCCCAAACCGGAAACGAGCACGTCGATGCCGGTCTCCTCCTTAAAGCCCTCTGCCGCAATTTCGGCGATAGGAAGGCAGGTCGTGGAGCCGGCCACGGTAATGGAAGAGGTAGAAGATCCCGAAGAACAGGCGCACAGCGTAAGCGTAAGCACAGCGGCGCTCAGGACCGATACGATCTTTCTCATAGCATCACGCCGATCGCAGCATGGCGCCCACAGGTGCCGTCCTCGTTACGGTAGGAATAAAAGCGGTCGTTCTGGCGCACAGTCGAAAGCTGGGTATCCACGATATTATCCGCGTCCACACCGGCATCTACCAGCGCCTCACAAATGGCAGCGGAAAGATCGAGCATGCGAGAGGCACTCGCATCGATGCAAGAGAACTCGACGGCAAAGCGATCCATGAGTTCCTGGGATACCTCATATTCGTCAGCCAAGATATGGGGGCCGATATAGGCGGAAACGTCGCTCGCATCGCAGCCGGCAGCATCGCAAAGCGCCTGGCACGCCTTGGCAGAAATACGTGCAATCGTGCCCTTCCAACCGGAGTGCACCACGGCAAATCCGCCAGGGGCCACCAGCACCACGGGAACGCAGTCGGCAAAGCAGAGCAGCACGGGCACGTCATGGGCCATACAGACGATGGCATCGCAGCCCTCGGCAATCTGCTCGCGAACAGCCTCAAGATCGTCGGCACCGTTCGAAGTCACCGTAACGATATGGTCACCATGTACCTGATTGGGCACGAGCAGATTATGCTCGCACTCAGTGGCGCCCATAGCTTCGAGCGCTCGACGACGATTTTCTTGAACAGCAAAGGGGTCATCGCCTACATGCGAGCCCAGGTTGAGCGAGGAGTACGCATCTTCAGAAACGCCACCGGTGCGCTCGGTAAAGGCAAAGCGGACATCGGATGTCGCGCCCTCCACCAACGTAACTCCATCATGGTCGACACGCGAAACGTTGTCCGCACGTGCTGCCATACTAAAGCCTCCTAATAACACAAGTACCGCGGCGTCGCCGCGCAGTCCGCGTTTATACGGCTGTCATACTTCCTTAAAAGGATACCCGCAGCGGTAGGGACCAAACGTAAAGGGAACGTAAGGAGATTGGAGGCTTTCGTTTACAAACGAGAAACAAAACGGGGTGCATCCAAATGGACACACCCCGTGCAGGTCGTTGAGAAAAACGAACTAGAAGCTACCGCGCTTCAGGAAGTCGGGAAGCTCGAACTGGTCGTTGCCAAAGTTGGGCAGCTCGGTACCACCGACGTTGCGGGTCGGAGCGGCCTGAGCCGGGCTGGCAGCCGGGGCGGTGCGCTGCGGCTCAGCGGAGGCAGCGGCCTTGCTCTGAGACTGCTGAGCAGCAAAGAGCTCATCCTGACGGTTGACGTTGGAGTCGGAGAAGCCCGTAGCGATGACGGTGATACGCACCTGATCGCCCAGGGACTCGTCGACAACGGTACCGAAGATGATGTTGGCCTCGGGGTCGACGGCGTTGGCGACAACGTCGGCGGCGTCGCTGATCTCCTGGATGCCCAGGTCCTTGGAACCGGCGATGGAGAGCAGCACGCGCGTGGCACCATCGATGGAGCTCTCGAGCAGCGGGCTGGAGATGGCCTGCTGGGCAGCGTCGACGGCACGAGTATCCCCAGAAGAGGTACCGATACCCATCATGGCGGTACCGGCCTGCTTCATGATGGTCTTAACATCGGCGAAGTCCAGGTTGATGATACCGGGGACGGTGATGAGGTCGGTGATGCCCTGGGTGCCCTGGGAAAGGACGCCATCGGCAATCGCGAAGGCCTCGAGCATGGTGGTCTTCTTCTCGGCGATGTCGAGCAGCTTATCGTTAGGGATGACGATCATGGTATCGACGCAATCGGAGAGGGTCTTAATGCCCTCCTCGGCGCTCTTCTTGCGCTTGCGGCCCTCGAAGGTGAAGGGCTTGGTCACGACGGCGACGGTCAGTGCGCCGACCTCGTTCATCGCGATATCGGCAACGATGGGAGCAGCGCCGGTACCGGTGCCACCGCCCTCGCCGCAGGTGATGAACACCATGTCGGCGCCAGCGAGCGCCTCGGCAATGTCGTCGCGGGACTCATCGGCAGCCTTGCGGCCAACCTCGGGGTTGGCGCCGGCGCCCAGGCCGCGGGTAAGGTCGGTGCCGATGTGCACCTTGATATCGGCATCAGAGATCGCGAGTGCCTGAGCATCGGTGTTGATGGCAACAAACTCGACGCCGCGGATGCCCTCTTCGATCATTCGATTGACCGCGTTGGTACCGCCGCCGCCGACGCCGACCACCTTAATGACGGCAAGGTAGTTGTTGATCTCTGTCTCGTGCATGTCGGTCCTCCGAACAAAGGTTATAGCCATAGCATGGGTCGACCCCTGCGCACATTAACCTTCAGGTTGAAAGTAAATGCAAAGGTAAACCGTATTATGTTTGCACATTATGAACGTATCAGTCAAATAATTGACCGTGAAAACCAAACAAACCAGATAAACGGCGTGGTATGGCCCCTCAACAAAGCATCAACCAGCGCTACGAGGTCGGAGCATTCCTAAATGTGTAGTTGCCCGGAGAGCGCACATTGATATACGTTACGCCCTCTACCTGCGAAAGCAACTTGGTGACTACGCGTTCCTTCTTGGCGATATCGTCCGAATCGCCCAGCGACACCTCAATGCCGTTATTGAGGTTTGCCGAGATGGCTTCGACCGAAGGCGTGGAAATATCCTTGACTTGTCCCAAGAACTCGCTCGAAAAACCACGCACATATTCCAAGCCGGCCTTAACGGCCTTGGAGCTCACCGCCTGGCCGGAAACTGGAGCGACATCCGCCGAGACATCAGTCAACAGCACCGCGCCATAGTGCTTAGCGAGCGCCAGTGCGGCATCAATGCCGTTCAGGGTATTTGAGCCCTGCCCCGTCGTGATGACGTTGCCCTGGTCGTCCACTTCGACCGACGTCGACAGCGGGGCGATCCAGGTGTCATCATCCCCGATGGCCCAGGCAAGGTCATCGGAGCTGATATAGGCAATTGCGATGACCTTGCGCTCCATCGGCGTAATGATGAGCGTATGCGGGAACTGACGCTGGACATCCACGCCCGAGACCCACGGGTTCTGCTTGAGGTCCTCGGTAATCTGGTCGGGATCGACGTTAAAAAGCGACGTTCCCTCGGGCAAATCGATCAGCTGGATAGCGTCGTGCTTCGTCACATGCTCGCTGCCTTGAATCTGAATATCGGTGGCGGTAAACAATCCAGAGTTGATCACCACGACGGCAACGACGACGAGCACGGCCAAGACGGCCAGAACGCCGCCCACTATTTTGCCTTTGCCTGTAACGACAGAAGCGGCGTCTGATGTTTTATTTGCCATCGCCCCAAGTGAAGACAACGGGTTGACGCCTTTTTTACCCGAAGGCTTCTTGGCGGTAGCCGGCACCGATGTCAGCGAGCGCGGTTTCGATGCGCCCAGCGTGCGACCCGGACGCGGCGCCTTAGTTCCCGTCGAGGACTTAGGAGTTGCCATGGGACGGGCAGGCTTGGCGCCCATAACAGGCTTTGACGATACCGAGGGACGCAAGGACTTTTTTGCGGCCGGACGATTACCGAGCTGCGAGCCGACGACCGGACGACTGGCCTGTCGAGCATGCCCGACAGACTTAGAGTGCGCGACGGTATTGCGTTGAGGTTTGGCAGGCGCGCCGGAACGCCCTCCGGCGCGGCGGAAGGTGGGTTTCGATGCTCTAGAAGCCGAGGAATTTAACTTCCGGTCTGAGCTCGATGCCATACGCCTCCCTCACCTTTCCGTGCACATGTCTGATAACCGCGGCAACGTCATCGGCCGAGGCAGTTCCGTTATTAACGATAAAATTAGCGTGAACGGGCGAAACTTCCGCGCCGCCAATTGAAAAACCCTTTAATCCACAATCCTCGATAAGCTTGCCCACGCTCGCATCGGGCGGGTTGCGAAAGACCGACCCGCAGGATGCGCGACCCATGGGCTGCGTACGCTTGCGCCTCGTCAGGTACCGTTCCATGCGCTCGCGAATGTCGGCCTTGGGCGCCGGTTTAAGCTTGAGCACGCACTCGAGGATGATCTCATTGCGGGGAAGGCTACATTCGCGGTAGCCCCAAGTGATCTCGGACCCCGCATAATGCTTGATACCGGATGCCGGGTCAAACGTTACGACATCCTCAACCAGCGAGCCAATCCACTCGGTCCGTGTGCCGGCATTCATAGATATCGCACCGCCGACCGAGCCAGGGATGCCAACGGCAAACTCAAGACCCGAGAGGCTACGCGACAGGGCATCGTTGACCAGGCGCGCAAACATCACGCCCGCACCGACCGTCAGCGTACAACCGTCATCGGCAACAACCGTGCGCTGAAACTCACGTCCGAGCGAAATGACGGCGCCGCGATAACCGCCATCGGCAACCAGCAGATTGGAACCCTTGCCGATGATGACCCACGGCACCTGCTCGCGATCGAGCACCGCCACGGCGCGGCGAAGGGCATGATAGCTATGGCACGTCACAAAGAGGTCGGCCTTGCCGCCGATACGATAGCTCGTATGACGCGCAAGGCGCTCGTCCTCGATCACATCCGTGTCGATCATGCCCGAGAGCGCCATGACGGCGTTAAACAGACCCATTAGACTTAAGCGTCTTTCTTGGCAGTCAGATACTCAATGAACTCGGGGCCGACGGTCGTAACGTCACCGGCACCCATAGTGAGCAGCAGGTCGCCCTCGCCCACCATCTGCTCGAGCTCCTGATTGAGCTCAAGACGGCTGGAGCAGTACACGACCTCCTTGCCAGGATGCTTGGCGCGCACGGTATCGGCGAGCATCTTAGAGGTGACGCCCGGAATGGGCATCTCGCCAGCCGAGAACACATCGATCAGCAGCAGTTTATCGGCATTGGCAAATGCATCGGCAAAGTCGTCGCACAGGGCCTGCAGGCGCGAATAGCGGTGCGGCTGGAACACGACGTCGACGTGCTTGTAGCCCAGCGACGAAGCGGCAGCAAGCGTCGCCTTGATCTCGGTGGGGTGATGGCCGTAATCATCGACCACGGTGATGCCATCGATATCGCCCACGTGGGTAAAGCGACGGCGGACGCCCTCAAAGCTCGAGAGTGCCTTGGCGGCGACGTCGATGTCAAGGCCCAGGACATGGGCGACGGTGAGCACCGCCGTGGCGTTGAGCATGTTGTGGCGACCGGGATTGCTCTTGATCTCCACAGCATGCTCAGTGCCGTCCTCAAAGCGAACGATAAAGTCACTCTGGATGCCCTTGACATCCGGGTGCACGCAGACGATGTCGTTGCTCTCGGCAAAGCCGTAGGAAAGCACGTGACGGCCCGTCGACTTGGCGAGCTCGACCAGATGCGGATCCTCACCGCAGACGATGACGGTGCCGTCCTCGCCCACCAGGCTCATGAATTTGGCGAAAGTTGCCTCGATCTCTTCGATACCCGAGTAGTGATCGAGGTGGTCGGCCTCGACGTTGGTCACAATGACCACGTTGGGGTTCAGGAACAGGAAGGAGCTGTCGGACTCGTCGGCCTCGGCGACAAAGTAGTCGCCCGAGCCGTTCTTGCCGTTCGTGTCATAGCCCTCGACGATGCCGCCGATCAAGAAGCTCGGATCCAGGCCCATGCGGTCGAGCATGGTGGCGCACATCGAAGACGTGGTGGTCTTGCCATGTGTGCCGGCAACAGCGACGGTGGTGTAGCCGTGGCCCAAAGCAGAGAGCATCTTGGCACGGGGCCACACGGGAATACCAAGCTCGCGAGCGCGCACGAGTTCAGGGTTGGACTCCGGAATAGCGGTGGAGACAACAACCACGTCGGGCTTGACCTCGTCGATCGTGGCGGCCTCATGGCCCACATGCACCTTCACACCAGCGCGGGTAAGCTGGCGGATATAACGTGACGTCTTAAGGTCGGAGCCGGTAACGGCATAACCGCGCTCGTGCAGAACGAGGGCGATGCCGCTCATGCCGGCGCCGCCGATACCGATAAAGTGGGCGCTCTTAAACTCGGGCGCGGAGGTTGCAGTCTGGGAATCAGCCATGTGCTCGTGTACTCCTTGCGTAAACACTGCCTGTAACCCGTTAACTGTACCGCACCTACCGCATCAGCGCGAGGACGACCGACGATATCCCGTCTAACTAACGCAAACCCTCTACCGCATCGGCCAGAAGAGCGGCGGCCCTATCCTGAGCCAGACCACGCGCCGCCTGACGCATGGCCTCGCGCGCCGCCGCATCATCGACCAGGTGCAGCAGCTCATCGGCAAAGGCAGAACCGTCGATATCGGCATCGGCGCAGAGCACGCCGGCCCCGGCGTCGACCAGATAACGGGCATTGGTGGTTTGGTGGTCGGCCGTCGCATGCGGATACGGCACGAGCACCGAGGGCACGGCGAGCGCAGCGATCTCAGCCACGCTCGATGCGCCCGAACGCGAGAGCACCAAATCGGCAGCAGCCAACATATCGCCCATGTTGTCGATGTAAGGCTGGACGCGGTAACGCTTCGCCTCCTCGGGCGTCAGCGCCAAAGCGCGCTCGGTCTCCTCAAAGCCGTCGGCACCCGTCGAATGCAACACATAGAGGTTCTTGCGCGAAAGCAGCTCGTTTTTGAGCGAAACCACGCGCTCGTTGAGGTGCTGGGCGCCAAGTGAACCGCCAAAGACGAGCAGCAGCGTAGCGTCCTCGGGAACGCCAAGTGCCTTGCGGCCGCGAGCGCGATCGCCTTCGATTACCGAGCGACGTACGGGGTTGCCGGTCATGAGCACGTGGTCAGGGTCACCTTCGCGCTCAAAGACCGAACGCGCTGCCGGCACCGAGATGCACACGCGGGCGGCGTGGGAGTTCATCATCTTGTTGGCCAGGCCCGGAACAGAGTTCTGCTCATGCAGCAGATACGGAACGCCTGCGCCCTTGCACCACCCCAGCAGCGGAACCTCGACATAGGCACCAAAACCGACGGCAGCATCGGGCTTGCCGACCTTTGAGAAATGACTGGCGAGAGCACGCTTGGCCTTGTTGACACGCCACAGCGAGGTCAGCGCCGTCCAAGGACGGGAGCGGTCGAAGCCCGTGACCGTAATGGGCACAAAATCAAACCCAGCCTCGGGGACCAGACGACCCTCGAGCTTGCGCGACTGGCCCACGAACACAACATGGTGGCCACGGTCACGCAGCTCTTCGGCCAAGGCGAGCGCGGGGTTGATGTGTCCAGCCGTGCCGCCGGCTGCAATAGCAACGGTCATTTTATCGGTCATGGTAGTCCCTTCGTACACGCGGTCCCTGGTCGTCGGTGCGCAGACGCGCCGACGGGTCCGAGTTCAAATCGATCCGATTATATCCGCCGCCCGCATTGCGAGGAGTGGGGCGCTGAGGACGACCTTGCGGCGCCGTTCGCTGACGCGGGCGGGCTGCCGGCTCGGTCGCAGAGCCATCCAGGACGGTAAAACCGTTACGCGAAGATCGCTCGCCGCGCACGTGGGGCACGCCGGCGGTACTCTCATCCATAATGGCAAAGCTCTCGCGGCGACGGTCGTACTCATCGCGACGGGCGCTCTCGTACGAAACGCGCAGGATCAACCCGGCAAGCATAAGTGACACAATAATCGACGAACCGCCGTAGCTAATAAACGGCAACGGTTTGCCCGTCATGGGAAACACGTTGAGGATGCCCAACGCGTTAATCAAAAACTGCACCGCGAGAATGACCGCGGAGCCAGACGCCATGAGTGCGCCCCGACGATCGGTCGCCTGCTCGGCAATGCGAAACGCCGAGTAGATCAACATCGCAAACACCAAGAAGAACAGCACGGTTCCGACAAAACCGACCTCCTCGCCAATGATGGCAAGGATGTAGTCGTTGTGCGCCTCGGGCAGATACGAGTACTTCATGGTTGAGTTGCCGATGCCACGGCCGAACAGACCGCCCGAGGCAAAGGCCATGATGGCAAGCGTGGCCTGATAGCCGTCACCATACTCGTCGGCCCAAGGGTTCAAGGCAACCTGAATACGCACCATACGGTACGGCTCTGCAACAAGCGCAATCACGATCACGAGAATGCCGAAGATTAGCACGCCGATGATAAATCTGGGGTCGAGACCCGCAAACAACGCCATGCACATGAGGGTCAACAGGATGATCAGGACAGTACCGAAATCGGGCTGGATAAAGATCAGAAAGAGCGAAATGCCCAAGTAGATGCCCATCTTGCGAAGGAATTCGTTGATGTTGCCACCGGGCGAAAAGAAACGATCAAGCATGATGGCCGAATACGCAATGGCAAATGGCTTTAAAAACTCGGAAGGCTGGAACTGAATACCGGCGATGTTGAGCCAGCGCGTGGCGCCACGGCTGCCGCTGCCCACCAAGAACACCAGAAGCAGTAGCCCCATCATGCCGATGAGGAAGATCCTGAGCACATCCTCCCCAAACCAGCTGTCCGGCAAGATGCGCACGATGGCAATCAGCGCCAGAACACCGACCACGGCAAACGCGGCCTGTCGACCCAGAAAAAACGTCGCCGAGCCATTCTCGTGCAGCGCCTCGACCGAAGACGCCGAGTACACCATCAGCAGGCCAAAGCACACCAAGGTAAACAGGCAGGCCATGAATATCAAACGGGGGCGCATGATACGGGCGGGAACGCCGGCAATATAGCGTTCGCTAAACGTCTGCCCGCCGCGACCGGAACGCGGTGTGCTGCGCCGCGAGGAAGCACGGTCCGAGTCGGGCCTCCTCATACCTTGTCGGGGGCTCTCCTCTCTCACCGGCAACCCCTATTCCATTTGCGATTTCGCCGCAGCGGCAAGCTGGGCCACATAGTCCTTAAACACGCGGCCGCGCTCCTCATAGCCCGAGAACTCATCGAACGAAGAGCAGGCAGGAGAAAGTAAGATCACATCGCCACGGCTCGACAGCGAACGGGCGACGTCCACGGCATCGCGCAGGTCATCCGCCTGGGCGATATCCACATCGCCATCGACATCGGCCTCGTCCATAGCGGCGGTGAAGCGCTCGCGCGCATCGCCAAAGCAGACGACCGAGCGTACGTTATCCATAACAACGCGCGCGAAGTCCGTGAGAGGCGTGCCCTTATCGTGGCCGCCGAGCAGCAAGATCACGTCGTCATCGGGAAATGCCGTCAGTGCCTTCTCGACCGCATCGGTGTTGGTCGCCTTGGAATCGTTGACGTAGCGCACGCCGTCAATCTCGCCACACGGCTCCACGCGGTGCTCGAGTGGCTGGAACGAGGCCAGACCGCGGCAGATACCATCGACATCGGCACAGACTGCCAAGGCAGCCGTGGCAGCGCACAGGGCATTGATAACATTGTGATGGCCCGAGATCTTGAGCTCGGATGTAGCGATGAGCGGGGTCTCGACGCCCTTCAAGCGCACGATCATCTTGCCATCGCGCACAAAGGCGGCATCCTCGCCCTCAGGCTCGTCAAAGGCAACCTTGCAGATGCGACGACCCGGCGTGTAAATGTACTCATCGAACTCGTGAATGCCGGCGTCTTCGACGTCGACAACCGCCAGATCGTCATCGACCATATTGTCAAACAGTTTGATCTTGGCAAGCGCATAGTTCTTATGGCTCTTATGCCAGCCCAAGTGGTCGGGAGTGATGTTGAGCAGCACCGCCACGCGAGGGTGGAGCTCGGCGGTCGTAGCAATCTGGTAGCTCGAGAGCTCGGCCACAAACCACTCATTATGAGCTCGGCCGTCAATCTCGTTGACCGGCGGCTCGCCGATGTTGCCGACAGCTACGCTGGCCTCACCGGCAGCCTTGAGCAGATAATCAGTCAGCGACGTGGTAGTCGTCTTGCCGTTGGTACCCGTAATGGCAATCCAGTTATCGGGCGACAGGCGATAGGCAAACTCGGGCTCACCCATAATCTGGGCGGCATGCTCGCGCCCGGCCTTAAAGAAGCCCGAGAACTCCGAGATGCCCGGGCACGTCACGCATACGTCATAGGCGCCCTCGACCTGTTCGGTCCCATAGACAAACGACGCACCAGCAGCCTCGAGCGCACGCGTGGCGTCATTGGGCTCAGAGGTGCCGCCGCCATACACGGTAACGGCACTTACGCGCTCGGGATGTGCCAGCGCCCAGCGGGCGACATCGAGACCGGATTTGCCCTGACCCAAAACGAGCAGGCTAAAGACATCAGCAAGAGGCATGAAAGACCACTATCCCAACTGGAAGAACAAAGCAAGGCCAACGGCACCAAAGGCCGCAGCGATAATCCAAAAACGGATGACGACCTTGGTCTCGGCCCAGCCCTTCTTTTCGAAATGATGATGGATGGGCGCCATAAGGAAGACGCGCTTGTGCGTAAAGTGGAAGTAGACAACCTGAATCATGACCGACAGGGTCTCAACGATAAACAGGCCGCCGATGATGAGGGAGACGACCTCGGTGTTGGTCATGATGGACGTGCAGGCAAACGCTGCGCCCAGGGCAAGCGAGCCAGTATCGCCCATAAAGATGCTCGCCGGATAGCAATTGAACCACAGAAAGCCCAAGCAGGCACCGGCACACGCGGTGCAGAAGATGGACAGGTTCACGTCTCCGTGCAAAAACGCCATGGCAGCCATGGCGAGCATGGCGATCATGGAGGTGCCGCCAGCAAGACCGTCAAGGCCATCGGTCAGGTTCACGGCATTAGAAAGACCGGCGATCATCAGCCAGCAAAAGACAATGTAGAGCCACGGGAACGAAAGGCCGCAGATGGTGGTCGAAAGAACACCGAGGTCAATCGTCAGGCCGCCGGGAAAACGAATCTCGGGGGCGACGCCGCACCAGTTGACGGCAAGTACCGTAAAGGTGACACAGATAATGGTTAGGCCGATCATCTTGGCATGAGGCGTCAGACCGAGCGAGCGCCCATGCGTAACGGAGGTCAGGTCGTCGATCAGGCCCAGCACGCCGGTCGCCAGCGTGGCGAGCAGCACGAGCACGAGCTCGGTGGTGAGCTTGCCCATCAGCAGGCAGGTCAGCGAGATCGCGACGAGGATGACAACGCCACCCATGGTGGGCGTTCCCTGCTTAACCAAATGACGCTTGGGGCCGTCGGCACGAACCTGCTGGCCGATACCCTCGACCTTGAGCAGCTTGATCCACCACGGCATGAGCAGCAGCGCAATGGCAGCGGCGATGCCAAGCCCCAAAAAAGCCTGATACGTTGGATACGAGGGATTGCCGAACATGGGCTAGCACACACCTTCCACAAAGCGGTCGAGCTCAACAAAACGGGAACCCTTGACCAGTACAACATCATGTTTTTCAAGCGCGCCGCCCATGCGGTCGAGCACCTGCTGATAATCGGAGAACACCTGGATGCGGTCCTCGTCCATGCCCATCATACGCGCGGCATCGGCCATAAGCTGGGCCAGCTCACCACCCACGCACGCCAGCATGTCGAGCTTCTTGGCGGCGGCATAAGCGCCCACGAGCTCATGCATGCGAGGAGCCTCATCGCCCATCTCGCCCATCTCGCCCAGGATCGCCATGCGAGACCCCATGCACGAAAGCGAGCACAGCAGATCGAGGCCAGCAGCCATGGATTCGGCACTGGCGTTATAGGAATCGTCGATGACGCGGGCACCGCTCTTGGCGCGCTTGATCTCTTGGCGGTGACCGGTAATCGTGAGGCCCCTAAAGGCAGCATCGATCTGCTCGGGCGTCACGCCCAGGCGATAGGCAACCGCGGCGGCCTTAACGGCATTAGGAACGGACTGCACGCCGGGGATGGCAAGCATGGTATCGATTGTCTCGCCCTGACCAAAATCGAGCGTAAAGACCGGACGGCCCTCGTCATCAACACGAATGTCGCGGGCACGGACCTCATCATCGTCCGAGACGCCGGCCAGCATCACGTCGATACCAGCAGGCTGGGCGAACGTATCGCGAATGAACGGCGTAAAGTCGTCCTCGCCGCCCAAAACCAGCAGCGGCAAGAAGTCGCCGGCGGCGCACATGCCCTGGACAATCTCGGCCTTAGCGCGGGCGATGTTCTCGCGGCTACCCAAAATGCCGATATGAGAGGTACCAATCTTGCTCACGATGGCAAGGTTGGGATTGGCGGACTGGGACAGGCGCTCGATCTCGTGGAAATGGTTCATGCCCATCTCGAGCACCAGGACCTCGGTATCGGCCGGAGCGGAAAGCACCGTGAGCGGCATGCCGATCAGGTTATTGAAATTGCCCTTGGTGGCCCAGACACGATAGCGCTTGGCGAGCACAGCGGCGAGCACGTCCTTGGTCGTCGTCTTGCCGATGGAACCGGTAATACCAACGACCAGGCAGCCAAGCTCCAGACGGTACGCGTGCGCCAAACGCAGCAGAAACTCCTCGGGATCATCGGTCAGCAAGATGGCACAGCCCTTGTCCTGCGCCAGCGAGACCAGCTCGGCCTCGGGCTCACGCGTCATTACGACGGCGCCGGCACCCGACTGGACGGCACGGGAAGCAAAATCATTGCCGTCGACGTTTTCACCGGGAAAGGCGACGAAAATCGTCCCTTCCTCGACCTGGCGCGAGTCGATAACGCACCCGCGGCATACCCGATCGGCTTCTCCCGTCACGGTTCGGGCCCCTGTTGCGGCCGCGAGGTTGTTGACGGCGATCTCTATCATTGCAGCTCCCCTGTAAACCTAATAATGCTATCGGCGTATTGTATCCCAGCGCCGCGCATGCGTGGTGCAGGGCATGTGAACACCCCTCATATGGGACAACAAACCACGCCCCAAAGATTGTAACCCCCTACCTCGTGTGCGGGATACCCAACACGTCGAGCGCGTTGGCCATAATGGACTGGAACGGCACCGCAGCGGCATCTGAGTCGCTCGGCGTTCCGTCGAGCGTGATATAGCACAGCACCTTGGGCGATTGTGCCGGCGCAAAGCCCATAAAGGACGACATGTAGTTCTCCTTAAGGTAGCCGCCGTTCTCGTCGGCTCGTTCGGCCGTACCGGTCTTGCCCGCCACGTCATAGCCGTCAACTGCGCCGCCAACGCCCGTGCCTTCGGACACGACCGTCTGCATGCACGATGTCACCTGGGATGCGGCGTCCTCCGAAATCGCACGCTCGCCTTCGCCCCAGTCCTTCTCGTCGCCTTTGCTGGACTTATAGAAGTGCGGGGTCATCATCACGCCGCCGTTGGCGATGCCGCCCACGGCACGTGCGATCTCAATCGGCGAGACAGACAGCGCCTGTCCAAAGCTCATCGAGCCCAGCGTGGCGCCGTCATACTGGTCACGCTCCTTGACGATGCCCAGGCTCTCGCCCGGAAAATCGACACCCGAGCTGTGACCGATGCCCCACTTGTCCACATAGGCGGCAAAGTCATCGGCACCGATCTTGCGCCCCACCAGGACAAAGCCCACGTTGGACGAACGGCGCATCATCTCGCGCACATCCATGGTCATGGCATAGTCGCGCTTGTCGGCATCGGTGACGGTATCGTCGCCCACCTTGATGCTCGCCGGCACCTCAAACGACGTGCTCGATCGCACGACGCCCAAGTCGAAGCCGGCGCCCGCCACGAGTGTCTTAAAGACCGAGCCGGGCTCGTAGGCGTCGGTGACCAGGCGCAGGTTCATATCCTCGGTCTTGGCGTTTTCCAGATCGGTCTGGTCGTAGGTCGGATACGAGCAGGCGGCGAGAATTTCACCGGTCGTGGGGTCGGTGACCAAAGCCGAGCCGTTCTTGGCCTTTGTCTTCTCGACAGCCTCTGCTAGGGCATCCTCGGCCGCACGCTGGATATTGACATCGAGCGTCGTCACGATATCAACGCCGTCGACCGCAGCCACCTTTTTATAGGCACCGCCCGCAATATAGCTGCCGTCCCTCGCGCGCTCGCGCACAAGAGAACCGTCCGTGCCGGTCAGAAGCTTGTTGTATTGCTTTTCGAGACCCGTCAAGCCGTCGTTGTCTACATTCACTACGCCCAGCACCTGCGATGCCAGATTGCCGTATGGATATACGCGCTTCATAGCCTGCTCAAAAAGCACGCCGGGCAGGTTCTTCTTCTCCAGCGCCGCAGCATCGTCTTCGTCCACCTGGCGCTTGATATACACCCAGGTTCCATCGGACTCAACGAGCTTACGGCAGGTCTTTTTATCGATTCCAGTTGCCTTGACCAGCGCCGACACCGTCTTGTCAACGTCCTCGACAAGCTGCGGGTTCACGGCGATGTTGCGACATTCGACCGACGACGCCAGCACGTTACCGTTGCGGTCGTAGATGGTGCCACGTTTGGCATAGAGGGTCTGCGCAAGCAGGCGACGCGCATCGGCACGCTCGCGCAGTTTATCGGCTTCGACAATTTGATAGTCGGCAAGGCGAAAGACGCCCAAGCCCAAGCCAAGCCCGATGAATCCCATGACGGCTTTGCGGCGAGGCAGCGGCGTGCCCGTGAGCCATTCGGTCGACGAACTCTTGCGCGACCTGGTGTTATGCACTTGAGGGCCACCCGAGCCGCGAAGTCGCGACGCCGGGTCGTTGCCACGGGACCGCCCGGCGTTGTAAGATTGCCGACCCGTTCCTTGATAACCAGAACGTCCCCGCGACGAGGGACGTCCAGAACCGCGGCCCCCATCGGAACCGCGGCGATAGTCATTTGTCATACTCAGCTACCGTCTTGCTACTGAGCGGTCGCGGTCGCGTTGGCGCCCGCGGCTGCATCCTGCGAAAAGTCAAGTGTAACGCTCTCGCTGGGCTCCACCATGCCATAAGCGCCCGCAAGGTCGCGAATGCGCGTGTCGGCGCCATAGACCGAATGCATGACCTCCAGGTCGGAGCTCTCATCGGTCGCCTTTTCGAGCGTGTTGGTAAGCTCGGCGTTGCTGTTGAGCACCTGGGCCGTAACGCCGGCGAGCGCCACGCGGGCGACGCCGATCGTCATGAAGATAGCCGCAATGATGCAAAACGTTTTAAGAACGCTCATGAAAACCGGGCTTACCGCCTGGTTTGCCTGACGGCCCGCGCCCGTGTAGACATCAAAGCGCGGCGTGCGCTGCTCACGGGGAGCAACGGGGGCCTGCGGCGTCTCACGATAGGCGGGCATGGCGTTCATATCATAGGCGAGTGCTGCGTTTGAAGTGTTGTAGCCCATGATATGCCGCCTCCCATCCCGAGTACGTTGGTAGTGTGTTTAAGCTTCGTTTATGGTGCGAGCGGGAGGTCCAATATCGCGCGGTCGCGCCTATAGACGCTGCGCCACGCGGATTTTGGCTGATCTCGCCCGAGGGTTGCGCTCAACCTCATCAGGCTGGGCAACCAGGGGTTTGCGGGTGATGACCTTGAGTATCGGCACGTTGCCGCACACGCACACCGGAATCTCCGGCGGACACGTGCACCCCTGGCTCATCTCCTTAAAGTGGTTCTTTACGATACGGTCCTCGAGCGAGTGATACGAAATGACGCAGATACGTCCGCCCGGGTTGAGCCACCTGGTGGCGGCATCAAGCCCTCGTTCGAGCACATCGAGCTCGTGATTGACCTCGATGCGAATGGCCTGGAAACTTTTCTTGGCCGGGTGTCCACCATGCCGACGAGCGGCAGCCGGGATACCCGCCTTGATGATCTCGACAAATTGGCCGGTGGTTTCGATCGGTTCTTGCTCGCGGCGGCGCACGATCTCGCGCGCGATCTGCGAGGCGAACTTCTCTTCGCCGTAGACGCGTAGAATCCGGGCGAGGTCGTGTTCGTTATAGGTGTTGATGACCTCAGCTGCGTTTAAGGTGTTATTGCCCGGATCCATCCGCATGTCCAATGGGGCGTCCTCGTTATACGAAAAGCCCCTGCCAGGGATATCGAGTTGCGGTGACGAAACGCCCAAATCGAACAGGAAGCCATCGACCCCGGGCACCTCGGCCGAGCAAAGCAGCTCGTCCAAGTCGCCGAAGTTGCCCTTCAGCAGCTGGTGCGGAACGCCGGGAACCTCGCGGTCCAGACGGGCGCCAGCGGCCTCGAGGGCCATGTCGTCCTGATCGACGCCGAGCAAAAGGCCCGTCTCCCCCACCTGTGCGGCCATCTTTACCGAATGGCCGGCACCGCCAAGGGTGCAATCGCAGACAACGGAGCCGCTCTTTAGCTGCAGCGACTCAAGCACTTCGCCGAGCATGACAGGTTCATGCCGATATTCTTGTGTCAAGATCCCACGCTCCATCCGTTACCCGTGCCTTGCCCTTACGAGAAGAAGAGGTCCAGCAGGGCCTCATCGTCATCGTCCTCATCGGCCGCGGCGCGATCCCAAACCTCAAGGTGGTCGTAGTTGCCCACAACCGTGACCTCGCGGTCGAGGTTCGCCTGCTTGCGGAGAGACTCGGAAAGACCGATACGACCGGCGCTGTCCACATCCATCGACGTGGTGCGCTTGTTGATCGCCCTCATGAGCTTCTGGTCGTTAATGTCACGCGGGTTAAAACCCTCGTGGCCCTCACGACCCGCGAAGAGTCCTTCGACCCACTTATCGAAGGCCTCGGCAGAGAACACGTACAGAGCATCGACATCCAGGGCTTTGAACACGCGAACGTGCTCTCCAAGCTCCTCGCGAAGGGGTGCAGGCAGGGACAGACGACCTTTTGCATCGAGATTGCGCTCGTATGCACCAGTCATTCCCATGTGCGCCCTCCCCTCGGTTACTCAGATGGCACGTACGCGGGGAACCACCCCGCCTGTCGACGTCATCAATAATATGGGGAACCGCCCCATTTTTCAACACCTTTCCCCACCCCTTCCCCCACCCCTCC
>NZ_QRJZ01000017.1 GCF_003470665.1 Collinsella sp. AM17-1
ATCGAGATTGAAGAAGGGGGAGGCCTCGCGGCCTCCCCCTTTTTTGCGTTTACGGAGCGTAAATGACTCTATTACACCAGATGATCTTATCGTTTTTGGTATTGAGCCTTTATTTAAAGAAGATAAATCGAATAACAAGGGCAACTGCTATGGCCACAATAATCAAAAGCAGGATTGTCAGTCGATGCTGCTTGCGTCGTTTACTTGATGAAACAAAGATTGATTTTCCCTGTTTTGGCGTTTCGAGATAGCGAGCCGAATGCGTCAAGGTTTGCTTTGGTCGAGGACCTCTTTGTTGATGAGCGGCAGATGCTTTCATCGGCTCATCACTAACTGCGCTGTTTTTAGATAATGGTGCGTCTTTCAGATATACAGGGTCTCCCGAGGCGACGCCCATATGTTTACGTCCCGTTTGGGCATCCTCGAGTGTTTGATATCGATTTCTCGTCACATACTCGGGCTCCGGATCATTAATGGGCTCTTGCGAGATGTGGGGGCGATGGAATCGAATCGGTTGCGGGCTGGATGCTTCGTCCTGCTCCGGCATAAACGTGTTGTCCTGTTTTTGATCGTCCATGATGCCCTTTAGCTCGTTACCAACAACGTGTACGCGCTCATTGTAAGCCCCTTGTTATTTGTAGCTGCGAACATACTTGTTATTTAAGCTCTGGTTCAAAGAATCTTAACCTTACTAAAACCTGAGTCATACACACTTAGATATGCTTATAGTACTGGACTCAAAAAACTTTATAGTCGATGTATATATGGGCACTGGGTGGGCATATATAAGAGCGTCAAAAGAAGTCCCAGTCACCTAGAAGATGGCTCGGCAGTCCTTAAAAGGAGTGGTAAACATGGCAAGCATGGTTCCTTATCGTTCGGTTTTTGGCGTTCGTCCTTCTGCTAGCTCGCTGTTCGATCTGTTTGATGATATGACCGACCTTGCAAACAACTCGATTGCCTCCAAGGCGTTCCCCGTTGACGTTGAGGACAAGGGTGATGGCTACGAGGTCAAGGCGTATCTGACCGGTGTCGCCAAGGATGACATCGACGTTGAGCTCAATGAGGGTCGCCTGTCCATCAGCGTGAACGTCGAGGAGAGCGCCGAAAACGAGGGTAAGAACTTCCTCCAGAAGGAGTTTAGCTCGTACAGCGCGACGCGTGGCGTGTATCTGAAGGACGCTTCGAGCGAGGGCCTCTCTGCAAAGTATGCTGACGGCATCCTCACCGTTACGGTTCCTAAGATCGTCGAGAAGAAGAACGTCACGAAGATCTCCATCGACTAACGATGGCTCTGCTTCAATCGAGAGTATGAGTTAAGGGGGCTGGGAAGTGATTCCCAGCCCCCTTTTGTTGTCTTGAGGGGCTATTGAATAGTTGTCGGTTGATACTGACTTGCAGGGCGTATCGAGAGCTTCCGTGGCCCTTGAAGACGGGTGGCAGAACTGCCGAGTTCATCATCGAGACTTGCATCAAGCGCGTTGGCATAGCTTTTGACGGTAAGGCTTGGACGATTATTGTCCTGGCTGATATGCATGGCGATGAGCTGTTCGGTGCGATCGGTAACAAGTTCGCGCGCGGCTTCGGCGGCCTGGTTGTTGGAGAGGTGCCCCTTTGTGGACAGGATGCGCTCCTGAAGAAAGCGGGGGTACGCTCCTTCGCGCAGCATAGCTACATCGTGGTTGCTTTCGAGCGCGAGAACTCGACAGTCTTTGAGGATGCCTATGGCCTTGCTCGATAACTCTCCGGTGTCGGTGGCAAACCCAATGGAATCATCGAGAGCATTAAATCGATAGCCGACAGGATTGATGACATCGTGCGATGTTGAGTAGGTTTGCACGTGGATGCCGGCAATGGGGAGCGTGTCGCCGGGGTCAAATTCCTCTACGGGCAGGCGCGCGAGGTTTTCTTTGCATGAAAGGGTGTCCCTGCTGGCAAAGAGGGGACCATGCCAGTGCTTGCACCATACATCGAGCCCCTTGATATGGTCACCATGCTCATGGGTGATTACTAGAGCGGCGACGTCGTCTGCCGAGAGGCCAAGCTCCGCCATGCGTTTAAGTGTCTCGCGGCGGGACAGGCCGTTGTCGATCATGATGAGCCCCTGAGGCCCCTCGACGAGTGCGCAGTTGCCTTTTGAGCCGCTGCCGAGGATATGAAGGTGCAGGCGAGACATAAGATTCCAAAGGATACAATGAGTGCGGACGAATAGAGGAGGAAGCGAATGCCAACGGTATCTCAGCACTATGGACATCATGCCGCACCGAGGACGGATAAGAGCGCCCTGGCAACGCGGCAGGCCGCTGCCCCCGTAGTGCTCATGGTATCAGGCGGTGCGGACTCGACGGCGCTGCTCCTTATGGCTTGCACATCAAAGCTGGATATCCAGGACGGGCGCGGCGTCGCTCCCATTGCGCGCGAGCGATTGCACGTGCTGCATGTAAACCATCATCTGCGCGGGGAGGCATCCGATGGCGACGAGGCCTTTGTACGTGACCTGTGCGCACAATACGGTTTGCCGCTGTGTGTTGAGCATGCCTATTTTGATGACGAATCGGGCAATATCGAGGCTGCGGCTCGCGAGGTGCGCTATGCCGCGGCACGGAGATACGTTCGCGAACTTTGTGCCGAATCGGGCGCACCGCGGACGGCGGCTCGTATCTGTACCGCGCATACTTCGTCGGACCGCGCGGAAACATTTTTGATGAATGCCATTAAAGGGTCGGGTCCCGCGGGTCTATCGAGCATTCCGCGCCGTCGGAACATTGTGGTTCGCCCCTTGCTCGACCTCACGCATGATGAGCTCGTGAGCTATCTGCAGGTGCACGGTCAGCCGTGGCGGGAAGATGAAAGCAACGAGGACGTTTCGTACCTGCGCAACTATGTGCGCCATCGGGTGATGCCGGTGGTGGCGCAGCGCAACGCGAACGTCTGTAAGACGATTGGCGCCGCTTGCGAAATTCTGGGCGACGAAGATGCCTTTCTTTCTCAGCTTTCGGCACAGGCGTTTCGAAGCTGCCTGCGCAAGGCGGCGGCGGGCGCACTGGTGCTCGATGCGCGCCGTCTTGCCGCCGCTGAGGTTGTGATTGCACGGCGTATCGTGCGGTTGGCGATTAAGCGTATCGATCCCGACGCGCGACCGGAGATGCGGCATGTAGAACGGGTACTTGCCTGCGTCGCTGCGGGCTCGGGCTCGGTTACGCTTCCTGCGGGAATTGATGCCCGTGTGGAGTTTGGCATGCTGGCGCTCAAGGCCCCGGCGGCGCGCGAGGGCTTAGTGGCCGACTGGATCTCCGTTCCCGGTCGTCTGCCGCTGGGGACGGGGCGTATGCTGACAGCAGAGCCGATGGCTGTGGAGCCGGGGTGCGATATCGTGCACCGTGCCCGCGAGCTTGCTGCTGCCGGAGAGGTTGCGGCCTTGGTGGATGCGGCGGCCCTGGGGTTCGCCGACCGCGATAGCGAGCGGATGCTAGCCGGCTCGCGCGGGGAGATTCCCGCCGAGGCGCGATTGGCGCGCCTGTGGGTGGATAGCCCTGTGCCGGGAGACGTGATGTGCCCGTTGGGGATGAGCGGTCGTAGCAAGAAAGTGTCAGACCTGTTGAACGAGGCGCGCATTCCTGTTTCAGACCGCTCTGGCGTACCCGTGGTAAGAACGGCTCCGGGAGGTGCCGTAGTATGGGTCGCGGGCGTTCGCGCGGACGAGCGTTTTAAATGCACGGCCGCAACGCGCGTGGCATATCTGCTTCGTGTGGTCGATGCGGAATAGCGCTTCGCGCCAGCTATTCTGTGCGACGTTGACGGTATTCCCGCGCTGATGGCGCACGTGCTGGTAAATATACCCCGTGCGCTGCTAGAATGTGTAGTTCGCGTCCATGCGGCGGTGCGTGGGCGATAAGCACAAGAAAGGGTTGTCATGGCTTCTCAACATCCGGATATCGAGAAGGTTCTGTTTACGCAGGAGGATATCGACGGTATCGTCTCTCGCCTAGGCGAGCAGATTACTCGCGACTACGCGGGTAAGGATCTGGTGCTGATTGCGGTCCTGCGCGGCGCCGTGGTCTTTATGGGCGACCTGATGCGCAAGATCGAGCTGCCGACCAACATCGATTTCATGGCTGTTTCGAGCTATGGCGACGGTGTGAAGTCCTCGGGCATCGTGCGTATCATTAAGGACCTGGATATCGACATCCGCGGTCGCGACGTGCTGATCGTCGAGGACATTCTGGACTCGGGCCTGACGCTCAAGTATCTGATGAAGAACCTCGAGAGCCGCAAGCCCGCCTCGCTGGAGGTTGCCGCCTTCCTGTGGAAGGACGTTGAGGACCGTACCTCGGCCGTCACGCCCAAGTATGTTGGAACCCATTGCCCCGATGCCTTTGTGGTGGGCTACGGCCTCGACTATGCCGAGCGCTATCGTAACCTTCCGTATCTGGGCATTTTGAAACCGGAGGTTTATTCGTAAGATGCCCGACGACCGTAACGATAACAATTCCCAGACTCCCCGGGAGCCTAAGATCCCGGGGATGCCCGGAGGCAAGAAGCCCACGCGTACGGGCTGGCTGTATTTTATTTTGGCTTGCGCGCTTCTGGGCTACGCCTTCTTTAACATGGGCTCCGGCTTTGCCAATTCCAGCAATACCGTAAAGCTCGCGACGAGCGAGATGGTCAACGCCATTAAGCAGGATCGCGTCGAAGATTTGACCTATACGGTTCAAGACGGAAGCGTGGCGGGTCATTACTGGAAGACGAAAAAGGACAAGGGTGACACGAGCGAGCTCAAGAGCTTCTCCTCGACCTACGTCGGTTCCGATTCGCTTGCCGAGCTTATGGCGGAGCACCCCGATACCAAGTACATCGTCAACACCAATGACCCCGATTTTTGGGGCGACTTGGCGATGAGCGTGCTTCCGACGATCGCCCTGATCGCCATCATGTTCTACTTTATGCGCCAGATGATGGGCGCCAACAACAGGAACATGCAGTTTGGCAAGACCAACGCCAAGACCAACGAGGCAACACGCCCCAAGGTCAAGTTTGAGGATGTTGCCGGTGTGGACGAGGCAGTCGAGGAGCTCGAGGAGATTCGCGACTTTTTGAGCGATCCGGACCGCTATCGCAAGCTGGGCGCCAAGATTCCGCGCGGCGTGCTGCTGGTTGGCCCTCCGGGTACCGGTAAAACCCTGCTGGCCAAGGCCGTTGCCGGCGAGGCGGGCGTGCCGTTCTTTAGCATCTCGGGTTCCGACTTTGTCGAGATGTTCGTGGGTGTCGGCGCCAGCCGCGTGCGCGACCTTTTTAAGGAGGCCAAGTCTCAGGCTCCGTCAATCATCTTTATTGACGAGATCGATGCCGTGGGACGTCAGCGCGGAGCTGGCTTGGGCGGCGGTCACGACGAGCGCGAGCAAACGCTCAACCAGCTGCTGGTCGAGATGGACGGCTTTGAGGAAAGCGAGTCGGTCATCCTGATCGCTGCGACCAACCGTCCTGACATCCTGGATCCGGCATTGCTGCGTCCCGGCCGTTTTGACCCTCAGGTTACGGTCGACCGTCCGGATGTGAAGGGCCGCGAGCAGATCTTGCGCGTGCATGCCGAGAACAAGCCGATGGACGAGGACGTGAAGTTTGAGAAGCTCGCCCAGATGACCGTTGGCTTCACCGGCGCCGATCTGGCAAATCTGCTCAACGAGTCTGCGCTGCTGGCTGCCCGCCGCCATCGTTCCGTGATCTCGATGGACGAGGTCGAGGAGTCGATGGAGCGCGTGATTGCCGGACCGCAGCGCAAGGGTCGCGTGATGACCGAAGCCGAGCGCACCACGATTGCCTACCATGAGAGCGGCCACGCCCTGGTGGGCCACATCTTGGAGCATTCCGATCCGGTTCATAAGATCTCGATCGTCAGCCGCGGTCAGGCCCTGGGCTACACACTGCAGCTTCCGCAGGAGGATCACTTCCTCAAGACCAAGAACGAGATGCTCGACGAGCTCGCCGTGTTCTTGGGCGGTCGCGTTGCCGAGGAGCTCATGTGCGACGACATCACGTCGGGCGCGAGCAACGATCTGGAGCGCGCGACTAAGATGGCGCGCGAGATGGTCACGCGCTTGGGCATGAGCGAGGAACTGGGTACGCAAGTGTTTGGTGAGGCGCAGCATCAGGTATTCCTTGGTCGCGATTACGCCGATCACCAGGATTACTCCGAGGAAACGGCGCGCCGCATCGATATCGAGGTTCAGCGCATTATGCGTGAGGCCCATCGTCGTGCGGTCGAGATCCTGGATGCCCGTCGCGATCAGCTCGACCTGATGGCCAAGGTGCTGCTTGAGCGCGAGACCGTCGAAGGCGACGCCGTGAACGCCCTGCTCGACAACGAGTGGGATGCTTACCTTGAGCGCGAGGGCGATATCCTGGCGGCCAAGGAGGAGCGCAACGCCAAGGCGGCCGGCATGCCGACCAAGAAGCGCTCGCCTCGCATGAGCGAGGAGGAGCTGGCGGCTGATGCCGCGGCCTTTGCGCAGGCGGCCATGCAGGAGGATGCCGAAGCCGCATCCGATGATGCCGGTGATGGCAATGCTGTCAACGCTGACGGCAACACCGACGCCGACAAATAGTTCTTGTAGCGAAAGCCTCTGCGGGGAAACCTGTGGAGGCTCTTTCTTTTGAGCGATATGTTGATTGGGGACAGACTTAAATGCGTGAAAACGCTCATTTAAGTCTGTCCCCAATCAACATTGCTGCGGCACTTTGCTCAGCTAAAGCGTACAATAGCGCCTATGCGAAAGGGGAACAGATGATCAACGAAACTATGTATGCTCGCGGTGCGGAAAGCTCCATCATCCGTGAGATTTTTAGCTATGGCCTTGAGCGCAAGGCACAGATCGGTGCGGAGAACGTATTCGATTTTTCGCTGGGCAACCCGAGTGTTCCGGCGCCCGCTGCTGTTGCTGAGTCCATTAAGAAGGCATTGGAGCTGCCGAGCGACCAGCTGCATGGATACACGCCTGCGCCGGGTCTGCCACAATGTCGAGCGGCCGTCGCCGACTCGCTCAACCGTCGCTTTGGCACGAGCTATGAGGGCAAGGACGTCTTTATGACGGTGGGTGCCGCGGCTTCGCTCACCTGCACGCTCAACGCCGTTACGAACCCGGGCGATGAGGTTGTTGTTATCGCCCCGTACTTTCCGGAGTATCGCGTGTGGATTGAGAAGGCCGGCTGCACGTGTGTTGAGGCGCTCGCCGATGAAGATACGTTCCAGCTGAGCGTGAGTAACGTGCTCAAGGCGATTACCGATAAGACGGCTGCCGTCATCATCGACTCGCCCAACAATCCGACCGGTGCCGTATATACACGCGACACGCTGACGCGACTGGCCAATGTTCTGCGCGAGGCCAACGCTCAGCGCGATCCCGAGAATCCGATTATGCTCATCTCTGATGAGCCGTATCGCGAGATTGTCTATGGCGCCGAGGTGCCTTGGGTGCCTTCGATCTACGAGCACACCATCGTGTGCTACTCGTATTCCAAGTCGCTTTCGCTACCGGGCGAGCGCGTCGGGTGGATCCTGGTTCCCAATACGAATCCTCAGGCAGCTCGTCTAATGCCCGCCGTTGCCGGTGCCGCCCGTACGCTGGGCTTCGTGTGTGCACCGGCGCTCTTCCAGCGTGTAATCATCGACTGCATTGATGAACCGAGCGATGTCGAGGCCTATGCTCGCAACCGCACCGCGCTTACCGATGCACTAGCGGAGTACGGCTACACCTATGTTGAGCCGGATGGCGCGTTCTACCTATGGGTGAAAGCGCTGGAGTCCGATGCGAATGCGTTCTGTGAGCGCGCGAAGAAGCATGAGCTGCTCGCGGTGCCTTCGGATAGCTTTGGCATGCCGGGCTGGTTCCGCCTGGGCTACTGCGTGAGCTATGAGACAATCGTCAACTCTCTGCCTGCCTGGAAGCAGCTGGCCGACGAATATCGTCGAAAGTAAAGCGCTCTGCTTACAATGTTTTACGTGAAACGGGGTTTGGTTTTAAGCCAGACCCCGTTGTCTATGCCGTTGTGTGATTGGGATGAAGCAGTTTTACGACTGCCGAAAGCTATGCGTACAATGAATATACGCGACGGCCATACTGGACAAGGAGACCCGATGCCCTACCTTCTTTCTTGTGATATTCATACTCATACGATGTTCTCTGCGCATGCGTACTCAACCATCGAGGAGAACATCTATTGGGCGGCGGAGCGCGGCCTTCAGGTGCTCGGTTCCGCCGATCATTTAAGCTCGATGGTTACGCCTTGTCCCAATGACCTGCGCAGTTTCCAATTCTTTATTAACCAGGATATCTGGCCGCGCATTTGGAGCGGCGTGCTGGTGCTGCGTGGTGCCGAGGCTGATATCGTTTCGCTGGACGGCAGCTTGTTTGGCGAAGACATTCCCGTTTCGCTCGATATCGCCGGCGATCCGTATAGTCGTGAGCATTCGCTGTTCGATTTGGTGACGCGTAATTTGGATTATTTGGTGGCAAGCGTGCATAACCCGCAGTTTGCCGAAGGCGCGACGCTCGCCCAAACGACCCAGATGTACATCAATGCCCTGGAGCACCCCAAGGTGTTCATGCTTGGGCATGCGGGTCGTTCGGGCGTGCCGTTCGATATCGATGAGGTGCTGTTGGCGGCCAAGGCCAAGCACAAGATCATCGAGATCAACAACCATAGTCTTGAACACGGTGTCGACACTGAGCATTGGGCCGTATGCCGCAAGATCGCCGAGCGCTGCGCCGAGCTGGGCGTGGGTATTGGCGTGTCGACCGATGCCCACATTGGCATGGCCATTGGCAAGCTCGATCACGCGCGCAAGATGCTCGACGAGATTCACTTCCCGCTGGATTTGATCGTGACGCGCGACCGCGAGACGCTGCTGCGCGAGATGGCGGCAGCCGGCGTGTGTGACCTGCGCAAGGGGATGTAGCGGAGTTCATAAACCAAGCGAAGGGGGCGGTCCAGACGGGCCGCCCCCTTTCTTGTCTCGAAAATCTACCGGGGTGGATTAGCGGCGCTCGAGGACCGCTACGGTTTCGGTGTGGTCGGTATGGGGGAACATGTCGACGGGCGTGATCTTGAGCAGGCGATAGCCTCCGTCGAGGAGCTGGTGCAGGTCGCGCTCTTGGGTCACAGGGTTGCAGCTGATATAGGTGATGCGGCGCGGCTTGAGTGCGCAGGCGGCTTCGAGGAACTCGGGGGTGGAGCCGGCGCGCGGCGGGTCGATGGAAAGGACATCGATCCGCTCGTTGTTGTCGGCGGCGTCCAGGATGTAATCGGTGGCGTCGTCGGCCATAAACCAAGCGCTGCGGGTGAGGCCGTTGAGCTCGGCATTGCGACGTGCGTCGGCAATGCCCGCCGGGTTGCGCTCCACGCCGAGCAGCATAATGCCGATGCCCTTGTCCTGGGCATCCTTCGCGGCGCACAGACCGATGGTGCCGCTACCACAGTAAGCGTCCATAAGAATGTCACCCTGCTGCAGGTCCATGCCGTCAATCGCGAGCTGATAGAGCAACTCGGTCTGCTGCGGATTGGTCTGGTAGAACGCGGTGGGGGAGATATCGAACTCGCAGCCGAGCAGCTGGTCGCGCATGCATTCGGCGCCATAGACGATACGAGTCTCCTCACCCAAGATGGCATTGCCGGGGCGACCGTTGATGTTCTGAGCGACGGTGACGATATGCGGATCAAGCGCCGCGACGGCTTCAAAGAACTCCTGCGCATGCGGCAGGTCGCGCTGAGCGGTCACGAGGGTGACCATAATCTGGTCGGTGCGCCAGCCGCAGCGAACGACGGCATAGCGAAGCAGCCCCAGATGCTTGTCTTCGTTAAAGGCGGGAATATGCAGACGTTCGGCCTCGCGAGCGATGCCGTTGAGAATCTGACGAGCGCCCGGCGCCTCGACAGGGCATTCAGGAACAGCAACGATTCTGTGTGTCCCACGTTCAAAAAAGCCGCAGCGGACAGCGCCCTCTTTGCCGGGAGCAAACGGAGTGGCAGCCTTATGACGAAAACCACGCGGCGCAGGATATTTGCCCGGGTCTCCCAGGGTGACTCCCATACCGCGAATGGGGTCGACGCTAATGCCCTCGCGCTCGCAGAGCTCAGCAAACAGCTCCTCCATAGCAGCCTGCTTGGCCGCCAACTGCTTCTTATAAGGACGATTGAGCGCCGTACACCCACCGCAAGCTTTCATGATCGAACAGGGAGACTTGGGGTCCACAGCCTTACGCGCAGGCTGAGCCGAATCCTTGCGCGAGCCTTTGGAGCGAACGTGAGGCGCCTTATCCCCGCCCTGACGAGAGCCAGAACGCTTGGTCTTAACCTTGCCCTTCGCCGACTTACCCTTCGCATCCTGAGACGACTTGGATTTCTTAGAAGATTTTTTCTCCTCCGACCCCTCAGCCGCCTCGATCAAAGCACGACGAGCCTTACGCTCCGCACGAGATTCTGCCATCAATAACTCCACTAATTCATGAATTAAAGCTGCAAGTATTGTACCGTGCCAAGCCAGCAGACGATATACAAGCGGTTTATTCGTGTCAGTGATAAGCCCAACGACGGTTGCCCGCCGCGTGAGGGGTGTGGGGGTTAAGTTTATCGCGAGTTCCGCACGAACAGGAGGCCACTTAATGTGGCCTCCGTCGTGAGCAGGACTGTAGAGCAGGAAACTTAACCCCCACACCCCTCACGCGGCGGGCAAACTTGCCTTGTGCTCTATCACGCTAAAGTGTATGATTCTGAACGTTACATGTCTCACTTTACCTAACTAAAGTGCCACCAAGGGGGAATACCATGAATACCGATATGTCTCGTCGTCAGTTTGTTGGTCTAGCCGGCTCGCTCGCCACGGTGCTTGGCCTTGGTCTTGTCGGCTGCGGCGGTGGTGCTGGCAAGGGCTCCGCTGCTGGTTCTGCCGCGGCCAAGGATGTGAAGGGCGCCGCGGAGTCCAAGAAGCTCGTGGTGGGCTTTGACAAGTCCTACCCTCCGTACGGCTTTGTGGGCGATGACGGCGAGTACACGGGCTTTGACCTTGACCTTGCCAAGGCCGTTGCCGATAAGCAGGGCTGGGATGTCGATTACGAGGCCATCGATTGGGATGCCAAGGACACGCTGCTCAACTCCGGCGCCATCAACTGCATCTGGAACGGCTTTACCATGGAGGGCCGCGAGGACGACTACACGTTCTCCGAGCCGTATATGCTCAACGAGCAGGTGTTGGTGGTCAAGAAGGACGCGGGTATCAAGAGCTGGGACGATCTTGCCGGCAAGACCGTGATTACCCAGACTGATTCCGCTGCGCAGGATGTGCTCGAGGGCGACCAGAAGGATCTGGCCGCGACGTTTGCCACGCTCGATACCATCGGTGAGTACAACACGGCGTTTATGCAGCTCGAGAGTGGTGCGGTCGATGCCGTTGCCTGTGACCTCTCGATCGCTCAGTATCAGCTGGCCGCCAAGCCCGATGCCTATACGCAGCTCGACAAGCCGCTGTCCAGCGAGCACTACGCCGTCGGCTTTAAGAAGGGCGACACCAAGTCGGCCGATGCTGTAACCGAGTCACTCAAGGCGCTCTACGAGGGCGGCACGGTCAAGGACCTGTGCGATAAGTATTCAAGCTATGGTCTTTCCTTCGACAACTGGGTGCTCAAATAGCGGCTTTCCCAGGCACCCGATTTTGCCGTTCAAACCGTCGCTTGCGTACATTTAGTACGCGGCGCTCCTCTTTCACGGCAAACTCGGGCACCTGGAAAACCCGCTTTAGCATTGGGTTCGCTGTTCCGTTACTGTGAAAGAGAGCTTGGGTTGTCTATTCAGGTCATGATGCAGATGCTTGGCCAGGGATTCTTGGTCAGCTTGCAGCTGTTTGTGCTGACGTTGCTCGGGTCGATTCCGCTGGGAATCCCCGTGGCGTTTATGCGCATGAGCAAGGTCGCGCCGCTGCGTTGGATTGCGCGCATCTATATTTCGGTGATGCGCGGCACGCCGCTTATGCTGCAGATGTTTGCGATCTACTTTGCCCCGTACTACGTGTTTGGCATCTCGCTCACGCCCGATTCCAAATGGACGGCGTGCGTTGTGGCATTCATCATCAACTACGCCGGCTACTTTGCCGAGATCTATCGCTCGGGCCTGCAGTCGATTCCGCGTGGTCAATATGAGGCCGCCGAGGTGCTGGGCTACTCGCGTCTGCAGACATTTTTGTACATCGTGATGCCGCAAGTTGCCAAACGCATTTTGCCGGCGATGGGCAACGAGATCATCACGCTGGTCAAGGACACATCGCTGGCGTTTGCCATCGGCGTGGGGGAGATGTTCTCGACGGCCAAGGCGCTGGTTGCCTCGCAAGTGAGCATGGTGCCGTTTGCGATCGCGGCGCTGATTTACTGGGTCTTTAACTTTGTGGTCGAGATGCTGCTGGGCGCCGCCGAAAAGAAGCTGGACTATTATCATGACTAACTCAGTGATGAAAATCGAAAGCGCGCGTAAGGCGTTTGGCGGCAATGAGGTGCTCAAGGATATCTCACTCGAAGTCAAGCGCGGTGAGGTCGTGGCGATTATCGGACCTTCGGGCGGCGGTAAGTCTACGCTGCTGCGGTGTGCCACGCTGCTCGAGACACTCGACGGAGGCTCTCTCTCGTTTGGCGACCTTGCCGTTGCGACGGACGCGGGGCCGGGTGCGGTCTATGCGAAAGGCGACGTGCCCAAACAGGCGCGCTCGCGGTTTGGTCTGGTGTTCCAGAACTACAATCTGTTCCCGCACTATACGGTGATGAAAAACATCATCGACGCGCCGATCCGCGTGCTTAAGCGCCCGCGCGAGCAGGCGGAGACGCGTGCGCGTGAGTTGATCGCGCAGATGGGGCTTACGGGCAACGAGAACAAGGTGCCGTGTGAGCTTTCGGGCGGTCAGCAGCAGCGCGTGAGTATTGCCCGCGCCCTGGCGCTCGATCCGGAAATCTTATTCTTTGACGAGCCGACCTCGGCACTCGATCCCGAGCTGACGGCCGAGGTGCTGCGTGTCATTAAGGACCTGGCGGCGCAGAATATGACGATGGTAATCGTGACCCACGCGATGCAATTTGCGCGCGATGTTGCCGACCGCGTGGTCTTTATGGACGGCGGTCGCATTGTCGAGGAGGGATCTGCCGAGCAGGTTATCGACCATCCGCGCGAGCAGCGCACGCGTGAGTTCTTGAGCCGTATCGAGGGATAGACTCAGGTATTTACTCAACTATTAATTGAGGCGAAGCCGCCACAGGTCTTACGGTCTGTGGCGGCTTTTTGTTTACATCGACGGGGTTCAATAATTGCCTCACAAGCTTGTCTCTTCCTCTCGCCGCCTGTATTCATACGTGTGCCGAAAGGTATGCATGGACAGCCGCCCGTGAGGGTAGGGTGGTGGCATAGGACATTTGGAGGGTGAGTCGGCTCGGCTGCCGACCATGCTGCTCCCGGGACGGCACCGACCGCGAACTCTCCCCGTTGGCGTCGCGCATTGCGCGCGGCCCTGCAAGGAGGTCATCATGGGTGCTCCCAAGACCGGTAACGTAAGGAACGTGGTGCTCGTAGGCCAAGGCGGGGTGGGCAAGACTTCACTCGCCGAGGCCATGCTCCACCTTTCCGGCAAGACCGCCCGCCTTGGCGGCCACGACGGCACCAAGCCCACGCTCGACTATGACCCCGAAGAGGTCAAGCGTGCATTTTCCATTTCGACGACCATCGCGCCGATCGACTGGAAGGGCGCACGCATCAATGTGCTCGATGCCCCGTGTTATCCCGATTTTATCGGCGACGCCTTTGCCGCGATGAGCGTCTGCGAGACGGCCCTGTTTGTGGTCGACGCCGAGGCCGGCCCGCAGCCTACGACGGTTAAGCTCTGGTATGCCGCCGAGGATCTGCGCCTGGCGCGTGCGGTGTTTGTAAACCGCCTGTCGCGCTCCGAGGCCAGCTTTGCGACCACCATGGACCTGCTGCAGGAGCGCTTTGGTACGCGCCTGGGCGCCGTGACTCTTCCCTGGGGCGAAGGCGAGGACTTTGACGGCATCATCGACCTGGTGCGCATGAAGGCGCGCCATTGCAACGGCGCCGAGGCCGTTGAGTCGGAGATTCCCGAGGAGTATCGTGCCCAGGCCGAGGAGGCCCATGACCATCTGTGCGAGCTGGTGGCCGAGGCCGACGATGAGCTGATGATGAAATACTTGGAAGGCGAGGAGACGCTGACGCAGGAGGAGCTTGAAGGCCTGCTGTCTAAGGCGATCGCCGAGCGCATCTTTGTGCCGGTCTTTGCGGGCGATTGCATTAAGGAGCAGGGCGTCAACTCGCTGATGGACGACATCGCCACGTACTTCCCGGCGCCGACCGACTACGGCGAGATGCCGCTCATCGACGGTGATTCGCTTAAGATTTCGAGTGACGATGACCGTCCGGTGGCGTTTGTGTTTAAGACGCTGGCCGATCCGCAGCAGGGCCGCATCAGCTTTATCAAGGTGCTGACGGGCACGCTTGAGCCGGGTCTTGAGTTGGTCAACGCGCGTACCCGCAAGAGCGATCGTTTGGCTCACTTGTATGTGATGTGCGGCCGCGATATGACCGAGGTTGGCCATGCCTATGCCGGCGACATCATCGTGGCGCCCAAGCTGGCGGCAGAGACGGGTGACACGCTCTCCATTACCGGTAAGGTCGAGGCGGCGGCGTTTAAGTTCCCCAACTCGCAGTACCGCATTGCCATCGAGGCCGAGAACCGCGGCGACGAAGAGAAGCTCTACACGTTTATCGAGAAGGCCTGCAAGGCAGACCCGACCATGAGTATCGATCGTGACGAGGAGACGGGCCAGACTATCATCTCCGCCGTGGGTGAGGCGCAGGTTTCGGTCCTGCTCAATCGCCTTGAGGATCGCACCAAGGTCGTGGCCAAAAGCGTGCCGATCCGCATTCCGTATCGCGAGACCATCCGCCGTACGGCGAGTGCACAGGGCCGCCACAAGAAGCAGACCGGCGGTGCCGGTCAGTATGGCGACTGCTGGCTGCGCGTTGAGCCGCTCATTGGGCCCGACGGCACAAGCGATGGCTATGAGTTCGTGGACGAGGTCGTGGGCGGCCGCATCCCGCGCTCGCTGATTCCCGCCGTGGACAAGGGCGTCCAGGAGACCATGAAGGACGGTATTATTGCCGGCTACCCGCTCACGGGCATTCGCGTCGCGGTGTACGACGGTTCGTATCACAGCGTCGACTCCAACGAGATGGCGTTCCGCGCGGCGGCTCGCATCGGCCTGCGCAAGGCATGCGCCGATGCCGATCCAGTGGTGCTGGAGCCTATCGAGGAAATCACGGTGACGATCCCCGAGAGCTACGCCGGCGCCGTGATGGGCGACATCTCGGCCTCGCGCGGTCGCGTGACGGGCATGGAGACCGATGAGCGCGGAGACACCGTGGTCATTGCCCAGGCGCCGCTGGCCGAGCTGACGGATTACTCGACGCGTCTGCGCTCCATTACGCGCGGCACGGGCGACTTTACCATGAAGCCTGCGGGCTATGAGCAGGTGCCCTATGACGTTCAGGCCAAACTGGTCGAGCGCTATGAGGAGGGCCGCGCCAAGTAGCGCGTGGCGTTGCCTGCAACATGCATGCCGGTGCAAGGGCCGCTCTGGGCAATCCAGGGCGGCCCTTTTTGATCCCTGGGGGACGGAGGAAAACGGATCATTTTAGGTTTTGGGGCAGCTTGGTCTGCCCTAGTCCCCCGAGGCCTGATTGCGGCCGGTGGCGTAGTCGATCTGCACGTGCGGCTGCAGATTGTAGCAATATACGTGGAAGCAGAGGGTCTTGCCGTGGTCCTCGACCGATTGCGCCTCAAGGCGCACGCCGCGGCAGACAAGTTCCTCTTCGTTGTACATGGGCGTGACGCGGTAGAGCACATGGTTGCCTGTGTCGTGGATATAGTCGAGGATCTGCTCTTCAAACGGCAGCATGCCCGTTTCGTTGAGATAGCGCGTGCCGGTGAGCAGATTCTTGCGGTTGGCGTTTTCGCCGCAGAGCGACCAGGCGATAAGGTGGCAGCGGTTGTAGAGGCTCTGACCCGGAATAAAGCCGTAGCGCTGCTGGTGCCACCCGGCGGGATGGATACGCGAGATATCGCCGCGCTTGCCCTGACCGAGCGATTCGGGACCCACGCAGGCGAGTGCCTTGCGGGTGCGGCCCAGGCTATCGAGCTTGGAGAACTTCTTAAAGCAGCCCTCTTCGGTAGCTCGCTCGTATTCGTCGAGCGTGAATGATGGCGTGCCCAACGGGTGCGTGCTGTCGGCGCGAAGGGCAACGTAGGGGTTGCCGGCGTAGTCGGGAATGCTGCTGAGATATACGCCGCGGGCGCGGTCGAGATCGGGGTTTTCGACCTCGTCGATGGGGGTGACGTTTGAAGAGGCATCGTCAGCGGTGTCGGTCGTGGCGGATTCAGAGCCATCGCCGGAGTCCTGATCATCTTCGGAGTCCGTGGAGCTCGCTGTTCCCGATTCGAGCCGGGCGACCAAGTCCGCTTCGTCGTCGGTGCGGTTGGGGCTCTCGCTTTGCTTCTCGGCCAGAGCAGCCGCCTGCTCATCGCTTTGCGGCGAGAGCAGCTTGGGCGCTCCGTCGAGCGACCCTGTGAACAGCGCAAACCCCAGCACCACGGCGGTGCCGATGGAAAGTACTTGCTTGTAGGCGGACTTGCGCGACATTGAGGCTCCTGGCTAGACGGTTCGGAATTTACCAGTCTAGCAGGAGACGCCGCGGGCAGTTTTGCCGAACAGATTCTTAAAGATTGGGGAGGCGCACTATCGGTCCATTTGTCCTAGAAGGGACTGCGATGGTTGGGATGTGCGGGGCTATTCGACGTTTCCCAAGATAAAACCTACCAAAATAAACCAGTCCCTTTTTGGCAGGTCAGTTAACGCAGTTCAGGTTGAGCACGCGCTAGCGAGCAGGTTCCGGGTGCGGCAAGGTGACGTGAAACAAGCGGGCGCTGACCTTTTGGTCGCGCCCGTGCAGTTGAACGTCAGATTGCCATGCCCGGGGCCTGCGCAGCGCCGAGCGGTTACGCCGTTTGTAAACCGGCGTAACTTAAAGATTCATGTTGCCGTGGATGTAGGGGGCGACCTCGGGGGAGATGTGTCCGCAGCCTAGGTTGCGCAGCGCGGACTCGATGGCGGCGGGCAGCGGGGTCTTTCCCTCGTCGTTGACCACGGTACCGCCGAGGGCGGCGATCTTGGCGACATCTGCCGGGGCGGCTTCGATATGCATGCAGCCGCCGACCAGGCGTGCGCGGACCTGCGCCAGGTCAAGATCGTGCAGATAATCCTCGCAGGCGCGGATTAAATCGACCTTCTCGCGCGTAAGCTCCTCGCCCGTGGGAATGCGCGTGGCCAAGCAGGCGCCTGCCGGCAGGTTCCAGACGGGGTAGCCCCATGCGCGCAGCAGCTCGCGCTCTTCGTCCTTGGTAAAGCCGACCTCCATAAGGGGTGAGCGTACACCGAGCTCTTCTGCCGCACGCATGCCGGGGCGGTAGTCACCGCGATCGCTTGCATTGCTGCCATCGATGACGGTGGGAAAGCCGAGCGACTTGGCGTGGTTGACGATAGCGGTAAAGCCGGCGCGCTTGCAGTGGTAGCAGCGGTCGGCATCGTTGCAGGCTACCTGGGGGAGCTGCAGCTGATCGACCGAAAGATTGAGCACGGGGAGCATAAAATGCGGACCCTCATCGGTTTGTCCGTCAACGGACCGCTCAAACGAAGCCTGCTCGGGTGTGCCGATGAGCGGCGTGGTGAGATGGACGAGGAGGGTATTGGTAGGCATGATGCGGGCGCATACGGCGGCCAAAAAGCTGCTGTCAACGCCGCCGGAAAACCCGATAGCCACGCGCCCGTATGCCAAAAGCAGCTGTTCGAGCGCCGATAGCTTGTCTTGAAGCTCCTCTGCGGGTGCCGTGGTGTCTAAAATCATGAAACGATCCTTATCGTTGAGTACTCGATCGAAAACTATAATCCTAATGCGTTACTTGCCATAAGACTTCTATCTATGTAACGAAAGTGCAATATGGTATATACGTTATATACAAGTTGCCAAATGCGGTAGAGTTACGGCAATGCGACAGCGAGAGTTGATGGGGGACCGATATGATCAAGGCTGTTATTTTTGACATGGACGGAACGCTGGTCGACACCGAGCGTCTGGGCATCAAGGCATGGAAAGCGCCCGCCGCTGAGCTGGGTGTCGCGATTGATGACACGCTGATTCATCAATTTATCGGTCGCACGCTGCCCGATGTCATGGACATCCTTGAGGCGCATTGCGGCAGTAGGGAAACCGCTGAGGCGATCTATGCCCGCCACAAGGAGATTCGCGACGAGATGGTCAAGACCGATCTGGAGCTTAAGGCCGGCGCTGCCGAGTGCATAGACGAGCTGCTGGCTGCGGGCTATCACGTAGGCCTTGCGACGTCGTCGCGCCTCGTTACGGCCGAGCGCAACCTTAAGATGGTTGGCCTCTTTGACAAGTTTGAAACGGTGACCTGCGGCGAGGACGTCGTGCACGGCAAGCCCGACCCCGAGATGTATCTGCTTGCCTGCGAGCGCGCGGGCTTTGCTCCCGAGGAATGTGCCGTGGTCGAGGATTCGCGCAACGGCTGCGTCTCGGGCATTACGGCTGGCTGCCACGTCTTTGCTGTCCCCGATATCGTGCCGCTGCCGCAGGACGTCGTGGACGGCTGCGAGGCCGTGCTCGATACGTTGTTCGATCTGACGGCGGCGGTCAAGGCCGTGCTCTAGACAATTGCGGTGTTGAAACGAGCAATTACCCACGTTTGCGCTTAAGCAAAAGGGGCCCGGCAATGGTCGGGCCCCTTTTGCTTAAGCGGCGACTTGGCATACTTGCGCGCGTGCTATAGATACGCGCCCAGGTTGATGGCGGTGGCTTCGGCGTGGTTGCTTGCCTGGGTGCTGGCGCGTTCCAGCAGGAACGGCCGCACGAGTTCTTGGCGGTTGATGTCCTCGATGGCTGTGACCGCGGTGACGGTGCGCGCTGCAGAGCCGATGCGGACGTGCTTGGTCTTTGCCGGCGCCTTGTTCTCGATTTGCTCCATGAGCAATTGAACACCCTTGCGGCCAATTTCGTAGCCCGGCGGCGCCACGGTGGTAAGGGGGACCGACCCGCTCCAGGCAAGTGGATTGCCGTCGCAGCCGGCCACGCGGACCTGCTCGGGGACGGAGATGCCTTTGTCTATCAGCGCCGAGATAACGCCCGACGCCAGTACGTCGGTCAGGCCGATGACAAAATCGGGGCGCTCGTCGCCGGAGCGCTCGGCAATCTGGGCGCCGATGCTGTAGCCGTCGGCAGCGGTATTCCATTCGCCGGCGTCGATGACTTCGATCTTGATATCGGGGTGCAGGGCAAGGGCCTTGTGGATGCCAAGTACGCGCAGGGTGAGCTGCATAAATGCCGCTCTGCCCACAACGGTGATATGGCGTGCGCCACGGGCAACGGCGAGCTCGGCGATAATGCGCCCCTGCGCCTCGTTGTCGGCGGCCACGTAGTAACCGGGTTCGGAACAGTGGATGTCCAGATGGACGATCGGCACGGGCATCTTGGTCATAGCGGGGTGCCAGTCGGGGGACGCCATGGGCTGAACCATGACGCCGGACATCTGCGTGCCCATAAAGTAGCGCAGGTAATGGTCCTGGAGAATGCCGTCGTTATCGGCGTTGGCGATGAGCAGGTCGTAACCGTGCTTGCGGGCCTCGTTATGGGCGCCGCTGGCAATTTGGAGCGAGAAGCCGTGATCAAGACGGGGGAGGACCAGGCCAAAGGACTTGGTGGTGCCGCCTGCGAGCTGACGGGCACTTTGGTTGGGCAGGTAGCCAAGGCGATTGATGGTCTCGTTGATGAGCTTGAGGGTCTCGGGGCGCAGCTTTTCGGGATGGTTGAGCGCGTTGGAAACCGTGCCCAACGAAACCCCGGCCTCGCGCGCGACGTCGCTGATTTTTACCTTTGCCATAGCGGCCCCTTTGATGCGTTTCAAGTACAAGCCAGATTGTAGCATCCCAAACCTACCAAAAAGGGACAGGTTTATTTTGGCAGGTTTATCTGGGGAAACGCCGTTGCCAGCGCGACCACCACGAAGGGGGCAGACACCTTTGTGGTGGTTTGAGCTGCCTGGGCCTTCAATTGTCTCGATCTGTAACACCTGGACGGCAAAACCGGCTCTACCTGTTACAGATCGAGACATAGTGCAGGGGCCGAACTGTAATGTCTCGATCTGTAACACTAAGCCGGCTTCCGGAGCCCCAGATGTTACAGATCGAGATCTTTCGCTGGGACAGAGCGCCGCCCCGGTCCAAACCACCACAAAAGTGCCTGTCCCCATTGTGGCGGTTTGGACCGGCTGGGCATGTGTGCATCGGGTGGTATCTAAGTTGAGATACCACTTCTGGTATATCAGCTTGCGCTTGCGTGAGTACAATACTCGAACGTTATACGTCTCAGCGCCCCCTGTGCGTGGACGTCTTGCAGTCACGCGAACGAAGGGATTTATCCTATGTGCGGAATCGTCGGCTACACCGGCTCTGATATTGCAAAGAACATCCTGGTCACGGGCCTCAAGCGTATGGAGTATCGCGGCTATGACTCCTCGGGCGTCGCGCTCGAGGTGGGCGAGGGCGCCGCGGCGCACCTCGACGTCATCCGCCGCGTGGGCAAGGTTGCGGGCCTGGAGAGCGAGCTTTCCAACATCGACAGCGACGCTACCTGCGGTATCGGCCACACCCGTTGGGCGACCCACGGCAAGCCCTCCGTCGTTAACGCTCACCCCCACACCAGCTGCGACGGTCGTATCGCCATCGTCCACAACGGCATCATCGAGAACTTCGCCGAGCTGCGCGAAGAACTGGAGGGCCGCGGCCACCACTTTAAGAGCGAGACCGATACCGAGGTCTTCGCGCATCTGATCGAAGAGGCCTATGCCGAGACGCACGACCTGATGGCCTCCGTGCGCGAAGCGTGCACCCACGTGGTCGGTGCCTATGGTCTGGCCGCCGTGTGCGCTGACGAGCCCGGCGTGATCGCCGTAGCCCGCAAGGATTCCCCGATTGTGGTCGGCGCAGGCGAGACCGGCGCCTATGTCGCCTCCGACGTCATCGCGCTCATCGACGCCACCCGCGATGTTGTGGTGCTCGAGGACGGTCAGTTTGCCAAGCTCACGCCCGCAGGCGTCGAATACACCGACGAGGCCGGCAACGTCATCGAGCCCAAGGTCACCCACATCGACTGGGACCTGGACATGGCAGAAAAGGGCGGTTATCCCGACTTTATGCTCAAGGAAATCCATGAGCAGCCGCGCGTCGTGCGCGACACGCTGGTCGGTCGTATGACGCCGGCCGGCGAGCTCGACATCGACGAGCTGGGCCTTTCGCTCGAGGAGCTCAACGACATCGATCGCGTCTACGTGATCGCTTGCGGCACCAGCTATCACGCTGGCCTCATTGCTAAGAATCTCATCGAGGGCTGGGCTCGCATCCCCACCGAGGTGGAGGCGGCCAGCGAGTTCCGTTACCGCAATCCCATCATTACGCCGACGACGCTTGTCGTTGCCGTGTCCCAGTCGGGCGAGACGGCCGATACCCTTGCCGCCATTCGCGACGCGCGCATCAAGGGTGCCAAGGTCTTCGGCATCACCAACGTGGTGGGCAGCCCCGTGGCGCGTGAGAGCGACGGCGTCATCTACACCAAGGCCAACAAGGAGATCGCGGTCGCCTCGACCAAGAGCTTCATCGGCCAGGTCGTGAGCCTTACGCTTTTGGCCCTGCTGCTGGCGCAGGTCAAGTACCGCTTGACCACTAAGCAGGCGCGCATGCTGTTCCGCGAGCTTTCCGATACGGCCGAGCAGATCCAGTGGATTTTGGATACCCAGACCGAGGCTGTGCATGAGGCCGCCCTGCTGTGCAAGGACGCGCAGTCGGCGCTGTTCGTGGGCCGTGGCATGGGTGCCGCTATTTCCTACGAGGGCGCGCTCAAGCTCAAAGAGGTCAGCTACCTGCACGCCGAGGCCTACGCCGCCGGCGAGATGAAGCACGGCCCCATTGCCCTGATCGACCCGGGCTTCCCTGTCATCGCTGTGGCCACCAAGAGTGCCACCTACGACAAGACCGTGTCGAACCTCATGGAGTGCAAGGCGCGCGGCGCCAAGGTTATCGTCGTTGCCACCGAGGGTGACGAGGAAATCAACAAGATTGCCGACTGCATCATTCGTGTGCCGGCCGTCCGCGACGTGTTCAGCCCCATCACGGCGAGCGTCCCGCTGCAGTTGCTTGCCCGCGAGGTGGCCATCCTGCGCGGCTGCGACGTCGACCAGCCCCGTAACCTGGCAAAGAGTGTCACAGTCGAGTAGTTGGTTCCGCCGTTCTAACGACCAAGGCCCGGCTCCGCGTCATCAGACAGAGTCGGGCCTTTTTGTACGGAGAAACCACCACAAAGGTGCCTGTCCCCTTTGTGGTGGTTTTGGCAGGTTAGCGGAGCTTGCTGGTCTCGAAGTACTCGGGGAACTGGTCCAGAACCTCGGTTTGGTTGCGGAACATCATGTGCAGATGCTTGCTGACTAAAAAGCTCGCTTCGATGGGGTCGCGACCGGCGATAGCGCGGCGAATCTGCTTGTGCTCGTTCACGATGTCCCGATTGTCGAGAACCTGCGTGGCGGCGCGCAGCCAGCGGAAGCGCTCCAGGTCGGCATTGGTCTCTTCGAGCCACGACCAAACGGTGCTGCGACATGCGATGCTAAAAATCATGTGATGCATGAGGTTGTCGCTCAAAAAGAAGCCGATGCGATCCTCTTCGGCCATGGCTTTTTCCTGCAGCACGATGGCGCGGTCGAGCTGCTCGATGCCGGCCGACGTGGCTCGCGCACAGCACTCCACAATCACCTGCTTTTCCAGATGTTCGCGGATGTAGCAGGCACTCTCGGCAAGGGTGAGGTTGATGGGTGAGACGTAGGTGCCGCTCTGGGGCACGGTGCGCACCAGGCCTTCCTGCGCCAAGCGAACCAAAGCCTCGCGCACGGGCGTGCGCCCCATATCCAGGTCGTCGCAAAGTTGCTTGACGCCCAGCTTTTCGCCCGGCTTGTAGTCCAGGTAGACGATTTTGCGTCGAATGGTGTGGTAGGACTGGTCCTGTAGGCTCGTTTCCTGCTCGCCGACGTGCATCGATTCTTCCATAGCGCCTCGCAACTGTTCTATCAAACTCATATGTCAGTTGTTAATTATGCCGCGAATCAGCTCTCCGCGGTGGGTAATTCGGCTGTTGCCCAAGAACTATTGCGGCATCTTAGTCTGTGTTTGCGCAAGGCTGCGCTCAATGTTGCCGTATCATAAGCCGTCGCAAACGTGAAATAGAAAGAAGGAATCCCATATGCAACTGGCAAATATCGTACGCGAGCGCTGGAAGGGTGTCTTGTTCTGCCTGATCATCGCTGCCCCCGCGACGTTGCTCGGCAAACAAATTGAGGTGGTCGGCGGTCCGGTATTCGCCATCCTCTTTGGCATGGTCCTGGCGCTCGTCTTTCCCAAGAATCGTCGCGAACAGCTCGCCGCCGGCGTCACCTATACGTCTAAAAAAGTCTTGCAGTACGCGGTAATCCTGCTTGGCTTTGGCATGAACCTCTCGCAGATTCTGTCCAAGGGCGCCCAGTCGCTGCCGATTATCGTGGCGACAATCTCGACTTCGCTTGTCATTGCCTTTGTGCTCTGCCGCGTTATGAACGTGCCGGGTAAGATCGCGACGCTTGTGGGTGTGGGCTCGTCGATTTGCGGCGGTTCTGCCATCGCCGCGACCGCGCCCGTCATCGATGCCGACGATCGCGAGATTGCCCAGGCCATTTCGGTCATCTTCCTGTTTAACGTTATCGCGGCGCTCGTGTTTCCGACGCTCGGCGGTATGCTCGGGCTGACAGACGAGGGCTTTGGCCTGTTTGCCGGCACCGCCATCAACGACACCTCGTCCGTAACGGCTGCGGCGAGCGCCTGGGACAGCATGCATCCCGGCGCCAATGTGCTCGAGAGCGCCACGGTGGTCAAGCTCACCAGAACGCTGGCCATTATCCCCATCACGTTGGTCCTCGCATGCTGGCAGATGCATCTGGCGCGCAAGGCCGGCGGCGACGCTAAAAGCACGTTCTCGCTTAAACGCGCGTTTCCCATGTTTGTGCTGTTCTTTGTGCTGGCGAGCGTGATCACCACGGTGCTTCAGCTTCCCGCGTCCTTTACGGCGCCCATCAAGGAGCTTTCGAAGTTCTTTATCGTGATGGCCATGGCGGCTATTGGCTTTAATACCGATATCGTCGAGCTGGTCAAAAAGGGCGGCAAGCCCATCGCGCTGGGCTTTTGCTGTTGGATTGGCATTGCGTGCATGAGCTTGGGAATGCAGCACGTGCTGGGAATCTGGTAGAGAAGTAGCCAGTTTGCGTGTTGGCTGCTGGTGAGCGCATTCTCACGGTGGAGCGATAGGAGCTCTTGCGGGTATGGCTTGTCCGCAGGTTTATAGGTCCCGAAGAGCTCTTATCGCCCCGCCAGGATGGCGATGCGGGGCAACACCTATACTCGCAGGACGGCGCTCTCTGCCCTATAGTGTTTGGTGAGCAATATCGTTCAATTTTGAAACACTCGGTCGTACGACCGTCGGCGGCTGCACGTCGTCACGGACAGGGGCAAATCATGGATAGCGATGCCAAGCTGAACATCTTGACCGAGGCCCTGGCTGCTGCCGGGGCCTCGGCATTGGCAATCGATGCGCGTGGGGACGTCGCGATTTCGACCATGAATGACGCGGCGCTTGAGCGGGATGTGGCGGCTTTTGTTGCCGAACGCCTCGACCGTATAGGAGACGGCGCGCGTCTGGTTATGGGGCGTGCGGGTACGCGTCTGAGCCTGACCGTTCGCCCCACCGACAAAGAGGGCGGGGGCCTTTGGGTCGCCGTGGTCCGCGAGGTGCGCGGCGCCGCGGCGCATGCGGGCATCGAGTGGCTCAACGCCGACGAAGTTGAGGCCCGCTACGAATCGAGCGCGTACGGCATCGTTGAAGGTGCCGCTGCGGTAGCCGCACCGGTTGCCGAGAGCTATGCGCGCGGGGTGCCCCTTATGCTCGAGGGCGAGTTGGGCGCGGGCCAGGCCGAGATCGCCATGCGCCTCTATCTGGATGGCCCTTTTGCCGATCAACCCTTTGTTTCCGTCGCGCTCGATGAGCTCACCGAGCGCGGTTGGCGCCATGTGCTCAAAAGCGCCGAATCGCCGTTGTTCCAAACGGGGCTGACCCTTTGCATTGAGGGCTGGAACGCGGTTGGCCCCCAGCGCCTCCGCGAGCTCGTTTCCACGATGGCCGACACCGCGTTGGCGACGCGCTGCCATGTGGTGCTGACAGCGAATGACATGCCGGGCGGCGGCGAAAGTGATCAAGCCGCCTTTGTGACCGAGCGTTTCGCCTGCGCGGTGAGCGTGGCGCCGGCGATTGCCGAGCAGGGAGCCGCGTCGACAAAGGTTGCGCGCTATTTGGAATATCTCGCTGATGCATTTGGGACGGCAGCACCCACGCTGTCCGCCGCGGCGACGAAGGCGCTCGATGCTTACCGCTGGCCGCGCAACTATCTGCAGCTCCGCGAGGTCTCGGAACGACTGTATATATTGGTGGGGGCGGGCACGGTGGACCGCGCTGTGGCGGAGGAAGTGCTCGCCCAAGAGGACGTGATTAAGACCGCAACCTTTGGCGCCCCGACACTCGAAAGTGACCTGTATATCCTGCGACCGCTGGCCGATACCGAGCGAGATATCGCGCATCTGGTTGTAGATCATCTACACGGCAACCGAACCCGTGCGGCGGAGGTGCTGGGCATAAGCCGTACAACGCTGTGGCGCTTGCTGAAGGACGATGACCGTTGAGCGAGGCGCCCGTGACCGCGCGCGACGCGTGTGCTACAGTCCAAAGCGTTATTGTTTCGATTTGGTTACGGCGTGCGAGGGCATATGGCTGAGACTGCAAAACCGAGCCGCAGAAGACGGAGCGCCGCGCCGGTTAACCGACGCACGACATCGGTGACGTGGGGCAAACACGCCTCGGGATTTGATGGCTCGTTCAAGCGCACTAAATATGGCTATCCTTCGGCAAGCGCTCGCTTAGCCATGCAGGCCGAGTCGTCGCTGTGGGGCCGCAAGCGCGTGGTGGGCTCAAAGCTCAAGCACGACGGAACGCTCGGTTACATCAGCCGCGGGGCGGCTCGTCGCAGCGGGCTCAATCCCGCCGGCTGGCATCGCTACGTGCCGATCGTGGTCGTCGTTGCAGTGATCGTCATCGCATTCGCTGCGCTTGGCTACGCCGGCGGCGGCGCCAACTTGGACGCAATGTTTAAATCGCCCGAGCTCGCGCATGTAGGTACAGAAGTTGTCGAGGGCGCACAGACCCAGACGGGCGTCGCGCCCCAGCGCGGAATCGTTGCGGCGGCCTCCACCATCGCCGATGCGCAAAAGGACGAGGACGAACGGGGCGACGGCGCCGAAACGGCCCAGACGAACGAAACGACGACAACTCCATCGGCAAGATAAGTTGCGAGTGGGGTGGCTAAAATAGCCCCGTCCCAAATTAGCTACCCCTATGACGCTCCTGGGTTACCTTACGTAGACGACGTTGTCGCGGCGGGGTTTGGGCTCGGGTAGCGTGTCCTCGGCATAGCCCAGAATGCAGTGACCGACACCGCGCAGGCTGCCGTCGGCGGGCAGGCCCCAGCTGGCCAGTAGCTCCAGGCCCTCGGGCGAGTCAAAGACCTCATGCGCGCGGTGAATCCAGCACGAATCGACACCCAGTGCATAGGCGGCGTTGAGCAAGTTGCCCATGGCGAGCGAGCCGTCTTCCAGATGCGTGGGCACGCTGCGGTCAACCAGCACCACCACAACGGTCTTGGCACCATAGAAGGGGTCGCTGTTGCTGACCATGACCTGGGCGTTGAGCTGTGAGAGACGCTTGACGGTCGCGGGGTCGGTGACGGCGACAAACGTCACCGGTTGGCGGCCCATGCCGCTCGGTGCATATTGGCCAGCTTCGATAATACGTGCAAGCTTTTCGGCCTCGACGGGACGATCGCTGTATTTGCGGCAGCTGCGGCGGTGGATGAGCGCTTCGATAGTCTCCATGGTGTCTCCTTGTAGTGGCGTTGCAGATGCCCCGTTCATACCCGTCGGGCTCAAACGGTAGACGGTCAATTGCCCGGCCAAAAGGATAGATTCCAATTGGGAAAGTAGGTTTGCATAAAAGTACCTTCAGAATGTGACAAACAAATGGGATGGTTAAACGTTTTATCCCGTCTACCCTGCGGTTTTTTACCACTTGCCTAAATGACGAACGCATAACCTCTGATAAAGGTTTTACTAAAGGAGTACCAACGTTTATCAATGCGCCGTGGTGGCGCCGGGCCAGGAGGTAACTATCATGTTCCAGGCTGGAGATGTCGTCGAGACCGACTTCGAAGGATTTCTGAAGCTGCTGCGTTCCAAGACGCGCGCTTTTGTGACGATTGACGATCACGAGTACTACATCACGCACACCGATGGCTATTGGCGTGTTCAGGATTGCGAGGCCCTCAACGACAAGGGCCACTTTACTGACTGCTCCGAGCTGGTCAACACGGTCTGCGAGGTCGTCGAGCTGCCGTGGATTGCCGGCAAGAGCCTGCATGACAGCTTCTCGGGCGCTACGGTCTATGAGGCCGTCGCCGCCTAACAGGCAATAAAACCCGATTTTCACGTGACCGCTGGCGCCGCCCCCGCGCCGGCGGTCTTTTTCTGCCGATAGGCCATAAAAGTGCAGGCATTTGCGGAGAGCCTGTTGACGATAGTCAAAACTCGGACTAATCTAGAGATATAAATTGGTCAAAAATCGGACAATCGAATGGTGGGATAGATGGATAGTGCGGTTACGCTGGTCGACTTCGACCGGTTGCTCAATGGACTCGACCATATCTATTCGGAGTTCTCGCGCGCCTGCGGTCTTTCGGACTGCGCTTACTGGATGCTCGTCGATACCAGCACGGCGGGCGGCAGTATTGCCGTAAGCCGCCTGACGAGCGAATGGTTCTACAGCAAGCAGACCATCAACTCGGCCATTAAAACCTTGACGGCGCGGGACTTTGCAACGTTGGAGTTTGCCGAAGGCAGCCGTAAGAACAAGGTTGTGCGTTTGACCGAAGCGGGCATGCGGTTTGCCGAGCGTTATGCGCTGCCGGCGCTCAAGGCCGAGCAGCGAGCCTTTGGCGCGCTTGAGCCGTGTGAGCAACGCGAAATCATGCGCCTAATCGGAAAATTCTCTCAGGTGCTCGGCGATGAGTGCGATGCCTTTAAGCAACATATCGCTGCCGAGAGCCAGGCCGAGAATCAAGGTGAGGGGGAGTCGTGCGACTCTTAATGAGGTTTATGAAGCCGTATCGCAGGCTTGTCGCGGTGACGTTGTTGGTGCTGCTAATCGACAACGTTGGCACACTGCTGGTACCCACGATGTTGGCGAACATGGTCAACACCGGTATCACCACGGGCGATGTCGACTACATTTTGCGCAACGGTCTCTACATGCTTATCGCGACCGGCATGGCCAGCGGCGGCGCGGTGTTGGGCTGCTATCTTTCGGCGCGCCTGGCCGCCAACGTGGCCTGCGATATCCGCAATGCCGTCTACGACAAGTCGCTCGAGCTGTCTGCCAGTGACTTTGAGCGCTTTGGCACGGGTTCGATGATCACGCGCTCGCTCAACGACATCAACGTGATTCAGCAGGCGATTCTGCAGACCATTCAGCTGGTGCTGCCGGTGCCGTTCCTGGCGGTGGCAGGCATCATCTTCGCCTGGCTCATCGATCCGGCCATGGGCATGCTTCTGGGCGTCGTGGTTGCGATCGTGCTGGTTGCGGCGGTCTTTACGGTTGCCAACGCGGCTCCGATTTTTATGCGCTTGCAGAGCTTTATCGACCGTATGAACGTGGTGCTGCGCGAAAACATCGTGGGCGTGCGCGTCATCCGTGCGTTTAACAAGGAGCGTCGTGAGGAACAGCGCCTGGACGAGGTGTTTAGCGACTACGCCGCCAACGCCATCAAAGTCAACCATCTGTTTGTGGGCCTCGACAGCTCCACCTTCTTTCTGATGAATATCGCCGAGGTGGCGGTACTGTGGGTGGGCGGCAACCGCGTGGGCGCCCACGCCATGCAGATCGCGAGCATCTCGGCGGTGCTGGAGTACGCGCTTCTGATCCTGTTCTTTGTGATGATGGCCCAGATGGTGGTGCTGACGCTTCCGCGTGCCGCCGCATGTCTGAACCGCGCACAGCAGGTGCTGGAGATTAAGCCGAGCATCGTCGATGGCCAGCGTACGCTCGATGCGGCCGCGTCCGACTCAAAGGACGGGGCCGATGCGGTCGCCGTGTTCGATCACATGTCGTTTCGCTTTGACGATGCCGACGAGGACACCCTGTGCGACCTGAGCTTTGCCTGTCGTCGCGGGCAGACCACCGCGATCGTGGGCTCGACCGGTTCGGGTAAGTCGACGGTGGCAAAGCTCTTGCTGCGTTTTCACGATGCCACGAAGGGCGCCATTCGCCTGGACGGTGTTGACCTGCGCGACCTTTCGCAAGACGAGATTCGCGGGCGCATTGCCTACGTCCCGCAGAAGGCATGGCTGTTCTCGGGCACCGTGGCAAGCAATTTGCGCTTTGGCAACGAAGACGCGACCGAGGCCGATATGCTCCACGCGCTCCAGGTTGCCCAGAGCACCTTTGTGCTCGATCAGCCGCAGGGGCTCGATACCCCGGTAGCGCAGGGTGGCACGAACTTTTCGGGCGGTCAGCGCCAGCGCCTGGCCATTGCCCGCGCGCTCATGAAGCGCGCCGACCTGTATATCTTCGACGACAGTTTTTCGGCCCTGGACTTTAAGACCGATGCGGCACTGCGCCATGCGCTGCAGGAGGAGACGCGCGACGCTGCGGTGCTCATCATCGCGCAGCGCATCTCGACGATCTTGCATGCCGACCAGATCGTGGTGCTCAAGGACGGCGAGGTCGTGGGCCTGGGCACGCACGACGAGCTCATGGAAACCTGCGAGGTGTACCGCGCTATCGCGGAATCGCAGATGAAGGGAGGTGAGTAGCATGACCGAGGAGCTCAAGAAGTGCGGTGACGCAATCGATTCGAACGCTGTGGACGCTGGCGAGAAAACGGTCGAGCAGGCTGCCGCGTCGACCGAGCTGGATGACGCCGCCAGGGCTGCGGCCGAGCGCGAGGCTCGTCGCCAGGCGCTGTACGAGGAAAACGAGCGTGCCGAGGACGAACGTGCCCGTGCCGAGGCAGAGCGCATGCGCGATGTTGACGACGAGGACGAGGACGAGACGCCCCGCGACACCTGGGCGACGGTGCGCCGCCTGTGGAGCGAGGCCGCCGGCGACCATTGGCGTTTCTATATCGTGTTCGCGAGCATCGTGTTCTATGCCATCTTTAACACCGCGGCGCCGGCCTACAGCGCCCGCGTGATCGATGAACTGTGGGGGCACATGAAGGTGGCGTTTGCCAACAACACTACCTTCAGCATTACCTGGGAGAACTGCGGCAGGACCATCTTCATCTACTTTATGATCTGGACCGCCGCCGCCTCGTTCTACGCACTCCAGAGCTTTTTGATGTCGAGCGTTGCCGAGCGCCTCAACCTGCGCCTACGCAACCGCATCGCACAAAAGCTCAACCGTCTGCCGCTTGCCTACTTTGACGCGCATCGTCCCGGCGAGGTCGTCAGCCGTGCGACCAACGACTTGGACAAGATGTCCGAGAGCATGCAGCGCGGCTTGCTGCAGCTTCTGGTGTCGATCGGTACGGTTGTGGGCGCTGTGAGCATGATGTTTGTGTTCAGCGTCGAGCTCACGCTCGTCTTTTTGGGCTTTACGGCGGTGTCGCTGCTGGTGACCAAGGTAGTTTCGCGCCGCACGCATGACGTGACGGGCGAGCGCCAGGAGTGGGTGTCCAAGATTACGAGTGCGGTCGAGGAGGGCTATTCGGGCCGCCTGGTGATTCGCGCGTTCAACCGTGAGCGCCAGAGCTCGGCCGAGGTGCATGAGGCTTCGAACGAGTTGGCGCGCGTGAGCACCAAGGCCGACTTTATGATTAACGCCGTCGGCCCTGCGGTGCGCTTTATCGGCCGTTTGGCGCAGATCGTGATTGCGCTGGTGGGCTGCAGCATGCTGGTTGCCGGGCATATGACCGTCGGCGTGTTCCAGGCGTTCTTCCAGTTTATCTACGAGGCGTCCGAACCCATGACGCAGTTGTCGTTTACCTTTAACTCGCTGCAGAGCGCGCTGGCGAGCGCAGAGCGCGTGTTCGACCTGCTCGATGAGCCCGAGATGGAGGCCGATCCGCAGCCGGGCGAGGCTGCCAAGCTGCCGGGCAAGGTGGAGGGCCGCGTCGCTTTTGAGCACGTGCGCTTTGGCTATGCGCCCGACAAGCCGCTCATGCGCGACGTGTCGTTTGCCGCCGAGCCGGGTCAGAAGATCGCCGTGGTGGGAACCACGGGTGCGGGTAAGACCACGCTCATCAATCTGCTCATGCGCTTCTACGAGATCGACGGTGGCCGCATTACCCTCGACGGTGTGGACACGAGCCGCATGGACCGCGGCGAGCTGCGCCAGCAGTTTGGCATGGTGTTGCAGGACGCCTGGCTGTTCGATGGCACCATTGCCGAGAACATCGCCTACGGCTGTCCCGAGGCGACGCGCGACGAGATCGTGGCAGCTGCGCGCGCCGCGCAGGTCGACTTCTTTGTGCGCACCATGCCGCAGGGTTATGACACGCGGGTGGCCAACGATGCCGAGAGCATTAGCCAGGGTCAGCGCCAGCTGCTGACCATTGCGCGCGTGCTGCTCAACAACCCGGCGATCCTCATCCTGGACGAGGCGACGTCGAGCGTGGACACGCGCACCGAGCTTGCCATCGGCCGCGCCATGGACGCGCTCATGCGCGGGCGCACGAGCTTTGTGATCGCGCACCGTCTGTCGACGATCGTCGATGCCGACCTCATCCTGGTCATGGATCACGGCAATATCATCGAGCAGGGTACGCACAAGGAGCTGCTGGCTGCCGAGGGCGCTTACGCCGACCTCTACCTAAGCCAGTTCGCATAAGGTGACAAAGGGGCAGTCCCGCATGTCGCATCGAAAAGAAGGCGCGCCGGGGGCGGATTCCCTGGCGCGCCTTTTGTGCTGGCGTTCATGCTGTGGCGGCTGCCCACGGCCCTAGCGCTCGTCCACGAGCTTGGCGACGAGGGCTTTGAGCTCGGCCACCTCTCGCTCGAGTTCCTTGACGCGACGGGCGTTTTCGTTGATGCCCTGGCGGTTGAGGGCGCTCTGCTCGGCGGCATCGTCGGGCATGTACTCGCGATGCTGCTTGGCGTCGAAGCTCTCCTCGAACACGCGGCAGCCGTTGCGCTTGATGATGCGCCCGGGCACGCCCACGACGGTGCAGTTGTCGGGCACGTCCTTGACGACGACCGAGTTGCCGCCGATCTTGACGTTGTCGCCAATGTGGATGTTGCCAAGCACCTTGGCGCCCGTGCCCACCGTGACATTGTTGCCCAGGGTGGGGTGGCGTTTGCCGGTCTCGTTGCCGGTACCGCCGAGCGTGACGCCTTGGTAGAGCACGCAGTTGTCGCCCACAATGGTGGTCTCGCCGATGACGACGCCCATGGCATGGTCGATAAAGAAGTGCTTGCCGATCTGTGCGGCAGGGTGAATCTCGACGCCGGTGATATGGCGGGTGATTTGCGAGAGCACGCGGGCGAGCGAGCGGTGGCCATGTTCCCAGAGCCAGTGCTCGGGCACGTGGTTCCACTTGGCGTGCAGGCCTGGGTAAGAAAGGAAGATGACTAGGCCGTTTTGCGCGGCGGGGTCCTGCGCCTGGACGGTCTTGATGTCCTCGCGAATGGTATTGATAAAGCTCACCGGCCGCCCTCCCTTAGCGCCGCGACAATGCAATTCAATAAAGTATAGCGATTCGCTAGGGATTAAGAAGGGCGATCTTGCTTTGCTTTGGGCGACAAGTGTCAGTTATGCAAACTTGCTGGTAATGGAGTCATGCTTTTGTGGGGTTGCGCACGAGGGGGCGCCGCAACCGTATACTGGTCAACTTGGACGTGTCCGCGCCCACAACTGAGAGGTTTAGCTTCATGGGTTTCATTAATTTTATCGCCGAGCTGCTCAAGGACCCGCGCACCGCGATCGCCAGTTGGATCGCCGCCGGCCCGCTTATGGCCTACGGCTGCGTGTTCCTGATCATCTTTATCGAGACGGGCGTGGTGTTCTTCCCGTTCCTTCCCGGCGATTCGCTGCTGTTCGCCTCGGGCTTCTTTGCCCACAACGGCGGCTTTAACATCGTGGCGCTTCTGGCCACCGCATGGGCCGCGGCCATCCTGGGCGATCAGTGCAACTTTATGATCGGTCACTTCTTTGGCAAAAAGATCATCGCTTCGGGCAAGGTCAAGGCCATGACGCCCGAGCGCATTAAAAAGTCCGAGGACTTCTTGGACAAATGGGGCCACCTGGCCATCTTCCTGGGTCGCTTCTTTCCGTTTATCCGCACCTTTGTGCCTTTTATCGCCGGCATGGGCGGCATGCACTGGCGCAACTTTGTCATCTTTAACGTGCTGGGTGGCATTACCTGGTCGACGGTCTTTACGCTGCTGGGCTACTTCTTTGGCGGCATCCCCTTTGTGCAGGAGCACTTTGAGCTGCTGATTATCGGCATCGTCGCCGTGTCGATTATCCCGACCGTGGTCGGCCTGGTTAAGGCAAAGCTGGGCAAAAAGAACGCGTAGCTCGAGCCAGCACACAAACCGTGCAGTTGAGGCCCGTCACCGCTTACGGTGGCGGGCCTTTTTGCTTCGGTCAAATGAAAATACTTTAGTTAGTTAAAGAAAAACGTTTTATCCGATGCGTGTGCGGAGTACAATCTCGTGCATGCGAATCGACGTGCCATCGGCTTCGATGCCGTTCGCGTGTCCCGTCCGGCTCTACGCTCCGGGCGTGCGACGTTGCGACGCGGTCGGCCTCGGTCCTTGCGTACGAGTTCGCGAGTTTGCAACTGTGTATGTAAGGAGCGACATATGACTGTCGAGAAGAAGGATATCGATTGGGGTAGCCTCGGCTTTGGCTACATGAAGACCGATTACAGCTACGAGGCCCATTGGAAGGACGGCGAGTGGGACGAGGGTGGCCTGACCACCGACCACACCCTGCACGTCTCCGAGTGCGGTGGCATCTTCCATTACTGCCAGGAGGTCTTTGAGGGCCTGAAGGCCTACACCGCCGAGGACGGCAGCATCGTCTGCTTCCGTCCCGACATGAATGCTGAGCGTATGTATAACTCTGCCCAGCGCCTCGAGATGCCGCCGTTCCCCAAGGACAAGTTTGTTGAGGCCGTCAAGCAGGTCGTTTCTGCCAACGCCGCTTGGGTTCCGCCCTTCGGCTCTGGCGCAACCCTGTATGTGCGTCCGTTTATGATCGGCTCCGGTGACGTGATCGGCGTGGCTCCCGCTCCTGAATACACGTTTCGCATTCTCGTGACCCCGGTCGGTCCGTACTTTAAGGGCGGCCTTAAGCCCGTCAAGCTGCGCGTTTCCGAGTACGACCGCGCCGCACCGCACGGCACCGGCAACATCAAGGCCGGCCTCAACTACGCCATGTCCCTGAAGCCCACGATGGAGGCTCACCGCGAGGGTTATGCCGAGAACCTGTATCTCGACTCCGAGTCCCGCACCTATGTCGAGGAGACCGGTGGCGCTAACGTCCTGTTCGTGAAGGAGGATGGCACCCTCGTCGTTCCGCAGTCGCACACCGACTCCATCCTGCCCTCCATCACCCGCCGTTCGCTCGTTCAGGTTGCTCAGGACCTGGGCATGACCGTCGACCAGCGTCCCGTCGAGTGGGCCGAGGTCAAGGCCGGCACCTTTGTGGAGTGCGGCCTGTGCGGCACCGCTGCCGTCATCTCCCCGGTTGGTGAGATCGACAACAAGGTCTACGGTGCCGACGAGACTGTGACCTTCCCGGCTGGCTACACCGAGATCGGCCCCGTGATGAAGAAACTTCGCGAGACCCTGACGGGCATCCAGTCTGGTGCTGTTGAGGATAAGCACAACTGGGTTTACACCGTCGCGTAATTTGTCTTATCCGCCCTGCGGGCTCGGCGATGTCACAACGAACAATAATTAATCTGAATTAAAGATGGTGCGCGGCCTTTTAGGCCGCGCTTTTGTTTTGCGTCGCGCCATGTGGGGGTGGTGGCGACGTGCATTTTTGCGAGTATTCTGCAATCGAAGGCTCCTGTATACCGTCGTTCGGGCAAAAATCCGTGCTTGTCGATGCTTTTCGCGAATAATAGGCGGTGTTATGGGCTGCTGGGTCTCAGGCTGCAGGGGTATTCGCTATCTAACGCCTCTGCTGCGGAGCCCAAAGCTCTTGGCTGTGCTGAATACTCCCAAAAATGCACGGCGCCTTGAGGGGGACCTTCGCGACAAAGGAAACCGCCCCGTCGAAGTATGCATTCGACGGGGCGGTTTATGCATATACCCGATTTGGATGCGCTGCCAACCTATTAGAACTTGACGGTCGGTGCCTGGCGGGCTGCCTCGGCTGCCTCAAAGCCCTGGCGCTCCTTAAACTGGAAGATGCCGGCAAAGATGACAGCCGGGAACGTCTGAATGGCGTTGTTGTAGCTGAGCACGCAGTCGTTGTAGCTCTGGCGTGCATAGCTAATCTTGTTCTCGGTATCCTCGAGCGACGCCTGCAGCTGCGTAAAGTTGGTGTTTGCCTTAAGGTCGGGATAGGCCTCGGCTACGGCGAAGAGCTGGCGCAGCGCACCGGTCAGCACGTTGTCGGCTTCCATCTTGGCCTCGGGCGTGGTGGCCTTGACAGCGGTGTTACGCGCGCTGATCACGGCGGAGAGCGTCTCCTGCTCGTGCTTGGCGTAGCCCTTGACGGTCTCGACCAGGTTGGGGATCAGGTCGTTGCGGCGCTGCAGCTGCGTATCGATGTTCTGCCAGGCGTTATCGATGCGGTTGCGCTTGGTGACCATGTTGTTGTAGATGCCGGCGATGGCGCAGACAATCACAATGACAACAACGATGCCGATGATGACGGTAATCATGATGTCTCCGTTTCGAATGGCCGCGGCGGCATGCGCCAGCTGCCGTTGGTATAACGCTACTAGTATACCCGCAACGTTTTGCCGTGCCGAACTTTCCGGTAAGCGTTGTGTTTTCGGCGGGGTCGGCACCGGGGTAAAACGCGCGAGGTACAGGTGTAAGATATGCGACAGATTGACGAGTGTTGTCTTTGCCTTGAGGATGGCGATACCAGTGGACCTTCGCATTAAGAAAACCTACCGTGCCCTGTTCGATGCTTTCACCGAGCTTCTCGAGGAGCATCGTTTTGAGGACCTGACGGTTGCCATGCTGTGCGACCGCGCCATGATTCGCCGCACGACGTTCTACAAGCACTTTCGCGACAAGAACGATTACTTTGCCTTTTATATCGATGAGCTCATGTCCGGCTTGCCGCAAAAACAGCCCGATGAGGCCGGCACAGTGTCTGCCGAGGACGTGCGCGCGCTTCGGCACGCGATTTTGGACGATGCCATGGACCTGATTCTGGCCCATGAGCAGCTCATGGACAACATTTTGGCGAGCAGCATGTCGGGAATGCTGACCAACGTTATTTGCGACCGTATTGCCCGCTCCATCCGCGAGCGTGTGATGAACGTGCTTGCCGAGGATGCCCTGGCCCCCGTGTCACTCGAGACGACGTCTGAGTTTGTCGCCGGCGGTATTATTCGACTTTTCACGATATGGTGGGAATCGGGCCACGATCTTGAGCGTCGACCTGAGATGGCCGACGTGGTCGATGCGCTGTTTGAGCGGACCATGACACCGGTGCATCACTAAAAGTGGCGGAGAGAGGGGGATTCGAACCCCCGGAACGCTCTCGCGCTCAACGGTTTTCAAGACCGCCGCATTCAACCGCTCTGCCATCTCTCCGTGAGTCGTAATGATAGCATCGTTTTGAATTTGCAACAGGGAAGGCGAACGATGACGAGCACCGAAATCGACGAGAAGTTCATGCGCGAGGCGTTGGCGGAGGCGCGCGCCGCCGCGGCGGTGGGCGAGGTGCCCATTGGCGCTGTGGTGGTGCGCGCGGGTGAGATTGTCGCGCGGGCGCATAATCGTCGTGAGCTCGATCAGGACCCTTCGGCGCATGCAGAGTTCGCGGCCCTGTGCGCTGCCGCTCGGTCGCTCGGTCGCTGGCGCCTTTCCGACTGTACGGTCTACGTGACGCTCGAGCCCTGCTGCATGTGTGCGGGGCTTATGGTTAACGCGCGCGTAGGACGCTGCGTGTATGGCGCGGCTGATGCCAAGGCGGGCGCTCTGGGTTCGCTGTATGACCTGAATGCCGATTCGCGCCTGAATCATCGGTTTAACGTGACCGCCGGCGTGCTGGCAGACGAGTGTCGTGAGGTGTTGAGCAGCTATTTTAGTAGGCTGCGTGGAGCAGGCGGCGCTGATTGCGGTTGCGGGGCCGATCTTGAAGCGCACGTCGCTCACGCCGCAGCGCTTGCGGGTGCCGCTGAGGATGCTGGCACGGCGGTTGACTTTGGTCCTGCGTGCCGCCGTCCCCGCCGTGTGCTGCTGGCGATCGACTCCTTTAAGGGCAGCGTATCGAGTGCGCAGGCGGAGGCCGCGGTTGCCGAAGGCATGCGCCGTGTGTGGTCCGATGCCCAGGTGGCCGCGTTGCCGCTGGCGGATGGTGGCGAGGGGACACTCGATGCCGTTGCCGCGTGCGGCGGTGAGATTGTGACCTGCGAGGTGGCAGGTCCCTTGGGCAAGCGCGCGTCTGCCCGGATGCTGGTTGATGCCGAGCGCGAGTCTGCGGTCATCGAGATGGCCGAGGCGGCCGGCATTGGGTGCTCGCCTTGCACGGAGTCGTCGGCGCTGGCTGCTACAACATATGGCGTGGGCGAGCTCATGCTTTGCGCGGTTCGCACGGGCGCAAAGACACTCTATATTGGTCTGGGCGGCAGTGCCACCAACGACGGTGGCGCCGGCATGCTGCAGGCGCTGGGCGCGCGTGTGGTCGATGACCAAGGCTGCGATGTCGCCCCCGGTCTTGCCGGCCTTGAGCAGGTGGCGAGCGTTGATTTGGCGCCAGCGCTGCAGGCTTTGGATGGCGCTCGTATCGTTGTGCTTTCGGATGTTGAGAATCCGCTCGTAGGGCGTCGCGGCGCGCTTGCGGTGTTCGGCGGACAGAAGGGTCTGCCGACGGGCGACGTCGAGGCACTGCGCAGGTACGACAGTTGGATGGTCGGCTACGGTCGTCTGCTCGATGCGGCGATTGCCGGAGCTCGAGCCCAGGGGTTGTTGCGCACACCCGAGGGCGCACGGACATTTGGCTCGGTGCTCGGCGTGCCTGGCGCGGGCGCGGCAGGTGGTTTGGGTGCCGCGCTGCTGGCGCTCGGTGCGGAGCTGTGCTCGGGTGTGGAGACGGTGCTCGATCTGATTGGGTTTGACGAGTGCGTGCGCGATGTCGACCTGGTCATTACAGGCGAGGGCAATATGGACGAGCAATCCGCCGCCGGTAAGGCACCGGCGGGCGTGGCCCGCCGTGCGAAGCGATATGGCAAGCCGGTAGCCGCCGTCGTGGGCGGTCGTGCCGACAACCTGGATGCGGTGTGCGAGCAGGGCATCGACCTAGTGCTGCCGATATGCCGCAAGCCCATGAGCCTTGACCAAGCGCTCGATCCCCAGGAAGCCACAACCAACCTCATCTGTGCCGGCGAGGCAGCTGCCCAAGCCTGCGACCTCGCTCGCCTCTAAAACCCATCCCCTCGATAAGTTGCGGTGAAATACGGAGTGTTTTTGCCTTTAAGGGGCCAATTCAGTCCGTATTCCACCGCAACATCGAGAATGGCCAACCGAGGCTGGCCGTCTTGTGCCTCGGGTCGGACCGTCTGCCATGAAATGCGGCAATCTACTACGTTTAACGGAACACCCTCGACCATCCAGGATTTCGTGAAATTAAAACTGCAGGTAGAAAGCTTGCCGATTTTCGAAAAAGCCGGCTATGGTTGACCCATGCAGCCTAAACGTAGTAGATAGGCCCTTTTCGTGGCGCAGCGTCAGGCTGGTCTATTTGGGGCTAGAAAAATACCCGTAAAGGCATATGAATCTGAACAATTCAATCCTGTGCCTTGTGGCGCTCGATGGTGCTGTCTGGGGATCGGAGACTATGCACTTCAGGTGTTGACGCTGTCATTCATATGCCATTAGGCGATTGCTCTTCGTTCAGTTGTTCGTCAATTAATCCTGCCAATTAATTACCATTTCGGGCGAAGACGTGGATTATCTCCATGATGGGCCTCTTTGGGCATAATGTTGTCTTTAACTGTCCTTAATCAATAGATCGCTCTTGGGAAGAGAAGGCGACACCAGAGGGGGAGAAGGGAATTGGAGAGGAAAGTTTTCGGCGGGGGGGCAGAGAGTCGCTGCTCTCTGCCTTGCGCTGGTTCTCGGCTTCGGATGTTTATCCGTTGGCGCGACGGCCGGTGTCGCATATGCGGCCACGGCATCGCGGACTGCGTATACTGCGGAGGAGTTTGAGATCACCCAGGACGGCGTGACCTATTCGTGTGAGACCACGGATAAAGGCACGGCGGAAATCACAGGTATTGTTGCCGACGACAGTGTGACCGCGGTGAGTGTGCCCAGCTCCATCGAGCATGGTGGCCAGACCTACAAAGTCACCAAACTTTATTTCTCGTCTGGTATCGTGGCCAAGAACGTTGAGCAGCTGACGCTTCCCGATACGCTCGAAAAAATGTACGGAGGGAATTTCCAGAGGTTCGCAAAGGTCAAGGAGCTCCATATCCCTGGCTCCATCAAGAACTTCGGTTGCTCGCTGCAAAACGCTGGCTCGCTCGAAAAGCTCTATTTCGATGAGGGCGTCGAGGAGATTAGCGCCAACATGATGGTCTATGGCTGCAGCAACCTTTCGGAGATCGATCTCCCCTCCACCCTCAAAATGATTTCGGGCTCGGGCGCCTTCGAGGGGGCTACGGCCCTCACGGGCATCGAGTTTCCAAAAGATGTCGCCTTCTCCGACACCATAACGGGCGTGTTCGAAGACTGCACGTCTCTGACAAGCGTGTTGTTGCCCGCTTCGGTTACCAAGATCCCCTCGCACATGTTTGACGGATGCACCTCTCTCGCGTCCGTCACCGCGCTGAGCGAAATCGAGTCCATCGGGGATGGGGCGTTTCGGAATTGCTCGAGTTTAACCGGGATCGATTTCCCGGGCACATTGACGAGCATCGGATCCTCTGCTTTCCAGGGGTGTGCCAGCCTGGTGAGCGTGCCCAATCTAAGCAAGGTAACAAAGATGGGCTGGGGGGCGTTTTACGAGTGCAAAAAACTGCAGGCGTCCGTGGATCTGTCCTCGCTTCAGAACATTCCGGACAATGCGTTCTGCTACACGCCGGTTAAGATCGTGGGGCTCTGCGACAGCTTGAGGAGTATCGGTGACTGGGCCTTTATCCAGAGCAACGTTGCCGTCCAGCTCCCCAGGACACTTGAGACAATTGGCAACTACGCCTTCTATTACGGCACGTTGCCGGAGCAGTTTTCCATTCCGGATTCCGTGACTTCCGTTGGCACGGCAGCCTTCTCGGGCGTAGATGGCGTGAAGGATGTGACGATCGGGCGCGGCCTCACCAAAATACCCTCGGGTATGTTTGACGGCAGCACGGTTCAAAAGATCACAATCGAAAACAGCATGGACGACATCACCGGCTCGGAGAACCTCCCGTTCTTTGGCGTCGATATCGTCTACACGCGCGAGTCCATCGATGACGGCGTCGGCGATACCGTGAGCAATGACAGCACCAAGACCCTTCAGGAGCTGGTCAACGAGGCCCCCGATGGCAAGGAAACCGTCATCACCCTGAAAAAGCACGTGAAGCTCGGCTCCACGCTCACGATTCCTATCGGGAAGATGATTAAGATCACGTCGGATGAGCCCTATACCATCTTGGCAACAAAGAATAGTGACGTCTCCGTACTGGTCAATGTTGCCGAGAGGGCATCCCTCGAGCTGTCGGGGAAAGCGTCTCTGAGGGGTCGTTACAACAAGGGCGCCATTATTTCTAGCAAGGGAGCAGTTGTGCTCTCTGACGAGGCCGTTGTGTGCGACGGCGCTGCGAACACCGTCAATACGGGCGTCATCGACGTGTCGGGAGACAAGGCTTCGCTTGCCATGACGGGCGGCGTTATCGAGCAGTGCGAACTTAAGGACGCGTATTGCGGCGCTGTCCACGCGAAGGACGGCGCTCATGTTGTCATGAAGGGCGGCGTTATCCGTAAGAACGGAATCGTCGTTACCGGAGACACTAACGGCTATCACCTCACATCTTCTGGCGTCATGTTGGTGGGCAATGCCCGCTTTGACATGAGCGGAGGCAGCATCGAGGGCAACAGCGGCTATCGAGGCAGCGCGGTCCTTGCGTACAGTGAGGGGGAGGGCGATAGCCAAAGAGCCAAGTTCACGATGACTGGTGGTCAGATTTCCGGCAACAGGAGCAGTAAACTGGAGGCGGGGTCCTTAGATCCCTCTGGAGCAGTTCACATTGAGGGCAACGCCGAGTTCACCATGGAGGATGGAGAGATTAAGAACAACGTTGCGTCTGGCAACGGCAAAGGCGGCGGAGTGTGTGTGGTCGACCCGGGCTGCCAAGGCGGGAAAAGGGGGAATACTGCTTTCACCATGCAAGGCGGGTCCATATCTGGCAACTCCGCTTCCGCCGGCGGAGGCGTCTATACCTATTCAGGCGTCTATACCTATTCGAATAACGTCACGCTCAGCGCAGGCGAGATCAAAGACAATACTGCTTGGAGCATGGGCGGCGGCGTGTATAGCGAAGGTAACGAGGCTCATGGCTATGGCACGCTCCACATCGAAAACGCCCTCGTTGTTGATAACCATGCGAAAGAGCAAGGCGGCGGCATGTGGTTCTGCCCGACCGGAGATGCCAAGGTCTACGTCCAGAACGGCGGCCTGATCGCCAGGAACACGGCCAATGGGGCGGGAGACGACCTTGTCTTCATCGGCTTCAAAGACGCCAAATACAAACTGACCTTGGCCAACCGCGCTCCGGGCGGCGGAAAGGTCAACTGGTACAAAGACGGTGGGCTGTTTAACCCCGAAGGCACTTATGCGGCAACAAACCACGATGTCCCGCGATTCACGCCCGATGGTGACAACGGCGAGCCTCTGTCCTTTACCGACGCCACGCCGAACGTCGCGCTTAAATCTGTGATGAGCGAGGATGTGTATAACCTCGGCGCCGGTCAGACGTCGCTGACGATCTCCGGCAATACGGCGCCGTTGGGAGGCGGCATCGGCGCCAACGGCGGTGTTGTCATCGGCAGGTCCGAGAACATCAACATTCCAGTCAAAAAGGTCTGGGAGAACCCTAAGATCCCCCATCCTAATAAGGTCAAAATAAATCTCAAGAACGGCGATACCGTCATCGATTCGATCACCCTGAGCGAGTCTGACGGCTGGGAGGGCGTCTTCTCCAACCTGCCGCAGCGTGATGCTTTCGGCTCCGTGATCGCCTACACCGTGGCCGAGGACCCCGTCGAGGGCTACAGCTCGAAGGTCACCGGCGACGCCGAGCGCGGCTTCACCGTGACCAACGCCTCCACGGCCAAGGTCTCGGTGCCCGTCGAGAAGAAGTGGGTCGGCCCGGCGGCCAAGAAGGCCACCGTGCGCCTGCTCGCCGACGGCGAGGACGCCGGCCAGTCGATCGAGCTCAACGAGTCCAACGGCTGGAAGGGCTCCTTCAAGGGCCTGCCCAAGTACTCCGAGTCCGGCTCCGAGGTCCGCTACACCGTGGCCGAGGTGCCCGTCGAGGGCTACAGCTCTAAGGCCACCGGCGACGCCAAGGACGGCTTCACCGTGACCAACACTGTGAAGACGGGCGAGCTCGACGTCTCCAAGACCGTCGTGGCGCGCGAGGGCCTGGCGGTCGACGCGGACAAGATATTTAAGTTTGTGGTTGAGGCCACCGATGCCATGGGCCGCAAAGTGTCCGGCACCTACGGTGACGCGACGTTCGAGGACGGCAAGGCGACCCTCAAGCTCAAAGATGGCCAGACGGCGAGGATCACGGGGCTGCCCGCGGGAACTGCCTACACGGTGACCGAGCGCGCCGCCGCTGGCTACAAGGCTGCGGTGAACGGAGCCGAGGGCTCCAAGGCCGAGGGCTCCATCGCGGCAGACCAGGTCTCCTTCGCCGCCTTCACCAACACCTTCGACCCCGCCCCCGCCACGGCGTCCGTCTCCGAGCTCACCAAGGTGCTCGCGGGCGGCCGCAAGCCCGGCCTTCAGAAGGGGGAGTTCGTCTTTGAGCTTTCCCTCACCGACGGTGCGGGCAATGTTCTCGAGGGCTACCCAATCGAGGCGAAGAATGACAAGGACGGCAAGGTTTCCTTTGGCGAGCTCAGCTTCACCAATCTGGGCACCTACCACGCGACCGTGACCGAGAAAGCAAGCGGCGATGTCCTGATTGAGGACGATGCGCACGCCTACACCTTCGACATCACGGTGACTCAGACTGGCGCCGGCCTTAAGGCCGAGATCTCCAACGAGCGGGGCAAGAAGACTTTCACCAACACCTTCACGCCGCACGACAACACCAAGACCGTCACCAAGGCGGACGCCTCGGGCGCCAAGGTCGATGTGGATGGCAAACCGGTGGGCGTGGGCGATACCCTCACCTATACCATCGGCTGGGCCAATAACAGCGTCGACGACAGGGGCGCCGCGCAGGCGGCCGACGTGACGGTGACCGATGTCCTGCCCAAGGGCGTTAACTATGTTGAGGGTTCTGCCGACGGTGCCGCCTACGACGCCGCGACGCGCACCCTTACCTGGTCGCTCAGCGAGCAGGCTGCGGGCGCCACGGGCACGCTCAGCTTCGACGTGAAGGTCTCCGCCGAAGCCGCCGTGGTCGACGACATCGCCAATACCGCAACGGTCAAGGTGGGCGAGAACGAGTCGCAGACCAACACGACCCACAACAGCGTGCCCCGCGGGGGCAGCCTCACCGTCAAGAAGACGGTCGTCGGCGGCGACAGCCAGCGCGAGTTCGGCTTTACGGTCGCGCTGACCGACGGGGACGGCGAGCCCGTCTCTGGCACCTTCGGCAAGGGCGAGCACGCCGTGACGTTCGCGGGCGGCAAGGCGAACTTCACGCTTAAGGATGGCGGGGAGAAGATCATCTCCGGCCTACCCGTGGGCGCGCACTATACCGTGACCGAGGATGCCGCCGAGGGCTACGCGACCACGGTCAACGGGGCCGACGGCTCCAAGGTCGATGGCGCCGTGACCGAGGGCGGCGTGACCGTCGCGTTCACCAACACGTACGGAACGGCCGCCGAGGGCAGGGACGTCTCCACCGCGGGGCTCTTCACCAAGACACTCGAGGGCCGCGACTGGGCGGAGGACGATAGCTTCCAGTTCGCGCTCGCGGGCGAGGACGGCGCCCCCATGCCCGAGGGCTCTGCCGACGGCTCCAAGACCGTCAGCGTGACGGCCGGCGCCGGCACCAAGGCGGGCGATAGGGTCGCCTTCGACTTCGGCCCCATCCGCTATACGCTCGACGACATCAAGGACGCCGGGTTCGCCGAGGTCGGCGGCAAGCGCGTGCGCGCCAAGACCTTCACCTACACGGTGCGCGAGGCCAGGCCCGATGACGGCTCCGCCATCGCCGGCGTGGCCTACGACGGCCACGTCGCCACGATGACGGTGACCGTGACCGACGACGGCTCCGGCAACCTCACGGCCTCGACGCCCGCGATCGCGCAGGCGAGCGGCGGCGACTTCGTCAACACCTACACGACCGAGCTCGACTACTCGGCCCGCGCGGGCGTGCGCCTGTCCAAGGCGCTCTCCGGCCGCGCCATGGAGGCGGGGCAGTTCGCCTTCACCGTGACCGCGGACTCCGAGACGGCCGCCAAGCTCGGCCTCAAGACCGGCAAGGACGCCTATACCGTTTCCGCGGCCGATGACGGTGCGGCCGACCTGGTCGACCTCATCGGCGGGACCGCGGGGGGCGACGTGAAGTTCACCGACGCCGACGCGGACAAGACCTACAGCTTCACCGTCACCGAGACCAAGCTCGGCGGCGAGGGCTACGCCAACGACACCGCGCCGCGCACGGTGACCATCGCGCCCGCCTACGATGCCGCGACGGGCAAGCTTACGGTCACGACCACAGTTGCCAAGGACGGTGTCGAGGTCGCACGCAGCGAGGTCTCCACAGCGGATGGCGCCACGGCGGCGCCCGCGCCCGTGACGGTCGCGTTCGAGAACTCCTACGAGGCCACCGGAAAGCTCGGCGGCGAGGGCAACGTGGCAATTAATGCCACCAAGACGCTGACGGGCCGCGCCGCGAAGGCGGGCGAGTTCTCGTTCTCCGTCCGCAATGCCCAGGGTAATGTGGTCGCGATCGCGACCAACCAGGCCTCCGGCGACGGCGAGGCCGCGGGACTTGCGTTCTCGTCCATCGCCTACACCACCGACGCTCTCGAGCGGATGGTGGCGGACGGCACCGCCACCAGGGCCGCCGACGGCTCCTGGGTCATTCCCTATACCGTTTCCGAGGACGGCACGGGCCGGCTGCCCGCGGGCGTGACGGCGGCCGCATCGAGCTTCGGCATTACGGTCAAGGTGACCGATGGCGGCAAGGGCAGGCTGGATGTGGCCGTGGTCTACCCCGAGGGCTCCGACGGCACGCTGTCGTTCGTGAACGGCTATAGCGCCGGCGAGGCGACGGTCGACCTCGCGGGCACCAAGACGCTGGCGCTCGGCCAGGCTGGACTCGGCCTCACGCAGGCCGACATCGAGGGCAAGTACGCCTTTAAGATTGAGCCGCTGGATGGCGCGCCCGCACCGGTCGACGCCTCCGGCAAGACGGTGACCGAGGCGACCAACGACGCCGTCGGCAATGTCGTGCTGGGCCACGTCACGTTCAGGCAGCCGAGCGATCTCGATGACGTCGAGATCGACGGCGACGGCCTGCGCACCAAGACGTTCGCCTACCGGGTGAGCGAGTCCGGCTCGGTCGACGGCGTGGTCAATGACGCGACGGCGACCAGGACCTTCACGGTCAGGGTCGTCGAGGACACCAATGCGGGCACGCTCGCCGCGGAGGTCCTGCCCGCAGAGGGCACGCTCGAGGGCAGGGGTGCGTTCGAGTTCACCAACACCTACGGCGTGAACCCGACGCCGAGCTCCGTCACCGACCAGATCAAGGTGAACAAGAAGCTTAAGGGCCGTGACCTGGCCGAGGGCGAGTTCGAGTTCCAGCTGGTCGAGCTTGCCGCCGACGGCAGCGAGAGCGTCGCGGCGACGGGCAAGAACGCCGCCGACGGCACGGTCGCGCTTAGCCCCGTCACCTACACCGCGCCCGGCACGCACAGCTACGAGCTGCGCGAGGTCGCCGGCACGGCGGGCGGCGTGACGTACGACAAGACGACGTACTGCGTGCGCACGACGGTTGCCGATGCCAAAAACGGCACGCTTACCGTCAAGCACGAGCTCATGGATGCCGAGGGCAATCCCGCGAACGACATCTCGGTGACCTTCACCAACGGCTACCAGGCCGCACCCGTCACCCTCAAGCTGGGCGCCGCCAAGGTGCTCAAGGGCGCCGAGCTCAAGGCGGGCCAGTTTAGCTTTGAGCTCAAGGGCCGGGACGGCAAGGTCATGTCGACCGCCAAGAATGCCGTGGACGGCAGCGTCACGTTCGATGCGCTGACGTTCAAGCAGGCTGGCACCTACACCTTCACGGTGAGCGAGGTCGACGACGGCCAGGCGCACGTGACCTACGACAAGGCGGTGCACAAGATCGTCGTCACGGTGAGCGACGAGGCGGCAGATGGCACCAAGACGGGCTATCTGTCGGCGAAGGTCTCCTACGAGGGCGACGCCAACCTGCCGCCAGTCTTCACCAACAGCTACGCCGAGAATCCCGGGACCCCCGGCACCCCCGAGAACCCCGGCACGCCGGGCGGTGGCTCGGATGGCGGTTCCGGCGGCAGCTCCGGCGACGGCTCCAAGGGCGGCATGCCCGACACCGGCGACCGCAGCCTGCCGGTTGAGGCACTCGGCGCCATGGCCGGCATCGGTGCGCTGGCCGTCGCGGGCGGCGCGGTCCTGTACCGCAAGCGCCGCTAACGATATGGACGAGTGGGGCGAATCCATCCGATGGGTTCGCCCCACTTGCCGTGGCGGGCGGGAGCAGGTAAGATATACCGAGCGCCTAGCGCGTTCGATGGGTTCGGATGACGACATGTTCCGAATCTGGTCAGGTCCGGAAGGAAGCAGCCATAAGGAGCCTCTGTCGGGCATCCGAATCCATCGAGTGCGCAGGCTTTCTTTTTGCGCGGTTTTACCAAACCGCGCAATGCTCGACGCTGCGCGCCACCCAGAGCGACAATTTGTCATTCAAAAGGCAGGGCATGACCAGAAGGTCTATGCCTTGCCTTTTTCATGCCAACTTGTTCGCCCTGGATGTCGCTCGCTGGCTGCGCCAAGACATCAATGGCTACGTGGTTCAAGAGATGGTGGCATTACCATTTGTTTTTACAAGTAAAGAGGCCCGTTTCCCTGGTTTTGGTTGGGGAAACGGGCCTCTTTGTCTATGGGCTTATGGATTGGCGAAGACAATAACCGCTGGCGGCTATTTTGAGTTCTTGATGCGGCGTGTGGCTGTGGCGGTTATTCCGAGTCCTGCGGCGGCGATTCCTGCGAGTGTGATTGCGCTCGGCGCTGTGTCGCCTGTGTTTGCGAGCTTGCCGGTGGTCGTATCTGCTTGCTTGGTGGAGCTCGATGGAGCGTCTTTGCCGGTCGCGGGCGAGCTGGCGGGCTGCGCCGTCTCGGCCGGTTGCGCTGAGCTGGAGGGTTTTGTCGTCTCGGCGGGTTTCGTTATCTCGGGCGAGGTGGCCTTATCTGCCGCGGCTTTCGCCTCTTCGTATGCCTTGCAGGCATCGTCATAGGCCGCTTGCGCCTTTTCCAAATCGCCGAGGAGTGCATTTCGCTTGGCTATGTCCTCATCCATGTGGGCTTTGGCTTCCTCTGCCTCACTTTCGAAATACTGAACCTGTTTTTTCTGGCTTTCGAGCCGGCGTTGGCAGTGGTGAAGATCATCTTCACAAGATTTTTCTCGCCTTTCTGCCGACATGATCTCACTTCGCAACTGCTTAATAGTTTCGTTAGAAGCTCCGTCGTCGATTGCCTTATTTAATTCTGCCTGAAGGCCGCTTGTCCGGTTGTGGGCCTCATTGTATTTGGCTTGGGCTGCATCGACGTTCGCTTGCATGGCGGGAAGGCGCTCCCTCCGTTTGGCGGCTTCCGTCACCACCATGTCGTAGATCTCTTGAAAAGCGGCAATGTCATCATCGATTACCGCAAGTTTCTCAAGACTTGCGGCGTCTTTTGCGGCCTCGAGGTTTTTGAGCGCTTCCTGCATGGCTGCATACGCTCTTTCTTTTAATATGAGCAGGACATTGTCAAGAGGCAAAATCGGGCCTGGCCCCAAC
>NZ_QRJZ01000018.1 GCF_003470665.1 Collinsella sp. AM17-1
CGCACATGTACGGATGAATGTGGGAGGTGTTCGGATAAAGTTGATAATCAAGGAGCCTAATTAGCTACTTGCTTGGGGTTGTAACAGGGTGCTATAGTATTAGAGTTTTGTCTATCTTAGGGGTATTATCCCCTTTTTGAATTGCACCCTCTGGAGGCCCTGTTCATGGAAGAGATGGAAGTCAATTACGTCGACGACATCCACGAGAAGCTGACCGATATGGTGGGCGATCGCGTCAAGGTGAAGGCCAACATGGGCCGTACCCGCGTTGTCGAGCGCATGGGTACCATCAAGAGCGTCCACCCGGCTGTCTTTATCGTCGAGGTTGACGAGCGCCGCGGCCGCAAGTCGCGTCAGTCCTACCAGTACATCGATGTCCTCACCGGTCAGGTCGAGCTGTTCGACCCCGAGAGCGGCGAGCATATCTTTACCCCGCTCGGCAATCAGCTCGAGGAGCACTAGCGGTGACCGATCGGTCCCTGACTCTTTCCGCGCCGGCAAAGATTAACCTCTACTTGGGGGTTCATACCGAGCGCGATGACCGCGGCTACCACAGGGTCGATTCCCTGATGGCAGCTGTCGGTCTTTCCGATACCGTGACGGTTACGCCGGCGCAGGCGTTGACCGTCCAGACGGTTCCGTCATCAGATTTTCCCATGCAAAAGAATACGGCGTATCGGGCTGCGGTTGCTATGGCCGAGCATTATGGTCGCGAGGCAAACATCTGCGTGACGATTGAGAAGCGCATTCCATTGTGCGCCGGCTTGGGCGGTCCCTCGACGGATGCGGCCGCGGTCATTGTCGCCTTGGCGGAGCTCTGGGGAATTGATCGCTCCGACCCCGCGCTCGACGACATTGCGCGGGGCATTGGTGCTGACGTCCCGTTCTTTTTGCACGCGAGCCCTGCGTTCTACGTAGGTGGGGGAGACGTGCTGGCAACCGAGTACCCCGCACTTCCCGCGACACCCGTCGTGCTGGTTAAGCCGCGCGAGGCAAGCGTTTCGACAATTGAAGCCTATCGACGTTTTGACGAGGCTCCGGTGCCTGCAGACAAGCCCGGCGCGATAGCTTCTGCCTTGCATGCTGGTGATGCCGAGACGGCATATGCGCTCATCCATAACAACCTAGGTGTCATTTCCGCGCAGATGGAGCCGCAGATTCAAATGGTTCTCGATTGGCTGCGTAAACAGGACGGCACCGTTGCTGTAGATGTGTGCGGATCGGGTGCCTGCTCATTTGCCATTTGCGACACCGTCGCCACGGCTGAAGGGCTTGCCGACGCTGCCCTGCAAAACGGCTGGTGGTCCTGCGCGACGGAGCTCATTCCCAACACGGTTCGCATCGAAGTGCCAAAGAAGTAAAAATTTCTCTAGCACACGACGGAAATCTTTGTTACTATAGTCGAGCTAACGGGTTGTGGCTCAGTTTGGTAGAGCACTGCGTTCGGGACGCAGGGGTCGCTGGTTCAAATCCAGTCAACCCGACCAGAGCATGAGGAGGGACCGCTTCTTGCGGTCCCTTTTTTTAGCTATTGTTGTGATACCGCGATACCCGCGGTATACTCATTCGAGCTTGTCTCGCTGTATTGTGGAGGTCTACATGTTTGGACTGAGGGCTCCTGAGCTCATCATTATTCTCGTCGTTGTCCTGATTATCTTCGGGCCCAAGAACTTGCCGAAGCTCGGCAAGTCCCTCGGCTCTACCGTCAAGAATATCCGCGAGGGTATGGAAGGCGACGATAAGGCCGAGACCAAGCAGGCCGAGGAGGTCGTGGTCGAGCAGTCCGAGGAGGACAAGGAGATCGCTGAGCTCGAGGCCAAGCTCGCTGCTGCCAAGAAGAAGCAGGCAGAGGACAGCGACGCGGACGCAGAGTAGTCCCATCCCTTTGGGGTGAGCACCTGACCGGCTTGCCCGCAGGCTAGCCGGTCTTTTTCGTTTTGTTGACAGTTGATTGTTTGATCAGAGTTGGGGAGATATCCGTATGGACGCAAGCCAGATCGTACTGACCGCTGAGGGCCGCCAGAAGCTCGTCGAGGAGCTCGCTTGGCGTGAGGGCGATTACGCCAAGGAGATCGTCGAGGACATCAAGGAAGCCCGCGCGTTCGGCGACCTTTCGGAGAACTCCGAGTACGATGCCGCTAAGGACAAGCAGGCCCAGAACGCCGCTCGTATTGCCGAGATCCAGGCCATCCTCGCCAACGCTCAGGTTGCTGCCACCACGGGCGATCTGACCGTCTCCATCGGTTCCACCGTTTCTCTGATTGATCCCAACGGTGAGGTCATGGAAGTCACGCTCGTCGGTACCACCGAGACCAACTCGCTCGAGCACAAGATTTCCAACGAGTCTCCGGTCGGCCACGCCATCATCGGTCACGGCGAGGGCGACTCCGTCGAGGTCGTTACGCCTTCCGGCAAGACTCGCGTCTACACCATCGCCAAGATTGCACGCTAGACCACGGTCCCGCGTAAAGGTATGTTTTCGCTCCCTGGGACCGAATCCTGGGGAGCGTTTTAGTTTGAGGAGCTAACTTATGGCAGAGAACCAGAACGCCGCAGATCAGGCATCGACGCTCAACGACGAGCGCGCCACCCGCCTGGCCAAGCGCGCCGCCCTGTTCGAGGCGGGCCAGAACCCCTATCCCGAGCACTCTGAGCTTGAGGACTACGTTGCCGATATCGAGGCTAAGTATGCCGAGCTTGCCGATGGCGAGGACACCGAGGACGTCGTGAAGATCGCCGGCCGTGTGGTCGCCAAGCGCGGTCAGGGCAAGATCATGTTCATCGTCGTACGCGATGCGACTGCCGAGATTCAGCTGTTCTGCCGCATCAACGACATGGACGAGGCTGCCTGGAATACGCTCAAGGCTCTCGACCTGGGCGACATCCTGGGCGTGACCGGCGTGGTTGTGCGCACCCAGCGCGGCCAGCTTTCCGTTGCCCCTAAGAGCGCGACCCTGCTTTCCAAGGCCGTTCGTCCGCTGCCCGAGAAGTTCCACGGTCTTTCCGACAAGGAGACCCGCTATCGCCAGCGCTATGTCGACCTGATCGCCAACGACGACGTTCGCGAGACCTTCCGTAAGCGTTCGCAGATTCTCTCCACCTTCCGTCGCTTTATGGAGTCCGACGGCTACATGGAGGTCGAGACCCCCATCCTGCAGACCATCCAGGGCGGCGCTACTGCCAAGCCGTTCATCACGCACTTCAACGCGCTCGATCAGGAGTGCTACCTGCGCATTGCTACCGAGCTGCACCTCAAGCGCTGCATCGTCGGCGGTTTTGAGCGCGTGTTCGAGATCGGCCGTATCTTCCGTAACGAGGGCATGGACCTTACCCACAACCCCGAGTTCACCACGATGGAGGCCTACCGTGCCTTCTCCGACCTCGAGGGCATGAAGGCGCTCGCCCAGGGCGTTATCAAGGCTGCGAACAAGGCCATCGGCAACCCCGAGGTCATCGAGTACCAGGGCCAGACCATCGACCTTTCTGGTGAGTGGGTCAGCCGTCCCATGACCGACATCGTCTCCGACGTGCTCGGCAAGCAGGTCACCATCGACACGCCGGTCGAGGAGCTTGCTGCCGCCGCGCGCGAGAAGGGCCTGGAGATTAAGCCCGAGTGGACCGCCGGCAAGATTATCGCCGAGATTTACGATGAGCTGGGCGAGGACACCATCGTCAACCCGACCTTCGTGTGCGATTACCCCATCGAGGTCAGCCCGCTCGCCAAGCGTTTTGAGGACGACCCGCGCCTGACGCACCGCTTTGAGCTGGTTATCGCCGGCCACGAGTACGCCAACGCGTTCTCCGAGCTCAACGACCCGGTCGACCAGGCCGAGCGCTTTGCCGCTCAGATGGCCGAGAAGGCTGGCGGCGACGACGAGGCCATGGAGTACGACGAGGATTACGTGCGCGCCCTCGAGTACGGTATGCCTCCCGCGGGCGGCATCGGCATCGGTATCGACCGCGTGGTCATGCTGCTCACCAACCAGGCTTCCATCCGCGACGTGCTACTGTTCCCGCACATGAAGCCCGAGAAGGGTTTCCAGTCCGGTGCCGCTGCTGCCAAGGCTGCCGAGGCCGGCAACGCCGCGAGCCCCTTCGTCAAGCCGCTCAAGCCCACGGTCGATTATTCCAAGATTGCCGTCGAGCCGCTGTTTGAGGAGTTCGTCGACTTTGATACCTTCTCCAAGAGCGATTTCCGCGCCGTGAAGGTCAAGGCATGCGAGGCCGTCAAGAAGTCCAAGAAGCTGCTGAACTTTACGCTCGACGACGGCACCGGCACCGATCGTACCATCCTCTCCGGCATCCATGCCTACTATGAGCCCGAGGACCTGGTCGGCAAGACCCTGCTCGCCATCACCAATCTGCCTCCGCGTAAGATGATGGGCATCCCCAGCTGTGGCATGCTCATCAGTGCCATCCACGAGGAGGAGGGCGAGGAGCGCCTCAACCTGATTCAGCTCGACTCCTCCATCCCCGCCGGCGCAAAGATGTACTAACTAGTTACGCGGTTCTACGAACCGCGTAACGGCTCGACGCTGCGCGGGCCGCATTTGGACAATCTGACGTTCAACTTCAAGGGCGCGACCAGAAGGTCAGCGCCCTTTCGTTTCACGTCACCTTGTCTCAAATGCGACCCGCTCGCTGACGTTGCCAATACATCGGCGTTGCCTTGGCCGTCAATAGTCATTGGGGACGTTCTTAAACGACTACCCAACGGCTATTGAGCACATGGCTCGCATGGCAGCCGTCTCTTTTATGTTTCCTTTAGCCGTCGCTGCCTAGGATGGGGGTTAGTCGGTAGGAAGGGAGCGTCTATATGGACGACGCGAGCGAGCGTGCAATCGAAGAGGACATGCTCGATCAGTTCAATTACTTTGACGATGAGGATGAGGAGCTAATCGATCGTCGCGAGCCGGCATCGCTTGACTCATTTGATCTGGTCGATGAAGAGACTGATGAGGTTGAGGATGAATCAACGGAGCCCCCACAGTCTTCGCGCCTTGACTCGCTGCTTTCGAGAGCCCCCATGCACCACGGTGTTCGTGCCGGCGCACTCCATATGAAAACAGACTGGCACCAGATCGTGACGGCAGGCGATGAGCTTGCCGTCGATGCGCCGCTCACCGATAAGTCATCCATCATCTGCCGCACCGGTATGCTTATGCTCGCGAGCGGAACGGGTGCCTGGCGTGTACGCGATACCATGAATCGCGTTGCCGCCGTACTCGGTGTCACCGTCCACGTTGACTTAAGTCTTCTGTCGTTTGAGTGCAGCTGCATCGAAGATGGCCACTGCTTTAACGAGGTTGTCAGCCTGCCCACAACGGGAGTCAATACTCATCGCATTTGGATGATGGAGAGCTTCCTAAAGGAAATCGAGACGTATGGGCGCCGGTTTACCGTGCACGAATACCACGAGATGCTCAAGACCGTTGAGAGTTCAAAACCCGATTACTCTCCCTGGCAACAGGGCCTTGCGGCAGCTTGTGCTTGCGGCGCCTTCGTCTTTTTGCTCGGCGGCGGCCCTATCGAGATGGCCTGCGCATTCGTAGGCGCTGGTGTTGGCAACTTTGCTCGCTCTCATATTCTCAAGCAGGGTCTTGGCCAGTTTAGCGCGCTGACGATTGGCGTTGCGCTCGCTTGCGTTTCGTATCTGCTGGCATTGCTCGGCCTTGGCCAGGTCGTACCGGGGGCAATGTCGCACCAAGAAGGCTATATCGGCGCCATGCTCTTTGTGATTCCCGGCTTTCCCCTCATTACGGCAGGCCTCGACATCGCTAAGCTCGATATGCGAAGCGGCATTGAGCGTCTTTCGTATGCCGTGTCGATTATTGTGATGGCGACCCTTGTGGGCTGGATGGTTGCCGAGTGTGTGGGGCTGGCACCGGATGATTTTGCCCCGCTCGGCCTTTCGCCGCTTGCCCTTACGCTCCTGCGCGTGGTGATGAGCTTTGTTGGCGTATTCGGCTTCTCGGTGATGTTCAACAGCCCGGTAAAGATGGCCGCGGCAGCTGGGCTGATCGGCGCCGTGTCCAATACCTTGCGCCTTACGCTCGTCGATGCGCCGATGCTGTTTCCCTTTCTGGGCCTGAGCGTAGGTATGCCTCCCGAGGCGGCAGCGTTTATCGGCGCGCTGGTATCGGGGCTGCTCGCGAGCTTAGCCGAAATCAAGCTCACCTACCCACGTATCGCCCTCACGGTGCCATCGATTGTCATTATGGTGCCGGGCTTGTATCTGTATCGCTCGATGTATTACATGTGCACCTTCGACACGGTCAATATGCTCGGCTGGTTTGTGCGTGCAGTGCTCATTGTGGCGTTTCTGCCCGTTGGCCTGGGCGTGGCGAGAACCCTCACCGACTCTCGCTGGCGCCACACCAGCTAATTGGTGCAAGGGGGGACAGGTTACTTTGCACCAAATGAGTTGCGGTGAAATAGGGACTGAATTGCTGCTTAAAGGGTCAAAACAGTCCGTATTCCACCGCAACTTATGGGGTCGGGGGATTATTGGTGCCCTGCATCTCCATAAACTCAACGCTTACGAAGCGCGGGGTTTTCGTGCTAGGCTGGTTCCACCACATAAGTAGTCGCAGACGCACGTATCACGGGCGGGCGAGATGAAGTCCCAACAGCTCCATCTTGCCCGCCCGTTTTTGTTGCGTGGCGTAGCGGCGTAACACAGAAAGGACCATGCCCTTTATGCCTATCAACAAACGAGAGAGCCTGCTGTTCACCTTTATCATGTGCTTTTGCATGGTGCTCTGGATGAGCATCTACAACGTTGCCCTGCAGCATGGGGCCATCAACGGCGAGGTTGTTGCCGCCGCGTGGCTCGGCTTCCCCGTTGCCTACGTTTTTGCCATGTGCTGCGACTGGTTTGTCGCCAGCCCGCTCGCCAAGGGTTTCGCCTTTAAATTCCTGGTCACGCCGGGCAAGAGCTCGCCGATTGCCATGACGCTCGCCGTCAGCTCCTGCATGGTCGTTCCTATGGTCATCATCATGTCGCTCTACGGTGCGTGCGAGGGCCTGTTCCACATGCCCGGCGGCCCGCTCGCCAACCTGCAGCTGCTGCCGATGATGTGGCTCGTTAACATTCCGCGCAACTTTATCATGGCCCTGCCCTGGAACCTGCTGGTGGCCGGTCCGGTTGCTCGCTTTGTCTTCCGCCGCGCCTTCCCCATGGGCACGGTCTTTGCCGAGCCGCACATGGAGCTCGTGCGCATGCCGGGCGCTCCCGTTGCCGATGCCGTCAATGACGTTGCCGAGAGCATGGACGCCGAGCCCGCCTGCTAGACAGCAGCTCAAAACCAAACCGCCAAACGGACCCGAGCAATTCCTTTTTTGTAGACGTTGTCGCGCGGCTACGGGCAGGAAAGGTCCCAACGGTTAACATATACTCCATATGGGTAAAGAGACCAAAGCGCTGCCGCGGGCGGCGCTTTGCGTTTGAAAAAACTAGCTCGTCTAAGAGGAACTAGCATGTTAGACCGTTTTACCGATCGCGCGCGCAAGGTCATGTCCATGGCCAAGCAAGAAGCGCTCGATCTTCACTCAAATAAGGTGGGTACCGAGCACCTGCTGCTCGCACTCGCCAAGGAGGACGAGGGCATTGCCGCCGAGGCACTGCGTTCGCTCGATATCTCCTACGACGACATCATGGATACTCTTAAAGAGGTCCAGACCACGGTTCCCGAGCCCAGTGAGGAGACCGAGGCGGCCAAGCTCGCCTTTACGCCGCTCGTCATTAGCGTGATGGAGCGTTCATTCCGCGTGGCGCGTGAAAACAACCAGACCTACGTGTCGACCGAGCACTTGCTGATCGGCATCGTCGAAGAGGGCAACGGCATGGCCATGGACATCCTCATGCGCCTGGGTGTGTCGTCCGCCTCCATCAAAAAGGCTATCGAGAAACTCACCGCCAAGGACCAGGATAAGAAGCGCCCGCTCGCTGGCGCCGGTGCTGGTCGTCCCGGTACGGGCCTGCCGTTCTTTAGCGGCTCGGATGCCTCCCAGCAAAAGGGGAGCGGCACCGATACACTTAAGCAGTTCGCGACCAACCTTACGCAGAAGGCGCGCGACGGCGAACTCGATCCGGTGATCGGCCGCGAAAAGGAAGTCCAGCGTATGATGGAGATCCTTTCGCGCCGCACCAAGAACAATCCTCTTATCCTGGGCGATCCCGGCGTGGGCAAAACGGCCATCGTCGAGGGACTGGCGCAACAGATTGCTGCCGGCAACGTGCCCGAGAACCTCATGAACCAGAATATCTGGACGCTCGACCTGCCGGGTCTCGTTGCGGGCGCCAAGTATCGCGGTGAGTTCGAGGAGCGCCTCAAGAACGTGATCCAGGAGGCAACCGAGGCCGACGACGTCATCTTGTTTATCGATGAGATGCACACCATCATCGGTGCCGGTTCTGCCGAGGGCTCCATCGACGCGAGCTCCATGCTCAAGCCCGTGCTCGCGCGCGGTGCCTTCCAGATTATCGGCGCCACCACGGCCGAGGAATTCCGCAAGTATCTCACCAAGGACCCGGCCTTCGAGCGTCGCTTCCAGACCATCGATGTCGAGGAGCCGAGCGTCGAGGACACGGTCAAGATCCTGACCGCGCTCAAGCCGCGCTACGAGGAGCACCACCATGTGCGCTATACGCAGGGTGCTATCGAGGCCGCCGCGAACCTTTCCAACCGCTACATCCAGGATCGCTTCCTGCCCGATAAGGCCATCGACCTCATTGACGAGGCCGGTGCCCGCGCCCGCATCGCCGCTAACCGCGCGCCCGAGCCGGTGCGCGAGGCCGAGCATCGCATAGAGGAGCTCAAGGCCGCCGCGCAGGAGGCCACCGAGAGCGATGACATGAACAAGGCCGCCGAGATCACCGAGCAGCAGAAGGCCGCCGAGATTGAACTCGCCGAAGCCAAGGCCGCCTGGACCGCCGAGCTCGACGCCAGCCCGCTCACCATCGACGTGAGTCAGATCGCCGACATCGTGTCCGTGACCTCTGGCGTGCCGGTTTCCTCGCTCACCGAGAGCGAGAGCCGGCGCCTGCTGCAGACCGAAAGCGTGCTCAAGACGCGCATCATCGGTCAGGATGAGGCAGTCGAGGCCGTCGCCAAGGCCGTGCGCCGCAGCCGTTCGCCGCTCAAGGACCCGCGTCGCCCCGGCGGCAGCTTTATCTTCCTGGGTCCCACCGGCACAGGCAAGACCGAGCTCGCCAAGACGCTCGCCGAGTACCTCTTTGGCAGCAAGGACGCGCTCATCAGCTTCGACATGTCGGAGTTCGGCAGCGAGTTCGAGGTCTCCAAGCTCATCGGTAGCCCTCCGGGTTACGTGGGTCACGACGAGGGCGGTCAGCTTACCAAGGCCGTTCGTCGTCACCCGTATTCGGTCGTGCTGTTCGACGAGATCGAGAAGGCGCACCCCGACATCTTCAACATCCTGCTGCAGGTGCTGGAGGAGGGCCGCCTGACTGATAGCCAGGGCAAGACGGTCGACTTCCGCAACACCGTGATCATCATGACGTCCAACGTGGGCGCCCGCGAGATCGCACAGGATGCGAGCGTTGGCTTTGGCACCACCGGCGAGCAGGGTCTCACGTCGAGTGAAATCAAGGGCCGCGCGATGGGCGAGCTCAAGCGCCTGTTCCGCCCCGAGCTGCTCAACCGTATCGACGACATTGTGGTGTTCCAGAAGCTCACGGGCGAGAATCTCACCAAGATCGCGCACCTGCTGGTGGACGATCTGCGCCAGCGCCTGATCGCAAACGGCATGAACATCAAGCTCACCGATGCGGCCTACGACAAGATTGTGGCCGAGGGTACCGATCTTACCAATGGCGCACGTCCGCTGCGTCGTGCTATTCAAAAGCTCATCGAGGACCCGCTGTCCGAGGAGCTTCTGGCCGGCGAGTGGGGCGAGGGCGATACCGTCCTGTGCGACGTGGCCGATGGCAAGTTTGTCTTTAGCCACGGCACGGGCGAGATCCCGGCACCGCGTCCGGCGGGCACGCTCGGTGGCGATACCGCTCCGGCGGCGCCGCACACCGGAAACGCCGCGCCTGTGAGCAGTGGCGTGAGCTCGGGCCCCGGTGGCATGATGCAAGCCGGCTCTGGTGCGCTGTAGGGATTGAACATACCTTGTATAACGGGGGCGTTTCCGATAAGGAAGCGCCCTCATTTCTATTGAAATGCGCTTCAATCTGCCGTGCTATACTAAAATCGAGATATAGTATAGCAAAGGAGCTGATATGCCTACGTCAATACTCGACACGCGGCCAGTTCAGATGAACGTGCGTATAGATCGCCAGCTCAAAGAGGCGGGAGACGCCGTCCTGACTCATATTGGCATGACGCCGTCACAAGCCGTTCGGACACTTTGGGAGTATCTGGTCGTTAACGGACGCATGCCCTCGAAGGGAGACGCGGCGGCTCCGGTTTCTGACGGAGTGGAGCCCCGGCGCATGGAGTCAAGGGCCGCGCAAGGCAGCCATATCGTTCGCGATTCGTGCCTCAAATACGGCATCCCCATCCCTGAGTTCTCGGGAGACTATGACGACCTCTATGAGGAGGCCATGGCGGAGCGCTATCCCGAGTGGGTGGAACTATGAGCACAGAAGGCGTCCTCAAGCTGTTAATCGATACCAACGTATGGATGGATTATTTTTCTGGCAGGTCCGACCGTACGGCAAATGTCGTCCATCTGATCGAGATTGCCGACGCCTCGGAGCGGATTGCCCTGTTTGCCTCGTCGCTTTCGGTCAAAGACGTTTCATATCTTGTCTCGGCGGCAATCAAGCAGGAGTGCCGAAGAAAGACTGGCTCACTGAGCGATAACGCCATTGCGGCGGCAGACGAAACGGCCTGGGCATGCGTTCGACAGATGCGCGAGCTAGCCCTCATCGCCCCGGTCGGTGCAGACGAGGTCTTCGACTCCTTTGTGTTCAAGTACCACCACAATGACTTTGAGGACGACCTGATGCTGGGCGTCGCCAATCGCATTGATGCCGATTACGTCGTGACGGAGGACAAGAATCTTATTAAACATACCAATGGTGTATGCATTAATGTTCAACAGGCGTTGAGGTTGGTTGGGGGGTCCAACGTTCCCTCTGCACGGCCCGTCTAGCTTGCTTTACCTTGATAAAGTGGCGTTTCCTCACCGTTAGCCGATGATGCAAGGGCGCTCGGCGTTTTCGACTGGTTTATGCACGCAAAGTCTGGGAATATACAAGTCGCATATCTTACTGTCTAACCAGTTGCGCCAAGGAGGCACCATGGACTACAAGATTACCGGCTACGAGCCCGCTCAGCTGTTCCATTTCTTTGAGGAGGTCAGCGCGATCCCCCGTGGGTCTGGCAACGAGAAGGGCATCAGCGATTTCCTGGTTGCGTTTGCCAAGGAGCGCGGCCTCGACGTGTATCAGGACGAGGTCTACAACGTCATCATTCGCAAGCCCGCATCTGCCGGTGCCGAGAATGCCCCGACCGTGATGCTACAGGGCCACATCGATATGGTGTGCGACAAGTTGGGCTCCGTTGAGCACGACTTTACGACCGACGGTATCGACCTGGTCGTCAAGGACGGCGTCCTCACCGCTAACGGCACCACCCTGGGCGCCGACAACGGTATCGCCGTCGCGCTTATGCTTACCGTGCTCAACGATGATTCGATTGTCCATCCGGCCCTCGAGTGCGTATTCACCACCGACGAGGAGACTGGCCTGGTCGGCGCCGAGACACTCGACAAGTCCCAGATTAGCGCCCGCACCATGATTAACCTTGACTCCGAGGAAGAGGGCGTTGCCACCGTCAGCTGCGCCGGCGGCGTCGTCGTTACCTACACCTGCCCGATCGCGCGCGAGCACAAGACCGGTAGCGCCCTCACGCTCGACATCTCCGGCCTGCTGGGCGGTCACTCCGGCAGCGATATCAACCTGGAGCGCGGCAACGGCAACCTTATCATGGCCCGCATCATCGACCGCCTGATGGTTGCCGGTGAGCCCGCCATCGTCAGCTTCAACGGCGGCACCAAGGACAACGCCATCAATCGTGAGTGCAAGGCTGTTCTGGTCTACGCCGACCACGCTGCCGCCGAGGCCGCGGCCGAGATCGCCCGTGGCATCATCGCCGACGTTACCGCCGAGCTCGAGGTCTTCGACCCCGGCTTTACCTGCACTGTCGAGATCGCCGACAACGCCGAGGTCGAGGCCATGGACGAGAAGTCCGCGCTTGCCCTCATCCGCGCTCTGCGTCTTGCCCCCAATGGTGTGATTCGCCGCAACGTCGCCACCGACGGCTCAGTCGAGGTTTCCTCCAACATCGGCGTGGTCGCCACTTCCGATGATCAGGTCAAGATTATGCTGTCCCCGCGCTCCTCGATCACCTCGCTGCAGAACGAGTTCAAGGACCGCCTGCAGACGCTTGCCGATGTCCTGGGCTTCGACGCCAAGTTTGAGTTCGAGTATCCCGGCTGGAGCTATGCCGAGCATTCGCCGGTCCGCGACGTCTTTGTCGAGAGCTATCGCGAGCTATTTGGCTCCGAGCTGCGCATCGAGTCCATTCACGCCGGCCTTGAGTGCGGCCTGTTTGCCGAGGCCCTGCACGGCCTGGACGCCATCGCCGTGGGCCCGACGCTCTCCGATGTCCACACCCCGGACGAGAGCATGGAGCTCGCTTCTGCCGAGCGCTTCTACGAGCTGCTCATCGACGTCCTCAAGCGCCTCGCTGCGTAAAGGTTGCGCTAGCGGCAGTCCGAGCCACGTGCTGGCGGATTGCAAATGACATTACGAGAGGGGGCATCCGAACTTTTGCGACGGGTGCCCCCTCTCTTCTTTTAAAAAATGGGAAATTGATTGGCGTCTAGCCCATATCCGCCCTGATGAGGTCGAGGGTTCGCTGGCAGTTTTCGCGGACGGGGCCGAGCATATGCTCGCGCAGGTCCGCCATGCCGGGCAGGTCGGCGTATTCGTCCATGACCTCTTCCATGCAAATGGGTACCTCGTAGGCGAGGTCCATCATGGTCGCAAAGCAAAACTTCTCGGATAGCCCGGCATCGGTGAGCGCCGTCTCCAGCGCGGGGTCGCCCATACCGTGGTATCGGCGGATAGCACCTGGACCGATGCGCCCCACACGATTTTCGCCGCCAACGCTCATAGCAAGGCGTGCCCGACGTCGCATGCGCTCATACGCCAAGCCCGATGCGACATCGTACATGGGTGCGAGTGCCGCGTTTGTGCCTTTGCCTAGGATGAGCGAGTAGTTTTTAGCGTGTGCGTCAGGCGCTCCGATAATGGCGTTATAGAACAACATATAGGTAAAAAGCACAAGATTCATGTGGTGGGGGACTGTGTTAATCAGTCGTTCTTGGATGTCTCGTGTAGTCGGTCCTCCGTCGGCGGTGTATTTCTGGCCTGGCAATACACCGAGCGCCTGGCAAAAGTCCTCCTGATGCAGCCTTTCGATACTTCCGCTGCTAGTGACCATTCTGTCGTACCGTTCAACGACGAGCGCGGCTTCATCTTCAAATGTGCAATAGGAGACGTTGGCAGTTGGAACGCCAACACGCCGAGCCGTTTTCATGCAGACGAATTCGTTTAAGGCCTGATGTTTGAACCCAACGACACCATTTTTGAAGATATGGGTAGTGGGGGATGACCCTAGACATTCGTACCATTGGCCATCATGCCAAGCTAGTGCAAATTTGCCTTGGTTGCCGCCCAGGGACCAGCTTTCGTTGGAGCCCATCCATGTCTCTCTTTCGTCATCGCGAATTGCTTTAAGCTTGTGAGCGATTTGAGAATTGGTAAGCGGGCGGTATGCGGAGACCCTGCCACGGACGGCGTCTAATTGATCGGCTCGACAAAACTGAACGGCCCCCGCGCAGTCAAGACCGATATGGCACAAGAGGGCGACGGGGTTGTTGGATGCAACGTCATGCTCGGCGGCAATAGCGCGACGCTGCTCTTGGCTGTCGGGCAAAAGGCCAAATAGGAACGGGCGGACGATGTTATGGCCATACGTGCGATTGGAAAGCGGCATTGTAAGCGATAGTGGTGCTCCGCGATAGGTTGGGGCGTATACAAAGCTGCAGAGTCCATGCTCGTCTTGCCGGAGAGTGCCTGCGATTTCGCCACAAATGAGGGTCGCAAGCTCCATCTCTGCCATTTATTTCACAACCTTACAGCCAAAGGAGAGGTCTGAAGTGTCGGAAAGGCCTTGCTCGGCTGCGATTTGGGCCAGCAGGGCACCATAGGAAGATGGCGTTCCTTGTCGGGCGGGTCGTCTGCCTACGCTTGGCTTTGGCAGGGCATTCGAGTTCGCGATAGGGAGGTCCGCTATCGTCGTCGGATGTTCGGAGGGCGATGCGATGGAGTCGTTATCGCTTTGCGCAAAGAGACCTATGTCGAGTGCGTTAAAGACGGTCAGTAACTTGTCGAGCCGAATACCCGTGGCGTCTCCTAGCTCGAGCGATGCGAGCAGGCGCTCCGAAACGCCGGCTTTTTTAGCGAGGGCCGCACGGGTGATTTCCTGCGACTCGCGTGCCTGACGCACATAGATGCCAGCTTGGCGTGGTGTGGTGATGGGAAGGGTATCCATGGCGATCTCCAACATGCAGACTTTTGCATATCAGTATGACATGCAAAAGTCTGCACGAAAAGGCCTCATGCAAAACTTTGCATGAGGCCTTGTACTGGCGTTGAGTTTTGAGCGATTGCGTTTGGCGTTACAGCGCCAAAATCCCCAGATGCTCAAGCAAGATCTTAAGTCCGATGAGGATGAGCACGATGCCGCCCACGATGGTGGCGGGTTTTTCGTAGCGTGCGCCAAAGGTGTGGCCAATCGCCACGCCGGCGACAGAGAAGATAAACGTTGTGACGCCGATAAGCGATACGGCGGGAACGATGTCGACCGAGAGTGCCGCAAACGAGATGCCTACGGCTAGGGCATCAATCGAGGTGGCGATGGCAAGGATTAGGTACTCGCCCAGGTCAATCCTCTCGGCATTCTTGTTGTCGCCTTCGTCCTCGTCCTCGGTAAAGGCCTCCCACAGCATTTTGCCGCCGATGAAGGCGAGCAGAATAAGGGCGATCCAGTGGTCGATGGGTCCGATGATGCCCATGAATTGACTGCCAAGCGCCCATCCGATTACGGGCATGCCGGCCTGAAAGCCGCCAAAGAACAGGCCGAGCACCGCGGCGACTTTAAGGTTGATCTTCTTCATGCCAAGGCCCTTGCAGATGGATATGGCAAAGGCGTCCATCGAAAGGCCAACGGCGAGCAGCACGAGCTCTGCGAGTCCCATAGTCTGGCTCTCTCTCTGCGGGCGGGCCCGCGTGTACCTCTTGGGGGAGTAACAAAAAAGACCCGTGGCGTACGCGTTGCGCGCACAGCCACGAGTCTCGTTCATTAAGGCAAGCCAGACCGTTTCGGCCAGTATGTTGACTTGCCGCGCCACCGGAGGCGAACCCGGTCACGCGACTACTCCCTCATTCATGTGAACCCCGATGCTACCACATAAGCAGCTCATTTGGGTTGGGGCTCTTTTGACTACCTCAGCGGTGTTCGCTCATTCTGTAAGCATCGGATTTCGCGAGCGCCGCGGGGACAAACCGTGAGAAACTATTTAGCGTTTATGGAGCGTATGCGATGGGAGCGATGCCTTGGATAAGAACGAGCTGCAAAAGCGTATGGAACAGGCCATCCGCCTGACGGCACCTGGTCAGCCGATCCGCACCGCCCTCGACATGATCATCGCCGGTCATCTGGGTGCCCTTATCTGCGTCGGCGACACCGAAAACGTGCTCGCTGCCGGTAACGACGGCTTCCCACTCAACATTTCGTTCACCTCGAACCGCCTGTTCGAGCTCTCCAAGATGGACGGTGCCATCGTTATCGATGGCGACCTCACCCAGATTCTGCGCGCCAACTTCCACCTCAATCCCGATCCCTCGCTCGCCACGAGTGAGACGGGCATGCGTCACCGTACTGCCGCTCGCATGTCGGTGCTCACCGATGCCATCGTGATCTCGGTCTCGGCCCGTCGTGCCGTCGTCAACGTGTACGTCCACGGCAAGAGTTACGAGATCCAGCCCGTCACCACCATCATGAGCTCGGTCAACCAGCTCGTCGCCACGCTTCAGACCACCCGTCAGTCGCTCGACCGCTCCTTGCTGCGCCTGACGGCCCTTGAGCTCGACGACTACGTCACGCTCGCCGACATCACCGGCATCTTCTCGAGCTTCGAGATCATGCAGCAGGCAAAAACCGAGCTTAAGGATTGCATCGTCAAGCTGGGTAATCAGGGCAAGCTCGTGCAGATGCAGCTCGAGCAGCTCGCGGGCTCCAGCATGGATACCGAATACGACCTGATGATCCGTGACTACGCAAGCGATTCCTCTGAGGCCAACGCCGAGAAGATCCGCGCCAACCTAAGCCGTATGACACCTAAGGACCTGTCCGACCCACAGCATGTGGCGGCGGTTCTGGGCTACGACGACCTGGACGAGGACTCCGTCATGACGCCGCTGGGCCTGCGCACGCTTTCGCGCGTGTCCGTCGTGCGCGACGGCGTGGCCGAGAAGATCGTCGACGAGTATGGATCGCTGCAGGAGCTCATGGATGACATCAGCGAGGATCCGGAGCGCTTGGGCGACTTTGGCGTCAACAACCCTGCCATTCTTGCGGACTCGCTGTACCGCATGAAGGGCACCAAACAGGGGAACGCATAATGGCGCCCGTATGCGCCGTGGTCGTTGCCGGTGGCAGCGGCCAGCGCTTTGGTAACCCCGGTGGCAAGCAGCTCGTCAATGTAGCGGGTCGTCCGCTTATGAGCTGGTCCATCCGCGCATTTGACCGTAGCAATAAGGTCGGCCACATCGTCGTGGTTTGCCCTGCCGAGCGTCGTGCCGAGATGCGCCGCCTGGCCATCAGCCCGTATTCGTATAGCACGCCCATCAGCTTTGCCGATGCCGGCGAGACCCGCCAGGATTCCACCCGCGCCGGCGTGCACGCGGTGCCGGCGGGCTTTGAATACGTCGCCATCCACGACGGCGCCCGTCCGCTCATCACGACCGAGGCCATCGATCATGCGATCGACGTGCTCGTGAGCGACCGCGCCCTCGACGGTGTCGTGTGCGGCCAGCCTGCCATCGACACACTCAAGATTGTCGACGGCGACAACATCGTCGAGACGCCGCCGCGCGAGCTTTACTGGGCCGCGCAGACGCCGCAGATCTTTAGCGTCGACGCCATGAGGCGTGCCCATGCCACGGCGATTGCTGAGGGCTTTATCGGTACGGACGATTCGTCGCTGGTCGAGCGCATGGGTGGGCGCGTCCGCTGCGTCCAGAGCCCGCGCGATAACCTTAAGGTGACGGTGCCCGAGGACCTGCGTCCCGTAACCGCGATTCTGCTCGGTCGCATGGCCGAGGGAGAGGACCTTCCCCATGTTCAGTAACCTGCGCATTGGACACGGCTACGACGTTCACCGTCTGGTGGAGGGGCGTCGATGTATCATCGGCGGTGTCGACATTCCCTACGAGCGCGGCCTGCTGGGCCACTCGGATGCCGATGTGCTCGCGCACGCCTTGGCCGACGCCATTCTGGGCGCCTGCCGCGGGGGAGACATTGGCAAGCTATTCCCCGACACCGATCCCGCCTATGAGGGCGCCGACTCGATGGTGCTGCTCGCTCGCGTGATGGACTATGCACGCGAGCTGGGCTTTGAGTTTGTCGATGCCGACTGCACCATTGCCTGCCAGCAGCCCAAGATCACCCCGCATCGCGATGCCATGCGCGCCAACCTGGCCCATGCCCTGGGCGTCGACGTCGAAAACGTGGGCGTCGCCGCCACTACGACCGAAAAGCTCGGTTGGGAAGGTCAAGGCGAGGGAATTGGCGCCTGGGCCGTCTGCCTGTTACAGAAAACCGTTAAGGAGTAACGAATGCGTATCTACAACAGCGCTACCCATAAAAAGGAAGAGTTCCAGCCCATCGAGTCCGGCAAGGTCCGCATGTACGTGTGCGGCCCCACGGTCTACGACAACATCCACATCGGCAATGCCCGCACGTTCATCAGCTTTGACGTGATTCGTCGTTGGCTCATCGCGAGCGGCTACGAGGTCACGTTCGCCCAGAACCTCACCGATGTCGACGACAAGATCATCAAGCGCGCCAACGAGCAGGGCCGTACGGCTGCCGAGGTCGCGACGGAGTTCTCCGACAAGTTCATCGGCGTCATGCGTGCCGCCAACGTGCTCGATCCCGATGTGCGCCCCCGCGCCACCAAAGAGATCGGCCCCATGATCGCCATGATCAAGACGCTCATCGAGCAGGGCCACGCCTACGCCGCCGATAACGGCGACGTGTACTTTGCCGTGCGCAGCGATTCCAACTATGGTCAGGTCTCGGGCCGCAACATCGACGACCTTATGGTTGGCGCGCGCATCGAGGAGAACGAGGACAAGAACGACCCGCTCGACTTTGCCCTGTGGAAGGCCGCTAAGCCCGGCGAGCCCAGCTGGCCGAGCCCCTGGGGCGAGGGCCGTCCCGGTTGGCACACCGAGTGCGCCGCCATGGTGCATCGCTACCTGGGCACCCCGATCGACATCCACGGCGGCGGCTCCGACCTTGCCTTCCCGCATCACGAGAACGAGTGCGCCCAGGCCACCTGCGCCTGGCACCAGGGCTTCTCCAACACCTGGATGCACACGGGCATGCTGCTGGTAGACGGCGAGAAAATGTCCAAGTCGCTCGGCAACTTCTTTACGCTGGCCGAGGTCCTCGAGCAGCACTCTGCCGCGGCCCTGCGCCTGCTGATGCTGCAGACGAGCTATCGCTCGCCGCTCGACTTTTCGTGGGAGCGCCTGGAGGGTGCCGAGAACTCGCTCACGCGTATCGCCGGTACGGTCGAGAACCTGCGCTGGGCCGCGAACCATGCGACGGCCGAGGCCGATGAGGCAGCATCCGAGGCGTTTGCCGCCAAGGCCGCCGAGACCCGTGCCACCTTTAAGGAGTGCATGGACGACGACTTTAACACCGCCGGTGCCATGGGTGCCGTCTTTGGCTTTGTGACCGAGTGCAACCAGTACCTGGAGCAGGCGGGCGACGCTGCCGACAAGGCCGCCGCGCTTGCCGCCGCCGATACGCTGGTCGAGCTGCTCGATACGTTTGGCGTTGAGCTTCCCGAGCCCAAAGTCGAGCTGCCGCTTGGCCTGCTGGGCGTTGCCGCCGGTTTGGTTGCCTACATTGGTGACGACGTGGATGAGGCCGCTGCCAAGATTCTCGAGGCTCGCGCCGATGCCCGTGCCGCCAAGAACTGGGATCTGGCAGACGCCATCCGCGACCAGCTCAAGGACTTGGGTCTGACGATTGAAGATACGGCCGCCGGCACTCGTATTAAGACTCTCTAATCCCTGCGGGTTTTCCAAGCACCCGACCGCCCGAGCCACGGCACCTTGCCTTTCAATCGTCGGGCATGACCTCAAGGTCTATGCCCTTCTCTTTCAAGGCAATCTGCCGCACCTCGGGCGGTCGGTCTATTTGTTTCGTTTGATAGTTGTATTTAGGAGGTCGCTTTATGGCCGACAATCGCAAGTGTGCGCCTCGTGGTGGCAAACAGGCTGCTTCTGGCTCGCGCCCGATTCGCCGCAATGACCGCGCTGCCGCTTCCAAGGACCAGCGCGAGCGCTCCCAAGCCCAGGCTGCGCGTTCGCAGCGAGATCGCAACCGCGACAACATTCAGGTCCCCAAGGGCGAGTTTATCGAAGGTCGTCGTGCTGCCGCCGAGGCGCTGCGCACTGGTTTTCCCATCAAGTGCGCGCTCATCGCCGAGGGCGGGGAGCGCGATGCCGCCTTGTCGCGCCTGGTCGATGACCTCAACGCCGCGGGTGCCCGCATTAAGTATGTGCCGCGCGCGCAGCTCGATGCGCTGTCGAGCCATGGCGCTCACCAGGGCATTGCGCTCGAGGTGGGTAATTTCCCCTATGCTGATGTCGCCGATATCCTCGATCGCGCGGGTGACGGACCGGCGCTCGTCGTCGTGCTCGACCATGTGACCGACGATGGCAACTTTGGTGCGATCGTGCGCTCCGCCGAGGTCGTGGGCGCGGCGGGCGTCATCATTGCAAACAAGCGCGCCGCCGGTGTGACCGTGGGCAGCTACAAAACCTCTGCTGGTGCCGTCATGCACCTGCCCATCGCGCAGGTTCCCAATATCGCCCGAGCGCTTGACGACCTCAAGGCCGCCGGCTTTTGGGTGAGCGGTGCTTCCGAGCACGCCAAGGGCAGCTGCTGGGATGCTCCCTTTGAGGGCCGCGTTGCGCTCGTCATGGGCTCCGAGGGCGACGGCATCTCGCGCCTGGTGCTCGAGAAATGCGACTTTTTGACCAAGCTTCCCCAGCGCGGCATGACCGAGAGTCTCAATGTGGCCCAGGCGACCACCGCGCTGTGCTTTGAGTGGCTGCGCCGCAATGCCGGCGAGCTCATGGGGGAGGAGTAGCGCATGTCCAAGAAGAACCGCGCCAAGTCCAAGGCCAAGCGCTTTGGCGAGGGCTCGGCCAAGCCAATTGTTTCGGCCGCGACCTATGGCGTGGGCGGCAATGCGTTTGCGCAGGCTATCGCCGACCCGGTCTCGACGGTGCACTCCAATAAGCCCGAGCTGCTGGTGGTCGACGGCTACAACGTGATTCACTGCACGCCGCGCTACGAAAAGCTCGTCTACGACCATTCCGACGATCCATATTCCAGCGACGTCCACGATATGGCTCGTACTGCGCTTATCAACGATGTCGCGGCGTTTGCCCAGGGCCGTTACGAGGCCGTGATCGTGTTCGACGGCGCGGGCAACATCTCCAACGAGCGCCCCAACCTACCGGCCCGCGGCGTGCGCATCGAGTTCTCGCCGACGGGCGTCTCTGCCGATACCGTGGTGCAGAAGCTCTGCATCGAGGCGCGTGAGGAAGGCCGCGCGTGCTCCGTGGTATCGAGTGACGGCACAATACAGGCCGTCGTCATGGGCAAGGGCGTCACGCGCATCTCGAGCCGTATGCTGGTGGACGAGATCAAACAGATCGACAACGACGTTCACGAGGCAGAGGAAGCTCCGCAGATCAAGATGACTCTGGGCAGCCGCCTGAGTCCCGATGCCCTGGCCAAGCTCAAGGCCCTGCGCGGACGGTAGGGGATTATCCATAGAGACCCGTTTTCCAATTGGCCGGCCCGTTGATTTGTAATCAATGGACTGTGGGTTGCCGTCGCCAAAACGAATAGTTTTTGGTTCTGGCGAACAGATAAAACTATTCGTTCTGACGAATAGTTTTGAGATGTGGTAGGTCGAAGGGTCTGTTGCGCCCCGTCCGTAATTCCTTTATCCTAAACAGGCTTCGCGCGAAAGCGCCAAGTGTGCCAGTGTGGCGCAACGGTAGCGCAACTGATTTGTAATCAGTGGGTTGCGGGTTCGATTCCTGTCACTGGCTCCATGAGAGTTTCGGGCTCTGTCTCTATATGGGACAGAGCCCGTTTCTATTTAGGTGGTGCGCCATCGGGTTAGCGCCCATCCCGTTTTTGGTTTGTCTCGTCCTCCAGTTTGTCTAAATCTGTAACACCAAGACCGATATTCGGCATCTAACTGTTACAGATTGAGATGAAACTTAGGGTGTTTTAGGAATATCTTGATCTGTAACATCTAGAAGCGGAATAGGCCTCTTGCTGTTACAGATCGAGACAAGGGCGAGCGCGGATCTGGATGTCCTGCTCGAGCGTGGATTTCTGGATACGCGAGCGAAGAAAATCTCCCGACCGGAGAACGAGCGTGGATAATTAACTTGGATAGGGAGCTAAGGTAAACACCGATTGTCTATCGACGGCTTTAGAAACAACGACCCCGATTTCATTGTGGAATCGGGGCCGTTTGTGCCTCAGGAATCCGAATGGATTAATCGAGCTCCTAAGGAACTTCTTGGGTTCTTGCTAATGGTCTGCCGAGGATGTCCCCAATGCAAACAGCGGGCATCTACTCAATATAGCTGGGGTTCTTCTTGATGATCACGCGTGCAGCGATGAAGGAGACGACGATGGCGATGATGGCGACAACGCATGCCAGCACGAAGTTACCCATGGACCCATCGGGAGCGATAAAGATGAGTGCCGAAAGAAGGCCGGGGCATGCTCCCGCAACATACTCTTTCAGAACAAAGATGCCTGCAGGGAGTCCAGCGCAGAGCGCGCCGATTGCCGTGCCGACAAGCAGGCGGGGACGCTCGATGAGGCAACCGTAGAACGCGGGCTCGGTTACGCCACAGAGTGCGGTGACGGCAACCGTGGTGACCATACCCCTCTTCTCTTTGTTTCCCTTCATGGCAGTTGCCAGGGCGAGGCTCGTGCCGCCAATGCAGAGGTTCGAGATGAATCCAAAGATAATGGGTGCCCAACCGAGCTGCGCCAGGCTCGTAACTTCGATTGCGATGTAAGCCTTATCGAGACCGAGCATGACGAAATAGGGGTTAAGGGCTGCCAGGATCGGAGTAGCGATAAATGCCACGTTGTCCATAAGCCACGTGACGGCATCGCTCAGCGCGTAGCCCATCATGCTGCCGGCGGGGCCAAGGATAATAAGCTCGACGGGCACGACGATGATCATGGTGAGCAGCGGCTTCAAGAACAGTTTGGTAACGTCGGGAATAATCTTCTGAAGGCCGCGGTCGACAAAGTACATGAATACAACGCCCAGTACGATGGGCACTACCGTACTCGAATAGTCGTTCGTCGGGATGGGAATACCAAGAAAGTCGAGACCCTCGGCACCGCTAATGGACGAGCTGATCATGATCGCGCCCAGCAATGCGCCCATGATGGGCTGCAACTTCATGACGGCCGCGAGCTGATAACCAAGATAAACGGGTAAGAAGCTAAACGAAGCGCTAAAGATCGCCAACAGGACCTGGGCGGTTCCGCTATCGGTGCTCAATCCGCAATAATTGACCAGGAGATTCTTGATCGAAAGAATGAGTCCGCCAACGATGAGCGCCGGGACGATGGGCATGAATACCTGTGCAGAGACGTTCCCGAATTTCTCAATCAAGCCCATGGCGGTGTTACCGCTTTTAATGCCTTCTGCAAGGTCTTTGGCGGTTTGGGCATCGTCGGCAACCGTGCCACCGCCGACTTCGATTCCCGCGAAGTCGAGGAAGTCGTTGTAAGCCTCGGTGACGTTGGGGCCGATGATCACCTGAAGCTGGCCACCGCTGACTACTGCCCCGAGCGCCTGATCGGCCGATTTGGCGAGCTGGAGATCGATGATCGAGGTGTCTCGTGCGTCGATGCGAAGGCGCGTCGCACAATGAGTTACCGATGTAATGTTCTCTTTGCCGCCAACAGCCTTTAGGACTGTTTCGGACATTGCCTGATATTTCATCTCTTTCTCCTAACCTTCCTGCTCCTGATACTTCGAGATAAGGTCTCGGTACCAATACCAGCTCTTTTTGGGGGTGCGCTCCAGATTGTTCTCGAAGTCGATATGGACAAGTCCGTATCGTTTTTCGTAGCCGTTGATCCAGCTATACAGATCCATCGTCGACCAGAGGTAGTAGCCCTCAACGCGCGCGCCGTCGCGCTTAGCCCTCATCATGTGCTCGATGAACTGGCCCAGAAGCTCGATGCGGTCATCATCGTGGATCATTCCGTCTGCGTCTGGTTGCTCATAGGCGCCATGTCCGTTTTCCGTAATAAAGATGCGGGGCGCGTCATAGCGCTCGTGGACATCCATGATGGTTGAATACATGCAACCTGGGAGTATTTCGCGGCCCCATTTATTGCGGGGAACATTGCTGTCGCGGGCGCTTTCAAACAAGGGCGCAATGCATTTTCCTTCGACCTTTTTGCTCGAACCGCCCTTATTGTTCGCCGAAACGGCAAGCTCTCCACCGTGCCAGTCGGTTACATACTCTCGGCAATACACGTTGAGTCCAATAAAATCGACTTTACCGTCTCTGAATTCTTCTACGTCATTTGGGGATCGATAGAGCGAGACGCCAAGTTTTTCAAGGATTTCGTCCATTTCTGGCGGCAGTTGACCCTGAAGCGCTGGTGCCAGAATCATGCGATTGGCGAAAAAGTCTGCGTATCGAAATACGTCATCAGGGTGCTCGGTTGCCGGGTCGAGTTCGACAACGCCGCCATCGTGGACGGCGCCGATGATGCCGTCGTAGCCCATTTGACGATATGTTCGGACTGCGAGTGCGCTCGCGCGCATCAGGTTGTACTGAAACTGCATGTACGACTGAACGTCGAGCGATCGATTGGGGGGATAGTTGCCCAACATGTTTACGCAGTAGCTGTAGAAATGCGGCTCGTTAACGGTAGCCCAGATTTTGACGCGGTCTCCAAAGCGCTCAAAGCAAATCTTGGCGTATTTGCAGAACCACTCTGCCATGTCGTTGTTCAGCCATCCGCCTTTGCAAGCAAGCGTGAATGGTAGATCGTAATGGAACAGCGTAACGTTGGGCTCTATGCCATTTTCGAGGCAACAATCAATGACCCGATTATAAAAATCGATACCCTCTTCATTCACTTCGCCGATACCCGTGGGGATGATTCGACTCCATGAAAGAGAGAAGCGATAAGTGTTTTGTCCGCCTTCTTTCATCATGCGGATATCTTCTTCATAGCGATGGTAGAAGTCGCAAGATACATCACCGTCAACATGGTTGATGTTCTTATTGCTTGTGTGGCTAAAGAAATCCCACTCGCCAAGGCCTTTGCCGTCTTCGTTCCAGGCACCCTCGCACTGATAAGACGCCGTGGCGGAACCCCAGAGAAACGGCATGTTGTTCACGTTGTCCATGAATCCCCTTTCCATCATTCAACACGGTGGATACGTGTGGCGGAATTACGATTAAGATGACGTCAACTGATTTGAATCATAGGAGAACGACCAAAGCTGTTTGATTCAATAAATGAACCATGATTTCGAGGAGAGCGGAAAGAGGGATCACGTGAATATCAATGACTTCGATGTGCTCAATCGCATTAGCTCAATCATCAACAGCGAGTTTGGGTCAAACGATGCCGCCATCGCTCGATATCTCATCGCTCACATTAGGCGTTCGAGCGAAATCAATGTTGCCGCAATAACCCGCGATGCATTCGTGACCCGTTCCGCTGTTCGTCGTTTCTGCAATCGATTGGGCTACCAGTCTCTTAGCGATTTGAAAGAATCATTTACTCAATCAGTCTTTCCAAGCGACTTAAGCCATCGAGAGGAGGAATTTGGCTACGAGGAGTACAGGGCAGAGCTCGACGTTCGCATGATCGAGATGTTCGCTGAGGTTGAAAGCGGCGTGTCCGATATCGCTATTAAGCACCTTGCCGACGAAATTGATGGCCATAAAAACGTTGAAATCTGGTGCACCAATAATGTGAGCGCCAATCTCGTACGATTTCAGCAGGAAATGTTTTATGCGGGCAAGATAGTTCGCATAGTTGCTGGGGCTAACGTCGCGGAATTGAAAAACATGGGAGACGTTTCGCAGTCATTGATAATTCTCGTATCGGTCTCCGGGCTATTTGCGTCACAGGCACGTGAGTATCTTGATTGCCGTTCGGGCAGGAAGATTCTAATTACTGCGTTTAGCAACGATGACAAATCGAGGTCTTTTGACCGTGTATATCGTCTTGGTAATGCGGGAAACGGAATTGACCGACTCGGCGTTTATTCGAAATATGCCATGACTTATTTCTTCGACTTGCTATCGTCGTGTTACTTGAGTCGCTACCCCTGCACCAAGGGGGAGCCGCTCTATGGGTCTACTTTGGCCTGGCCCGAGTAGTTCGGCTCTATAGTTCTCCCGCTTAGTGAATGATCGTGGATAATCTGCCACTTTGGCCTTGGGGGCACGCCAATAGTGGGAGATTGTCCACGCTCGATTTCAAACGGAAGAAAATCCACGCTCGAATCTGCCACGGAAGCCCGATCTCGACCTATATATAGGTGCAAATAGGCTGTTATCGAAGTTCGATCCTGAAGGTGTACTCCACTACGCCAAAGTGTTACCTTGGGAAATGTCACCTCTGTATCCAAAACCACTGTCCTTCACATCCAAACTCAACAAAACCGCAGGTCACGGCTATATAGATACGCCCGGAACCGTGTATCTAGAGGTTTTCGTTGACAGCCCCCAAGGTTGCATCGTATTATCTTTTTCGTTCGCGGGGGCGGCGGTCCAAAAGACCAAAGGACCTGCGGATACTTGAACGATTGGGAGTTTGCCCGAGTGGTTAATGGGGACGGGCTGTAAACCCGTTGGCTCTGCCTACATAGGTTCGAATCCTATAGCTCCCACCCGTCAAGTGCCTGTATAGCTCAGTCGGTAGAGCACTTCGTTGGTAACGAAGAGGTCACCAGTTCAAGTCTGGTTGCAGGCTCCATCCGGCGGTGTAGCTCAGTTGGTTAGAGCACACGGTTCATACCCGTGGCGTCACTGGTTCGAATCCAGTCACCGCTACCATAGGTAACACGGTGGCTTCTCAATAGTATGTTGAGAGGCCACTATGGTATAAAGGCAAAGTCCCGTCCGGGGACGACCTGTTTAGAGGAGGGCTTTATGGCCAAAGAGAAGTTTGAGCGCACTAAGCCGCATGTTAACATCGGCACCATTGGTCACGTCGACCACGGCAAGACCACGCTGACCGCTGCCATCACCAAGGTTCTCTCCGAGACCGAGGGCTGCAAGGCTGACTTCACTGCGTTCGAGAACATCGACAAGGCTCCCGAGGAGCGTGAGCGCGGCATTACGATCTCCGTCTCCCACGTCGAGTACGAGACCGCTTCCCGTCACTACGCTCACGTTGACTGCCCGGGCCACGCTGACTACGTCAAGAACATGATCTCCGGTGCTGCTCAGATGGACGGCGCTATCCTGGTCATCGCCGCTACCGACGGCCCCATGGCTCAGACCCGCGAGCACATCCTGCTCGCCCGTCAGGTCGGTGTTCCCTACATCGTCGTCTTCCTGAACAAGTGCGATATGGTCGACGATGACGAGCTCATCGACCTCGTCGAGATGGAGACCCGTGAGCTCCTCTCCGAGTACGATTTCCCCGGCGACGACATTCCCGTCATCCGTGGTTCCGCTCTGGGCGCTCTCGAGGGCGACGCCAAGTGGATGGACGCTATCCGCGAGCTCATGAACGCCGTCGACGAGTACATCCCGACGCCTGCTCGTAACAACGACCTCCCGTTCCTGATGGCCGTTGAGGACGTTATGACCATCTCCGGCCGTGGTACCGTTGCTACCGGCCGTGTCGAGCGCGGTGAGCTCAAGCTCAACGAGCCCGTCGAGATCGTCGGCATCAAGGATACCCAGAACACCGTTGTTACCGGTATCGAGATGTTCCGTAAGTCCATGGACTTCTGCGAGGCTGGCGACAACGTCGGTCTGCTGCTCCGCGGCATCAAGCGTGAGGACATCGAGCGCGGCCAGGTTCTCTGCAAGCCCGGTTCGGTTACCCCGCACACCAAGTTCACCGGTGAGATCTACGTTCTGACCAAGGAGGAGGGCGGCCGTCATACCCCGTTCTTCGATGGTTATCGTCCTCAGTTCTACTTCCGTACCACCGACGTTACCGGTACGGTCAAGCTCCCCGAGGGCACCGAGATGGCTATGCCTGGTGACCACATCACCATCGAGGGCGACCTCATCCACCCGATCGCCATGGAGGAGGGCCTGCGCTTCGCTATCCGCGAGGGTGGCCACACCGTCGGTTCGGGCATCGTCTCCACGATCATTGAGTAAATTAGCTCTTTGATATAGCTGACTTAGAGAACCCGGCACTTATTTGGGTGCCGGGTTCTTTTCTGCAATGGATATTGAGCCGTTGCTGGTGTCGAGAGGATCGATAATGGTCCTGGATGCACCGTCGATTAGATCTCGATGGCTTCATTGATGTGTTCCAAATATGAATGGATCCACCGAGAACCAATTGACTCGAGGTTTTCATTGACAGCACTTACGTGGAGCTGATAAAGTAACAACTCGTGCCCGTACGGGGCGGAAATGAAAGGTTCAGGATACATGCGTACTCTAGTTACTCTTGCGTGCACTGAGTGCAAGCGCCGCAACTATACGACCACCAAGAACAAGTCGACCATGCCTGATCGTATGGAGATCAAGAAGTATTGCCCCTGGTGCCGTCACCACACGCTGCACAAAGAGACTCGCTAGTCTCTAGTCATATACGCCAGTAGTTCAATTGGTAGAGCATCGGTCTCCAAAACCGAGTGTTGAGGGTTCGAGTCCTTCCTGGCGTGCCAGTCATTATTCCGTAAGCTCCCACTTGGGGGCTTACGGTTTACTCATGTATAAGCGCATTGCGCGGAGGTAACCCAAATGGCCAACAAGAAGAACAAGAAGAAGGCACAGCAGCAGGCGCCTGCCAACAACGCTGCCGCCAACTCCAAGGTTGAGGCCAAGAAGGCCGTTGCCAAGAAGAGCGAGAAGGCTGCGAAGTCCAAGAAGAACGAGAAGCCTGGTTTCTTCGCCCGCACCAAGAAGTATTTCGCTTCGGTGAAGTCCGAGATGAAGCGTGTCACGTGGCCCGATAAGAAGGAGCTCGTGAACTACTCGGTCGTCGTTTGCGCTTCTCTGATCGTCGTCGGCGTCGTCATCGCTCTGCTCGATGCTGGCTTTGGCGAGGCTCTTGCTCTGTTCTCTGGATTGAGGGGCTAAACCATGTCTAAGCGTTGGTACGTCGTTCACACTTACTCTGGATACGAGAACCGCGTTAAGTCCGATCTCGAGCATCGCATCGAGACTATGGGCATGCAGGACCGTATCTTTGATATCGAGATTCCTATGGAGCGCGTCACCGAGATTAAAGAGGGTGGCAAGCGTGAGACCAAGGATTCCAAGATCTTCCCGGGTTATGTCCTGGTCCGCATGGAGATGGATGACGATGCTTGGACGTGCGTTCGTAACACGCCTGGCGTCACCGGTTTCCTGGGCGGCAACGGCAAGCCCGCTCCGCTTTCCCGCGACGAGTACAACAAGATGACTCGTCGTCCCGGTAAGGGCGATTCGCCCAAGCGCACCTCGGTTGATATTCAGGTCGGCACGTCCGTCCGCGTCACCGATGGCCCGCTTACCGACTTTGATGGCAAGGTCTCCGAGGTTAACACCGAGGCTGGCAAGCTCAAGGTCACGCTGATGATCTTTGGCCGCGAGACGCCGGTCGAGCTCGACTTTAACCAGGTCGCTGTCATCGCTTAAGTTTTCGTCCGTTCGCGCGAGCGTGCTTCTTCTGTGACTGCTCATCTCAGGAGTGCTTCTAACACGTGCGTGCTTACGATATAGCAAGTACTTCACACTCGTGATTCGAAAGGAATGACCATGGCTGAGAAGAAGGTTGCCAACGTCATTAAGCTCCAGATTCCTGCTGGTGCAGCTAACCCCGCTCCTCCCGTCGGCCCCGCCCTGGGCGCTGCTGGCGTGAACATCATGCAGTTCTGCCAGGCCTTTAACGCCGAGACGCAGGACAAGAAGGGCGACATCATCCCCGTTGAGATCTCTGTCTACGAGGACAAGTCCTTCTCCTTCATCACCAAGACCCCGCCGGCGGCTCACCTCATCAAGAAGGAGCTGAACCTCAAGTCTGGTTCCGCTAAGCCCCAGGCCGACAAGGTTGGTCAGCTCTCTCAGGAGCAGCTCACCAAGATCGCCGAGATCAAGATGCCGGACCTCAATGCCAACGACATTGACGCCGCCAAGAAGATCATCGCCGGTACCGCCCGTTCCATGGGCGTCACCATCGCTGAGTAGCGATTTCTTTAGGTAATGACGGGTGCTCCGACCGGGGCGCCCGTTATATGTGTGCAATAGGGCACACGATACGATGTGGGAGGGCTCACGCCCGTTTAACCACAGGAGGTAATGCACATGGCTAAGCATGGTAAGAGCTATAACGCCGCTGCCGAGAAGATCGACCGCGCCACGCTCTACACCCCCCTTCAGGCTGCCAAGCTCATCAAGGAGCTCGACACCGCCAAGTTCGACGAGACCGTCGAGGCCCACTTCCGTCTGGGCATCGATACTCGTAAGGCTGACCAGAACATCCGTGGTTCCATCTCCCTGCCTCACGGCACCGGCAAGACCGTTCGTGTTGCTGTCTTCGCCGAGGGCGAGAAGGCCCGCGAGGCCGAGGCTGCCGGCGCCGACATCATCGGTTCCGACGAGCTCGTCGCCCAGATCCAGAAGGGCGAGATCAACTTCGACGCCGCTATCGCTACGCCGAACATGATGGCCAAGGTTGGCCGCATTGGTAAGATCCTTGGTCCCCGTGGCCTCATGCCGAACCCCAAGCTCGGCACCGTGACCATGGACGTCGCCAAGATGGTCTCCGAGCTCAAGGCCGGCCGCGTTGAGTACCGCGCCGACCGCTACGGCATCTGCCACGTGCCCCTGGGCAAGAAGTCCTTCTCTGAGCAGCAGCTCGTCGAGAACTACGCTGCCCTGTACACCGAGATCCTGCGCGTCAAGCCCTCTTCTGCTAAGGGCAAGTACGTCAAGTCCATCTCCGTGTCTTCCACCATGGGCCCTGGCGTCAAGGTCGATCCCGCTATCCAGCGCGACTTCCTGGCTGAGTAACTAACAGTTACTGCCTGAGCAAAGCAAGCATTGCTAAAGAGACCCGGTTCTGCTTCGTGCAGGACCGGGTCTCTTGCTTTTGAGTCAACGAACCCACCACGAAGGGGACAGGCACCCTTGTGGTGGTTTTACTTGTGTTGTACTTTAGCGCGATGTAGTACTACCCGAGGCCGAAGGGAGCCCAACATGTTTAAGAACACGCAACAGCTCCTAGGCCTAGCGCTACTAGATTGGATAGCGCGCTAGGGTTGTAATCTCGCTATAACGATTTGTTGTACCCGGGTGCGCTATCGTCTGCCGCTTTCAGGCGTGATGAGCGACACGGGTATTTTTCTATCTCTAGGCCTTCTCTCTCTCCTGAAAGCCATCTGTCATAAAACGGTCAATCAGGAGGAACATATAAGCCGCAAAATCACAATCTTTGACGCCACCCTGTGCGACGGTGAGCAGTCGCCGGGCGCCAGCATGAATACCGAGGAAAAGCTCTTCATCGCCCGCCAGCTGGTGCGCATGAACGTGGACGTTATCGAGGCGGGCTTTCCCATCTCGAGTCCTGGTGACTTTCGCTCCGTACAGGAGATTGGCAAGATTGCGGGCGACCGATGCACGGTATGCGGCCTGACGCGCGCTGTCGACAGGGATATCGAAGTGGCTGCAGAGGCGCTCAAAACGGCCCAGAGGCCCCGTATCCATACAGGGCTGGGTGTGAGCACCAGTCACCTGCGCGACAAGCTCCATATGACTGAGGAAAGGGCAATTGAGTGAGCGATCCATGCCGTCAAACATGCTCGCAAGTTCGTTGACGATGTTGAGTTTTATGCCGAGGATGCCGGCCGCTCCGATCAGGAGTTTCTGGTGCGCATTATCGAGGCGGCCGTAAAGGCCGGTGCCACGGTCGTGAACATCCCCGATACGATGGGCCACAACATGCCGTGGGACTTTGGCGTCCGCATCCGTGACCTGCGCGGGCGCTGCGGGTGCGGCCGGTCAGCGTGCGGTCGACGTGATGGAGTATCGCGAGTACGAGATTGAGCGCATTGCGCGCCAGGCATTTGAGGCGGCGCGCAAACGTCGCGGCAAGGTGACGAGCGTTGATAAGCGCAACGTGCTGGAGACGAGCCGCATGTGGCGCGAGATCGTGCATCGCGTGCAAGACGAGGAGTACTCCGACGTGGAGCTTGAGGACCTGCTCGTCGACAACGCCGCCATGCAGCTCATCAGTCGACCGGCAGACTTTGACGTCGTGGTGACGGAGAACATGTTCGGCGACATCCTGTCCGATGAGGCGGCTCAGATTACCGGATCGCTCGGTATGCTTGCCTCTGCCTCGCTGGATGATGGCGTATCGCTGTTTGGGCCGAGCGCTGGCAGCGCTCCTGACATCGCGGGGCTCGGCGTGGCCAATCCGCTGGCTCAAATCTTGTTGGTGGCGATGCTGCTGACCTACGCGCTCGACATGGGCGAGCAAGCCGCGTGGATCGAGAGCGCCGTGGCGCGCGTGCTCGACGAGGGCTGGCGCACCCGTGACATCGCCGATGTCAACACCCCGGCAGATAAGATCCTCGGCACCACGACGATGGGCGACAAGGTCGTCGCCGCGCTGTAGGCGATGCCGATTCAAGCTGTCAAATATCTCAATCTGTAACATCTAAGGGGCAAAATCGTTCCTACCTGTTACAGATTGAGATTTTCGGCTGAGCATCCGTGGTCTGTCTCGATCTGTAACAGCTAACCGATTATTTGGGCCCTACCTGTTACAGATTGAGACAAACCGTTGGGACAGGTCGGACGAGTCAGCAAAACCACCACAAAGGTGCCGGTCCCCTTCGTGGTGGTTTTTAGCGCAACGAGGTGTTCCCAGCCGACCATACGGGCGGCCTTGCGCTCACGCTGCTCGATGACAGCGCATCTTTAGACGCGAAGTGCGGAACCGGGTGCATATACGAGCCGCGTAGCGTTACGAATTCATGGGAATGACCGTATCGCCAATTTGTACGCTTGCAATCTTGTCTGTGTCACAAACTTGCGAGAACGGCCAGGTCTTGTGGACATCAGTGGTGCCGTTATCCAGTTTATTTGCGAAATAGCCGCTGTGGCTGGTTGCGTCCTCAACATGACCGTCTTTGAACGTCACGATGAGGGGTATGTTGCCAACGGCATCCATAGACTCCTCCATGTTTTGAGACATCTTGCCGCTGTTGTTGTCGTGTTCGATGGAACGATCTATGTTGTAGCGGACTGAAACGCCAACGCAGGATACGGTGGCCTCTTGAATCGTCGCCTTGGTGCCGTTAAAGTTGACCGATTTGGGCGCGGGAATCGTAACGGATGTATCTTCGTAATTCAGCTGGAACTTAAGATCCCATGGGCCCGTAAGTATTTTCTTATACTCGGGAAGCTCTTTGCCAGCACGTGGCACAACGAGAGAGTTGATATGCGTGCGGACGGTCCTGCCCATAAGGCCGGGTGATTCAACGCTGAACTGTGCAAAGTATTGAATGCTGGAGTCATTGGGGTTCTTGTCAATGAGCCATGATTGGCCTTGGCCGCCATGCTCGCCATCAACGTATACGTTTCCATCGACACTTCCGGCGATAGTTCCGTTCTCGCCCGGCTCGGAAAGCTTTTTCAGGGCAGCGGGATCGTCGAACGTAAGCGTATAGGCGATGGTAACCATATCCTTGTCGCCCATGATGGCGTCGGCGGTCACGGTGACTCCGTTGTTGGAGCAGCTAGCACCGACGGGCCGGCCAATACGGTCGATGATCTCGGTTTGAGAAGCAGGTCCGTCAAAGATGTCGGAAAGCATGTCAGAAGGAAGCGGCAGGACGCCTGTTGCCATAGCCGTGCCAGCGCCTCCAATGACGATAGCGAGGACTGCCGTTACAGCGGCAATGCGAGCGACTGTTCTTACGGGATGGCGGGCGATGCGCGGCTTGCGTCGCGTGCCATTAAAGTTGCTTTGAGCGGTCGCCGCATCGCTCGAGGCGACGGACTGAGCAATCGAGTTTGCCATGTGCTGCTTCGCATTATCGGTAAACGAAATGTGCTCCAGGGCGTGGCGATAGTCATTCGAATTCGTAGTCATTGTGGTCTCCTTTCAAGGAAAGCCGAAGTGACGCACGTCCGCGGCTAAGGTGCTGGGCGGTTGCAGCTGGCGTCGCGTGAACGGCGTCTGCGATTTCCCTGATGCTCATGCCTGCGTAGTAGTGCAAAAAGATGGCGATGCGCTGTGCTTGAGGCAGGGCCGTGACAGCGGAAAGAATGGCGCAGTCGCGTTGCGCGAATTCTTGCTCGGTATGTGTTACGGGTGCGCAGAAATCGGGGAGCGAATCGAGGTCGACAACCGGGTGATTCGCGTGCGTACGGCCGATATCGCGACATGCGTTCAGTGCGACTCGGATCACCCAAGCACGTTCGTGTTCGAGCGAGTCGAACGGTTGAGTGCGTTGGAGAATCTTGATCAGCGTGTCCTGGCAGATGTCTTGAGCGTCGTCAGCGGATCCAAGGGCCGAATAGCACAATCGAAGGATGAGGTCGGAATACGTGTCGACCAAGCGCTTTGCTTCCCGCTCGATCTGATCGGCATCGCATCGGAGCGTGCTATTGCGGTTACGGCGTGCAGGCATAGTGTCACCTCCAATTGGTCGTGGTGGATATAGGGAAGGCGTCTCGCGAGGTCCCTCTACATACAACACGGTCGAGACTGCATAAGTTGACAAAAAAAGACGGCACGTGAGCGCCGTCCTTACAAAACAATGAGTGTTCTCGTTAATTACACAAGCACCGTGATGGACAGGTCGGACGAGTCAGCAAAACCACCATAAAGGTGCCTATCCCCTTCGTGGTGGTTGTTGGCAGTTACCAGGGGGTTCTGGCGGTTGAAGACTCGATTGCTTCGTGGCGTTTGAGCTCGCGGCGCATGGTTTGCGAGTTGAGCCAAGCGGCCTTCCAACCGCGCGTGGGGTAGCGCGCCTCGTCAATTTCGATCTTGGTATAGCCGCAGGCGTTGACAATCTTCGTTCCGCATGGGTGTTGGCGCTCGCGTTGAAAGTTGGGGCCGTAGCTTTGGTGCACATGCCCGTGAATCATATAGTCGGGACCCCAAGACTCAAGAGCCGCATTAAAGCACTCGAATCCTCGATGCGGCAGGTCGTCCAGGTCGCCCATGCCTGCGACGGGTGCATGGGTAAGTAGAATATCGCATCCGTCTACCAGTGCGATTTTTCGCGATAGCTTGCGCATGCGTTTTGCCATCTCGCGCTCGGTATACATGTTCGCGCCGTCGCGGTAGCGCATGGAACCGCCCAGACCCGCAATGCGAATACCTCGGTACACATATACGCTGTCCTCAACACAAATGCACCCGCCCGGTGCATGGCGCGCGTAGCGGTCGTCGTGGTTGCCACGAACGTACACAAGCGGTTTGTTGATGACAGTGACCAAAAACTCAAGATAGTCCGGATCCAGGTCGCCTGCGGATAGAATCAGGTCAACGTCCTCAAAGCGCTCCTTGCGAAAGCACTCCCACAGGCATCGCTCTTCGGTATCGGCTATGGCAAGGATTTTCATAGGGCGCGGACCTTCGGCTCATCGTCGAGTTGCGGAATGGTGCCCACCACGTTGTCGGCCAGCCAGTCCATCTCGATGATTTGCGTGCTCGGCAGTGGGGGAAAGCCCTCGATCTGCACCACGCCGTCTTGGCTATGGAGCTCGCCGCCAAATGGGTTGATGGAGCCCTCGACAATGCCGTTGCGAAGCAGCTGCACAAGTTTACGCGTCTGATAGGGTAGGCCCGGAGCGTAGCGAATATCGATGACGCCGGAGCTCATACCGTACCAGTAATTGACGGCGCGCACCTGCTGGTCATCGGCGGTCTCGTCCCATGTGCCGTGCAGTAGGCTGCGTACGATGAGTTCGTAGTAACGGCCCCAGTTCCATACCGGCATAGCAATACCGGTAACTTCCTTGCCGTTTACCAGACGGTGAAGCCCGTAGGCGGTGGGGTCCTCGAGAGACTTGGACATATCGGCGCCGGTCATGATGCTCACGCCCTCGCGACACATGGCTTCGGCAAGGCCTCCGGCGGGCACATCGCCCCAGGTCAGGATAATTTGCGCACGGGGGTCGAGCAGCGAGGCGCCAATCGCAAAGGCGTTGATCTCGCTGAGTGCGCCCGAGGCGAAGACTGACGCGTGATAACCGATGCGGTGGTTGTCCGCCATGCTGGCGGCAAGGGCGCCCAGGAGAAACTTGGCCTCGTACATCTTGCCAAAGTACGATCGGACGCTTTGGTGGGGAAGGCCGATAGAGCAGTTAAGGAACCGCACCTGGGGATACTCAACCGCAGCCCTGAGCGTGTATTCCATCAGGCGGTGCGAGGTCGAGAAGATGACGTTTGCTCCATGTTTGACAGCCGTTTCCACGGCGGCGTAGAACACGTCCGGATCGTGACAGTCCTCGAACGCCTCGGTGCGCACGATACCGCCAAAGTGCTCATCGAGATACTGACGTCCTTGGTCGTGCAGGCTGTCCCAGCTCGACGTCGCACAGGGGAACTCATGGATAAAGGCGATGCGCAGGGGGTTGGCCGCCGAATAGACGGTCTTGCCCATAAAGAAGTTGAGCACGCCGGAGGTGGACTTGGCGGGTGTCTCTTGCTCATCGACGCTCGGCGCTTCGACAAGATCGACTTTGTCCTCGTCGCTTTTGCCGGCAATGACAAGCTCGCGCCAAATCTTGCACAGACGGTTGACGACGATATCCGTCGGCGTATCCAGCAGACGGTCCTGGTTGTAGACGTTGAGGTAGACGAGCATGGCATCGGCAGGCGTAATGTCCAAGTGGTCGCCGCCCGCGCGAAGATAGGCGCGCTTAAAGAGCAGGAAGGTGTGACGTAGGTAGTCGACCTTCTTTTGAGGCCATTTTTCGACAAGATCTTGGCCGAGCATTTTGGCAAGCATCTCGTAGCTGCCCTCGCGCGAAAACTCAATCTCGTACAGGGGGCATACGTACCAAAAGGCGCAAAACTCACCGTACAGGCGGCTCTCGACGGAATCCCACTTACCGGGGTACAGACGCGTCACCTTGGCCGAAACCGTCGGAGCGTCAAGGAATTTGAGGACGCTGACACGCTTGTTGCCCTCTTGGACGTAAAAGCGGTGCATGAACTCGGTGACGATGATGGGGTCGCGGTAGCCCTCGGAGATTTGGATATCGTAGAGGTTGGACCATTTGCGGGCGAATTCGGTATTCCAGGGGAGCAGCGGCATAAAGTTACACGAAAAGGCGGACTGGCGACCTTTGGTAACCGTGCCGACGACCATTTCGAGCGGAATGTCCCGCAGGCCGATGTTCTCGCGCTGCCCGCAGGGAAGCTGGGCGACCAAGCTGTCGAGGTCCGTAAGATATGGATGCTCGCTTTGGCTGATGGCGCGACGGCGTCCCTGTTCGCCGCGCTTGCGCGCTTGACGATAGGCCTCTTCCATGGTGTCTACTCCCTTAGTCGTTTAAACAACGATATGAACCATGGTACCACGATGCGAAACCACCACAAAGGTGCCTGTCCCCTTTGCGGTGGTTTTAGGCGATGATGGGGGCGATGGCGCGGATGCAGGCGTCGGCTGCCGTAAAGGTGGTGCTGTCGTCACTGACGATAAAGATGATCTTACCCTTAATGCCAAAGTCGCCGATCTCGCTAAAGAGCACGTAGGGTTCCTTGTCAAAGCCCGAGATGGGTGAAACGGCGACCTTGGTGGCACAGGCGAGCTCGTCTGCCAGCGCATCGAGCGAGTCCCACTTTGACGTGTCCTTCACCGCGACGGGAACGACAACGCGTCCAAAGGGCATGAGGTGCACGAGTGTGTTCTTGGAGATGTTGGAGTTGGGGACGATGATGGTCTGTCCGCAGGCGTCCTCGATGGTCGTGTGGCGCCAAGTGATGTCCTGGACCACGCCCGACACGCCGCCGACCTCGATATTGTCGCCGGGCTTGATGATGCCCATAAAGGTCACTTGCATGCCGCCGATAAGGTTTGATAGCGTGTCCTGAAAGCCGAGCGAGATGGCGATGCCGCCGACGCCAAGAGCGGCGACGAGCGCGTTTGCGTTAATGCCAAAGCAGTTGTCGAGGATAAAGCTGCCGCCGATCATCCAAATGACGGCACGCGCGATGTTGATGAAGATGCTCGATGCGGGAAGCGGGTTGTCGTCTCGGTTGAGTAGGTGGCGCAGGGTCTTGGATGCCACCTTGGCGGCGATGGCGGTGACTATTACCAAGATGACGGCCCAGATGATGTTGTGGACCCAGCGCTGCTCAAAGAAATGAAGAATCGGTTCAAACAATTCCATGTAGGGAAAACCTCCTAATGATCATTCAACCATGATACCCACCAAAAAGCCCGTCCGATCACATCGGACGGGCCGATAACTTGAGATGGGGTGGCCGCGGTGGCGTAAGCTGGGCCGCCGGCGAGCACGCCGGCAAGGAGTGCGGCGGTCAAGCAAGACGGGGAAGGAGTCTTCTCATGGCAGTTTCCTTAGTTCTTAACCAGTGGTTCCTGCTGACGCTGGATTATCGACATGATATGCGAAAACCGTCGCAAAGGTATCTGTTCCTTTGCGGCGGTTTTGACGTTTGCGCAGATAAAACCTGCCAAAATAAACCTGTCCCTTATTGGCAGGTTTTAGCTCAGCAGCATGCGGTCGTTGGCGAGCTCGCCGCCCGAGACCTCCTCGAACTTCTGCAGCAGGTCGGCTACGGTGAGCGACTTCTTCTCGTCGCCGGCCACGTCGTAGATCACATGGCCCTCGTGCATCATGATCAGACGGTTGCCCAGACGGATAGCGTCATTCATGTTGTGCGTAACCATGAGCGTGGTCAGATGGTTTTCGTCGACAATCTCCTCGGTCAGATTGAGCACCTTAGAGGCCGTCTTGGGGTCGAGGGCCGCGGTGTGCTCGTCGAGCAGCAGCAGGCGCGGCTTGGTGAGCGTGGCCATGAGCAGGGTGAGTGCCTGGCGCTGCCCGCCCGAGAGCAGGCCGACCTTGGCGTTGAGGCGCGTGTCCAGACCAAGGTCCAGGCGCTTGAGCGACTCAACGTACTCGTCCTTCTCGGCCTTGGTGACGCCCCACGAAAGACCGCGACGTTGGCCACGGCGCTTGGCGAGGGCCAGGTTCTCGGCGATCTGCATGTCGGCTGCGGTGCCGCGCATGGGGTCCTGGAACACGCGGCCCAGGTACTTTGCGCGCTGCGACTCGCTCAGGCGCGAGATGTCGGTGCCGTCGAGCTCAATGACACCCGAATCGAGCGGATACACGCCGGCGATCATATTGAGCAGCGTGGACTTGCCGGCGCCGTTGCCGCCGATCACGGTTACAAAGTCGCCATCATTGAGGGTAAGGTCGACGCCGGTAAGCGCGCGCTTCTCGGTGACGGTGCCCTTGTTAAAGGTCTTCTTGACGTGCGAGAGCTTAAGCATCTGCCTCATCCCCCTTCGTGTAGGAGCTGCGGAGCTTATAACGCTCCCAAACCACGGGCACGCACAGGGCCACGGCGACGATCACTGCGGAGAGCAGCTTCATGTCGTTGGCGTCCATGCCCAACTGCAGCACGATGGCGCGGATGAGGAAGTACACCACGGAGCCAAAGACGGCGGAGGCAAGACGGACGCTAAACTGCGTGAGACCGCCGGGCAGCAGGCGGCCGAGCACCTCGCCGATAACAATAGCGGCAAGATCGATAACGATGGCGCCGGTACCCATGCCAATGTCGGCATACTTTTGGCTCTGGCAGATAAGCGCGCCAGAGAGGCCGATGAGGGCGTTGGAGAGCACGAGGGCGATCATCTTGGTGGAGTTGGTGTTGACGCCCAGGGCGCGGATCATGTACTCGTTGTTGCCGGTAGCGCGCAGTGCCGAGCCGATCTCGGTGCCAAAGAACCAATACAGGATGGCAACGATAGCCACGGCGAGCAAGATGCCCAAGATAATGGCAACGGTGGACTGCGGCAGGCCGGTCATGTTGCTGACGGACGAGAAGATGGTGCCCTTGGCGAGGATGGGCGTGTTGGACTTGCCCATGATGCGCAGGTTGATGGACCACAGACTGATCTGCGTAAGGATTCCGGCGAGGATTGCGGGAATCTCAAAGACGGTGGTCAAGATGCCCGTGACGGCGCCCGCGATGGCGCCGGCGCACATGCCGGCCAGCACGGCGAGTAAGGGGTCGACGTTATTGTTGACGATGAGCACGGCGCAGACACAGCCGCCGAGGGCAAAGCTGCCGTCGCAGGTCATATCGGGGATGTCGAGCAGGCGGAACGTGATAAACACGCCAAGCACCATAATGCCCCAGAGGACGCCCTGCGAAACGGCGCCCTGCAATGCAATGAGCATGCTTCATACCTCCTAGGATAGGGTGGACACGTGATTTTCCATAATAGCGGTACCAATGCATAAAAGAGCGGCGGACAGACGTTTTGTTTTACCTGAAACAAGCAGGGCGAACGCCGGCCTTTAGCGTTCGCCCCAATGACTCAGATATTGAATAACGCAGCCGTGGCGCGCGTGCGGGCCCTAGACGCGTTACTCGTCCAGAGCGGAAAGGTCGATGCCCAGAGCCTCGGCCATCTCGTCGTTCTTGACGACGACCAGGTCCTTGCTCGAGAGGTGCTTGATCGGCATATCCTCGGGCTTGGCCTCGCCCTTCAGGATCTTGACGGCCATCTCGCCCGCGGCGTAGCCCAGATCCTCGTAGTTGATGGAGAGGGTGAACAGGCCACCGGCCATGCACATGCCCTCCTCGCCAGTCACGTAGGGAAGCTTGTTTTCCTTGCAGATCTGGCCCACCTGCGAAGCGCCCGCGGCGATGGTGTTGTCGGTGGGGGAGTAGAGCGCGTCGACCTTGCCCACGGCGGACTCGACGACGGACTGGATCTCGTTGGAGCTCGAGACGGTGAAGTCGGTGTACTCCAGGCCCAGCTTGCCGAGTTCCTTCTTGGCGGCCTTGATTTGGACGTCGGAGTTGGACTCGGCGGTGCAGTAGAGCAGACCGACCTTCTTTACATCGGGCAGGACCTTCTGCATCATCTCGAGCTGCTCGGCGACCGGGGTGAGGTCGGAGGCACCGGTGACGTTGGTGCCGGGCCTGTCGTTGTCCTGGACCAGGCCGGAGGCGGCGTAGTCGGTGATGGCGCAGCCCACGATGGGGATATCGGCCGTGGCGCCGGCGGCGGCCTGCGCGGCAGGCGTGGCGATGGCGTAGATCAGGTCGACGTTGTCGCCCACAAACTTGTCGGCGATGGACTTACACGTGGACTGGTCGTTCTGGGCGTTCTTCTGGTCGATCTTGACCTTAAGACCGCTCTTCTTGATGGCCTTGACAAAGCCGTCATTGGCGGCGTCGAGTGCGGAGTGCTCGGTGAGCTGCAGAACGCCGATGGTGTAGTCGAAACCGGCGGCTGCGGAGCCGGAACCAGAGTTGCCGCCGCATCCGGCAAGCGGGGCCAGTGCGAGCAGACCGGCGGAGACCAGAAGGCTCCTGCGGCTGATGGTGATGTCCTTCATATCGTTACCCCCAGTATAGAAATGGCTGGAAACACTGCACTCAATCAAAGTGCAAGTGGAACTATAGTAGCGCGGATGTCCATTTTTACAATAACCTGGCGAGTTTTTTAATACAGAATCGGATGGGCGGTACGGGTAGTCGAATGGGCGGCGAAGGGTCCTATGCGGCTGACGAGGTGTCGTCCTCGTCCAGGGCGGCGAAGAGCTTCTTGCCGTCGAGGAGACGCGTGGTGACGTTTCTCATGCGGCCAATCTCTACGGTACGCAGCGTGTCATCGGCGCCTTGGGTGTCATAGACCGTTCCCAGCAAATACGAGATGCCGTCTCGTTGCTTGATGGCAAAGGGCCGGAGTGTCATCCGTGCCACTTCGACCTCTCCGCGTGCCGTGACGCTCGAAATATCAAAACTCACCGTGGTTCCGTGGTCGATGGCCTGCTCGATGAGTTCGCAGGCGTCGATACGCTTGATGGGCGCGCGTTTGGCCTTGGTGGATTTGCTGCTTACGCTTGGAGCGGGCTCGGGTGCATCGAGGTAGCCGCGAACGTCGACACTCGCCATGGCGACCAAGTGCTGCGCCATGCTTTTTCGGATGGCGATGGGCGTAGAACGGTTGCGCATGACCATGCCGTGGAGCCGGATGATCTCTTCGTCGGTGAGCGGACGGGTCAAGAGCCGATACCCCACGCCGCGTTTGTATTCAATCTCATATCCGGCATGGCGAAGTGCGGAGATGGCGGTGTAGATGCTGCGCCGCGCCGCCGAGATGGGCATGCGGGCGGGGTCGTCGGGATGGGCGAGGAGCTCGACCAGCTCGTCGGAAAGCAGTGCTTTGTCCTCGCCGGTGTTCTCGCTCAAGAGCTGCAGGATGCGTACGGCGCGATAGGCTGCCATCGAGGCGGAGCCCCTGGTCGTGGTCTCGTAGTTTTCAACAACGGCTTCGGTCATAGTGCCCACGTCCTTTCCTTTTTTGGTGATGGCAGACCAGAGCCTAGGGCGCGGAGCCTGGCCAAGGACGCGTGACGCCTTGGACGGTCGATGGTTGCCGGCAAACGGCGGGTCGAGTTTTCAACAACCCTGCCTTACTGACCAAAACCTTGCCAAAAGCTTGACGGATGCTGTTGAAAAAAGCGCCTCTCGGCCGATGTCGAGAGGCGCTTGTGCGATGAGTGTTGCGCGTGGCGACGCGAGCTAGTGCCCGACGATTAGAAGTCGGCGTTGCCCACGGTGCGCGGGTGCGGCAGGACGTCGCGGATGTTGCCCACGCCGGTGAGGTACATCACCAAGCGCTCGAAGCCCAGACCGTAGCCGGCGTGCTTGCAGGAACCGTAGCGGCGCAGGTCAAGGTAGTACTTGTACTGCTCGGGATTCATGCCCAGGTCCTTGATGCGGGCCTCGAGCAGATCCAGGCGCTCCTCGCGCTGGGAGCCGCCGATAATCTCGCCAATACCGGGAACCAGACAGTCGGCGGCGGCGACGGTCTTGCCGTCCTCGTTCATGCGCATGTAGAACGCCTTGATCTCGGCCGGGTAGTCGGTTACGAAGGTCGGGCGCTTAAAGTGCTCCTCGGTTAGGAAGCGCTCGTGCTCGGTCTGCAGGTCGATGCCCCAGCTCACGGGATAGTCAAACTTGTGACCGGCGGCGACGGCCTGCTCCAGGATCTCGACGGCCTCGGTATAGGTGACGCGGGCAAAGTCGGAGTTGGCGACATGGTCCAGGCGCTCGAGCAGACCCTTGTCCACAAACTTGTTGAGCATATTGAGCTCGTCGGGGCAGGTTGCCATGACGTCCTTGAGGACATACTTGAGCATGGCTTCGGCGTTATCCATGTAGTCGTTCAGATCGGCAAATGCCATCTCGGGCTCGATCATCCAAAACTCGGCGGCGTGGCGCGTGGTGTTGGAGTTTTCGGCACGGAAGGTGGGGCCAAAGGTGTACACGTCGCCAAAGGCCATGGCAAAGTTCTCGGCATTGAGCTGGCCGGACACGGTGAGGCTCGCATGCTTGCCAAAGAAGTCCTGGCTCCAGTCGACCTCGCCGGACTCGGTGAGGGGCGGGTTTTTGGGGTCGAGCGTGGTCACGCGGAACATCTCGCCGGCGCCCTCGCAGTCACTCGTGGTGATGATGGGAGTGTTGACGTAGACAAAGCCCTGCTCCTGGAAGAAGCGGTGGATAGCGGCAGCCGCGACAGAGCGGATGCGGAACACGGCGCGGAACAGGTTGGTGCGCGGGCGCAGGTGCTGCTGGGTGCGCAGGAACTCGACGGTTGCGCGCTTCTTCTGCAGCGGGTAATCCGGAGCGCTCGTGCCCTCGACCTCGATGGAGGTGGCAGAAAGCTCGAAGGGCTGGGGCGCATCGGGGGTCAGCTTGACGGTGCCGGTGCAAATGAGTGCGGCCGAGACGTTTTGGTGGGCGATCTCGTCGTAGTTGTCGAGTGCCTCGCGGTTCATGACGACCTGCAGGTCGCGGAAGCAGCTGCCGTCGTTGAGCGTAACAAAGCCAAAGTTCTTCATGTCGCGGACGGACTTGACCCAGCCGGCGACGGTGACGGTCTGGCCGCCGAGCGACTCGGCATCGGCATAGAGCTGCGCGATTTTGGTGCGGTTCACGTATCCTCCCATAACGGTTGAATGATAGTTATCCATACAGTTCGATATTCTAGCAGCTCGGCTCATTTGGGCTATACAGATAAGGCATTGGCGGGATGGTTTTTCAAACGAAAAGCGCCCGCGGCCAAATGGTCGCGGGCGCTTGACGAGGTGCCTTTTGGCTGTGTGGCGCGGGGCCTTGCTACTTGGTCTTGGCTACCAGCAGCGGGTCGCCCAGCTTGACGAGCGGGTTGCCGCCGATAAGCGTACCGGACTCGCCGACATGGTCGATGCTCTTGAGGCGGTCGAGCTCGGAGACGATGACGGTCACGATGTCCTCGTGGCCGGCGGCCTTAATGGCGTCGCGGTCGAAGCTGATGAGCGGCTGGCCGGCCTTGACCTCATCGCCCATCTCAACAAAGCGGGCAAAACCCTTGCCGTTCATTTCCACGGTGCCCAGGCCAACATGGATGAACACGCGAAGACCGTCCTCGGTGATCATGCCGATGGAGTGGTTGGTGACGGTGGTGGCGCCGATGCGGCCGTTGGCGGGCGCATAGATGGTGCCGGTGATGGGCTCGATGCCGTAGCCCTGACCGAGCATGCCCGAGGCGATGGTCTCGTCGGGGACCTCGTCCAGGTTGACGAGCACGCCGTTGACGGGGGCATAGATGACGCCTTCGCGGGTGGCGAAGCTTGCTGCGGGCGGAACGGACGCCTCGCCCGTCGAGGTGAAGGTGGACTTAAGCGAATCGAGCAGACCCATAGTTGCCTCCAACGTATCAAGCGCGCATATGGCACGCGTGTAATGAAGCCGGAAACGTTTCGTATGTGTTTCCCGGCACGGTCAGCGCTCCTATTTTACGCTGTGAAACGATAGCGCTGAGCTGGGATTATGTGATATATCAGTTGAAGGTGAACTTATTGCGGGAGTGTTTCTGCGCCCTGGGCCCAACTGGGGTACGCTTGAGAGCGGAAAAATAGTGCGCACGAATTGCGCGAAGGGAGCACATATGATTGTCGAGAACCATGCGCTGTGGGGCGAGGAGCCGACCGAGGATTATCCGGCGACGTTTACGTATCTGGGTGCCGAGCCGCTGCCCGACAAGCCCAATGGCCGCCGCCCCGCGGTGATCATCTGCGGCGGAGGCGGGTTTACGCATATCGCTCCGCACGAGCAGGATCCCGTGGCGTTTGCGTTTTTGGATCACGGTTACCAGGCCTTTGTGCTCAACTATGTGACGAGTGGCACGGGTGACGTGAGTTTTCCGCACCCGCAGGCGGACCTCGCCAAGATGGTCGCTACCGTGCGCGCCAACGCCGACGAGTGGCATGTCGATCCCAGGCGCGTGTGCATCGTGGGCTTCTCGGCGGGCGGCATGATTTGCGCTTCGCTGGCAACGCAATGGAAGACTGGTCCCTTCGCGGGCCTGGCAGGGGCGCGCGCGGACGACATTCGTCCCGATGCCGTGGTGCTAGGTTATCCATTGCTCGACTTTGCCTATGTGCGCGACATGCAGACGCGCGATCCGCGCATTGACTTGCGTGTGCCCAAGACGGGCGGCAAGACGGGGCGCGATCTTCTCAACGACTACCTGTCGATGGTGACGGGTGGCGAGGCAACTGACGAGCATTTGGCTGATATCTGCCCCACCACGCATGTTTCGCGTCAGATGCCGCCGACCTTTGTGTGGGGCGTGTCCGACGACAAGACGGCGCCGATCGCGCAGGTCTATCCGTTTGCGCAGCGCATGGCCGAGGAGGGCGTCGCTTGCGAGATGCACGTCTTTGACCAGGGCGGTCACGGCCTTTCGCTCGGCAACGCCAACACCGCGGTCGACAACGAGGACAAGCAGGTGGCAGTCCGTCCTTGGATCCGCCTGGCCTTCCGTTTCCTGGAGCGCCACGGGTTTTAGTTACGGCGTTTTGCCAAACGCCGTAACCGCATGACGCTGCAAGCCCGCCAGAGCGGCAATCTGCCTTTCAACTTCGGCGGCATGACCAGAAGGTCAATGCCGCCTCGTTTCAAGGCACCTTGCTCGCCCTGGCGGGCTTTCGCTGTCTGCGCCAAAACATCGGCGTTGTCTTGGCTGCCAAAAGAATGATCCCTCGGGGACGGAGGAAAATGGATCAGTTTGGGCGGTGCTGGCGTCAAGGTTTAAGACCGATGTCGTCCCTTGTTGCTTTCCTACCAAACGGTGAACTGGGCGTTCTCCGTGTTCCAATGGACATCGCGAACGTAGTCTCGCACGGCCGTCGCATCTCGTGCTTCGAACAACTCAAGAATATGAGCATGTTCGCTGTTGGCTTTATTGAGCAGTTTGCAAGCCGTCTCTTGGTCGACAGTCTCGTAATCGCGCTTGATAAAGCAGCGCTCGAGTTGCGAGATCATGTCGCGCAGACGGTCGTTGCCGCAGCGGTTGAAGTACGTAAGGTGAAAGTCTCGCTGAATATCGTCGTACTTACGGATGAGGCCGCCTTGGATCGCAAGGTCCATGGACCCAACCAAAAACTTCAGCTGCATGATGTCCTCGTCGGTTAGGAGAGGGCAGGCGAGGTATGCCGCCTGCCCGTCGAGAGGCCCCATAATCTCAAAGACTTCAACGGCGTTTTGCTGATCGAACCCTCGGACGCGGAATCCGCGGCGGGGGAGATTGTCCAGATAGCCGTCGCTTGCCAGCTGGATGAGCGCCTCGCGAACCGGCGTGCGCGACACGCCCATGGCATCGCAGATCGCCTGCTCGCTCACGCGGTCGCCGGCCGAAAGCTCGCCGGCGTCTATGCGACTCGAAATATAGTCGTATACATGATCCTTCAAGGGTCTTCGGAGCGTTTCCATGAGCTTATATTCCTCAACTGTATATTTTCAAAAATAAATACGTTTCGCCTGAATAGGCTAATTGAATTATAGAACGACCAGTTAAATCGCGCTACCAAACCAGAAGAAGCAATAATACGCTTACCGAGAAATATCTACCGTTCATGATTGTATACAATATACAAAACAGTAAAGACACCCTAAGATAAAGCCATCGGAAGGAAGGCGGGCGCAAGGAAGTCCGCTCTCTGCTAAGAGGTCCAAGGAGGATCATCATGACTAAGTTCAGCCACGTCATCATCCGTCGTCCCGGCAAGTCCCTGAGCAATGGCATCACGAGCGCTCCCGAGCTTGGCCAGCCCATCTACGAGCGCGCCATCGAGGAGCACTACGATTACGAGCATGCGCTCGAGCAGTGTGGCGTTGACGTGTCGGTGCTGCCGGCGCTTGAGCAGTATCCCGACAGCTGCTTTGTCGAGGATCCGGCCGTTATCACTCGCTGCGGCGCCATCATTACCAACCCCGGCGCCGACAGTCGTAATGGCGAGAAGGACGAAATCGAGCCGGTCGTCCGTCGCTTCTTTGACGACGAACATGTCAAGCACATCGTTTCCCCCGGCACGCTCGACGGCGGCGACGTCATGATGGTCGGCGACCACTTCTACGTCGGTCGCTCTGCTCGCACCAACGAAGAGGGTATCCGCCAGTTCTGCGAGATTCTCGAGGGCTGGGGCCTCGAGGGCTCCGAGGTGCCTCTGGAGGAGGTCCTGCACCTCAAGACGGGCGTCAACTACATCGAGGACAACAACATGCTCGTCTCCGGTGAGTTCATCGATAAGCCCGACTTTGCCCAGTACAACAAGATCGTCGTGCCCGAGGACGAGGCTTACGGCGCCAATTGCATCTGGGTCAACGGTACAGTCATCGTTGCCGAGGGCTATCCGACCGTGCTCAAGGCCGTGCAGGATCTGGGCTACAAGACGCTCGTTGTCGATACCTCCGAGTACCGCAAGGTCGACGGCGGCCTCTCCTGCCTGTCGCTGCGCTTCTAATACGGTCGCTGTACTAGCTTAATGATCGCTTGACCGATGGCCCGGCACCCGATTCGGGCGTCTGGGCCATCTTTGTGCGGTCGCTTGATGGAGGGGGTGCACATAGAATGGCCTCTAAAACTTGTAACGACGAGATGATCGACCCCAATGGTCTGGATCTCTTCCGTCTGACTATGATGGTCATCACCGCGAGCATTTGCGGCGGTATCTTTTCGCTTGCCGGTGATATGGCAGCAGGCGGAGCCAATACCGGCGCGGTTATTGTCTCGTGGGGAATTTGCTTTATCGGCGTCTTTGCGCTGATGATGGTGTTCAACGGTCTGTCTCAGGCTCGCCCCGACCTGACCGGCGGCATCTATGCATATGCTGCGGCTGGCTTTGGCGATTACATTGGATTCAACTCCGCTTGGGGCTACTGGATCAGCGCGTGCCTTTCCAACGTGAGCTTTGCGCTCTTGCTGTTTAGCGCGCTGGGCTATTTCTTCCCTGCGTTTGGCACGGGCAATAATCTACTTTGGGACTGCGGACGATTTCTTGGACCGCTACGCGGCCCTTCCCAGCGCGGCGC
>NZ_QRJZ01000019.1:0-289 GCF_003470665.1 Collinsella sp. AM17-1
GTACCGGGCGCTGATGCACCCGCACGAGATCAGGAGGCCCGGGGACGCCTCGGGGCTCGTGGCGGCCAGGCGCGCGGCGAAGGTCAGCCAGGTGAGGGCGGCGTCCATACTGGGCACCAGCGAGAAGTACATCTCGATGCTGGAGAGGGGCCAAAGGGAGCTCAAGCCCATAAGGAGGGCCTACGAGGCATGGGTCGAGGCCGGACTTCCGCTCGATTGGGACAGGCGGGCCTTCGAGGCCGAGCGCAAAATGGATTCTAAAAAACACCTTGCCAAATAGGAGCGTCAG
>NZ_QRJZ01000019.1:299-46847 GCF_003470665.1 Collinsella sp. AM17-1
TCTAAAAAACACCTTGCCAAATAGGAGCGTCAGACCAGAATCGCCCCCGTTCGTAGCTCCGAAGGAGCAGAACGGGGGCGATTCATTGGTCGAGGACGTTTTCAAAACCAAGCCCGGCCCCGGCCGGTGGGACCACAGGCGCTACAGGTTCTTGACACCCATCGCGCGCATGGCGTTCAGGATGGCGATGATCGCCACGCCTACGTCGCCAAAGACGGCAAGCCACATATTGGCGATACCCAGCGCTGCCAGCACAAGGATCAGCAGCTTAATGCCCAGCGCAAAGATTATGTTCTGCCAAACAATCGACATGGTCTTGCGCGCCACGCGGATCGCGCGGGAAATGTTGGACGGCTTGTCGTCCATCAGCACCACGTCGGCGGCCTCGATCGCGGCGTCGGAGCCCATGGCGCCCATGGCAATGCCCACGTCGGCGCGCGTAAGCACAGGCGCGTCGTTGATGCCGTCACCGACAAAGGCGAGCTTGCCCTTGCCACTTTCGGCCGCGAGCAACGCCTCAACGCGCTCGACCTTGTCGCCCGGCAGGAGCTGCGCGTGGAACTCGTCGAGACCGAGTTGCTTGGCCACAGACGCTGCAACCTCCTCGCGGTCGCCCGTGAGCATGACGGTTCGGTTGATACCGGCGGCATGCAGGTCGCGAATCGTTTGCTCGGCATCGGCCTTAACGGTGTCTGCAATCACGATGTGGCCGACATACACGCCGTTCACGAGCACGTGGAGGATTGTGCCGGCAACCTCACAGTCCGGTGCTTCAACGCCGGCAGCGGCGAGCATCTTGGCGTTGCCGACGACGACGTGCTTGCCGTCGATGGTTGCCGTCACGCCGTGGCCCGCGTCGTTGGCGGAGTCGCTCACGCGCTTGGGGTCGACCTCGCCCTGGTAGGCGTCGCGCACGGACTGCGCGATGGGGTGATCAGAGAACGATTCAGCAAGGGCTGCGACTTCGAGCAGCGACTGCTCGGTATAGCCAGCCTCGGGGTGCACCGCGACGACTGAGAACGTGCCGTTGGTGAGGGTGCCCGTTTTGTCGAAGACGACGGTGTCCACGTCGGCGAGCGTCTCGAGGTAGTTGGAGCCCTTGATGAGAACGCCCAGCTTGGACGCGCCGCCGATGCCGCCAAAGAAACTCAACGGTACGCTGATCACGAGGGCGCACGGGCAGCTGACGACCAGGAAGGTCAGGCCGCGCAGGATCCAATCGGACCAAGCGCCAGTCACCAGGCCGCCGCCAAGCGCGAGCACCGCGGCAGCGCCAGTGACGGCGGGCGTGTAGACGCGGGCGAAGCGCGTGATGAAGTTCTCGGTGCGCGCCTTCTTTTCGCTGGCATTCTCTACGAGTTCCAGGACGCGCGCGACGGTGGATTCGCCAAACGGCTTGGTGGTGCGCACGTGGATGAGGCCCGTCATGTTGATGCAGCCGCTGATGATATCGTCGCCGGACTTGGCGGGGCGGGGGACTGACTCGCCCGTGAGTGCGGCGGTGTCGAGCTGCGTCTCGCCCTCGACGATGATGCCGTCGATAGGCACGCGCTCGCCGGGCTTGACCACGATCACGGTGCCGACGGCGATGTCATCGGGGAAGACCTGCTCGAGCGTGCCGTCGGGCTGCTCGACGTTAGCATAGTCGGGCGCGATGTCCATCATGGCACTGATCGACTTGCGGCTCTTGCCCACGGCGTATGCCTGGAACAGCTCGCCGACCTGGTAGAACAGCATGACGGCAGCGCCTTCGGCCATGTGCGGGTCGGTATCGGGGAAGAGCACCATGGCAAACGCGCCGATGGTCGCGACGGCCATGAGGAAGCTCTCGTCGAAGGCCTTGCCGCGTCGGATGTTATTGAATGCCTTTTGCAGTACGTCGTAGCCGGCAATCAAAAACGGCACGAGGAACAGCGCGAAGCTGGCGTAGATGTTGCCGGGCTCCCCAAATGCGATAGTGAGGGCGCCGAGCTCGTCGAGGGCATAAACAACGGCAAAAACGCCCAGTGCTACCAGGATGCGGTTGCGCTTGTGCTCAAGGGACTCTTTCTTCTTGCGCTTCTTCTTTTTCTTTTTGGGATCGGCGGCTGCCATGATTCAAACCTCCCATTTGAGTGTATGAACACTTGCTCATATAATTTCGCGAGCAAAGGCCGCGGCAAGCGCGGCCTTGCAGGTCAACGTATGCGCGGGTTAGAGAATGATTTCGCAGTCCGGCTCGGCGTCGGCGGTGAACTCAACGACGCGATCCAGGACCTCGTCGAACTTGGCGTCGTCGGCCTCGAGCGTCAGCTTCTGGGTCATAAAGTTGACCGAAACGGACTTGACGCCCTCGAGCTTGGCAAGTTCGTCCTGAAGCTCGCGCGCGCAGTTGGCGCAATCGATCTCGTCGAGCTTGAACTGCTTTTTCATGGTGGGTTCCTTTCCCTGTGTTAGCGGTCTGGGTGCCGGCCGCGCTGATACCGTGGTTGATTGCTATTCGCAGATATGGCTCATGCCCTGGTTAAGCATGGTGTAGACGTGATCGTCGGCGAGCGAGTAGAGAATGTTGCGGCCGTCGCGGCGGAACTTGACCAGGTGCGACTGCTTAAGCGTGCGCAGCTGGTGCGATACTGCCGACTGCGAGGTTGCGGTCGCTTCGGCGATGTCAGCCACGCAGAGCTCGCGGCCCATGAGGGCATAGAGGATCTTGATGCGTGTGGTGTCGCTGAAGACCTTGAACAGGTCGGCCAGGTCGTACAACAGCTCCTCGTCGGGAAGGTCCTCGGGCGAGCAGCTGGTGGGGATCACGGGCTCGGTGGCCTCGATGTCGGGTTTCGTTTCATCAACGCGGATGCTCATTGCAATATCCTTTCATATGAACATGCGCTCATATAATTTACTTCCGATTATATGAGCGCATGTTCATATGTCAATGACGTTCAGGTAATTCGTCGCACAAAATGATGGGGAATAGTGGACGAGATTCCGGACTGAGCGGTTTTGATAGCCGATGCCGGGGTGGGTGCCCCCGCGCCGTGCAAAAATTGGAGTATTCTGCAACTATAGGGGGTCCGTTAATCTATTCCAGGCCAAATAAAGCCGCTCAAGAGTTATCCAAGGGCGGTAGACAGACAAGGTCTTCCTCAAATGTTGCCTAACGTTCCCGTTCGATAGCGTTTTTGTTTCTCATTTGGATTAACTTGTGGGTGCTGGAAGGCCGACCCTGCTGAATACTCGCAATTTTGCACATCGCTAGGGTACCCACCTTGTTAGCCGGTCTAGCTTCCGGCCCCGAAGATTCTGCCCTCGGGCGTGAGGCTGCTTATTTGGGCAAATGATGGGCTGTCGGATTCGACAGTCTGCATGTCATCGATTGCCGGAACTTCATTTATTGTCGGGTCATCCAGCGTGATGCCTTCGAGTGTTGCTTTTTCGAGGTCGATTCGTTGACGATCTTCGGAATCCTGGCGAAGCTGCTTCTGAATTCGCTTTTTCTCTTCTATAAACCTTCTGAGCACAAACTGTCTCAGGTCCTCTTGCATGATTTGAAAGTCTTTTGGCAGACGCGAGGGGCGTATGCCCTCTTTCCGTTGGATCACCTCCATGACCCTAACGAAAGCGCTGGCATGCATAAAGGAATAACGACTGACGGTGATGATTCCGTATCCCATGGACGCAAGCGCATTCTTGCGCTCCTCATCGATGGCGCGGTCTTCTTCCGCGTCATGATAAAACCCGTTGTATTCAATGTCTGTGCGAGATTTCTTTAGATACGCATCCATAAAGAACTTTTTGCGTCTCGTGAGATTCTTTGCGGCAGCGGTGACCTGCACCTCGCAATCGGTCTCAATTCCCTTAATACCAAGCCCTCCTTCGCTTTTAGGCAGCGTTAGCATCATGACAAAGGCCGTTTCCATAGGAGACCGGCATCCGTCGCGCACACATTGGATCGCCTTTCGGGCAAGGGCCAGACCGTCGCATCTGGTAATGGAATTAAAGAACTGTTTTAACCTTTCGGTCGAGGTGAGCACGAAACGCTCGTTATACGAGGTGGCAGAGCCGGTTCCAAGGGAGTAAGCGCCGCACAATTCAAAGTAGTACTCCACCAGTTCGCGAAAAGGGAGATAGGTGGCGGCCTGAAGTGCGCAAAGCTCAACGCCAACAATGAAGATGCCATCTTTGAGCTCTATAAAGCGTGAGCTCGAGAATCGTTTTGACGAAACGTGGCATTGACAGTTCATTGCATAGCGCGCATTCCTGCGATCAAACACCATTACTTCGAGGCAATCATTTGCGTCAAGGGAAACATCGTGTTTGGTGAGCCATTCTGCGGCTGCGTCAAGGAGCGTTCCGGTGGGACATGATCCGTAAATCGCGGCAGGGTTACAGGGCTCGGTGTCTTTCGCAGACGCCGAATGCGCGGCCTGGTAGACCGCTTTTGCAGTGGTATGTGACAATACGATACTCATGGTATATATCGTGTCAGCTAATGCCGTGTTGATGGCGCTGAGTGGGAAAGCCGTTTTAGGGGCCTAACCAAATGCTGTCCAAAAGCTTGACGCGATTATGGGCTGGCACGCCTAAAATCAATGTTCTCGCAGCTTAGCTATAGCATATAAAAACTCAATTGCTGCACATTTGATATCGATGCATCACCATCCGACAACGAATTACGTGTCGGGAATTGGCCGAAATCGTTCAAAATGAGGGTTCAGTATTTGTGATGGCAGATCTATCTGTGGAACGTAGGGCGGCCCCGCTGCGGTGTTTCCCGCTGCGAGGCCGCTCGTGAGCAAGTAGTGTTTGTCGCAGGCGTTGCTATTTCGCGAATAGGTTCTTGAGGTTGAACTCGGCCTGTACCGTGCGGAGCATGAGGTCGGTGTCGTCGAGGCCCAGGTGCTGCTCGTTGGCGTCGGGCGCGAGGGTGCCGCGACGGCGTGCCCAGTTCTCGAGCGCGGCGGGGGCGGACTCGCGGGGGAGCGAGCGGACGTCGGCATCCAGGCTGCGGCAGATCTGGCGCGAGTCGATGACGATGATCTTACCGGCGCGGCGTGCCTCGGCGTAGCCGTCCAGGTGGATCTTGAACCAGCTGTCCTCAAACGCGGCGTTGTGTGCCATGTACGGGTACTTCTTCATGAGCTTGAGCAGCTGCTTCTGCAGCTCCTTGTTCTCGCGGAACGGCTTCTTGCCGTCGATGTCGTCCCAGGTGATGTGGTGGATATTCGACAGCGGTACATCCTCGCCGCGGTAGATGTCGGGCAGGCCGCAGTAGTGTGCCTCGGCGTCGTGCGGGACGGCGTCGCTGGTGAGCTCCATGATCTCCCAGCCCACGTTGATGATATAGCCGCGTTCGGGTGCACGGCCGGTGGTCTCGATGTCGACACCGAGCACGGTGCCCTGGATGGGCTTGCGGGCGTAGGCCACGCCGAGCGCGTCGCGGTCACCGCGGATCTCGCGCATAACGGACGCGGCGGTGCGCTTTTGCATTTTGCCGATGGCGGCGCAGGTGTCGGCGTCGGACAGGCCGCGCGAGAGCGTCGCGGGCGTCACATTGCGCAGGCGTGCCTCGCCAATCTGGTCGCAAAGGTCGCGGTTGCGGTCGGCCAGGTCGCGCACGGTGGCAAAGTCGAAGCCGGGGTCGTCCTCGGCAGTAAAATACTCGGTCTCGAGCACCTTGAGGGCCTCTTCGCCCTTCTGGCGCTCGGACTCCATGGCGCCGTGATCGCCATAGATAAACATAGGGATAAACGGTTGGCGTTCGTATTCGAGTGCTTGCGAAACGTTCATAGGCTGCTCCTTGGACGGGCCGCGTCGCGCGGCTCGGGGTTACTGAGTTGTGGCGAGATGATAGTTTACCATGGGCAACTATTGGCACCGCGCCCGGGACAACTACAATACCCTAGTTGACCGCTAGGACTTTTACAATGCTGCCGAAAGACACGAAAGGTTCCATCCTTCATGGATTTGCTGATTGATATTTTGCTCGACGCCGGCAAGGACACGCTGTCGCTGGTGCCGTTTTTGTTGGTGACGTATCTGGCCCTCGAGACCTTGGAGCACGTCGCGGGCGACCGCGTTAACGGGGCCATCAAGCGCGCCGGCGCCACGGGTCCCGTGGTTGGCTCGCTGCTGGGCATGGTGCCGCAGTGCGGCTTTTCGGCAATGGCGGCCACACTGTACGCCGGTCGTGTCGTGACCTTGGGCACGTTGGTGGCGGTGTTCCTTTCGACCTCCGATGAGATGCTGCCGCTGTTGCTCGCCGAGCAGGTGCCCGTGCAGACCATGGCGATGCTTTTGGCTTCGAAGGCACTGATCGCGCTGGTCACGGGCTTTATCGTGGACGCCGCCATTCGCGGCCTGCGTCGTAACGCTCGCGCGCATGCGGCGATTCGCCGCACCGTGCTGGGAACCGCGGCCAACCCGGCCCACGTGAATTGCGCGCACGACGACCACACTGGCGGTGACATCATCGACGAGGTGGCCGAGGCGGGCGTGAGCGCCGACCACATCCACGAGCTGTGCGAGCGCGACCATTGCGGTTGTGATGAAGACGAGGACGAGCACGAACACGGACATGGCCACGATCACGGTCATGAGGGCGAATATGAACACCATGATGGTCACGGTCACTCCCATTCCCACGAAGGGACGCCTGTCCTGTCGATTATCCGCAGCGCCATCTCCCACACCGTGCAGGTATCGGTATTCATTTTCCTGGTGACGCTGATTCTGGTTGCCGTGCTCGAGACGTTCGGCGAGTCCGCAATCGAGCAGTTCCTGCGCGGCAACGAGACGCTTGCGGTCCTGGGCTCGGCACTCGTCGGCCTGATCCCCAACTGCTCGGCCAGCGTCGTCATCACGCAACTGTACCTGGAAGGCGCGCTGCAGCTGGCCCCGATGCTCGCCGGCACGCTCATTTCCGCCGGCGTGGGTTATCTGGTGCTGTTCCGCACCAACCGCAGCGCCCGCGAAAATGCCGTGTTCCTGATCATGATGTACGTCATCGGCGCTGGCTGGGGCCTCATCCTCTCCGCCGTTGGCCTTTAAGTAGATTATTGGGACATGTCTTACGATCTACCTCTGTGACCAGGGCATTCCCCGCCGCCAAAACAAATAGGTAGATTTCCGGACATGTCCCAAAAACCTACCTTGGTTAGTGCAGCAACTCGGTGAGGTTGCGTTTAAAGCGGGCGCGGTCTTCGCTGGTAAATGCCGCCGGTCCGCGAGTGCGTCCGCCGGCGCGGCGCACCTTCTTTTCCTCGTGGCGAATAAACAGCTGCATGTCGATGGTTGCTTTGTCGTAGACGCGCCCGCGCACACCGATAGCGGCGGCATTGCGCCCGAGCACCATGCTCGCCAAGCCAATGTCCTGCGTCACGACCACGTCGCCCGCCTGCAGGCGTTCGACAATGGCAAAGTCGGCGCTGTCGGCGCCCACGCTCACGTCGAGCGTCGTGACCCAAAAGCCGCGTCGCGCGTGCTCGGCATCGCGCGGGTCGTCGCGGCGAATGTGCCGTTCCAGGTTTTGCGTGCTGTTGCCGGCGATAACAACGGCGACGCCCGCCCGCCGCGCGCAGTCAATCGACTCGCGCGTGACCGGGCAGGCGTCTGCATCAATAAAGAGCGTTCGTGGCATCTAGCGCACCAGTTTGCCAAATTGAATAGCGCGAACAATCAGCGTTACGCCAAACACCAGCAGCGCGGCGCCGCTAAAGATGACGAGCATCTTGGCCGACCACAGCGGATAGATAAACACGAACATGCCGGCGATGATGGAAAGTGCGCCGCTCAGGATGGCGAGGGCGCGGTTGGACGAAAGCTCGGACTCCAGAATGGACATGACACCTTCGACAATCCAGCCAAAGCCGGCCACGATAACCACCATCGTGGTGAGCGTCGCGGTCGAGAAGGCCTGGTTGCGCAGGATTATGACGCCGCCCAAGATAATGAGTAGGTTGGAGATGATGCTCGTCACGCGCCAGCCGGTGGGCAGCAGCGGCTCAAAAATGGCAGTGAACAGTCTGATGGCAGCAGTGATTACAAAGTAAAAACCCAGGACGGTCGTCAAAAAGACGAGGGACTTGGCGGGTGCAAAAAGCAGCACGATACCAGCAATGAGTGCTAAGACGCCCGTGATGGCGTAGATCCAGCGTACGGCCTTGACGGCTTTGCCCGCCATGCTTTTCTCGTCAAATCCAAACTGGCTCGATTTTTGGTCATCGTTCTTAAAGATGCCCATAATGTCTCCTTTCCGTGCGGCGTAAGCCTTGATCGTTACAACCAGTATCGCTTAAAGGCGCTGGCGTATGGGTCGGGGAGGGCGAAACGTAACCCAAAGGTCCCGAATTGTTTCCGTTGTTCCCCACGTCGCGATTTTCTATTCAACAGGTGTAGAACATTGCAGCCCTGTTCGTTATTGCCTACGTTTTAGGTTAGATTTTCCTAAAGACAATTGGCTTGAATTGGGGGTCCCTATGAACGAAGCAGTTCCCGCAGCGCCGGTAAGCGCAGAATCGATGGCAAAGCAGGGCTGCGAAAAGCTCGGTCTGGAAGCGTTTGATGCGCTGGTCCGTCGTGCCCGTACGTGCCGTCGCTTTGACGAGTCCATGCGCGTGCCGCGCGAGTTTTTGCTCGAGCTGGCGGAACTGGCGCACCTGGCTCCCTGCGGTGCCAATGCTCAGCGTCTGCGTTTTCATGTGGTAAGCGGTGCAGAGGACTGCGCGCGTGTATTTGACGAGCTTGCATGGGCCGGTGCGCTCAAGGATTGGCCGGGTCCTGCCGAGGGCGAGCGTCCGACCGGCTACATCGCGATTCTTGCCGAGCGCGCTGTTCCGGGTAAGCCCGCCGCGCCCATCACCGAGGTCGACACGGGCATTGCCGCGCAGACGATGATGCTCGCCGCTCGCAGCGCCACGCCCGAGGTGGCAGCCTGCATGTTCAAGGCCTTTACGCCCCACGCGATCGATGCTATGGGGCTCGATAACGACAAGTATGAGCTCAAGCTGATCATGGCTTTTGGCGTGCCGGCCGAGACGCAGATGATCGATGCGATCGATTCCAACCCCGACGGCTCAATTAATTACTGGCGTGACGATGCGCAGGTGCACCACGTACCCAAGCGCCCGCTCGCCGACGTGCTGGTGTAGCTGAGCGTCACCGCGGCGTGATCAGACGGTAAACCACCACAAAGGTGCCTGTCCCCTTTGTGGTGGTACGAGGGGAGAGCGTGTGGCAGATCTGTATTTGGTGCGGCATGGGCAGACTGAGCTCAATGTGCAGAGCATTTTGCAGGGCTGGCACGATTCGCCGCTTACGGCGCGCGGGCGCGAGCAGGCGCTGACGGCGCGTACGGCGTTTGCGGCGCGTGGCGTGGCCTTTGATCATGTGTATTCCTCGCCGTTGGGCCGGGCGCGGCATACGGCCGAGCTTATCGTTGGCGAGGGCCGTTCCATTGAGCTGGTCGATGACCTGCGTGAGTGGCATTTTGGCTCGCTGGAGGGCACATCAAATCGCGAGATGCCGCCGCAGCCCTGGGGCGATTATCCGGTGGCCTTTGGCGGCGAGTCGGAAGTGCAGCTTCAGTCGCGCATGGTCGCGGCGCTGTCCCGTATTATGGCCCGGCCGCAGCACGACTGCGTGCTGGCGGTTTCCCACGGCTCAGCCTGCCAGGAGTTTCTTGAGTATGTGACTGGCGGGGGAGAGCTACCCGACAACGGTGCCGTGCTTCATTTTGGCTATTGCGACGGGGCGTTTTCGCTCTTGGGTTGGTAACGAACGAAAGGACCCCTATGAATAAAGATCTGTATCTGGTCCGTCATGGACAGACGATATTCAACCTTAAGCGTATCATTCAGGGGTGGAGTGACTCGCCGCTTACGCAGTTGGGTTGCGACCAGGCGGCGCGCGCCGGCATGTTTTTACGTGCGCGCGGCATTGAGCCCGATCATGCCTACACCTCCACGCTTCATCGCACCGAGCAGACTATCGCCAACTTGTGGCCGGGCTTGGCGTACGAGCGCCTGGACGGCCTGCGTGAGTGGTTCTTTGGCGACTTTGAGGCCGAGCGCGTGATGCTTATGCCCGAGCGCCCGTGGCGCGATTTCTATCGTCAATTTGGCGGCGAGGGCCAGATCCAGGTGCGCGAGCGCATGGTGGCGACGCTGACCGAACTCATGCAGCGTCCGGACCATACGTGTGTGCTCGCGGTAAGCCATGGCTCGGCTATCAAGGAGTTTATGGATCACGTGAAGGGTGCGGCGGCCGACGAGCGCGATCGCGTGCCGGGCAACTGCTCGGTGCTGCACTTTGCGTTTGACGACGAATCCGACACGTTTGAGTTGGTCGAAGTCTTTACGCAGGAGGATTACGCGCGCGAGCTGGGGCTTGAACCGCTTGTAGCGGCAGTAGGCCCGCAGCGCGGGTAGCGCTGGCGTTGCGGCGCGGTTTGCCGGCGAAATTGTTTGATGCGAAAGGGGCGGGGATGCATGCACGGGCATTGCATCCCCGCCCCTTGTTTGTTTGGATGCTGGGTTTTCCAGCTTCGCGTTTGAGTCCGCTAGAACCGTGAGATCTGGTGAGTGAGCAGACCCGTCGGAACCTGCGGCGCGCCGCCGCTGACCTGCGCGGCGGGGAAGAGCGCAGCTACGGCAAAGTTGAACGGCTCTTTGCCGGTGTACGTTCCGGCGGCACGGGCCTCATCGGCCAGAATCTGCGATGCCCCAGCCAGTGCGGCGGCATAGGCGGAGTCACCGGCGAACACGGGGTCGGGTGCCTGATCGAGCATGGCACGGATGGCAGCAACGGCGTCCTCGCGCTTGACCTCCCACACACGGTGCGTAATGCCGGCGGGGTCGGTGACGGCATAGAGCGACGCGCCTTCTTTGGCGGCGCCGAGGATGATATCCATGACGGGCGAGGCTTCGTAGGCGAGCGTTACAGGGCGAGGCTGCACCTTAAGCTCGGCGATTGCGCGGGCGGCTGCGGCCGCATCTGCGGAGGACGCGTTGTCGTCCGTCAGTACACCAACCGGGCAAATTGCCACAACGCCCGTCACGCGTCCCAGCTCTCCCGAACACTCGTACACGTAATACGCCGCGCCTGGATCCTTGAGCATTAGGCCGTCAGCAATGGCGCCGCGCAGGGCGTCGTTGCCGCTCAGGATACCGCCCATCGCAGGCAGCGCCTCGAGCACGCGGTCCTGAGCTGGGCGGATGCAGGGAAACGGAAGTGCTTTCATGGGCGGTCCTAACGCGCGAGTCGGTTTGTTCGCGGCTTATTATGCCCCAACTTGGCCGCTTGCGTCCCAGAGCGTGTGATCGGCAAGCGCGATGAGCACGTTTTGGCAGCGAACGATATCGGCATGGGGCACATACTCGTTGGGCTTGTGCGCGAGCGCCAACGAGCCGGGGCCGTAGCTCATACAATTGCGGTTGCCTGTCTTGCCGGCAATGACGGCAGTGTCGGTGTAGCCGGTAAAGAAGCCGACGGTCGTGTCTGTGCCCGTCACGTCATCGGCGGCACGCTTGAGTGCAGCCAGAAGGGGAGAGCTTGGATCGCGCTCGATGGCGGGGCGGTCGCCTGTCACGGTATAGCTTCCATGGCAGCCGGGGACCGCGGCTTCGGCGCCGGCGATGGCCTGCTCTACCATGCGCGTCGCGGCGGCCGTATCAGTCGGCGGGGCCAGGCGCATATCGACCCAGACCTTGGCATGGTCGGGCACGACATAGGGGCGGTAGCCGCCCTCGATCTGTCCAAACGTGATGGTCGATGGCCCCAGCTCATCGTGTACGGGCAGCGCCATGAACGCGCGGCGCAACGCGCAGACGACCTCTGCCATGGCGGCGACGGCGTCGGCGCCCTTCCAAGGCTGGCTCGCGTGCGCCGTGACGCCTGCCATCTCAATCTCGAACCATGTGCGCCCCTTGTGCGCCACCTGGATCTGTCCGTCGGTGGGCTCGGTGTCCAGCACCCATTCGCGCGAACCGACCCAGCCGGCATCAATGGCCGCCTCGGAGCCACGCATAAAGTCTTCCTCGTCGACCGAGCAGATGAGCGAAAAGCCACGTCGGGGCAGCTCACCGCTTGCCGTCATGCGCTCGAGCGTATGGAACAGTGCGGAAATGGCGCAGGCCAGGCCACCCTTCATATCGCAGGCACCGCGGCCATAGAGTTTATCGTCACGCACGATTGCTCCGAGCGGCGGAATGCCTGTATCCCAGCCGTCGCCCAAGGTGACGGTATCCATGTGGCAGATATAGACCAGCCGCGGCTCGTCGCTCACGCCCGGTATGGTAATCATAAGGTTGCGGCGTCCGGGGAGCACCTCGAGTTCCTCAACCTGCACGGCATGGAGCACCGGATGACTCAACCGCTCCAGCTGAGCCTCAACCAGCGCTTTGATATACCGCTCAATTTCATCCTCATACGCGCCCGGGTCTGAGCTGTCGATCCGCACGAGCTCCTGCGCAAGCCGCCAGGCAAAGTCCTCATCAACCATATGCAACCTCACAATCAGTCTGCTTTCCAAACCGATTGTAAGCCTCTTGAGAGATCCGCGGCGTGCGCGCAGCGGTATTTACCGTTCGCAGGCCGAGCCAGCGCGTTTGCCGTCCAGGCGGGTTTACAAACGACGCGGTGGGTACGTACCCTTCATGGACGACATGCTGTGCGACATATCTGCCTTTCGGTATCACCGGATACCCCCACAGGTCTTGGCAATAATGCCGGACCTGCCCGATTCTGCGGACGATCCGCGCAGGGAGCACCTATGTGAGCATCCGCTCGTCAAGCATTTCCTGGGCACCCCGTTACACGTGTTGGCGCGGGGCGTCTGCGGGCGCAAGGGCGATCGCATTGTCAGGCATGTTTGGAACGGGGAGAGGCCGTTTGATTCCGTGCGGCAGACGGAGTTTGGCCTCGATGTCGCGTCCCCGCTCTTTACCCTGCTGACCCTGGCTTCCTCGGTCTCAAACGAGCGTCTAATCATGTGCATGTATGAGATGTGCGGCACCTTTGCCGTGTGCAAGATTGCGCCTCAGGTAAAGTCGGCACTTGAGCAGGCATATGGGAGCCGATGGAGTGACGCACGGTCGGGCTGGGAAAACGTAAAGGATGTCTCGGGGAATCCAACGGACTTGTGGAAACGACCTCCCTTGATCGAGCTCTCTGAGCTTACAGAGTTCGTCGATAAGGTCCGGGGGCTCCGCGGCGCTAAATCGTTCATACGAGCCGCGAAATGCATTACGGGGGTGGCAGCATCGCCGCTCGAGGTCCAGGCTTCGATGCTGTTTGGCCTTACGAGGTTGCGCGGCGGCGAAGGGCTGCGCCTTACCAATAACGTTGAGATTCGTATGACGCGCAGCGCCCGCCTGATTTCGGGGCTTGATAGGCGCTATGCCGATATCCTGCTGGCAAATAAGGACGGCAGCAGAGAGTGTCTGGTTGAATGCCAAGGTAAAGCCATTCACGGATCCATAGAATCCAAGATTTCGGACTCCGATCGAACGACGGCGCTGCAAGCGATGGGATATCCCGTCATTCTGATGACCTATGGTCAGCTGGCCGACTCCGATGCCTTCCGCGTGGTGATGGAGCTCATCATGGCCTATCTCGATGTGCCGCTGAAAGACAAGACGCCGCGACAGCAGGAGCTCGAACGGCGGCTTCGTGAGGAGATTTTTATCGATTGGGCAGGAATGTAGCCGCGCGGGTGGAAAACGGTCGCGCGGACTAGAGTTTTGGTCGCAAAAAAGGCTTCGATTTTGCCTTGGAGGGGCCTTAAAAATGCTATCTAGAATAAGTTGTTTCGGAAAATCGACAGTCAACTTACATTCGGCACATAGAGATCGATTTTTACCTACTAAAGTCCCTGATAAAGCTGTTTATCAAAGCGGGTGTGCTTAGCGACTGGAGCCTCACTATCGATTATCTGAAAAAACTTGTTCTGGGTATCATTTTAAAGTCGTCCGGAGCAACAAAATCGCCCCCCCGTTTCGTGAAAACGGGGGGGCGAATGGGCTTCGTGGTCTGTCTGGCAGGCTTGGCACCGGCGCTATTTAATCACGCGCACGCGATACATCGACGGAATCTGCTTGAGCGCCTCGATCGTGCTGCCGTTCAGGTGCTCATCGGTGTCGAACATGGTGTAGGCGTTCTCGCCAGCGGACTCGTTGGTCATGCGCTGCACATTGGCGTTGTCCTTGGCGAGAATGGCCGTGATCTGGCCGATCATGTTGGGCACGTTGGCATGCAGGCAGGCAATACGGCTTGCGGCGCGCGCCTTGCCCATGCTGCAGGCGGGGTAGTTGACGCTGTGCGCGATGTTGCCGTTTTCCAGGTAATCCTTGAGCTCGCTGATGGCCATGTCGGCGCAGTTGGCCTCGGCCTCGCCGGTGCCGGCGCCCGAATGCGTGGTGATAAACGTATTGGGCATCTTGACGGTCTTGGGCGTGGCAAAGTCGCAGCTAAACCAGCTGAGCTTGCCCTCGCGCAGGGCGGCGTCGACGGCGTCCTCGTCAATGATGGTCTCGCGCGCGTAGTTGATGAGCACGGCGTCGGGCGCTAGCAGGTTAATCTGCTCGGTGCTGATCATACCGATGGTGTCGGCCTTGCTGGGCACGTGCACGGTGAGGTAGTCGCAGCCGCGGCACAGATCCTCGAGCGTGCCCACGCGCTGCACCTCGCGGCTCAGCACCCACGCGTGCTCGACGGAAATGAACGGGTCGTAGCCGTAGACGTCCATGCCCAGATCGACACAGGCGTTGGCGACCTTGGAGCCCACGTTGCCCAGGCCGATGACGCCAATGCGCTTGCCCTTGAGCTCGCGACCCACAAAGGCCTTCTTGGCCTTCTCGGCGTCGACTTGGATATCGGGGTCGTCGGCGTTGTCGCGCACCCAGTTCATCGACTGCACGACGCCGCGGCTCGAAAGCACCAGCATGCCCAGGACGAGCTCCTTGACGGCGTTGCTGTTGGCACCGGGGGAGTTAAAGACGACGACGCCCTTCTTGGCGTACTCCTCGACGGGGATGTTGTTGACGCCGGCGCCGCAGCGGGCGATGGCGCGGATGCCCTCGGGCAGCTCGTAGCCGTGCAGGTCGGTGGAGCGCATCAGGATAGCGTCGGCCTCCTCGGCGGTGCCCACAAACTCGTAGCCCTCGCCAAACTCGACTTTGCCGTCTTTAGTGATGTCGTCGATGGTCTTAATCTTACGCATGGAAAAACTCCTTAGCAGGTTTTGATCTAAGCAGGGTGGTTTGAAGTGGCTGGTCGGCCCGCGGGTTGCGGGCTAGTTAGATCGCGGACTCAAACTATGCTGCGCTTCGAAGTCCTTCACGTACGTGGCCAGTGCCTGCACGTCTTCCATGGTGACGGCGTTGTACACGCTGGCGCGCATGCCGCCGACGAGGCGATGACCCTTGACGTTTTGGATCTGGTGCTCTGCCGCGCCCGCAACGAAGGCCGCGTCGAGTTCGGCATCGCCGGTACGGAAGGTGACGTTGGCGATGGAGCGGCTATCGGCCTGCGCGGTGCCATGGAACAGCTCGCTGAGCTCGAGTAGATCATAGAGCAGGTTGGCCTTGGCCCAGTTGCGCTCGGCCATGGCGGCAAGTCCGCCGGTCTCCTCGACCCAGTGGAACACCTTGCCGCACACGTAGATGCCAAAGGTGTTGGGCGTGTTGAGCATGGAGCCCTTGGCGGCTTGGGTCTTAAGGTCCATGTACTGCGGCGTCTGCGCATAGGCCGGGCCTTCGACGATAAGGTCGTCGCGCACGATGACCACGGTCACGCCCGCGGCGCCGGCGTTTTTCTGCGCGCCGGCGTAGATGAGCCCGTAGCGCTCAACGTCGAGCGGCTGCGACAGAAAGCAGCTCGAGACATCGGCGACCAGCGGCACGTCGCCGCAATTGGGCAGCTCGTGGTACATGGTGCCAAAGATGGTGTTGTTCTGGCAGATGTAGACGTAGTCGAGCCCGTCGCCCGCAGCCTCGGCGGCAATACGCGCGTTGATGTCGGCCATGTCGGGGATGCGGTCGAAGTTGGTGTCTTCGGAGCTCGCGAGCAGCACGGCCTCGCCGTACTTGGCGGCCTCCTTGTACGCCTTGTTGGCAAAGTTGCCGGTCACGACGTAGCCGGCGCGGCCGCGGCGCATGAGGTTCATGGGGATGCCCGCAAACTGCAGCGTGGCGCCGCCCTGCAAAAACAGGACGCGGTAGTTGTCGGGGATGCTCAGCAGACGGCGCAGGGTTGCCTCGGCGTCGTTGATAATCTGCTGGTACATGCTAGATCGATGGCTCATCTCGAGCACGGACATGCCGCAACCGCGGTAGTCCATCATCTCGTCGGCGATCTCGGCGAGCACGCTTGTAGGCAGCGCGGCCGGGCCAGCTGAGAAGTTGTGCACACGTGCCATCTTCTAGTTCCCCTCGTAGTCGTTTGAACGTTCGGGATACTTTAGCACAGTGGAGCGTCAGGCGCGACCGAATCACAGCAAAACCCGAGTGCGCCGCTATGATTTACAGGATGGTTATATGGGGGAGGGGTGCTTTACTCCTCGGGCAAATCCAAATCTGCGAGCGAAGGCATGAGGTTCTCTAGGCGCTTGATTTCTTCGTCGCAAATTAGCTACCCCCCTGGCCGCTACGACGCGAGCGTGGCGATGACGGCTTCGTCGCCGGCGTATATTAGGGTGTTGCCATCGGGAATGATCGTTTGGCCGTCGCGCTTGAGCATCACTACAATAAACGGATGCTTGCCTTGCGGCACATCGCGCAGGCGCTGACCGGCCAGGCGACCGTGGGGAGTCACGGTGACCTCGCGCAGGGTAACCTCGGCACGCTCTTCGAACGTTGGGGCGGCCATCACCAGCAGATCGCCTTCCTGGATCACGGTGTCGCCATTGGGCAGTACCGGATGCGCCCCGTCGCGCAGCACCAGGACCACGAGCATGTCCGTCGCGCTGCCAATGTCCGCGAGCGAGCGTCCGGCAAACGGATGGCCAGCGCCCACCTTGAGCTTTACAAACGACATGCCGTCCTCGTCGCGGTAGTCGTTAAAGGTGCGGCGCACGTCGCCGGTCGCATCGATCATATCGAGCTTCTTCGCCACCGCCGGCAGCAGCGAGCCCTGCACCACGATGCTCGACGCGGCAATCACAAACACCAGGTCAAATAGGTCGTGTCCGCCGGGAACGCCGGCCACCACGGCAAAGAGACTAAAGACGACCGAAGCTGCTCCGCGCAGGCCCGCCCAGCTTACGAGCGCGACCTGGCTGGGATTCGTCTTAAAGGGCGCTAGGAGCACGCCGACGGCGATGGGGCGGCTCACGAAGAGCATGAACGCCATGAGCGCCAGGCCCGGCAGCAGCATCTGCGGCAGGCGTGCGGGCGTTACGAGCAGGCCGAGCAAGAAGAAGATGGTCATCTCTGCCATCTCGGTGAGGGTGTCGAAGAAGTGCGCCATCTCGACCTTACCGGTGATGTCGCTTGCGCCCAGCACAATGCCTGCAAGGTATACGGCCAAAAAGCCGTTGCCGCCCAGGTAGCTCGGCAGCGCGTAGGCGACGATGGCCACGGCGAACAAGAAGATGGTCTGCGCGCCTTCGGCCGTTGCGTGTGCGCGCTCAATCAGACGGCTGGATGTCCAGCCGATGGCAAGGCCCAACCCCACGCCCAGGATGATCTGCTTGGTCAGCAGCACGGGAATGTCGATATTGCCGCCCGCCGCGAGGGTCGCGAGCACGGCGGTGAGCATGTAGGCGACGGGGTCGTTGGAGCCCGATTCGACCTCGAGCAGCGAGTCGGTGCCGCCCCTCAGCGAAAGGCTGTGCTCGCGCAGAACGCTAAAGACGCTGGCCGCGTCGGTGGACGCCACGACCGATCCCAGCAGCAGGCCGCCGATCCAGTCGAAGCCCAGCACAAAGTGGGCGAACACGCCGGTGATGCCTGCGGTGATGACGACGCCGAGCGTGCTCAGCAGCACCGCCGGCGCGGCGACGGGCTTGGCGCGGTCTATGTTGGTGTTAAAGCCGCCGTAGAACATGATGAACAATAGCGCCGTGCTGCAGACGGTTTCGGTGAGTGCGTAGTCGCTAAAGTCGATATGCGCCGGGCCGTTGACGCCCAACAGCATGCCGAGCGCGATAAAGATAAGCAGGGTGGGGAAGGGGAGCTTTTTGCCGACGGGTTTGATGGTCAGGCACAAAATGATGACGAGGCCGATAAAAAGAAGAATCTGGTTCATGGATGGTGTCCGCTCCTGGGTGGTTGGCGTGGCACGGTTAGTTGTCTGCGGTTATTTGTACCCAAAGATGGTGGGTTTATGGGGTTGGATTGCGGGCGTGCGCGATATCGTCATAGACGGCTGCCGTCTTTGCCTCTGCTCGGAAACCCTTTCCAGCTTTATTGCAACGGAGTACAATGGGTAACGTTTAAGTTCAACTTGAAGTTTTAGTTGCGGCGCCGGGCTTTGGCCGCAATGCAAGGAGAGGCGTACCATGGCGATCTATGTGACATCTGATGCTCACGGGCACGTGCGTGCGCTTGACGAGGCCCTGTCTAAGATTTCGCTGGCGTCCGACGACACGCTGTACGTGCTGGGCGACATGATCGATCGCGGGCCCGATCCGGTCGGCGTTATTAAGCTCGTGCGCTCGCTGCCCAACGCCCGCGTGCTCAAGGGCAATCACGAGCAGATCATGCTCGATGCCATCATTGGCCAGGATCCGCTCGATGCCGAGACCTGGGATATCAACGGTGGCTGGACGACGCGCGAGCAGCTCAACGACATGGAATTTGACGCATACGAGGAGCTCGTGCGATGGATGGCCGCGCTGCCGCTCTACGCGGTGGCCGAGACCGAGGAGCGCCCGTATCTGCTGGTACATGCTGGAATCGAGATGAAGGCGGCGCGCGCGTTTTTGCTTGAGCATGGCGTCGATTGTGCCGATGGCGTTGGAGCGGTGGGTGCCGATCGCGAGCTGCTGCAGCAGATGCTCGCGGTGCAGTCGGCCGATGACCTGCTGTGGATTCGTCACGGCTATTGGGATGCGCCGACCGGGCTGCTTTCTGCCGAGGGCAAGGGTCCGGTCGTGGTGAGCGGTCACACGCCAACGGTGTCGCTCGGGCGTTATTGCGAGGTCGGTGGTCTTGCGGGGCTCGATGAGGAGTCGGGCCGCGGGCAGATCGTGCGCCTGGGCGGCGAGGATGCCGCCGGTGTGCCCGATCGCATCGACATCGACTGCGCTGCCGCCACCGGCTCCGAGTTCGGTCGCGTGGGCATCCTGCGGCTCGATGATGGGGCGGAGTTCTACGCGAATATTCGCCCCGGGGAATAACTTTGTTCCGCCGTTCTACCGAACGGCGGCCACGTTGATGCTGCGCAGCCCCGAAGCACCCCATCTTGTCGCTCAAACCGTCGTTCGCGTACGGAAGTACGCGTCGCTCCTCTTTCGCGCCAACCTGGGGCACTTTGAGACTGCTCGCTGTCGGTGCCAAAACATCGACGTTTCTTTTCTTCAAATTGATTCGAATTAGGCGCCGTACGGGTTGCGGTCGCGTTCTATGCGCTGGCGAATGTGGGCGTATTCGACAATCAACAGCACCAGGAGTAGGGCCATGATGGCTAGGTAGCTCACCACAGCGCCCATCAGACCCAGTAGCTTAATCAGGATCACCGGCAGCACCACGCTTACGGCGAAGCAGATCAGGTAGATCTTGGTGACGTCTCCAGCGTGGCGCAGCACCGTGATAATGGCGTAGATAAAATCGATGGCCGCGGTTACGCCGCCGGCGACGACCATCAGCAGCGCCGGCGTACGGTAGCGTTCAAAGCTGAGGCCGTACATAAAGCTCATGAGGGGAATACCGGGACCTGCCATAAATGCGGCGCACACGCCGGTGATGACCACGATCAGCGCCATAACGGCAACAATAATCAGGTCAAAGCGACGACGCTTGCGAGGATTAGCCCAAATGCTCGACAAGCGCAGGAGCTGCGGTTTATAGATAAATCCAATGCTCAGCAAAATAGCCTGCGCCGGAAAGAACAGGGCATTAAAGTACAGCTGATATTTGTAGGCCAGCGTGCCTTCCATCACAAACTTGGGCATGCTCTCGATGAGGTTGAACAGGAACAGTGCGCCAAAGAGCGGAGCGCACTGGACAAACAGGTGACCGACCTCGCGTAGGCTCACGCGGCGCGATTTCTCGGTCTCGAGCAGGGCGAGCGGCGCGGTGACCAGCACGAGCGAGGCGATGGCGGTGACACCCATGGCCATGGCCGTGATGGGCATGCTGCGCGTGAGGAACAGCGCCGCGCTAAACACCACGATGACGCCGACGGAGCGTAGCGTTTGGCTCATGCCAGCCAGGTAGAGTTTATCGGCCTGCTGCAGGCGGCCCTCGTATACGTCCGCCACGCCGTCGATCACCTTATACAGGTAGACGCCCAGGCCGATCGTCGCCATCTGCGCGTCGTAGCCGCGGACGCTGCTGTACATGAGGCCGCATGCCAGCGCGAGCGCTCCGCAGATCCAGCGGTTGAGCTGGTAAGAGGCAAAGGACGTCTTTTCGTCGATGTCCGAGACCTGAAAGTTGCGCACGCCGTAGTTGCACGCGATCATGATGAGCGTGCCGGTGACAAAGGCGATGGAGAACTTGCCAGCCTCCTCGGCGCCCGCGAGCTGTGTGGACACGATGGTGAGCAGCGGAAACGCCATGCCCCACACGGCGGTGCCCAGGGTATTCCAAAGGTAGTCGCGACGGGTGGCGTGATCTTCGTACTCGGCTTCTTGCGTGGAGAAGCCGCCGCCGTAGACGGCTCCGAGCAGGCGGTTCCACCAGGCATTGACCATGCGGTGGATGGGGCCGGGCTGGCGATCGCGCTCGCGGCGACGGCGTGTGGCCTGGCTGCTGTCGGGACCGCCGGCGTTACGCTGGCTTAGCTCTTGGATTCGTGCGAGCTCCTCGGCGGTGTGCGATGCGGGGAACAGGCCGTTCTCGATGCGTCCGCCCTGGGCCCTTGCGGTGCCGCTGCCCGCTACGGCGGGGTCGGCGACGCCATTGCGGCGGGCGATGGCGCGGCGAATGCTATCGATGGGCGTGATGCTCAAAGCGGAGTCCTTTCTATTGCTGCGCTCTAGTATAGACGCGACGGTGTTCGTTCGTGTTTTTGAACAGGTTGTTCGATAATTTCGGCGGCGCCATTCAGTAGACGGCATTTGGGGACGTTCCTTATGTGCCGGCACTTTGGGAACGTCCCTAAGTGCCGGCATCCGGGGTCGCTCCTTGGTTGTTGCCTGTTCAAGAGTGTCCCTAACGACTAGGCCGCTTGCGTGCGATTTTTGACCGTTGGGCGGGCGCTTCGCCGTTGCCGCAAAAACGTTTTTGCATATCGGGTACAACGGGCTTTACGTGAGTAAAGTGCGCGCCTCGTCCACGTGTCGCGCTTTTAAAGGAGGCCCCATGCCAGGTGTTACCCCTGCAGAAGTTCTGTCCAACTTTGGCATTACGCTGGTCGAAGATCCTGCCGAGAACCAGCCCCGCCTGCTGGTCGACCTGCCGGCAGCCGAGCTCGTCGAGCACGCCATCCGTCGCAACGAAGGTCGTATGGCCTCCAACGGCGCGCTGGTGATCGAGACGGGGGAGCGCACTGGCCGCTCGCCCAACGACCGCTTTATCGTTGACACCCCCGATGTTCACGACAAGATTGCCTGGGGTGCCGTCAACCGCCCGCTGTCTGTCGAGAGCTACGAGGCCATCAAGGCCGGCATCGTCGACTATCTCAACGAGCGCGACGTGTTCGTCACTCGCGGTATGGCCGGTGCCGACCGCAACCATACGCGTCGTCTGCTTGTCGCCTGCGAGCGTGCCAGCCAGGCGCTCTTTATTAAGCAGATGCTCGCCCGCCCGCTTGCCCGTGAAATCGCACGCACCGGCGAGCCGGACTTCTGCGTGCTCGCCGCGCCGGGCTACCAGTGCGATCCCGCCATCAAGGGCCTCAACTCCAGCGCCGCCGTGGTCATTAACTTCCAGGAGCGCGTGATTCTGGTCGCCGGCACCGGCTACTCCGGCGAGATCAAAAAGTCCATTTTCAGCGTCATGAATTACCTGCTGCCCGTCGAGGACGACGTGCTGCCCATGCATTGCTCGGCCAGTATGGACCCCGTCACGCATGAGACCGCCGTGTTCTTTGGCCTCTCCGGCACCGGCAAGACCACGCTTTCGGCCAACCCCACGCGCCTGCTGATCGGCGACGACGAACACGGTTGGTCCGACATGGGCATCTTCAACATCGAGGGTGGCTGCTACGCCAAATGCGAGGGCCTGGACGCGTTCCACGAGCCTGAGATCTTCAACGCCGTCCGCTTTGGCGCGATCTGCGAAAACGTGGTGCTCGACGAGAACCGCAAGCCCAACTACGACGACATCTCGATCACGCACAACACGCGCGTGGCATACCCTGTGGAGCACATTCCCAACGCGTGGACCAAGGGCATGGGCACCACTCCAAGCGTCGTGCTCTTCCTGACCTGCGATGCCTTTGGCGTGCTGCCGCCCATCTCGCGCCTGACGGCCGACTCCGCCATGTATCACTTTGTGACGGGCTTTACGGCCAAGATCCCCGGCACCGAGGTCGGCGTCACCGAGCCCACGCCCACGTTCTCTTCGCTGTTTGGCGAGCCGTTTATGCCGCTCGACCCCATGGTCTATGCCAAGATGCTCGGTGAGCGCATCGCCGACGGCCGCACGCGTGTGTACCTGGTCAACACCGGCTGGATCGGCGGCGGCTACGGCGTGGGTCATCGCATCGAGCTTGCCTACACGCGCGCCCTGGTGGCCCGCGCCCTCGACGGTACCATCGAGGACAGCGAGTTCGTGCACGACGACATCTTTAACGTCGACATTCCCACCACGTGCCACGGCGTACCCGACGGCATCCTGGTGCCGCGCCAGTATTGGCAGAGCACCGCTCGCTACGACGAGGCCGCGCACAACTTGGCCGTGATGTTCGAGGAGAACTTCGAGAAGAAGTACTCGCACCTGCCCGAATCCGTCAAGGCCGCCGGTCCGCATGCTCAGGTGCACGCCGACGCCCGTCATCGCGGCCACGGCCTGCTGGGACTTCGCCACTAGCGTCGCCTCAGACCCAAAACCACCATAAAGGGGGCAGGCACCTTTGTGGTGGTTTTACTCGCGCGGATGACTCGGGTTACAATACGCCTGACATATCGCTCCCTTCTCCGGATGGGGGCAGCGTAAGCGCTCTTGTGGCGGCACCGTAGGACTTTGAAGGTGGCCGTCGTAAGGGCACTTTTTGTTTAGGCACCCGGGCTCGGGCGCATGCTATGAAGGGAGAGCACATGAAGAGCTTTATTGCCGAGGATTCGTTTTGGGAGCTGTTTCCGCAGGCGGCTGTCGGTGTTGTGGTCGTAAAGGGCATGAAGCCCGCGGCTCAGATTCCTCAAGAGGACGTGGACGCGATTGCGGCGTTGCTCGACCGCGCCAATATCGACGCGGAGCGTCATCTGACCAGCGATACTATCAGCGAGAACGCACCGGTCAAGGCATGGCGCGAGGCTTATCGGCTGTTCAAGACCAAAAAGGGCGCGCGTTGCTCAATTGAGAGCCTGCTCAAGCGCGTGCTCAAGGGCAAACCGGTGGGCCACATTACGCCCGCGGTGGACATCTACAACACGGTGTCGCTGACCTACGCGCTGCCCGTTGGCGGCGAGGACCTGCATGCGATTGAGGGGGATCTTCGCTTGAAGGTGACTGACGGCGGCGATGCGTTCCTGCCACTTGGCGAGGAAACGGATGACCCGACGCTGCCCGGCGAGCTCGCCTACATCGATGATGCGGGCGCCGTATGCCGCTGCTGGAACTGGCGCGATGGCGTTCGCACGGCGCTGTCCGACGATTCGGCCGATGCATTCCTGGCGATTGAGTGCGTGGAGCCCGAGCGGATGGGGGATTGCCAGGCTGCCGTTGATCGTCTCGCCGAGTTGCTCGAGCGCTATCTGGGAGCGACGGTTGTCGTTAAGACGCTTGTGACCCGCGACAATCCCTGCGTGGAACTGTAGCGACGCCTGCGGATCATGTTCGCCGGTCAAAACCACTACAAAGGTGCCTGTCCCCTTTGTGGTGGTTTTTATGTTGATGGGTTAACAAATGGGATATTTGGGTATGGGTGTTGCCTCGTGCGGCTAAGATGTTTACCCGTTAGCATCATGTAAGCGAAAGGCGGTCGTCTCCCATGCAGCAGAACGACGAGACACGTTTCGAGGACTTTGTCGGACTGATCAGCGGGCTCTACAAGGAGATCCAGCGCATTAAGACATCCGAGGGCGCAAGGCTGGGCCTCAAGGGCTCCGACGTTATGTGCCTGTACTATCTTGAGCGCAGCAAGGACGGCCTGACTGGCGCTGACCTGGCTCGCATGGCAGGCGTGACCCGTGCCGCCGTCTCGCGCACGCTCGCGCATCTGGAGGAGGGCGGCTACGTCGAGGTCGACGACTCGGGTGATGCGGCCGTTAAGTATCGTGCCCCGGTGCGCCTGACCGCTCTGGGCGGCGAGAGCATGAGCGAGGCGGACCGCATCATTCGCGAGGTGCTCGACACCACCGGTAAGGCTATGGGTGTGGAGCAGCGCGAGCAGATGTATGCGTCGCTGCGTACGATTCTCAACACCCTGCGTGAGATCTAAGGCCGCCAAGGCATTTGCTTCCCATTAAAAACTGCATAGTCCCGTTTGGGCGCGTATGCCGTGCCGGGGCATTGCTGTCAAAATTCCCCGCGCGGGACCTGCGCAAGAAAGGATTCGTTATGTCCGTCCGCATTATTACCGATTCCGCAAGCGATATGTCGCCGGCGGAGCACCCCGCTCTGCGTGTTCTGCCGCTGTCCGTCACCTTTGGCACCGATGTGTATATGGATGGCGTCGACATCGATCACCAGCGCTTTTACGAGATGCTTGTGGAGCGCGATGAGCTGCCCAAGACCGGTCAGGTCAACCCGTACGCCTTTTCGCAGGCGATTGCCGAAGCGCGTGAGGCCGGCGATGAGGCCGTGATTATTACCGTGGGCGCCAAGCTCTCGGGCACCAACCAGAGTGCTCGTACGGCACTTGCCGAGGCGCCGGGCGGCGACATGTTCGTCGTGGACAGCAATAACGTGACCTTGGGCGAGCGCGTGCTGGTCGAGTATGCGCTGCGCCTGGTGGACGAGGGCCAGGGCGCGGCTCAGGTTGCGGCGGCTGTCGAGGCCGTGCGCGACCGCGTGGTCGTCATCGGCCTGCTCGAGACGCTGGAGTACCTGGTGCGCGGCGGTCGCCTGTCTGCTGCGGCCGGTGCCGTGGGTACGCTGCTCAACGTAAAGCCCGTGGTGGCTGCCGAGGACGGTCTGATCGTGCAGCTGGGCAAGGCGCGCGGTTCCAAGAACGGACGTAACCTGCTCAACCAGAAGGTCGAAAAGGCGGGCGGCATCGACTTTTCCATGCCGCTGGCGCTCGGCTATACGGGCCTTTCGGATGCGGTGCTCAAGAAGTATATCGAGGACAGCGCGGCACTGTGGGCTGGCCACACCGAGGGCGAACTGCCCGTTCACACCATCGGCGCCACCATCGGCACCCATGTAGGCCCCGGCGCCGTAGCCGTAGCCTTCTTCCAGCCCGTTAACTAGCCCACCTGCCAAAACCACCACAAAGGGGACAGGCACCTTTGTGGTGGTTTATGCTATTCCGGGTGGAAGGGAGCGAGCAATGGCGTCTGAGGGCTTTTTTGAGCGGGTGTACGAGGTGGTCGAGCAGATTCCCGAGGGGATGGTCGCCACGTATGGTCAGGTGGCGCTGCTTGCTGGACGTCCACGAAGTGCGCGGTACGTGGGGTATGCCCTGCATGGCAATCCGCGCCCCGGCGAGATTCCCTGTCACCGCGTGGTGTTTGCCGATGGCCGCATATGCGATGGTTTTGCTTTTGGCGGTCCCGATGCTCAACGTGAGCTTTTGCTAGGGGAGGGTGTGGCGTTTAAGGACGACATGCACGTCGACTTGGCCGCCTGTCGCTGGCCTGCAGGGCTCTAGCGGCTCTGCCGTGGCTTAAACCACCACAAAGGTGCCTATCCCCTTTGTGGTGGTTTTGGCAGGTTTACCGAGGTTAACTTATGGAGAAGGTATGGCGGCGCGGTTTGTCGCAGCAAAGTAAACCACGGTGAACTATATTGTTTTCAGCAACGAAGCAGGCAATAGGCGATGAAAAAGCCTGCCCTGTTGAGTTTGATTCGCATTCCTCCCCTCTGTGCGATTCAACGGTGTACTTCGGGAACAGGCCCGCTGGCAACTATCTGCCAGCGGGCCTGTTCCTGTTTCGGTGAGGATTCAGCCTCACCGTCTATGTTGTGCGAAGGCGCTTTGCCTAGTACACCATGCCCATGGCGTCCTGAACCTCGGCCAGGGTCTGCTCGGCAATCTCGTTGGCGCGACGGTTGCCCTCGTGCAGCACGTCCTTCACATAGTCCAGATCGTTCTCATAGCGCTGACGACGCTCGCGGATCGGCGCGAAGTACTCGTTGACGGCCTCGGTCACGTACTTCTTGAGCTGGCCGGAGCCGCCCATGCCAATCTCCTCGGCAATCTCGACCTCGGAACGGCCGGTGCAGATGGCGGCGGTTGAAAGCAGGCCGGACACGCCGGGGCGATTCTCGGGATCGAACGTGATCATGCGCTCGGAGTCGGTCTGGCTCTTCTTGATGCGCTTGGCCGTCTCCTCGGCGGTCATCGAGATGTTAATGGCGTTGCCGTAGCTCTTGCTCATCTTGCGCCCGTCCAGGCCGGGCAGCAGCGGGGTCTCGGACAGCAGCGCGTCGACCTCGGGGAACACCTTGCCGTAACGGTTGTTAAAGCGGCGGGCGATGGTGCGGGTGAGCTCGATGTGCGGCAGCTGGTCGCGACCGACGGGCACCACATTGCCCTTGCAGAACAGGATGTCGCAGGCCTGGTGCACCGGGTAGGTGAGCAGAAGGCCGGTGAGCTCGTGGCCCGAGGCCTCCATCTCGGCCTTGACCGTGGGGTTGCGCGCCAGCTCGGCCTCGGAGACCAGCGACAGGAACGGCAGCATGAGCTGGTTTGCGGCGGGTACGGCGGAGTGCGCGTAGATCATGGTCTTGTCGGGGTCGATGCCGCAGGCAAGGTAGTCCATGACCATGTTGTACACGTTGTCCTGGATGTGCTCGGTCGTATCGCGGTCAGTGATGACTTGGTAGTCGGCGATGAGCACGTTGGTCTTGGCGCCCATGTTCTGCAGCTCAACACGGCCCTTGAGGGTGCCGAAGTAGTGACCCAGGTGCAGACGGCCGGTGGGGCGGTCGCCGGTGAGCATGGTGAACTTCTCGGGCGTTTTGGCCAGGCCCTCGCGAATGGCGTTGCTCTTTTGCAGCGCGACTTCGTAGCTGTTCTCGTTTGGCATGATTGCTCCTAACGTATGTTCATGGGTCAAGATGATAACGCGTTTATTGGAGGGTCGGGGCGTAAGTACGCGAGGGGCGGGAGAGCGGCGGCATGTGCGATGGGCGCGGCGTGGCTGCGCGTTTGGCCGGCGGCGCCTGGGCGCAGCCTCGGCAGCTTACCCTAGCGCCTGTGGTGGCGCTCCTCCCTGCGTTCTTCTGCCGCCTGCTCCTCCTGCTTAAAGGCGGGATCGTCGGGGGTGACGAGCTCGTTCTCGTGCGTGCGCTTGTTGTAATGGTGGCGCAGCACGGGCTCAAACAGGTGCAGGTGCTTGGCAAAGGCCGCCGAGCCAATGGCGAGTACGGTAAAGATGAGCACGCGCATGGGCACCTCGACCTGGTTAATCGCGGCGGCGCCGGCCGAAAGCATGATGCACCAGGCGTAGATGAGGAGCACTGCCTGCTTTTGGTTGTAGCCCTCTTGGATCAGGCGGTGGTGGATGTGGCCCTTGTCGGCCTGCCCGATGCTAATGTGGGCGCGCTTGCGGCGCACGATGGCGCTAAACGTGTCGATGATGGGCACGCCGGCAACGATGAGCGGGATGATAAGCGAGGTGAGCGCGGCGGTGCGGCTCACGTTGAGCAGCGAGATGGAGCCCAGTGCAAAGCCCAGAAGCAACGACCCCGAGTCGCCCAAGAAGATGCTTGCGGGGTTGAAGTTGTAGCGCAAAAAGGCCAGGCAAGCGCCAAAGAGCGCAATGGAGAGCGCGGCGGCGTCGATGCGGCCCGAGAGAACGGCCATCGAAAACATGGTGAACGACGCGATGCCGCAGATGCCCGTGGCCAAGCCGTCGAGGCCGTCGATGAGGTTAATGATGTTGGTGAATGCCACCAGATAGATCACGGTGATGGGGTAGGCGAGCCATCCGAGCATGATCTCGCCGGGGGCAAACGGGTTGACGATGACGCCGATCCGCAGGCCGCCGATACAGGCGATAAGCGCGGCGAGGACCTGTCCGGCTAGCTTTTGCTTGGGCTTGAGCTGGAAGACGTCGTCGATAGCGCCGGTCGCAAAGATGACGGTAAAAGAAAGCGCAAGTATGGGGTAGCTGATGTGCAGACGGGGGTGGGGCACCAAAACGGGCGGCCAACCCAGGTACCAGGTGCCTAGGATTTGCACAATACAGGCAACGACCAGGCCCAAAAACACCGCCGTTCCGCCCAAACGCGGGATGGGCTTGGTGTTGATGCGGCGCTTAGAAGGATAGTCGACGGCGTCGAGCTTAATTGCCAAGCGCTTGACCAGGGGCACCGTGAGGAAGGTCGTGATAAAGGCCGCCGCTGCCACGCATAGATACGGTATGTAGCTCGGGGATGAAGCCATGAATCTAAAAACCGCCAAGCGTCGAAGGAAAAGGTCAAAGGTTGCTAAGCGCAAAGGGCATAGCCGAACCATGATACTCGACCAAGGGGGGTGCATGGAATTGCACGCAGCGATAATCACGCGCTTACCAGATATTGGGATGTTGTCGATGGATTGTCGGGATACCGGCGGGGATCCATATGGGCTGTAATGGTGGTTTTCGGCAAATAAAAACCACCCCCCACGTTACGAAAATGAACCCACCTAAAACAGGTGGGTGCCCTCATCGACTGTTCCAGCGTCCTTAACAACGAAGGATACCTGTACTAGGTACGACTGTGTGGGCTCCCTAAATAAACGCGACGGTTCACCCAGTTGCTCCGCGGGGGGCGGAATACCTACATCATAAAGCGGCACTTTATCGATTCCAGTCTTGACATTACAAAAATCGTGTCGGACGATTACGGCGCCTTGGGCTCGAGCCGTCTGTGCGGTTGGTCCCTTTACGTTTGAGCTGCTGAATCGTTGTTTTGGAGCATGTTTTTATGCCGACGCCGTTGACCGAACTTTTTTCGCCCGCCTGCCATTTGTGTCCGCGCCGTTGCGGTGCGGTGCGCGACGAGGGTGCGCACGGCGTATGCGGTGCCGATGACACGCTCAAGGTGGCCCGCGCGGCGCTTCATATGTGGGAGGAGCCGCCTATCTCGGGCGAGGCCGGTTCGGGCACGATCTTCTTTAGCGGCTGCTCGCTCAAATGTATCTATTGCCAGAACCACGAGATCTCGACGGGCAATTTTGGGCTTGAGATTTCGCCCGAGCGCCTGGTCGAGATTATGCTGGAGCTGCAGGACCAAGGTGCCAATAACATCAATCTGGTGACGGCGACGCATTATGCTCACCTGCTGCCGGCCGCGATTGCCGCAGCTCGGGAGCGCGGACTGGTCATCCCAATTGTCTACAACACGAGTGGTTACGAGCGCGCGAGTGCCGTGGCAGCGCTGGGCGACCTGGTCGACGTGTGGCTTACGGACTTTAAATATGCCGATGCCGGGCTTGCGCAGTCGCTTTCTCATATTAAGGACTACCCGCGCGTGGCCGTGTCGGGTCTGGCCCAGATGGCGCGCGAGATTGAGCGCCGCGGGGGAGAGCTGGTAGACAAGGACGGGCTCATGAGGCGCGGCATAATCGTGCGTCATCTGGTGCTGCCGGGGCATGCGGACGATTCGTGCCGCGTGTTGGACCTGGTGTGGCAGACGGTGGGCGACGTGCCGATCTCGGTCATGAACCAGTACACGCCCAATGCCCTCATGTGCGAACAAGGCGGCGACCTGGCGCGCGCCGTGACGCGCGAGGAGTACGAGCAGGTGCTCGACCATGCCGACGACCTGGGCTTTACGACGATGTTTTGGCAAGAAGGCGGAGCGGTAGACGAGAGCTTCACCCCGGCGTTCGACACCACCGGCGTCCTCACCAGCGCAAAGTAGTGCGCTCGCCGATGATTTTTCTGGGACGGGGATTAAAAAATCATCGAGAGGATCGCCTGCTCGAAAAGTTGTCAAAATAGCCGCGTCCCAAAAAGACTGGGTATTGGGCGTTGACAGTTGGCGAGCCGTAGGTAAAATATCAACTTGTCTTGGGGACGTAGCTCAGTTGGGAGAGCGCTGCCGTCGCATGGCAGAGGCCGAGGGTTCGACTCCCTTCGTCTCCACCCTTGGATTTGATAAGCCGCTGACATTGTGTCGGCGGCTTTTTTTAAAAGAAAGGGCTGTACCATGGCCAAGCTTGAGTCCCAACCACTGTCTGCCGAGGAACGCGCCGAGTTGGAAGAGCTCCGCGCCGAGAAAGCTCGTCGCGAGGCCCAGGAAGAGGCACGCCGCGAGCGTGAGGAGCTGGCCGCCCTGCGTGCCGAGCGTGCGAAGGCCGAGGAGGCCGCCGCGAACGTCGCCCCCGCGCCCAAGCCCGCCGCCGCGAAGCCCGCGCCCACCGCACCTAAACCTCAGCCTAAAAAGGTCGCTCGTTCCAAGTCCGTCGAGCCCAAGCCGAGCCGTGACGAGATGACCTTTGCCAAGCGCATGGTTACCTCCAAGGAGCCTACGGGCGAGAACGAGATCCCTGGCATGGCGCCGGCTCAAAAAATCATCATTGTCCTTGCCCTCATCGCGTTTGTCATCTTTATGGGCTACACGATCCTGACCAGCATGGGCCTGCTCTAGCCCATTCGCGCTGGGTGCCATGCCCGAACACTCTGCCCTTTTCCAACCCTCAACCTCTGCACAACGCATCCGAAAGGTCGCCCCATGGCTTTGACCGACATCTCGCATCCCACCGACATTGCAATGCTCACCGATCTGTACGAGCTCACTATGGCCCAGGGCCTGTGGGAGAGCGGCAAGGCCAATGAGCAGGGTTGTTTTACCGCGTTTTACCGCGACCATCCTTTTGGCAGCGCCTATGCCGTCATGTGCGGCACCGCCGAACTGCCCGAGCTGGTCGAGAATCTGCGCTTTACGCCCGAGGATATCGACTACCTCGCCTCGCTCCAGGCCCCGGCCGGCGGCGCGATGTTCAAGCCTGGATTCCTCGACTACCTGCGCGATTTTCGTGCGCATGTAAACATCGACGCCGTGCCCGAGGGCGAGCTCGTCTTTTCGCGCGAGCCCATGGTTCGCGTCACCGGCCCCGCGCTGGAGTGCCAGCTGCTTGAGACGGCGCTGCTCAACATCGTTGGGTTCCAGACGCTTGTCGCCACCAAGACGGCGCGCGTGGTGCTGGCGGCGGACGGCCGTCCCGTTGCCGAGTTTGGCCTGCGCCGCGCTCAGGGTCCCGATGGCGGCTTGGCCGTCGCGCGCGCGAGCTACGTTGCCGGCTGCTCCTCTACGTCCAATGTGCTCGCCGGCCGCCGCTACGGTATTCCCGTCTTTGGCACGCATGCGCACAGCTGGGTGATGAGCTTCGATTCCGAGCTCGAGGCCTTCCGCGCCTTTGCCAAGTCGAGCCCCAAGAACTGTACGCTGCTCATCGACACCTATGACGTGCGCGAGGGCTGTGAACATGCCATTACGGTTGCCAAGGAGATGGAGGCGGTGGGCGAGCGCCTGTCGGCCATTCGCATCGACTCCGGCGACCTCGCCAAGCTCTCCAAGTATGTGCGCGGCCGTTTTGATGCCGAGGACCTGCCCTATGTGGGGATTTCGGTTTCCAACGATCTGGATGAGTACACGATTCAGTCGCTGCTCGACCAGGGCGCGCCCATCGACAGCTTTGGCGTGGGTACCAAGCTTGCGACCTGTTACGACCAGCCGGCGCTGGGCGGCGTGTACAAGCTTTCCGCCCGCCGTGCGAGCGAGGCAGATCCATGGACGCCGGTTGTCAAGCTCTCCGAGCAGCCCTACAAGCGCACGATCCCGGGTGTGCAACGCGTGCGCCGTTATTACGACGGCTTTGGCGGCCCGGTCTGCGACATGATCTACGACGAGGACCATCTGGCGGGGGAGGGCGCCGCGCGCGGCAATACCCTCGTGGCCGTGAACGATGCCGCCCTGGTGACCGACGTGTCCGAACTTGAGTATCGCGAGCTGTTGGTGCCGATCGTGCGCGATGGCAGTGCGGTGGCTCCGCGTGAGAGCATCCAGGACGCGCGCGAGCGCTGTGCTTGGGCGCTCGATCATCTGGACGCAGCTTTCAAGCGCTTCCTGTACCCGCAGACCTATGTGGTGGGCATGGAGCAGGGCCTGGCTCAGGTGCGCGACGAGCTCGTGCGTAAGAACATGGCCGCGGCTTCTGCCTTTCCCTGGGCTCACTAATTCCTTGGGCGGTAGGGGCGAGTCACGCTCCCTTGGCCGCCAGCTCGGCCGTTCGCTGAACAGTTGATTGGTTTGACGTATGACGACTTCTTATAAAACGATGGTGGTAAAGATCGGTTCGTCCACGGTGGTGGGCGCCGACGGCAAGGTCAACCGCGCCTTTATCGGCGGACTTGCCGACCAGGCCGCAGCGCTGCGCGAGCTTGGCTGGCGCCTGGTCGTGGTGAGCTCGGGCGCTATCGCCTGTGGCTATCCCGTGTTGGGCTTCGGCCGCAAGCCGGTCGGCGACCTGCCGAGCCTGCAGGCCTGCGCCTCGGCTGGTCAGTGCATCATCTCGTCGGCCTACGACGAGGAGTTTCATGCGCGTGACCTGCTCACCTCGCTCGTACTGCTCACGCGCCACGACACGGCCCGTCGCACGTCCTACCTGCATGCGCGCGACGCCCTGTTGCGCCTCGTGGAGCTTGGCGTGGTGCCGGTCGTCAACGAGAACGATACCGTTACCGTCGATGAGATCAAGTTTGGCGACAACGACACACTGGCGGCGCTTGTGAGCTGCCTGGTTTCTGCCGATCTGTGCGTGACGCTCTCGGACATCGATGGCCTTTATACTGCCAATCCGCATGAGGACCCCACGGCCGAGTTTGTTCCTGTCGTGCATAAGATCGATGCCAAGATTATCGCCTCGGCGGGCGATTCTTCGACCTCGGTGGGCACGGGCGGCATGATCACCAAGATTCGCGCGAGCCGCATCCTGATGACGGCGGGCATTCAGAGCGTGATTTGCTCGGGTGAGGAGCCCGATGCACTCGTGCGCCTCGCCCGCGGCGAGAGCGTGGGCACGCTGTTCGATCCGCCGGCGGAGCGCCTGGACATTGCGCCGCGCAAGCTGTGGATTGCGCTGGGTGACAAGGCACATGGCTCGGTGACGGTCGATGATGGTGCTGCGAAGGCGCTGGTAAGCCGTGGCTCTTCCTTGCTTACGGTGGGTATTCACGAGGTCGATGGCGTGTTTTCCGAGGGCGATGTGCTCGACGTGTGCGACCCGAGCGGTATGGTCGTCGCCCGCGGTATCGCCGAGGCCGATTCGGACGTGCTGGAGCTTGCCGCCGGCCGCCGCCAGGACCAGATCGCCAGCAACCGCCTGCTCGCTAACCTGGCCGAGAAGCCGGCGATACACAGGGATAACTTGATCGTATTTGCATAAAGAAAGACAGCGCTGCGGATCGTTTCCCGCAGCGCTGTCTTTCTCGTGCCGGCACTTGGGGACGTTCCTTATGTGCCGGCAGGTGGGGACACTCCTTTGCTAGAAGATCTGGCGCAGGTCTCCGCGGTCGAGGGCTTCGTCGAAGAGGTGCTTGAACACCACGCTGCCGTGCAGGCCATCGTGCTCAAACTCGTTGGTCACCCAGGCATGCGAGTTGCCCACGCGGCTGAGCGTGTCGAGCTGCATGCCCGAGTCCACGTACATGTCGTCGAAGTACGCTGCGGCCTGGAGTGGCACCTCGTTGCATGCTAGGCGCTGCGGGTCGTAGATCTTGTCCCAGCTGGTGTCCTCCATCAGCAGGTCCATCGCGGGCTTGAAGGGCTTGAGCTCGGGCATCTGCTCGAACATCCACGGGAACATGGCCTCGCCGGTAAACATGAGCGGGCGCGCGAGTGTGTCGAACTCGGCACGATGGGCCTTCTCCTCTGCGGCCGCCCAGTGAATGGGCATGGTGTCGCCGTCGGCGTAGATGAACTCCTGCAGCGTCCAGTACAGCGGGTTTGTACGCGTGTTGGTGCGCTCGAAGGCGCGCATCAAAAAGCCGTCGGATACCGAGGAGCCACAGCTCAGCGTACCGTCGCCATCAACAAACGCGTGGTCGATAATCCAGTGCATGCGCTCAAAGCTCGGCTTCATGCCAAAGTCGCTGCCCATGAGCTGCAGGCGTTCGACCGTCATCGGCGAGCCGTCGGGCAGTGCGGGCTTTTGCTCCTCGAGGGCATCTGCCAGGGCCGCCACGCGCTCGACATCGGCGGGGTAGCGGTCGTAATACTGCTGGGTCTTGGCCGCCATGCGCGGGAAGGTGTGCGCGTAGACCTCGCTGGCGCTCGCCGGCACGTGTGGAATGCCGCCGCAGGTAAAGCTTGCCGCCACGCCTTCGGGGAAGAGCGACAGATAGCTCAGCGTCAAAAAGCCGCCGTAGCTCTGCCCGAGTGTGGCCCAGGGCTTGCCGCCAAAGCCCACCAGGCGCAGGTACTCAAAATCGCGCACGATGGAGCTGGCGAGGTGGCGCTTGAGGAAGTCCGCCTGCGAGCGGGCCGCATCGGCGCCGGCGGCCGTTGCGCGATCACCCAGTGCCTTGATCGTGCGTCCGTCCACGCAGCTGCTGCGTCCGGTGCCGCGCTGGTCGGGAAGGACCACGCGGAAGTGCTTGACGGCCTCCTCGATCCAGCCGTCGCTTGTGGGCGACAGCGGACGCGGGCTCTCGCCGCCGGGGCCGCCCTGCAAAAACAGGAGCAGTGGCAGATCGTCGTTGATGCGGTCGGGCGCGCAAACCACGCGGTAGAAGAGCTTGATGCTCTCGGGCGCGCCGGCGATGGGTGCCGGCATAGCGCCGCGGCGCATGGTGCTGCCGACGGCCAGGAGCATCGGCTCCAGGCCGCGCCAGTCAAGGGGGACGTCGATGCTGTGGTCCTCGACGTAAAGGCCGGGGACGTGGTACGAAGTGATGAGGGCCATGTGAGTCTTCCGTTCGTTGCGGTGTTTCGGGTTGACCAATTCTACCGCCGCGGGCGAGGCCATGCGCAAATCGGCTACCATGGTTGCAAACTTCTAGGAGAAAGGGCCGCCCATGTCGGTCGATATAGTCACGTATGTCCACGATCTTGCCGTTGCCGCCAAGGCAGCGTCGGCCTCGCTTGCTACGGCGAGCGATGAGCAGCGCCAGGAGGCCGCGCGCGCGATGGCCGCAGCACTGCGCAACGGTGTCGACTCCATCGTCGCCGCCAACGAGCTCGATATGTCCGCTGCGCGCGATGCGGGTACCTCGGCCGGACTGCTCGATCGCCTGCTGCTGACGCCCGAGCGCGTCGAGGGCATGGCCGCCGGCCTGGAAAAGCTCGCCGAGCTGCCCGATCCCGTGGGCCGCGTGCTCGACCACCGCGTGCTTGCAAGCGGCGTGGACCTGACCCGTGTGAGTGTGCCGCTGGGCCTGGTCGCTATGGTCTACGAGGCGCGCCCCAACGTGACGGCCGACGCCGCGGGCATCTGCATCCGCACCGGCAACGCCTGCATTCTGCGCGGCGGCTCGCTGGCCTATCACTCGTGTGCCATGATCGCCGAGCTGCTGGCCGATGCGCTCGAGGCCAAGGGCTTCCCGCGCGAGGCCGTGTCGATGATCGAGTCCACCGACCGCGAGGCCACTGGCGAGCTCATGAAGCTCCGCGGTATTGTCGACGTACTCATTCCGCGCGGCGGTGCAGGCCTGATCCAGCGCTGCGTGCGCGAGTCGCTTGTGCCGGTGATCGAGACGGGCACGGGCAACTGCCACATCTACGTGCATGAATCCGCCGACTTTGATAAGGCGCTCAACATTATCGTTAATGCCAAGACCCAGCGCGTAGGCGTGTGCAATGCCGCCGAGTCGCTGCTGGTCGACCGTGCTGTGGCCGATGCGTTTTTGCCCGCAGTCGTGGCCGTGCTGCATGACCACGGCGTGCTCATTCACGGCGACGAGGCAACCTGCGCCGCATGCGCCGATGCCGGGCTTGCCGAGGGTGATGACTACGTCGCCGCGACTGAGGAGGACTGGGGTCGCGAGTACCTGGCGCTCGAGATGAGCGTGAAGGTCGTGGCAAGCGAGGACGAGGCCATCGCACACATCAACCGCTACGGCACGATGCACTCCGAGGCCATCGTTGCCGAGGACACGGATGCTTGCGAGCGCTTCCTGGATGCGGTCGATGCCTCGGCCGTGTACGCCAACGCCAGCACGCGCTTCACCGACGGCGGCGAGTTTGGCCTGGGCGCCGAGATCGGCATCTCGACCCAAAAGCTCCACGCCCGCGGCCCCTTCGCCGCCGAGGCCCTCACCACTTACAAATACAAGCTCCGAGGCACCGGCCAGGTCCGCCCCTAACGCCCGCGCAAACAAAAACCACCACAAAGGTGCCTGTCCCCTTTGTGGTGGTTTTAGGTGGCGTGGGCGATTAAGCCTGGAAGGTATCGCGGTCGGGGGCGAAGGACTGCATGGCCGCGATGGTGCGGTCAAAGAGCTCGGGGAGCTCCCAGCCCAACATCTCGGCGCCCTGCGAAATCACGTCGCGCGAGCAGCCGGCGGCAAAGCGCTTGTCCTTGAACTTCTTCTTGAGCGACTTGGTCGTAAAGTCCATAACGCTCTTGCTCGGGCGCATGATGACTGCAGCGCCGATCAGGCCGGTGAGCTCATCGCAGGCAAACAGGATCTTTTCCATCTGCAGCTCGGGCTCGGGCAGCGAGGTGTTGAAGTCGGAGGTGTGCGTCTGGATGGCGCGAATGAGCTCGGGAGACGCACCTTCGCCCTCAAGAATCTCGGCAGCATAGATGGTGTGGTTCATGGGGTCGTCCTCATGCTCCTCCCAATCCAGGTCGTGCAGCAGACCGACGATGCCCCAAAACTCCTCGTTCTCGGGGTCGAACTCGCGCGCAAAGTAGCGCATAGTGCCCTCGACCGTCTCGCCATGGGTGATGTGGAACGGGTCCTTGTTGTGCTCGTTGAGCAGTTCGAACGCGCGGTCGCGGGTGATTCCGGCGGTAAGCGGCTCTGCCATAGGAGACTCCTTGTGCTCGTGGGTATCGATAAGAATGAATACTACTAGAACAAGAAAACCACCACAAAGGTGCCTGTTCCCTTTGTGGTGGTTTTTGGCGCGGATTGGTTAGTTGAGGGCGGCTTGGGCTAGGCGGGCTTCGGCGGCCTCCTCGGTGACGCCCAAGGCCACAGCGAACTCCTCGATGGAGCGGCGCTTGGCTTCCTTGAGTACGCGCATGTAGTAGGAGCTGGGTTTTTTATCAGCTTCTTCGGCCTGGCGAATGCGGTGCATCATGGTTTTTGCCACGCGGACCGTCTCGGGCGCGCCCAGCTTGAGCTGCTGCTTAAAGTGCGTCTCCTCAAGTGAGCTGTTGCGCTCGGTAAAAGTGTCGCACTCCAGCTCGTCATAGTGGCTCAGCAGGTGCTCGGCATCTTGCTGCGAGATGGCGGCGTGCAAACGGTCGGCCTGCGCCACGGGGTACATGAGGATCGTCTGCGCATGTCCCTGCTTGGTCTCGAGCAGTAGCATGGGCTGCGGTGTGTCGTCCCTAAAACCGACGACGGTGCAGACTCCCTGACCCGGATGAATGACGTGTTGACCGATTGAGAACATGCTACCTCCAACTTATACGAATTTACGTATGTCTAGAATAACACGCTGACGTGCGCAAACCCTTACTTTATGCAGGAAAAGCACACAACTCTGATAGGTAAGAGTATTCGATAACAGACGCAGCTCATTCACACCTTTATGCATTTTCAACGCGTGCATAATTTGCAGGCAGACTGGCATCTTTGAGTGACACCATACAAGCTGTAGTCAATTTTGTGCATATGCAATATCTATTAGCTTTACCCTGCGACAGTAGCTACCGCTTGTGATAGAGTGCTACAAACTCTGGCTTTTGCCCTACGAGTGACCAAGAGCTCGGGGGCTTTAACACAAGGAGGACCTATGCCCGAGAAGATTGAAGAGCTGGTACGCGCTGCGCTTGCTGCGGCCCAGGAGGCCGGCGACCTTTCCGCATTTGAACTTGACGATTGCGCCATCGAGCGACCGGCTGACACTTCTCATGGCGAGTGGACCTCTACCATGGCCCTGAAGTCCGCCAAGCTGGCCCATTGCGCCCCGCGCAAGATCGCCGAGGCCATCGTTGCCCATATGCCCGAGGACCCCGCGATCGAGAAGGTCGAGATCGCAGGCCCCGGCTTCATCAACTTCTACCTCTCCGTTGCCGTCAAGAATGCCATCTTTGGCGAGGCTCGCGAGAAGGGCATGGACTTCGCTAAGTCCAACGTCGGTGGTGGCCTGAAGACCCAGGTCGAGTTCGTTTCCGCTAACCCTGTTGGCCCCATGCACATCGGCCACGGCCGCTGGGCCGCTCTGGGCGACTCGCTCTGCCGCGTCATGGACCACGCCGGTTACGACATCCAGCGTGAGTTCTACATCAACGACCACGGCTCTCAGATGAACACCTTCGGCAACTCCATCAGCACGCGCTATATGCAGCTTGCCGACATCATCGCCAAGCAGGGCGTGGATATCGACGAGGCTCACAAGCTGCTGATCGCCGACCGCGACGCCTTTGTTGCCGACGAGAACGACGAGCACCCCGAGACCCATCCGTATCAGGACAACTTTGCCGAGACCCTGGGCAAGGATTCCTACGGCGGCGACTACATCATCGACGAGGCTGCCGAGTTCTGGCGCACCGACGGCGACAAGTGGGTCGAGGCCGATCCGCAGGAGCGCATGGAGAGCTTCCGTGAGCGCGGCTACGTGAAGATGGTCGACAACATGCGCGACCTCTGCCATGCCGTCAACTGCGACTTCGATCGTTGGTACTCCGAGCGTTCGCTGTACGTGAAGGACACCGAGGGCGAGACCGCCGGCACCTCCGCCGTCGACCGCGCTTTTGAGAAGCTCGACAAGATGGGCTATCTCTACACCAAGGACGGCGCTCTGTGGTTCCGTTCCACCGATCTGGGCGACGACAAGGACCGCGTGCTGATCAAGTCCGACGGCGAGTACACCTACTTTGCCTCCGACGTCGCCTATCACTGGGATAAGTTCCAGCGCGTCGACCACGTCATCGACATCTGGGGTGCCGACCACCACGGTTACATCGAGCGCGTCCGCTGCGTCTGCGACGCTCTTGGTTACCCCGGCAAGTTTGAGGTTCTGCTGGGCCAGCTCGTCAACCTGCTGCGCAACGGCAAGCCCGTCCGTATGTCCAAGCGCAAGGGCACCATGGTGACCCTGCAGGAGCTCGTCGACGAGGTTGGCTCCGACGCCGCTCGTTACACGCTCATCTCCAAGAGCTCCAACCAGATGGTCGACTTCGATATCGAGGCTGTTAAGAAGCGCGACAACTCCAACCCGGTCTATTACGTGCAGTATGCTCACGCCCGCGTGTGCTCCATCCTGCGCCGTGCCGCTGACGTTACGCCCGAGCAGGCTGACGAGATGGGCATGAAGGCCGTTGCCGCCAAGGCCATCGGTGAGAACGTTGATTACTCGCTGCTGACCGACCCGACCGAGCTCGCTCTTTCGCGTAAGCTCAACGAGCTCACCGACCTCATCGCCAGCTGCGCTCGCGATCGCGCCCCGTTCCGCCTGACGCACTTTGCCGAGGAGCTCGCCGGCGACTTCCACAGCTTCTACGCCGCCTGCCAGGTCCTGCCGAGCGAGGGCCGTCCCGTCGACCCCGAGCTCTCGCGCGCCCGTCTGGCCGCTTGCGACGCCGTCCGCGTGACGCTCGCCCTGGTGCTCACCCTCGTTGGCGTTTCTGCGCCCGAGCAGATGTAGTCTGCGAGTCATTTGACCGTACAGACTTGGTTTAACTAAGCCTTGAAAGCCCGATCTCCTACGGAGGTCGGGCTTTTTTGCAAACGCCGACGTGTTGACGAATTTGGAACTGCTGGAAATACGAAACTATGCCGGTTTACTACGATGAATTGAGATATTCCAACCACGCCGGCTTTTCACTAAAAAATGCAAGGCATCTACCTGCGGTTTTAGTTCAACAAGTTTCGGAGTGGTCGCGGTTGAGCGATTCATCGTAGTAAACCGCCATAGTTTTGGCGGAGGCAGTCAGATTTGTGGGTGTTAAACCAAAGAGTGTCCCTTTTGACTAGTCGTTTAAGAACGTCCCCAATGACTAAGTTGCAGGTGGCGGCGGTTGTGTTACACTAACGCTGCGTATATGACGCAATCATCTCGATACAGATCAATGATGTCCGTCGTTTTGAACGGAACTAGACTGTTTAGCCGCCCTGAAGGTTTATGCAGGGAGCATGTGATCACAGGGCTTGAAAAGAAAGTTGAGCAAACACTGTGTCTGATCAACAGCAAGAAAACGAAATAACGACGACGCAGACCGCTCCCGCTGCACCGGTTGCGTCGGACCAGGTCGCGGCGCCCGCGCAAGCCTCGGCTCCTGAGACGCCTAAGGCTGCTTCGACGCCTACGCCTGCAGCGGCTGAGAAGGCCGTGCCTGCAACTGGTGAGGAGGCTGCTCCGGCAAAGCCCAAGCGTACGCGCCGCACGACCAAGCCTGCTGCTGACGGCGAGGAGGTCACCAAGCCCAAGCGCCGTACCACGCGCACGACGCGCGCCAAGCGCACCGTTGCAGCTGACTCCTCGGCGCCGATTTCCGATAAGGTCGCGCAGGCACGTGCGTTGGCGCAGATTAGCGAGGCTCAGGTGGTGCGCGCCCGCCGTCGTGCTGCTGAGCGCGAGGCCGCGGCTCTGACCGAGTTTGCAGCCCCGTCTGTGCCCGAGACCCCTGCCGCCGACCAACCGACCGAGAAGCCGGCACCGCGCACACGCCGTCGCACGGCTGCTAAGGCCGAGCAGGTTGCTGAACAGGTAACCCCCGAGCTCACTGAGGCTTCGGTCCGTTCCGCGGCAGGGGAGGGCGCATCGCCAACTGAGCCCGCTGCGCCTGTCGAGGCCAGCGAAGTTCCCGTTGTCGATCCGGCTTTGCGCCCGCACCGTCGCGGTCGCAAGCCCAAGGCCTTCGTCGAGGCAGAGAAGGCCGCAGCCGCAGCCGCAGCTGCTCGGGATGCTGCGGCGACCGCCGAGTCTGCAACCGCTGCCGATGCACCCGTTCAGGATGCTGCGACTTCCGAGGCCGCTCCCGCCGATGCCGAGCCCGCCGACGTCCGCCCCGGTCGCAGCCGTCGCACTGCTGTTAAGCGCACGTCCAAGGCTAAGGCTGCCAAGAAGGGTGCGTCCGAGGATTCCGACGAGACGACCGCCGATGCATCGACTGATGCCGCCGAGCCCCAAGACGTCGAACAGCCTGCGTCCGAGAAGCCCAAGCGCGGTCGTAAGAAGTCCGCTAAGGCCAAGGCGTCCGAGCATCAGGCTGATGTCGAAGCGCAGGTCGATTCTGGCGCCGAGGCCAATGAAGCCGCTGCGGTCAATGCCGACGCCGCCGCAACCGATGCTGCCGCGCCCGCCGAGGCCGAAGACGGCACTCGTTCCAACCGTCGCCAGCACAAGCGCAACGAGGAACGCAACGAGCGCAACAACGACCGTCGCAACCGTCAGCGCGACCGCAAACAGCGCAATAAGGAGCGCAATGCCGCTCCGACTGAGCCCACGCTTTCGCGCGAGGAGCTCGCGGCCATGAAGGTCGCCGAGCTGCGCGAGAAGGCCAAGGAGTTCGAGATTGAGACGACCGGCAAGAAGAAGGCCGAACTCGTCGAAGAGATCTACACCACCGCCGCGAAGGCCGAGGGCTTCCGCGACATCAAGGGCATTCTGCAGATTCGCCCGGACAGCTCCGGCATCATCCACGCCCATGGCTACATGAAGTCCAACGACGACGCCTTCGTGCCCGCCTACCTCATCCGCTCCGCGCGCCTGCGCACGGGCGACGTCATCGAGGGCTCGCTGCGTCCTTCGCGCGGCGGCGACAAGCGCGCCGGCCTCGCCAAAATCACGACCGTCAACGGTCTGGACCCCGAGCAGATTCGCAACCGTCCCAAGTTCGGCGACCTCACCCCGGTCTATCCCAACGAGCCGCTGCGCATGGAGCACGGCAAAGACTCCATTACCGGTCGCGCCATCGACATCGTGTCGCCGATCGGCAAGGGTCAGCGTGGCCTGATCGTGTCCCCGCCCAAGGCCGGCAAGACCACGATCCTCAAGAAGATCTGCCAGTCTATCTCGATTAACAACCCCGAGGTGCACCTCATCTGCCTGCTCGTCGACGAGCGCCCCGAAGAGGTCACCGATATGCAGCGTTCCATCAAGGGTGAGGTTGTGGCGTCGACCTTCGATATGCCCGCCGACAACCACACTCGCGTGGCAGAGCTCGTCATCGAGCGCGCCAAGCGCATCGTGGAGCTGGGCGGCGATGTCGTGGTGGTGCTCGACTCCATTACGCGTCTTGCCCGCGCCTACAACTTGGCGGCGCCCGCCTCGGGCCGCATCCTTTCGGGCGGCGTCGATTCGGCGGCCCTGTATCCTCCCAAGCGCTTCCTGGGCGCAGCCCGTAATATCGAGAACGGTGGCTCGCTCACCATCCTGGCCTCTGCCCTCATCGACACCGGTTCCAAGATGGACGAGGTCATCTTCGAGGAGTTCAAGGGTACCGGCAACATGGAGCTTAAGCTCGACCGCGACCTGGCCGACCGCCGCATCTTCCCGGCTATCGACCCCGTTGCCTCCGGTACGCGCAACGAAGACCTGTTGGTCGACGAGCAGATGCGTCCGTTTGTCTTTGGTCTGCGTCGCATTCTTGCCGGCATGAACAACACCGAGCGCGCAGCCGCGTCGTTTATCAAGGGTCTTAAGGGCACCAACACCAACCAGGAGTTCCTGGTGCGTTCGGCCAAAAAGCACAGCGACTACGAGCAGACGTTCTAGGTTGTCATCCACGCGCAGCGATAGTCATCAATGCGATAAAGGGTCGGGGCTTTGAGCCTCGGCCCTTTTCCATATCGCCGCTCCGCGCTTATTTTTGACCATAAGACTGGCAAGCAGCAGGTTTCCCGTTTCAATCCGACATCGTCGCTTGCAATCGACAGGGCGGTTTCGCATAATAGCTTTTAAGCTTCGCGACGGAAAACGCAGATGAAACGAACCATATACCGTTGCTTTGGGGCATAGCCCCGCTTCATCTTCTCTCGCGCAGCCAACTGAATGATGCGATTTGGGTGCTGGAAGATGGGGAGAGCTCATGGCTTCTTCTGATGCAACACAACGAGCAGTCCTTGCCGGACTTTCGTGCGGGATCGGCCTTGCCGCTCCCGTGGTTATGTATGCCGCGACGCTGCCGTTTTCGTCGGTGAACGAGACGGTCGTGGCGGGTGCGGTTCCCTTCGCCGTGGGCGCGGTGGCGGGCGTGGGTATCTATGCCGCCTCGCTGGGTATCTCCGAGTACCGTGCGCAGCGTGAAGAGCGTCTGTTCCAGCCTGATGCCATGGGCGGTGCCGCCAATCTCAATCAGCATCAAAGCGAGTTCAAGACCGCCTCGATTCCAGCTCAGCAGCAGGATGCGACTCCTTACGCTGCGGCTTTTGCTTCTCAGGCTCAGGCGGAGCAGTCTACCTCGGCATTCCTTTCCGGCCTGACTGGTGCGTTCCAGCGCCGTCATGCCGATGATGGTGTCCCTACCATCGCTCGAGCCGCAGATGCTATGGACGAGGACGAGGCTTGGTCCATGATCGACAGTATGCTCGACGACGATTCGCCGGTGAGCTGCGACCCTGCACACTCGCGCGACGTCTATCAAGTCGCCATCGACGAGCTCACCAACGGCGGGCAGACCGGCTCCTTCAATCGCGACGACATCGCCGCCGCGGCACGCGCCGTGTCTGGCTCCCAGGCCGCCCCTGCGGGCAGTACGGCGGCTTTCGTGGCACTCGTCGCCAACGCGGCAGCCAATAACGCCTACAGCGCTACCTCGGCTGACGCGAACGCTTCTGCCGATAATTCGTACGTTGATGAAGCCATGACCGCGGACGAGGAGGCCGTTGCCGCCCGCCGTGCCGCCGAAAGCTCGCTTTGGGGCGCTCCTGCCCAGCAGCAGGCGGCTGAGGCTGCGCCGTATAACGCAAACCTCGCCAGCATGCCTATCATCTCCGGTGCCGCGGACATTGATCTCGATGACCTCGATGAGCCTGCAGCCATCACCGCATCGTTTGATGCCCAAGCTCGCATCGACACCGGCGACCTTCCGGACGCCTCGCTCGAGGTTGATGTCCCCATGGCCGATTACTCGGGCCACGAGGACATGTGGGCCGCCGCCACCGCGATTCTGGATGAGATTGACGAGCCCGCTCCCGTCGCTGCCCCTCAGCCTGCTGCCCCCGCCTATGTCGGCCGTCACAGCGCTGTATTCCCCGAGGATACCGCCCGTATCTCGCGCGAGAGCATCGAGCGAGCCGAGGCTATTGCCGCCGGCATTATGGAAAATCGTCGTCACGAGCGCGTCAATCAGATCCTCGAAGAAGAGATCGAGCGCTTGCAGTCCTCTACCGCCAAGCGTACGGGCCGTGCCTATCTGAGCGTTATCGAGGGCGGTACCGCCAGCTTCGCGCCGCTCCGCGCGGAGGCATAACTTCTGCATGGTTAAGATCAATCGAAAATGGGCGGTCGTGACCTGCCTGATGGCGCTCTTGATCTGGGGCAATTCGCTGGTTCCCGGCTCGGGGTCGGGCTCGCTGAGCTTAACGGTCATGGAAGCTATCCGCGGTTTCCTGCACGGCGTGGGACTTCCATATGAATGGGTGACCAACTTTGTTGTTCGCAAGTGTGCGCATTTTACCGAGTATATGGTGCTCGGCATCCTGGCAACGCACGCTTTTGATTTTGAGGGCCGGCGCACCTTTGACGTGCTGCTGCCCACGGCGGTGTTCCTGCTGCTGATTCCCTCGATCGACGAGACGATTCAGCTCTTTGTGCCGGGACGCGCCGGCATGATCACCGATGTGATGATCGACTGCTGTGGAGCGGCAACGGGCGTTGTGCTCCGATATCTCTTACGGTCGCTGATGTGCGCCAAAAAGGCCGCCTAGGACGTATTGTTTGGTCCTAGGCGGCCTTTTTTATTTGAGGGCTTATATGAGGCGTGGTGGCGTCGTTCCATTGGTCGGATTTGCCGGGCGCGCCACGCCCCGTGGGTGCGTCTGTTACTGAAGCGCTTGTGCGCCCAGGGCAAGGCAACCCATGATGCCCTGCTTGCCCTCGAGGCTGTTGTTGACAATGTAGGTATCGATGTCGTTAACCTCGGGCGTGACGATATAGCCGTTGAGCATTTCGGCACACTTCTTGCGTGCGAGCGGCACGATGGGGGTGTGGTCGGCCACGCCGCCGCCGATGATGATCTTTTGCGGCGCGTAGCACAGCGTGTAGGTCATGAGCGCCTGCGCCAGATAGCCGGCGAGCAGGTCCATGGCCTCCGGGTCATCGGCCATCTCTCCGGCGCTCTTGCCACCCCAGCGCTTTTTGACGCCGGGACCGGCGATGAGGCCTTCAAGGCAGTTGTCGTGGAAGGGGCAGGCGCTGTGCTCGCCAATGGTGTCGCGCGGGTCGCGCGTGACCAGGATGTGGCCAGCCTCGGGATGCATCATGCCGTGCACGAGCTTACCGCCCGAGAGCACGCCGGCGCCCACGCCGGTACCGATGGTCAGGTAGACCACGTCGGTGAGGCCCTTGGCGCAACCAAACGTGACCTCGCCCAGGCAGGCGACGTTGACGTCGGTATCGTAGCCGCAGGGGATATTGAGCTCGTTTTGGATAGTGCCCAGCAGGTCAAAGTAGCGCCATGCCGTTTTGGGCGTCTCCAGGATCTTGCCGTATTGGGGCGAGGCGGGGTTGACTGCGGTGGGGCCAAAGGCGCCGATGCCCAGTGCGGCGATGCCCTTGTCGGCAAACCATGCGTTGACGGCTTCAACGGTCTCCTGCGGGGTCGTGGTCGCGATCTGCTCACGCTCCAGGACCGTACCGTCTGCATAGCCCGTGGCGCAGACCATCTTGGTGCCGCCGGCCTCGAGCGCTCCGATAAGCTGCTGCTCTGCCATAATATTCCTCTCACTGGGACGAGTTGCTCCATGACTAAAGTATAGAGCTCTAAATCATTTAAGAAAGCGCTATAAAAAGAAGCCTCGCAACGCGGCGGGTGAACTGCGCCCCAATTCTTGGACGGGCTAATAAGCGGCCTACGCCGCACATA
>NZ_QRJZ01000002.1:0-178900 GCF_003470665.1 Collinsella sp. AM17-1
GACACGGCCATCCGGTCGTCGAGGGCGGTCGCGAGGCGGTAGGGGCCGTCGTCAATCATCCTTCCCAATGCTGCTGTTTTGTATTCAGCATTCAGCTCGTACTTAGCGCTCCATTTGCTGTTTGATTCTTTTGAGACGTTAGATTCCGCCGTTAGTTCAACTTTGGCGCTACCAGTCTTCCATCCCTTCAGGCTTATCGCGTACGCAACAATCCCATTCTGAATCCCCGAAATACTAGGCGGGATAGACTGATTGTCGGCATCGATAGAAAAGCTCTCTTCCTTGGCATCCAAGTGCTGCTGAATGCGCTCAGCATACTTCTCTGCCCATTCATCGGCTTTGCCGTTTCGCGCAAAGTAATTGTTGGAAAGGTCGGTCGAGCGGTAGGCGTAGTCGTTCTTCTGGTAGTTAGCCGTGTGGTCGGAGTGAGCGATTGCCATGAGCTCGTCGGTCAGGCCAAAGTACAGATGGCGCTGATCCAGGTCGCCGTACCAGTTGTCGCTGGTGTCGTCCCAGGTTGGGTCCATCTGGCACCATTTGCCGTCGATCTTTACGGCGTTCCAGGTGTGGCCGTTGCCGGTGATGCGGCCGTTGGCGATGCCCGCGGCGTCAAGGAGCTTGGAGTAGATGCGCTGGTAGCTCTCGCAGGTGCCCTGGTGGCGCGTGAGGCCGCTTTCGGCCGAGCACCAGTTGAGGCTGTGGTCGTACTCCAGCTGGTCGAGCGTCCAGTCGTGGAGCCATAGCGCCATGTCGTATTCCGAGCCGTTTGTCTCTTGCCTGCACTGGGCCACGGCGTCGTTGACGATCTGCGTGACGCTTGGGCGGACGGCGTCGTTTACGGTCACCTCTGCCGTGGTGCGCAGGTAGTAGATCCCCTTGTCGTTTTGGGGGTCGTTTCTGTCGTTGTCCATAAAGTAGAAGTAGATGCGGTACGTGCCCGATGCCGTGAAGTCAAAGGTAAAGTCGTGGCCCGTGGAGCCCAGGCTGTAGTAGCTGGACCATGCCGGGCGCGACGGGTCGCAGACGCTTTCATGGCTGCCGCCGTCCCAGTAGGTGGGCACGTCCATGCGCGCCTTGGCCTGGGACGAGCCGTTGGTTTGGGTTACGTGGAAGATCGTCGCGGTGCCCGCGGGGGCGTCGTTCCACGAGACGGTGAAGGTGACGCCGTTTTGGCTTGCCGTGGCGGAGTGGGCGTAGGTGGTTTGTGACGTGGTGGAGATTGCGGCGGGCGTGCCGTTGGTTTGGGCGCGGAGGGATGGGGTGGGGGTGCCGGGTGTGGCGGTGGTGGCCGTGGGGTTTGCGGTGTTGGCGGTGGCGGTGCCGTCAGCGCTTTCCGTGTTGACTGCGCTGGTGCCGGTAGATGTTGCGGTGCTGTCCTCTACGGTATCTGTTGTCGCATTTGAGCTTGTGCCGTCTTCAGCCTTGCCTGTGTCGCTACTCGTGGCGTCGGCTTGCGCCTGCTGCTCGGCTGTTGCCCGAGGCTGCATGGCTTCTGCGATGGCCGCCATGGGCATCGTCGCGCTGACCATGGACGTGCACGCGATCGCGCAAAGCAGGTAGTAAAGGGGTCGTTTCATAGCGGAGCCTCTCGGTGAGCAGCCAATAGGGTCCGAAGGCAGCTCCAGGCCAGCACTCCGCAAATATTTTGTTGGGTTTATTTTACGGGAACACCAGTCAACATCAGCGAACTTTCTGGGGAATGTTGGGGAGGGTGTTTGGCTGCCCGGTGACGTTGTGGCGCGTGCTCGATTGTCTATGCGTACCTAGGAAGCTCCAATACGAGGCTGTCTGCACTTCTTCGATACCCGACGTCGGAACCTTCCAAGAAAAGTCTCGAGGATGCTACCTACGTCTAACCCTGTGTGGTCGAATTCTTCAATTATTCGTCCAGGGTTGTTCTTGTCTTTGAGCTTTAGTCGCCACTTGGCTGGCTATGTCCCGAAGATTTGGTGCAGGCCGAAAGCGTTAAATTATTGACGAGCTTTCGCTTGTCCTAGCCGGAGGCGGATACTTCCGTTAGAGATTTTCGGAGCCAGACGTCGCGGAAGCGGTTTGGCAATACTCTCCTGATTCAGACGACATTCTCTACTGCGAAGACAAGACGGACTTGTCCTCTGCGTCGGCTAATCCCTTCTACTGTGGTGCCAGGACTATCTTGTGGAACATGCGATACATATGCTGTGTTAGAAGAAGGAGGGAGTGACGGCGAGATGCAATTCTCCATGAGTGATCGTCATGAATGTGCACGTCGTTGCTTTGGTTGGCGCATATCGAAGGTTAAACTTGAATCGGGTTTATATAGATTAGCGTAGGGGAGATTGGCTTGGCACAGCGTAAGTATGATAGCTTCGCCGTTGGAATTCTAAACGACGGTAATGCGGCGGTGCACATTGATTTGTCAATCAATGTATGGGCCGATGTCAGACATTCCTCTGAAATAGATTTTGGTATTCAAATCCCTCACAAGGATGATATCTCGGGGTTTTTCATTTTCTTCCCTTTCGAGATTGAAAAGAACGATGTCGTAGACCTTACTTCCTCGTTTCGTGATAACGGATTCGTTCAGGTTTTATTTAATCAGGATTGTGAAACTAAATGCCGTTTTGACCGAACGATTGTTACGGATGACTGTGGTAATTCATTATTGATCCTTCCTATTTCGCATAACGACAGCTTGGTTGTCGATAATCTGGAGGGAGGATCCTTGCTTTTGTTTCGTTACGATCCCTCGGTCCTTCCTCGCGACTACACATCTTTGTACTTTAGAATACGATTGCCATTCGTTTCGCTTGATGGCTTGCTATCTGGTCCTGCTGATATGAGAGAGGTAATAACAGGACCTATCGTTCCTTTTCGTACCATGAGCTCAGTTGCCGTCAATCAGGTTAGAGGTCTTCCGAGTTCAGTTGTTCGTAGGCTTGTTGAATCGAAAACCGACATCGGCGAAACGCATATTGCAGTAATTGCCCCGCGGCAATGGGAGATAAATTCCTTTCTTACGCCTTATAGGGTGAGGCCGTTGGAGAATATCGCTTGGGAAAAATATCAGCCCCGGTTGAAAGGCGGCATTACCATCCCGCACTCAAAAAGCTGCGATATGTTTGTATATCAGTGGCTCATATCTGACAGCAATACTTCGTTACAGCTAGAGTTTTCGCGGAAACGTATCACTTTTCTTACTTTGCTTTTTTACCTTGCTATCCTCTTTCTATTAAACCTTCTGAGCGAAGTTCTGATTCGTTTAGTTTTTGCGATCGCCGAATAGGTCGTCCTATATATGATTGGATTGTCATGACGAAGAGCACGGTAGCCACGCTGAAAATTCGACCATCTATTTTCAATTTGATTCGCAATGGCATGAAAGAATATGAAATCAGAGACTCTTCGTTAGAGGGAGTCGATGTTATATGCTACTTGGATAGCGAGACAGGCGCATTCCTCGGATCTTTTATTGTTGGTGACGTTGAGTGTGTTGACCGAGGTGCCGATCAACGGACTATTGAACGTTCCGGGGTTAATGTAGAAACCTTCTATGACTTGTTTCCTCCCGTTTCGGTTGGGGGGCCTGAAGTTTTGTGGGTTGCCAAACTTCAAAGACCCGTTGATATCAATGATGCACTAGGGATTGGTTGAGACTATGGTTCAAGACGATTACATCCAACCGCTACCGTTTTCGGAAGTAAACCTGGACGACTCCTTTTTCGATAGCCTCAGATGCTCTTATGCTGGTTTTGATGAATGGTTTAACAGGAAAGCGCTAGGTGGAGAGTACGCTTTTTTGCATTCGATTCGTGCAGCAATCTGATTGCGATGCTTTATCTTAAAGAAGAAAGTGGTCTTGAAGAGGGCGTAATTCCTCGGATGGACTTTCCTCGCTTGAAGATCGGAACATTCAAGGTAGATTTCGATCATCATACGGGAATTGGAAAGCGCCTGCTTGCAATATCTTTACGCGACTTTGCCAGATCTGGGTTGGATTTCGTTTACGTCACTATGCATGAAAACGAGAACACCTCTTCGCTGGCTAAGTTGTTATACAAATATGGTTTTAGTTATTGGGGATCCAAAGATCAAGAGACGGTTCTGTACAAGACCCGTTCTTGTTCTGATGATAACGCTTTCATTCGTTATCCGTTCGTAAGTCGTTCTGTGGGTAACTGCTGGATATTGTCTATACGCCCTGAATATCATAAGGATTTATTCGGGGATGTTCATTTAACAAGTGAATATGGTCAGCCCATTATTGATGAAAGTTGCCTGAACTCGATTGAGAAGATATACCTTTCCGGTTCGCAGAATGCCGCGGATATGGCGGTAGGCGATAAAGTTGTTATATATCGTACTTCAGATGGTAAAGGCTCGGCTTATTATCGTTCAGTTGTGACATCTGTGTGCACGGTTGTTAAAGTTGTCAATCTTAATTTTTTCAGGGATGAGACGGATTTCCTTAAGAAGGTTCGCGGTAAAACGGTTTTCACAACAGAAGAATTGAGGCGCTTTTGGCAAACGAGAAGCTATCCTTGGTTGGTATGCCTCCTGTTCAACTTCCCATTGAAGCGTTATCCTAACCGCAAGCAATTGTTGGATTGCGGGTTTATTGATACCGAGCGTCTTGTTTGCGAGCGTATATCTCAAGATGACATGGATGGAATAATGGCGTTGGGGAATGCTGATGAAAGCTTTATTGTCGATTAAATCCGAGTTTGTTAAGCGGATTTTATCTGGTGAAAAAAAATATGAATACCGGCGTCGTGTGTTTGCCCGCGACGATGTTGAAGCGATCGTAATTTATGAGACGCTTCCAGTCGGTCGCGTTGTTGCTGAAGTCGAAGTTGAAAAGGTTCTCAAAGATACTCCGTCCGCGTTATGGGAAGAAACTCATAAAGACTCAGGAATTACTGAACAGTTTTTCTTTTCTTATTTTTCTGGGCTTGAGCAAGCCTGTGCTATTGAGCTCGGAAACGTCAGGCTTTTCGATAACCCGCTTTTACTGTCTGAATACAATCCCGATCTGACCCATGCTCCTCAGTCATTTGTTTACGTTGAGTAAGAAAGTCCGTTTCTAATTGCAACGTGGAACCGCTGTTATTCCACTACGGCACCGGAGCCGATGTGGACTCCGGTGCCGATTTGTTGCTGGCGGTCTGCCTATGCAGTTGAGGAGTACAAGATACTTCAGCATGATTAGTGTCATGGGCTCACAGCCGCGGGGAATAGCGTGTCTTTTACTGGGTTGTTGAGGCTGAATATCATATAACGGCACTGTCAATATTGCGCTGGGCGCCGGTGCCGAAACCGATCGCGGTGCCTTTTTGTAGCTAGAGGCCAGCTCCGTAGTGCTACCGCTCGCTAAATACTTCACAGCGAAGCCTTTCTGCGGTCAGTATGCAGAAAGCAAGCGGAAACACCTTACAAATGACTGCGTCGCGATGGGCCCGTCTGAGCGTTTCGACTATATCGTGAGCATCTTTTCCGAGGGCTCCCCGCGGCGTTTCTCCGATTACCTTGATGTAGATATCTCGATGATGACCATTCACTCCGCTAAGGGCTCGAGTGGGACACTGTTTTCATTCCGGGCGTTACGCGTTTTGATTGGCCTGGAGTGATTTGCTCTCGGTGCGAAAGTGCTGGTATGTGCTCGCGTTCTGCGCATGGATGTCGGATCGTGGATGCGAAGAAAATGCCAGATGGGCTTATTGAGGAAACGGGCCTGCTTTACGTCGGCGTCACTCGCGCCCGCAAAGCGGTATATGTCTCCGCTTCTATGCAGCGCAGAACAAGTTACGGGAACTATCAGGTTGCCTGTCCCTCTTGTCTAACGTCTCTTCCGGGCATTGAGCCTGTAAGCTTGACGGTCATGGACGGGGAGGTGTGATTTGTGGCGGTATGGAGCGTGCCTGTTGTTGGCGCGAGCTCCGGTCAGTGGCCTGGCCGGAGCTCGCTGGGTGTGAAGAGGCCGTTCAGTGCGAAATATAGTGCCTTAGGGCTTCGGAAAGTTCGTCTCTCAGGTCGCCTTCCAACAAGGAAATTGCACGATCGACATAGATTTTGTTATCAATACCAAAGTAACGCCCAACGCTTGTTGCAAGAGACTTGTCGTTAAATAGCCCGAGAATCTCATTGTAATCATGGTCTTCAATGGCCTGTTGATATCTGTCGTTAACGTTCTTTTCTATGCTCGCAATATCAATTAAGGATGCTATGCCATCCGCAGTCAACTGCTCATTATCCGAAATAGTTATTCCGGAAAGCACTTCCTTTACGCCTGCTACAAGCGCTTCCGATGTCTGCTTCTTTGCTTGTTTGCTGAACCTTTCACTTACATATGTCTTAATGCTGGAAAAGGTCTTATCTGCATCAGCACCGAAACGTTGAGATAGAATCTGCACCGCTTCTTTGGTGAGAAAGAGATTTTCAACTTCTGCGACCTTGAGGTGGAAGATCCCCTTTTCCTTAAGGGCGTTGAGCTGTTTCTCGGTTTTAAAGTCTCTGTCTATGATGCCCCGGGCCTTTATGGCATGAAGGCTTGAGGTGCGATTATATGCCTTCACATTATTGATGACCTGCTCGCATTCGCCGGAAGGGACTACATAACAATCGGGAAAGAGTGCGGAATAGATCCGCTTGTCGTAACTTCCTTCGGTTCCTTCAACGAATAGGACCTCTTTCCGGTTGCCAAGGAGCTCTATTAAGAGCTCCTTTGGAAGGTCGCTATCGGGAAGCGTTTCTAATTCCCATTTGGTGCCATCGAAATTCTTAACCCAGATGATATCCGAGCTTCGGTGTGTTGAAGCAAAATTAACATCGTGGGTTATGTAGATAAAGAGGCAGTCTGGGCGCGACTGCTCTAGGGAAGTCCAGAGTCGTGCCATAAGCGATGGGTGCAAATGAACCTCAGGCTCATCCATGATGATTATTTTGTCGTTTGGGACACAAAGAACTTGTGCGGCAAGATATAGCACTGAACGCTCGCCGTCACTCATTTGCGTTGCGCTGTAGCGATCCGTTTTACTTTGGGAGTACGCGTAGAAGGCCGCGTCTTCCTGCTCGATCTTTCTTTGAGGAAAGACTTCATCCCAAATTACTTTAAGCTTATCTAGTGCTGTTTTCGGTAGAGGGGGCCTTTCTGCAGAAATAGACTCTGCATACCTGCATTCATCAATAAACCGCTGGTTTTCAAGATTTACTTGTGCGATGAGGGCTGCTAAAACATCGTCAAAATCGTCGAGTAGCTTTGTTGTGTAGCTTTCACCCCATCCCCATCGAACTTGTTTGTTCTTCTGGGAGCCGCCGTAAAAAACTTTATCTTCTGCTTCCGCAAAGCTTTTTAAAGGGACTCTCTCGGAAAAATTGATATCGCGTTGTGCTGTAATTCGATGGACCTTTTCGAAATCTTGTTGCTCTATCCAAGCGCCGAGCTTTGATTTACCGGACCCATTTGGTCCGATAATAACAACGGAGTTGACTTGGGCAACACGGCAGGACTTTATGTTGTCGGTATTGGGTAGCCAATACTCATATTTTGGTCTGCTTTCTGTCAATTGCCTCACCCAGTTAATGACGATTATGGACTGATTTAATAATATTATTAATAAGCCCGATGGCCTGATTAATCCAGCTCTACATGACCATACTCTTCGATTTTGCAGCCAGGTCTGTACTCGTCGGGTTTTAGGCACCACTCGACCAGTTGCGATCCGATGATTCGATATTCGCATTGGAACGCATATTTGGGCGTTTTGAAAACGAGGTTGTGCGGAATGGTGCTTCACTTCATTGAGGTGTATAGAATATAGCTAAATACAAAAGCTTTTTGGGAGCTTTAAGGGTGACGCTTTCTGTTAGAGAGTGTTGCCCTTTTTTCATGCATGTAATGCGCGACGGGCTAGCTAAACGCCATTCCGGCAATTGGATGGTCGAGTATGGACGGTTTGCACCTTGCGCCTGCTGTCATTGGTGTAGAAAGCACTTGATTTAGCTTACTTAAAGTCTATAATCAAAGAAAAACTCTGATATACCTTTTAAAACAATGAAAAGAATGTTGAGTACCATGCTTTGCCAGTTCACCTTCAGGAACTATAGATCCTATCGCGACGAGACCGAGCTTTCCATGCAGGCAGCATCGATGAGGGAGTTCGAGCGCTCCCTCATAGAGTGCCCTGACGGGCAGAGTTTTCTTCCGGTGGCTGCGGTGTACGGACCTAACGCTGGCGGCAAGTCTAACCTGCTCGAGGCGCTTGACTACATTCGTTCGGCGGTGGCCAGGCCGATCAGATTGCTGTCTGCCAGCACTGATGCGCCAGAGGGTAACCGTCCTTCGATACCACGTTGCTCTGCGTTTGAGTTCGATGAAGTGTCGGCTGCTGAGCCCACCGAATTCGAGCTCTACTATCGCGCGGGTGAGCACGAGTACCGCTATGCCCTGTCCGTGCATGCGGACGAGATCGTGTCCGAAGGCCTGTGGCGGCGAAAATTGGGAGCGTCACGCACGGCGCTGCTGTTCGAGCGTGAGGGCGCAGAGGTTGAACTCGGTCCCACACTGCGTAAGCTCGTGACGGCCGCGAGATTCAACCCGAGGCTGCCGTACCTGTCGTTTCTCTGCATCAACTTTGACGCGCCGGTGGTCAAGGAGGCTGCCAGCTGGTTTCTTGACGGGGTGTTCCTGAACTATAACAGCTCCTATCTGGAGCAGATGCTCGAACAATTGCTCGATGAGGATGACTCACCCGAGGTCACGCGTTTTTTGCGCGCCGTTGATGTACGTATTGATGGCTTCAGAGTGGAGAGGGCGCCGGAGTGGCGCGGCCAGCGCGTCTTCGTGAGGCACGAGGTGGGCGGCAAGGCGTACGAGCTGCGTTTATCCGAGGAATCTGCCGGAACCCAGAAGCTCATGGGGTTGGCTGCGTATCTGATGACAGCGCTTGAGCGTGGTGGCACCGTTGTGGTAGACGAGCTCGACGCCAAACTGCACCCGAAGCTTCTTCGCTATGTGATTCTGCTGTTTAAGGATCCTGGGGTCAACAAGAGTGGCGCGCAGCTCATCTTCTCGTCCCAGGATGTGTCAACCATGCGAAACGATGTGTTCCGCCGTGACGAGATATGGTTCGCTGCGCGCGGCGAGGGGGAGGCGAGCCAACTGTGGTCTCTCGCCGACATCCACGAGGCAAACGGTAATCTGGTAAGCAAGAACGCGGCTTTTGACAAGCAATACCTGTCCGGTCGCTACGGCGCCGATCCGTATCTCACCCGCATCGAGGAGTGGGATTAGCATGGTGGCGAAGAAGTCGAAGGACTGGCGTAGCGGCAAGCGAGAGGGCCGCTCGCGCATGGTTCAGATGACGCGTCATCTTGTAGTGAGCGAGGGCAAGGAGACCGAGCCTCGCTACTTTGAGGGTGTGCGTGCGGCGTTGGGCGCGGCGAACGAGCGTAAGGTTGCCATTGTCGTTAAGGGGACCGGCAAACACACGCTTGACCTACTTGACTTCGCCGTCGAACACTGCCGCTATGCGCCCGAGACATTCGACCATGTGTGGCTCGTGTATGACAAGGATGACTTTCCTGCGTCCGATTTTGACGCGATGGAGCGCAAATGCGACGAGCTCTCCGATGGTTCGAGGACCTTCCATGCGTTGTGGTCGAACCCCTGCTTCGAGCTGTGGCTGCTTCTGCACTTTTGCTACACGACCGCGCATATGTCCGCGTCCGACTGCCAGCATGCCCTCGCGCAGGAGATGTCGAGAGACCTGGGCATCGAGTACCGCAAGAACTTGGACGGGCTGTTCGAGGTGGTGGACGGCAAACGAGGCGAGGCATTGCAGCGTGTTGGGCGCCTCGTCACATACCATAGGGGGCTGGGTAACGTTAAGCCATCTGCGCAAAACCCTGCAACTAAGGTGGGCGAAATTTTCGATGTAATCGGGCCGTATCTGGCTGGCTAGTCGAGTCTGTGGATTGGCTTTCCGGTTAGGGCGATTGGCGGATTGTGATGCGCGATTGCAAATCCGGTGCGTAGGAGAAGTGCGGAGAAAAATCGAAACTCGCCGAGCATAGCCCGATTTCAGGCAACAAAACCGCAGGTCTCGGATGTCTAAAACAGGGGTCTGGTCGACCGTTCTCGGTTTTTCACCGTACTTCCGGATTGGGTGCTCATTTAGCACTCTCGATGTCCCCACATCCTCTAAAAAAGTTCTTAAAACAGCCTTAAAGGTGCTCTGGCTCGCGTTGACAGCGTAAAATACGCATGTTTGACTATGAACAAAGTGGATTTTAGGGGAGGGGTGCGCCATGGAGGTGCTGGTTGTTGGCAACACCGCATATGTTGACGATGACTTTTGCGCCAAGGCATTCCCTGGGGACCACGTTAAGGTTGTAGCCGCGCAGGAAGCGCGCCGCGATGAGTCGTCGCCCCATGCCTCGTGGAAAGAGCTGCTCCAGCACTTGGAGCAGGCCTACGAGTTCGACCGCGTGGTCTACCTGTCTAATTACCTTACCCCGCATACCGATACCGTGGGCGATATCGAGCTGCTGCGCTCGGTCTTTCGTACGTGCGCGGGTCGCCGGGTCCAACTGCTGTATGTAGCGGGGCCCGCGGGTGCCGAGGGTGCCGCCGATGCCGCGGGGCGAACGGGCAAGGGCATTATCGCGCACGCAGCCAACGACCTGTGCCGCTACTACGCTGCTCGCGAGGGCGTGCAGACCAAGATCCTGCGCGTGCCGTTCCTGTATACCGCGTCTGCCGCGCTGGAGGACCCGTTTTTGGTGCCGCTGTTCGACGCGTGCTCAACCGGATCGGTCGCTCTGCAGGGCGCGCAGGATGCCGCGTTTCCCCTGCTGTGTGCCGAGGAGCTTTCGGTGCTGGTACGCCGTATCTTTGACAGCTGGAATGGTAACTTTGAGACGCTCGACGTAGCCGATACCTTCCATCATACGGCGGGCGAGGTGGGCGAGGCCCTCAAGGCACTGTTCCCAGGGCTCTCAGTTGCCTATGGCGATTCTGCCGGCTACGCCCTGCCCGCCAGCGACGTCGCTCGCGTGCGCTATGGCTGGTTTCAGCGCTACGACTTGCTGCGCGACCTCTCGACCATTCAGGCTCGCTGGGATGCTGGCCGTGCAAAGAAGGTCAACCCCTTGCGCGCGGCCATCGACCGCATTCAAATGCGCACGCTGCCTGTCAAATGCCTGGAGACGGCAGCCGCCTGGGTGCTCTTTGAAGTGCTGGAGCGCTTGTTCTCCCAATCGACCCAGCTCAACGTGCTCGATTATCGCCTGCTCTACGTGGTGCTCATCGGCACGCTGTATGGCTTGGACTTTGGCCTGGTTGCGGCGCTGCTGGCGTCGGTGGGGTTGGCCGCGAGTTACTTTACTCTGTACGGCTATACCTTCCAGGGCCTGTTCTACGAGCCGTCCAACTGGCTGCCGTTTATCGCGTACTTTGTTGTGGGTGCCGTGTGCGGCTATGTGCAGCTGCGCAACAGCGAAGCCATTAGGGCGGAGCGCGATCAAAACGAGCTCGTGCGCAACCGCAATACGTTCCTTACGCAGCTCTACCATGACGCGATCGAGGACAAGCGCGCGTACAGGCGCCAGATCGTGGGTCGCCACGACAGCTTTGGCAAGATCTTTGCCGTAACGCAGGAGCTTGACGTCTTCAACCCACGCGACATCTATCGCAAGTGCTGCGAGCTTCTGGGCGAGATCCTCGAGAACGATTCGGTGGCGATCTACCATGTTTCGGGCGGAGCATTTGCACGCCTGGTGGCAGCAAGTCCCGCGATTGCCGAAGATGCCGCACGCTCGCTCACGCTTGAGCAGCTTGCACCTCTTTTGGGCGACGGGGGTCGTTCGAATCTGTGGGTGAACCGCGAGCTGACGCCGGGGCTTCCCATGTTTGGATACACGATCGAGCGCGATGGGGCACCCGCCGTGTTGATCTTTGTGCGTAGTGCGGCCGAAAACCAAATGACGCTCTATTACCAAAACCTGTTCCGCATCTTGTGCGGCCTGGTCGAAAGCGCGCTGGGCCGTGCCTTTGACTATGAGGCGGTGGCACAGGATAAACGCTGCGTTGACGGCACTTGCGTGCTCAAACAGGCTGCCTTTGGCCAAGAGCTCGCGGCCGAGCAGGCGCTGGCAGATGGCAAGATGGGCAGCTTTTTGCTCCTGCGCGTGGTACCGGGCATGGAGCCTGTCGGCGAGCTGGTGGGCGCAATTGGGTCGGCAATCCGCGAGAGCGATGCGGCGGGCTTGGTCGACGGCGACGTGCTTTACCTGCTTATGCGCCAGGCAAAGGCGTGCGATCTGCCCATTATCCGCGAGCGCCTGAGTGCAAAGCAGCTTGCGGTGGAGCCCGTCGACGGCGAGGACATCGTGGCGCTGCTGCGGCATATTGCTGACACCGGTGACGGTGAGGGGGGTGCCGCTTGATCTCGCTTGTCGTTGCCGCCGTCTTGTTGCTGATTCATGCGCTGGTTTGCCTGGTGCTGTGGACGCTTATGAAGTTGGGCCTGCTGCCGGTGCGCGGGCATATGCTGGCTGTGATAGTGCTGGTGCCGCTGTGGGGCCCGTTGCTGGTGGTTCTGCTATCGGTCCGCGGAACGGCGTTTGGCGAGGGGCTGAAAGAGTCTGCGCTGGAGTCGCTGCGCTTCAACGACGACCTGCATCGTAGTATGTCGGTACCGAGTGGTGAGGACGATGCAGGCGTAGTGCCGCTCGAGGAGGCGCTCATCATCAACGACCCGGCAGAACGGCGCCGCCTAATGCTCTCCATGCTCACCGAGGAGCCCGACGCGTACCTGGCGCAGCTGCAGGCGGCTAAGCTTAACGACGACGTTGAGGTGGCTCACTATGCCGCGACGGCGGTGGTGCAGATCTCCAAGGAGTCCGACCTTAAACTGCAGCAGCTGGAGCGTGCCTTTAAGACGGACCCGAGCGCGCAAAACCTCAACGAATACTGCGATTTTCTTGGTGAATACTTGGGCTCGGGCCTGGCCGAGGGGCGCGTGGCTCAGATTCAGCGCCAACAGTACGCGCGTTTGCTTGCGCGTCGCTGCGAGCGCGAGGACGCCCTTGAGCTTCGCATTCGATACGCGACGGCGCTGGCTGATGTCGGACAGATCGACGAGGCGCAGGCCGTGACCGACCAGCTGGTGCTCGATGTGCCCGAGGAGCAGGAGGTTTGGATGCTTTGTCTGCGCCTTGCGGTGAAGCGCCGCGACGGTGACGAGGTCCACCGCGTGATCGATGCGATTGACAAACAGCATGTATACTTGAGCGCCGCCAACCGCGAGGAACTGGCGTTTTGGCGCAACGGAGAGGAGGCCCGATGAGCGTGGTACAGCATATCCGCGACCGTGCGGGCCATTTTCGCTGGATGGGGCTGCTTGTGGTGTGGGCGGTCTTTATTGCCATGGCGGCCGTGCTGCTGGTGGAGCGCGCCGGCGTGCAGTACAGTGCGGGCCAGCATAAGCTGGGGATGCTTGCCGCCAACGATGCGGTTCCGGCCTCCTCGGCAATATTTGGCCAAAAGCCCACGTGCCTGGTCATTACCGATTCCGATCAAGCTGGCGTCGAGGACGTAAAGGAGCAGTTCGACCAGATTCTGCTCGACATGAAGATCGCGCACCGCGACGTGGACCTTGCGCTGGACGGCGCGGATGCCATTCCCTCGCTGACCTCCTACGATCGCGTGGTTTTGCTCATGCCGTCGCTCGATGGGCTCGGTACGCACCTGAGCGACATTATGAGTTGGGTGAGTGCCGGCGGTTCGCTTATGCTCGCCATGCCTCCGGATAACTCGGGCTATCTGCAAGTGATTGCTCCCAAGCTTGGCATTGAATCTGCCGGATATGACTATGTAAAAGCCGAAAGCATTGTGCCGAGCGAGGACTTTATGCTGGGCGGGGGAGAGCGCTACGAGCTCTCGGACCCCTTTGATTCGTCGCTTTCGGTTTCGCTGCGCGAGACGGCTCGTGTGTGGGCTAAGACCGGCGATGCGGGCGCCCCGCTCATTTGGTCGAATGACTGCGGTAGCGGTCGCACCGTGGTGTGCAATATCGGTATCTATGACAAGGTCATGCGCGGTTTTTACGCCGCGGCGATCAGCCTGCTGGGCGATGCCACGGCCTACCCCGTCATCAACAGCGCCGTCTTCTATCTGGACGACTTTCCCAGCCCCGTGCCCTCGGGCGACGGCACCTATATCAAGCGCGACTACGGGCTTTCTATCGCCGACTTTTATGCCAAGGTCTGGTGGCCCGATCTGCAAAAGCTCGCGCAAAAATATGGCGTTCGCTTTACCGGCGTGATGATCGAAAACTACGAGGACGCGGTCAACCAGACCGAGCCCGCGCGCCAGGCCGATACCACGCAGTTCCGCTACTTTGGCGGCATGCTGCTGCAGATGGGCGGAGAGCTGGGTTTCCACGGCTACAACCATCAGCCGCTGGCGCTCTGGGATACCGACTATGGCACACTGTACGACTACAAGACGTGGAAGAACAAGGAGGCGCTCGTCGCATCTCTTGACGAGCTTATAGCCTTCCAGGACGAGGTACTGCCCAACGCGCATGGCTCGGTCTATGTGCCACCGTCGAATATCCTTTCGGCCCGTGCGCGCAAGCTTATCGGCACTGACGTTCCGCGCATTAAGACCATCGCCAGTACGTATTTTGAGGATGGCACCGACTTGCCCTATGTGCAGGAGTTTGGCGTGGCGAGCGATGGCATTGTGGAGCAGCCACGTATTGTCTCGGGCGGCATGGTCAACGATTCCTATATGCGTCTGGCAGCCGTGTCCGAGCTCAACATGCACTACGTGAGTACGCACTTTATGCATCCGGACGACCTACTGGATCCCGGTCGCGGAGCCAAGGAGGGCTGGGAGGTCTACAAGGGCGGTCTGACCAACTACCTGGAGTGGCTTACCAAGTCTGCGCCCGACCTGCGGCGCCAGACCGGTTCGGAATGCTCGGGCGCCATCCAGCGCTTTTCGTCCGTGACGGTGAGCGTGGATACAAGTGCGGATGCCTGGACGCTCAGCCTGGGCAATTTCCACGACGAGGCGTGGCTCATGTTCCGCGCCAACAACGGCGAGCCTGGTGCAGTCACGGGTGGCGAGATTACGCATCTGACGGGCGATCTGTACCTGGTTAAAGCCACGGACAAGACGGTGACCATTGCACGCAAGGAGGGTGGCGACAAATGAGAATCTGTTTGGTACTCGAGGGTTGCTACCCCTATGTGCACGGCGGCGTATCTACCTGGATGCATGGCTATATCCAGGCCATGCCCGAGCACGAGTTTGTGCTGTGGGTGATTGGCGCGCATGCTGCCGATCGCGGCAAGTTTGTCTACGAGCTGCCTGGTAACGTGGTCGAGGTACACGAGGTGTTTCTGGACGACGCCCTGCGGCTTTCGGGCGAGCAAGAAGAGGCCGACTTTAACGCCCGCGAGCGCGAGGCGCTACGCCGCCTGGTGTCGCTCTCCAATCCGGACTGGGACGTGCTGTTCGATATCTTCCAGCGCCGCCGCGTGCATCCGCTCTCATTTTTGCAGAGTCGCACATTTATGGATATCTTTCGCGACGTGTGCCTGGCCGAGTACCCCTACACGCCCTTTGCCGATGCATTCCACACCATGCGCTCCATGTTGCTTCCCGTGCTCTACCTGTTGGGCAGCAAGGTGCCGGTGGCCGATGTGTACCATGCCATCTCGACCGGCTACGGTGGCCTGCTCGCCTGCCTTGGCTCAAGCGTTCACCATGCGCCGGTGCTGCTGACCGAGCATGGCATCTATACCCGTGAGCGCGAGGAAGAGATCATTCGCGCCGACTGGGTGGTGCCCTCGTTTAAGGACCGCTGGATTCGCTTTTTCTACCTGCTTTCGGAGGAGATCTACCGTCGCGCCTTCCGCGTGACGAGTTTGTTCCATAACGCCCGCAAGACGCAGATCGATATGGGCTGCGATGCGGACAAATGCCTGGTTATTCCCAACGGCATTCAGTTCAACCGCTTTAAGGACATTCCCTTAAAGCCCAATGACGGCTGGGTGGACATTGGCGCGGTGGTGCGCCTGGCGCCCATCAAGGACGTCAAGACCATGATCTATGCGTTCTTTGAGCTGCATGAGCGCCTGCCCAAGGTGCGCCTGCACATTATGGGCGGCGTGGACGACGAGGAGTACGGCGCCGAGTGCCACGCGCTGGTCGATACCCTGGGCGTGAGCGACCTGATCTTTACCGGCCGCGTCAACGTGGTCGAGTACATGGAAAAGCTCGACTTTACCATTTTGACGAGCATCTCCGAAGGTCAGCCGCTCAGCGTGCTGGAGTCGCTTGCCGCGTGTCGTCCCTGCGTGACGACCGAGGTGGGCTGCTGCCGTGAGTTGCTCGAAGGCGCTCCGGGCGATGACTTTGGCGTGGCAGGTTTTGTGACGCCGCCTATGTATCGCAAGGGCTTGGCCGATGCCATGGAGCGCATGTGCAAAAGCCGCGCCCGTCGTATCGAGATGGGGGAGCGCGGCCAGCGTCGCGTTGCCACGTACTTTTTGCACGAGCAGATGCTCGCCAACTATCGCGCGCTGTACGACGAGACGGCGCGTGCGTTTGACCTGCCCAGAGAGGGGGAGTAGCCGGTGGCCGGAATCGGTTTTGAGCTCAAACGCCTGTTTAGGCGCAAGGGTCTGTTTGCTACGATGCGCGCCTATGGCTACGCCGGCATTGTGTGCACGGGCCCCATGCTGCTTGGCGTGCTGCTCCAGGTGGGTATCTTGGTGCTGTGCGGTCTGTGGGGTGTGGGCCGCGCCAACCAGGATCTGCTGGTGTGCATGGTGACCTATACGCTGCTGGCGTCGCTTACGCTCACAAGCTTTTTTTCCATGCCCGTCACGCGCTTTTTGGCCGACATGCTCTTTGCCGAACGCGAGGATGAGATCCTGCCTTCGTTTTGGGGATCTAATGCCATCATGCTCGTTGCGGGCACGGTGCTCTACGGCGTCTTTTTGCTGTTCTCGGGCGCCACGCTGCTGCAGGGGCTGCTGTGCCTGTGGCTTTTCAACATTATGATCGTCAACTGGAACGGTATGAGTTACCTCACGGCCATCAAGGATTACCGCGGTATCCTGTGTAGCTTTGCGGCTGCCATTGGTGTGGCATGCCTGTGCGCCCTGGCCGCGCTGGCACTTGGGCTGCCGCCGGTCGAGGGCCTGTTGGCTTCAATCGCCCTAGGCTACGGCGTCATGCTCGCCTGGGATGTGGTACTGCTGTACCGGTATTTTCCACGGAGTGACCGGAGTCCCTGGCGTTTTTTGCGCTGGCTCGACCAATTTATGCCGCTTGCGCTTACGGGGCTGTTTACCAACTTGGGGCTTTTCGCACACCTGGTTATTATCTGGGCGGGCCCTATTGGCGTGCAGATCAAAGGCCTGTTTTACGGGGCTCCTTACCATGACGTGCCGGCACTCATTGCGTTTTTGACCACACTCGTCACGACCGTCAACTTTGTGGTGTCGGTCGAGGTCAATTTCTATCCGCGCTACCGTGACTACTACAGTCTGTTTAACGACGGCGGCGTGGTGGGCGATATTGTGGTGGCAGAGGAGGAGATGCTCTCCACGCTCAACAGCGAACTGCGCTTTTGCGCACTCAAGCAGCTGTTTGTGACGGCGGCGGTCATTTCGCTCGAGACCACAGTGCTCTCGGCCCTGCCGCTGGGCTTTAACAATCTGATGCACGGGTATTTTCGCACATTATGCGTAGGCTACGGCCTGTATGCCGTGGGCAATACAATCCTGCTGATCTTGCTGTACTTTACCGACTACAAGGGAGCCGTTCTGGCCTCGGGCCTGTTTGCCGGTGTGGCAGGGCTGGCGACCGCCGTGTCGTTGCTTTTGCCGCAGCAGTTTTACGGCTTTGGCTTTTTGTTGGGTGCGGTGGTGTTTTTTATCGTGGCCCTGCTGCGGCTCGATACCTATACCACCAACTTGCCGTATCGTATCCTGAGCCAGCAGCCCATTGTGGCTACTGACAAGACGGGCTGGTTTACCGAACTTGGCCGGGTGCTCGACCGTGTTGAGCAACGCTACGAGGACAAGCGCGTGGGCGGTGGGCCGCGCAGTGCGTTTGAACGTATGGTGGTTCGCCTGTACCAAAAACATTGGGGAGGTTCTGATGATCGATAAGTTGATGTCTCGCCGCTGTCTGATCGAGGCGGCTGCCGGCGCGCTGCTGCTTTCGGGCTGCTCATCTCAGGACGAATCCTCGACAAATAAGGTAAAAAAGCAGGACAAGATTAAAAAGGCCGAGGCCTCCGACCAGTCCAAGCATCTGCGCGATAAGGACGAGCTGTACGAGGTCTACGACGACTCGGACATTGTGACCATGTACCTGACGGTCTCGCGCGGCAACAGCTCCGAGAACACCGACCACAGCTGGGCCGAGATCAACACGTACTCGGTGTATGACTATGCCGACATGGGCGTGACGCGCTATCAGGTTATGGGCCTGCTGCAGCCGGGCGACGAAGACGGCCCGGTGGCCGGCGAGGTTGGCTATGGCGAGGAAGCGCCCAATGCCACCGTGCAGGTGCGCGGCCAGACGTCGAGCTCCTACACGCAAAAGAATTACAAGGTGGAGCTCAAAAAAGGCAAGGGCACCTGGCGCCAACAGCGCGCGATTGCGCTCAACAAGCACATGGGCGAGGGTATGCGTTTTCGCAACAAGATGGCCTACGACCTTATCCGCGGGATTCCCCAGATGATGGGCCTGCGCACGCAGTTTGTGCATCTGTGGGTGTGCGACCAGACCGAAAAGTCCAACGATACCTTTGAGGACTACGGCCTGTTTACGCAGGTGGAGCAGCTCAACAAGACGGCGCTTAAGGCACATGGCCTGGATAAGAGCGGGCACCTGTACAAGGTGAACAGCTTTGATTTCCATCGCTACGAGGACACCATTAAGCTTGCCGACGATCCCGACTACAACCAGGCAAGCTTTGAGGGCATGCTCGAGATTAAAGGCGATACGGACCACACCAAGCTCATCGCGATGCTCGATGCGCTCAACGACGAATCGCAAAAGATCGATGACGTGCTCGACACCTACTTTGATACCGAGAACCTGGTCTATTGGCTGGCGTTTCAGATTCTGACGGGCAACTGCGATACGCAGAACCGCAACTGCTATCTGTACAGCCCGCTCAACTCAAATACCTGGTACTTTTTAGATTGGGATAACGACGGCATGCTGCGTAAGCTTGAGCTGAGTCTGAAGGGGTTCTCGGACTATGCGAGCTGGGAGCGCGGCGTAAGCAACTACTGGGGCAACGTGCTATTCAATCGTGCACTGCGTAGCAAATCGTTCCGCAGCGAGCTCGACCGCGCCGTAAAGGACCTGCGCTCGTATATGACCGAGGCTCGCCTGGCCAAGATGATTAGACATTATCGCGAGGTTACCGAATCGCTGGTCTTTGCTTCGCCCGATATCGACAACCTGCCAGTCACCAAGGACCAATACGAGCAGATTGCCACGGCGATTCCCTCCGAGATGGAGGAGAACTTTAAGAGCTACTGCGAGAGCTATAAAAAGCCCATGCCGTTCTACATTGGCGTGCCGCAGATCGATAACGGTAAGCTGCGCATTAACTGGGATGCGTCTTACGACTTTAGGGCGCGTGACATTCGCTATACCGTGGAGCTGGCGCGCGACTATGCCATCAAGGACGTACTTTTTAAGGCCGAGGATGTGCTGCTTCCCGAGGTGACCTGCGATGCGCCCGATACCGGCCAGTATTTTGCGCGCGTGCGCGCTACCAACTCCGATGGCTATACGCAGGATGCCTTTGACTACTATGTGACCGATGACGGCAAGCACTACGGCATGAAGTGTTTTTACGTGCAGGATGGCGGTAAGGTCGTGGAGGACACGTATGAGGAGGGCTAGCGCGCTGCTTGAGCGCTTGGCAGCTCCGCCTGTGCGTGCCACGCAGGAGCGTTACCGCCATGAGCTCAAATATCTTATTAACGAGGGCGAGCACGCCGCGCTTGCCTGCCGCATGGCGCCGGTTTTTAAACTGGACAAGCATGCGCGGGCGGGCGGCTATACCATTCGCAGCCTGTACTTTGACGACTATTGCAACTCGGCCTACGAGGAAAAAGACGCCGGCATTCTCATGCGCAAAAAGTATCGCGTGCGCATCTATAACGGCAGCGACAAGGTGATTAAGCTCGAGCGCAAAAAGAAGTATGGCAGCTGGATCTACAAGGAGGACGCGCCGCTCACGCGTGGCGAGTTTGAGCAGATTCTGGCCGGTGACTACGACTTTTTGCTGAGGAGCCCCTATCCGCTCTGTCGCGAGTTCTACATCGAGTGCATCTGTAATATGATGCGCCCGCGGACCATCGTGGACTACGAGCGCGAGCCGTGGGTGATGGACGAGGGCACCGTGCGCATCACATTTGATAGCAACGTGCGCGCGGCGGTGGGTAGCTTTGATATCTTTGACGCGACGCTGCCCGCGCTGCCCGTGCTGGAGCCCGGCAAGCTGGTGATGGAGGTCAAGTTTACCGAGTTTTGTCCGCAGCTGGTGCGCGATATGGTGCCGCCGGGTGCGGCCGAACTCACGGCGGTCTCCAAGTACTGCCTGTGTTACGAAAAGACCGCCTACCTGCGCGGATTTAATTACTGGGAATCGGATTTTGAGAACCGAGGGGATATTTAGACCATGAGCACCAGGGACTTTTTTAAGAACTCCGTCTTGGAGGCGTTCGGTCAGGTCGACCCTGCCAAGATTGGCCTGTCGCTGCTCGTGGCGCTCGCCATGGGCATCCTGATCTATTACGTGTACAAGCGCTTTTTTACCGGCGTGGTGTATTCGCGCAGTTTTGCCGTGACGCTCGTGGGCATGTGCGTGCTCACCTGCATGGTCACGCTCGCGATCTCGACAAACGTGGTCATCTCGCTTGGTATGGTCGGTGCTCTGTCTATCGTCCGCTACCGTACGGCGGTCAAGGACCCGCTCGACCTGCTGTATCTGTTTTGGTCCATTACCACGGGCATTACGGCGGGAGCCGGTATGTATGCGCTCGTGGGGCTCACGGCGGTGGTGATCGTGGTGATGATTGCCGGCTTTGCGAGCCACCAGGACAAGGCGCGCGTGTACATGATGGTCATCCACTACACGGGTCAGACCACCGGCGACGATATCGTGCGTGCATTTGGGCGCACCAAGTTCAGCGTCAAGTCCAAGACGATGCGCGGCAACAAAGTCGAGATGGCCGTCGAGGTGTTCTCGGACGGCGTGGATATGCCCTATGCCGACGCCATCCGCGCACTCGATGGCGTGGAGGACCTCACGCTCATCCAGTACAACGGCGAGTACCACGGCTAATTTTGTTCCGGCGTTCTAACGAACGCCGGACCGCTCGACGCTGCTTGCGCTGGCGTGCGGGCGACCTGGATGGGCTTATTTGGTTCAGTTTTATGTAAGGGACGGTGTCGTGTGGACGTGCAACAGCTAGAAGAGGCCTGGGCTATAAGGGCTGGTGCGCGTGAGGCGCGTCTTGTTGCGGCCTCGCATGTGCCGGCGGCACTGTCGCTTCTGGGGATCGTGCGGCCCGGCGATCGCCTGGTGGCCTTTGCGGACGACTTTGCCGATGCGTTTGCCTGTGGCTTTGATGGCTGCGATGTTGCGCTGGTGGGGGAGCCCGCAGCTGCGGCGTTTGCTGCGGCGTCCGAGGGCTTTGATGCATCGTTTGATGCTGGCGCGCCGCATCTGTGGTGGTTCGTCAACTCCATCGGCGGGTTTGGCCTGCGTGTGCCCGACCTTCGTGCACTGGGTCGCGAGGCTCGTGAGGCCCATGCACTGCTTGTGGTTGATAACACTGTGGCGGGCGTCTTTGGGTGCGATCCGCTGCGCTTGGGTGCCGTGCTGTCGCTCGAGGCGCTCGATCGCGTGTGTGCCGGCGTGGCGCCGCGCAAACTCGTTGCCGCTTCGGTGGCGCGCTCGCAGCTCAAGCGCCATCGCGTGGATGCCGCCGCAGAGTGCGCACACGCGTTGCTTGCGGACTGCGGTGCGTCTGTGCTTGGCCTGTCTGCCGAGGAGACCGACGTGCTAGAACGCGGGCTGTCCTCGCTCGATGCTCGCATGCAGGCGCGCTTCGATCGCGCCCGTGCGCTGGCCGAGTATCTGTCTGCTAACGAGATGGTGTGTAACGTTCGCTATCCTGGGCTGGGTTCGCATCCCGATCATGCGGTTGCAACGGGAATCCTCGAGCACGGCTTTGGCCCGGCAGTTGAGTTTGACCTTATCGAGCGAAGTGCGGGTGAGCTGTTCGACACATTGCCGGGGGAGTTCCGCACGTCGCCCGCCGGCGGCGCAACGACACGCCTTTCGGCCCCACGCGGCAAGCAGGGGAGCACCATCCGCCTCTTCGCCGGCACCGACGACCCCCTGCAGGTGGCTGCCACTCTCGATAACGCCCTTCGCAAGTAGCTAATCGGGGTCTGTGTCACGAAAACGGCCTATTTACTACGTTTAAGCAATAGGGGTCGACCACACCCGCCTATTTTGAAAATTACCAAGCTGTTTACCAGCGGTTTTAATTTCATAATGTCCGGTATGGTCGAGGGTATTCAACTAAACGTAGTAGATGGGCCCGTTTTGTGGCGCGATCCTCAACCCGAGGGCGCTGTGGGCTAAAAACCGCCTAAAAGGACTACTCCGCGTTGATGCTGGCGATGAGGTCGTTGGCCTTTGCGGCAATTACTTGGTTGATGCCGGCCTGCAGCTCCTCATAGACTGCTATGGCTCGCTCGCCGGCGAGGGTGAGCGTGGATCCGCGGGCGCCGTCGCGCTCGATGAGCTTGCAGCCCAGCTGGCCTTCGGCTTCGTTTACAATGCGCCAGGCCTTGGAATATGCCATGCCCATGCTCTTGGCGGCACGGTTGAGCGAGTGCTCGCGGGCGATGCCCTGCAGCAGCAAGACGCAGCCGTGGCCGAACACGCCCGGCAGATCCTTGTCGCACGCTTGAATGACCAACTTTGCCGTTGTCTTGTACTCCATGTGCTCCACGTCTCCCCGCTAAAGTGTTTGCTGGGCAAACGCAAAGCCTGCGTCAAACCCTCGTGTGCTCTTCTTAAAACATGCATTGTAGCAGTCAAAGTGCGTTAAGATACTTCCCCAGTATTGGGCGCCCAAGGTTGGGCTGGGTCCTACGAGGCCTGCAGCCGACCGGTCGCATGGAAAAAGGAGAAACATGGCTACGTTCTTTCCCGGTGAGTCCCACACGTTTTCGGAGTATCTGCTGGTCCCTGGTTACTCGTCATCGCAGTGCATCCCCAACAACGTCTCTCTTAAGACGCCGCTAACCCGCTTTAAGCGCGGTGAGAAGCCGGCAATCACCCTGAACATCCCCATGGTTTCCGCCATCATGCAGTCCGTCTCGGGCGTCGACATGGGTGTCGCGCTCGCTACCGAGGGTGGCCTGTCCTTCATTTACGGTTCCCAGACCCCCGAGTCCGAGGCCGCTATGGTCAAGGCCGTCAAGGACCACAAGGCTGGTTTCGTTCAGTCCGATTCCACGCTGACCCCCGACATGACCATGGAGCAGGTCATCGAGCTCAAGGAGAAGACCGGTCACTCTACCATGCCGGTCACCGACGACGGCACTCCCAAGGGTAAGCTCCTGGGCATCGTCACCAGCCGTGACTATCGCCCCAGCCGCGATGATCACCAGAAGAAGGTCTCCGAGTTCATGACCCCGCGTGAGCAGCTCATCGTGGGCGACAAGAACATTAGTCTCAAGGTTGCCAACGACGTCATCTGGGACAACAAGCTCAACGCTCTGCCCATCGTCGACGACAATGATCACCTGATGGGCATCGTCTTCCGCAAGGACTACGACAGCCACAAGACCAACCCCAACGAGTTGCTCGATAACGACAAGCGCTATATGGTCGGCGCCGGCATCAACACCCGCGACTATGCCGAGCGCGTGCCGCTGCTCATCGAGGCCGGTGCCGATGTCCTGTGCATCGACTCTTCCGAGGGCTTCAGCGAGTGGCAGAAGCGCACCATCGAGTGGATCCGCGCCAACTACGGCGAGGACGTCAAGGTCGGTGCCGGTAACGTCGTCGACGCCGAGGGCTTCCGCTTCCTGGCCGACTGCGGTGCCGACTTCATCAAGGTCGGTATCGGCGGCGGTTCCATCTGCATTACCCGCGAGACCAAGGGTATCGGTCGTGGCCAGGCCACCGCGCTGATCGACGTCTGCCGCGCTCGCGACGAGTACTACGAGGAGACCGGCGTCTACGTGCCCGTGTGCTCCGACGGCGGTATCGTCTACGACTACCACATGACGCTCGCCCTTGCCATGGGTGCCGACTTTATGATGCTGGGCCGTTACTTCGCCCGCTTTGACGAGAGCCCGACCGAGCGCGTCAACGTTAACGGCCAGTACATGAAGGAGTACTGGGGCGAGGGTTCCGCGCGTGCCCGCAACTGGCAGCGCTACGACCTGGGCGGCGCCGCGAAGCTTAGCTTCGTCGAGGGCGTCGACTCCTACGTTCCCTACGCAGGTTCCCTCAAGGACGGCGTGGGCGGCACGCTCTACAAGGTCAAGTCCACGATGTGCAACTGCGGTGCCCTCTCGATCCCCGAGCTCCAGGAAAAGGCACGCCTGACCCTGGTAAGCTCCACCTCAATCGTCGAGGGCGGCGCCCACGACGTTGTGGTTAAGGACTCCCAGCAGTCTGTATCTTATCGATAAGCGGCTTTTCCAGGCACCGCACCTTGCCGTTCAAACCGTCGCTTGCGTACCTAAGTACGCGGCGCTCCTCTTTCACTGCAATCTGCGGCACCTGGAAAACCCGTTCGTGCTAGAACGAGTTTCAGACAAAGGTTGATTCTCAGCCACGTTATTTAGATAAAGCGAGATGCCTGCAAGTCGCAGGCATCTCGCTTGTTGTATTTGCTAGAATCATCCAAGTTAACCCTAGGGTCGGGCGGCTAGGCTTTGCTCGCTGCAAGTTCCGCACGAGCCGAAGGCCACTTAATGTGGCCTTCGTGCGCGCAGGACTGTCCGCAGCAGCGAGCAAAGCCCAGCCGATCGGCCCCAATCAAGTTAAAAGGAGCTGATATGTGCGATTGCACAGATCATAAGGATGAGATTCCTGCCTACGACGCACAGGCCATTGAGTCCAAGTGGATGAAGGCCTGGGAGGACTCCAACCTCTTTGCCGTCGACACCGACGACAGCAAGCCCAAGAAGTACGTGCTCGAGATGTTCCCGTATCCGTCGGGCGACCTGCACATGGGCCACGCGCGCAACTACACCATCGGCGATGCCATGGCCCGTCAGGCCCGCATGCGCGGCTACGACGTGCTTCACCCCATCGGCTTCGATGCCTTTGGCCTGCCCGCCGAGAACGCCGCCATCAAGCACAACACGCAGGCTGCCGCCTGGACGTATAAGAACATGGACCAGGCTCTCGCCACGATGAAGCGCATGGGCTTCTCCTACGATCTGGATCGCATGGTCAAGACCTGCAGCCCCGACTACTACCGCTGGGGTCAGTGGATCTTTGAGAAGCTGTGGGAAAAGGGTCTGGTCTACCGCAAGAAGAACCCTGTCAACTGGTGCCCCACCTGCAAGACTGTTCTGGCTAACGAGCAGGTCACCGAGGGTAAGTGCTGGCGCTGCGGCACCGAGCCCGAGAAGCGCGACCTCGAGCAGTGGTACTTCAAGATCACCGAGTACTCCCAGGAGCTGCTCGACGACCTGGAGAAGCTCCCCGGCTGGCCCGAGCGCGTCAAGCAGATGCAGGCCAACTGGATCGGTCGCTCCGAGGGCGCCGAGGTCGACTTTACCCTGTGCGACCAGGATGGCGAGCCCATCGAAGGCGACGAGGGCAAGATCACCGTCTTCACCACGCGTGCCGACACCCTCTTCGGCGTCTCCTTCTTTGTTCTGGCTCCCGAGTACGCCGGCCTGCATGAGCTCGTCGAGGGCACAGAGTACGAGGAGGCCGTCACCAAGATCGTCGAGGACTCCAAGCATATCTCTGCCGTCGAGCGTGCCCAGGGCACCCTCGAGAAGCACGGTGCCTTCACGGGCCGCTATGTGGTAAACCCCGTCAACGGCGAGAAGGTCCCCGTGTGGGTTGCCGATTATGTCGTTGCCGACTACGGTACCGGTGCCGTCATGGCCGTTCCCTGCGGCGACCAGCGCGACTTTGAGTTCGCCCGCAAGTACGACCTGCCGATCGTGCCGATCATCCTGGACGATGACGACCGCGCAGCCGTCGAGGCTAACGGCGAGACCATCGATACCTTCCATGCCGAGACCGTCGATTGGGATTGCGCCCACGCTGCCGAGGGCACGCTCGTCCAGTCCGGCAAGTACACCGGCATGCGCGGCGGCAAGCACTCCGAGGGTGAGGCTGCCATCGTGGCCGACCTTGAGGCCATGGGCTGCGGCCGTCGCAAGGTCGAGTTCCGCTTGCGCGACTGGCTCATCAGCCGCCAGCGCTATTGGGGCAACCCCATCCCGGCCATCCACTGCGAGCACTGCGGCATCGTGCCCGTGCCCGAGGATCAGCTGCCTGTGACGCTGCCCGAGAACCTGGACCTGGGCGCCGGCGAGACCCTCGCCGAGTGCAAGGAGTTCTACGAGACCACCTGCCCGGTCTGCGGTCGCCCGGCCAAGCGCGAGACCGATACCATGGACACCTTTACCTGCTCCAGTTGGTACTACCTGCGCTATACCGACCCGCACAACACCGAGCTGCCCTTCTCCAAGGAAGCCGCCGACCGTTGGATGCCCGTCGATAACTACATCGGCGGCATCGAGCACGCCATTCTGCACCTGCTCTACAGCCGCTTCTTTACCAAGGCCCTGCGCGACCTGGGTCTGCTGAGCGTGGACGAGCCCTTCACCAACCTGCTGTGCCAGGGCATGGTCAAGGACGAGAACGGCGACACCATGTCCAAGTCCAAGGGCAATGTCGTGCCCCCGAGCTCGGTCATCGAACCCTACGGCGCCGACACCATGCGTTTGGCGATCCTGTTTATCGCCCCGCCCGAGAAGGACTTCGACTGGGATCCCAAGGCCGTTGAGGGTGCCAATCGCTTCATCAAGCGCGCCTGGCGTATCGTGTGGCAGCTCGTCCAGTCCGGCGACGCCAACGTGGCCTTTGACAAGTCCGCGCTCGACGAGGTTGCGATGAAGCTCTATCGCGAGCGTCACCGCACCATCGCCAAGTGCACCGAGGACTTCGATCGCGGCCAGTTCAATACCGCCATCTCGGCCGTCATGGAGCTCGTCAACGCGGCGAGCGCCTACCTCAACGCCACCGAGGGCACGTCGCGCGACAAGGCGCTGTGCTACGGCGTGGCCAAGGACATCGTGAGCGTCCTTGCCCCCATTTGCCCGTTCTGGGCCGATGAGCTGTGGCACGAGGCACTCGGCTGCGAGGGCAACGCCTATACCGCCGCCTGGCCCGAGTTCGACCTGGCCGAGTCCGTTGAGGACACGGTGCAGATCGTGGTCCAGGTGCTCGGCAAGGTCCGCGGCCGCGTCGACGTTGCCCGCGATGCCTCCAATGAGGATATGCAGGCTGCCGCCGAGGCCGCCGTCGCCAAGTGGCTCGAGGGCAAGACGGTTGTCAAGGCCATCTGCGTGCCCGGCAAGCTGGTCAACCTGGTGGTCAAGTAAGCACTGCGCGCTTAGCTGACGCATTAAAGACGAGGGGCGATCCGGTTGGGTCGTCCCTCGTTTTGTTTAGCCTGGCCGCGGTCAATTGTCCTATTCTTGTGGAGAAGCTGTGCGCACGCTGACCTGCAGATTCGTACTGTGCTTGCACGTTTCCGCAGCTATTGGTATAGTTTGCTTGCAAATGAAGTTGTAATTGAAAGAAGTGGGGTTTCGGCCCCGCTTCTTTTTTGTATGGATGGAGGTGCCGCAATGGTCAAGACCAAGACCGAGCAGGCGATCATCGACGCGCTCGAGGCCGTTGCTCCCCAGCACGATGTCGACATCGTCGACGTTGAGCTCGTGGGTGCCACCAAGGCCCCCTGCGTGCGTGTGCGTATCGAGGGTGCCGAGGGTCAGAGCCTGTCGCTCAATGACGTCACGGCCAACACCAAGTGGGTCGGCGATGTGATTGAGGAGCTCGACCCCATCTCTTCGAGCTATACGCTCGAGGTGTCGAGCCCGGGTATGGCGCGCCCGCTGCGCCGCCCGAGTGACTTTGCCCGCTTTGCGGGCGAGAACTGCGAGCTCACCTCCACCGCCACCGAGGGCCGTCGCAAGTACGCCGGCAAGATTGCCGCCGCCACCGAGACGAACGTGACCCTTGAGCTCGAGGACGGCGAGTCTGTTACCCTCGATTTCTCTGATGTTAAAAAGTGCAAGTTGAAGCCCACCTATGACTTCAAGCCCGCGAAGGAAGGAAAGTAAGATGGCAGCATCCGACATGATGTCCGCCCTGATGGAGCTTTGCCAGGAGAAGCACATCGACCAGCTCTACCTGATCGACCGCCTGGAGCAGTCGCTCGCCAAGAGCTATGCCGAGATCCTGCATCTTGAGTGGGGCGCCAAGGTGACCATCGACCGCACCACCGGCAAGATCTACGTCTACCGTCTGGAGCCGATCGACGATTCCATGGACGAGGAGGGCAACTTCACCGAGTTCGAGGAGATCGACGTCACTCCCAAGAACACGAGCCGCATCGCCGCCCAGCACGCCAAGGCCGAGATCAACGCCATCGTGCGCAACTCCGCCCGCGAGCAGATCTACGAGGAGTTCTCCGGCCGCATCGGTGACCTCATCAGCGGTACCGTGCTGCAGTCCACGCCCGACTTCACGATCGTCAAGATCCGCGAGGGCGTCGAGGCCGAGCTGCCGCACTTCGATCAGCGTCGTTACGAGAACGAGCGCAACGAGCGTCCGATGGGCGAGCGCTATCTGCACAACCAGCACATCAAGGCCGTGATCATCGACGTTCGCGACCCCAACTCCAACCTGCAGCCGGTTCGTGGCGAGCACAGCCGTCCGCCGATTGTCATCTCCCGTACCCACCCCGAGCTCATGCGTCGTCTGTTTGAGCAGGAGGTGCCCGAGATCTATGAGGGCACCGTCCAGATCAAGTCGATCGCCCGCGAGCCCGGCCAGCGCTCCAAGGTCGCCGTCCACTCGCTCGACGACCGTCTGGATCCCGTGGGCGCCTGCGTCGGCCCCAAGGGCAGCCGTGTTCGCGCTGTCGTGGGCGAGCTCCGCGGCGAGCGCGTCGACGTCATCCTGTGGGATGCCGATCCTGCCGTCTACGTTGCCAACGCCCTGTCGCCCGCTAAGGTCACCCGCGTCCTTATCGACGAGGAGAAGGCCTACGCCGGCGTCATCGTTCCCGACGACCAGCTGTCCCTCGCCATCGGCAAGGAGGGCCAGAACGCCCGCCTCGCCGCGCGCCTGACCGGCTGGCACATCGACATCAAGTCCGAGACGCTTGCCGCCGACATCCTCAAGAACGTTCCCGTTCACGAGGAGCCCGCCGCCGACCTGATCGGTGACGAGGAGGACGAGGACGTCCGTCGCTGCGAGTACGTGTCCGAGGACGGCGTCCAGTGCCGCAACCAGGCCCGTCCCGGCTCCCGTTTCTGCGGTGTCCACGACACCGACGCCTTCGATGATGCGGAGGACCTGATCTAGCGCGCGGTCGCGCCGGGCGGGTCCCGGCGCGTCTCCCACGCTCGTTCAGTCTCTAGGCACCCAAGGTGCCAGAAAGGGTAGGTGAAGTCATATGGCAAAAGTCCGTGTGTCCACCCTGGCCAAAGAGTTCGGCATGACCTCCAAGGAACTGATGGGTCATCTCGCCGAAATGAAGATTCCCGCTAAGTCCGCTTCCTCCACCTTGGAGGACGCCTATGTCGCCATGGTCCGCAAGCAGCTCGCCTCGGTGATCGAGGCCCGCGCTCAGGAAGTCGAGGCCGCCAAGCAGGCCGAGGAGCAGGCAGCTGCCGCCGAGGAGGCCGCACGTGCCGCCGAGGCCGAGCGCGAGCGCATCGCCGCCGAGAAGGCCCGCGAGGAGGAGCGCCGCCAGTTTGCCGCAGCCCAGGCTGCCGAGGAGGCCGCCCGCGCCGAGGCCGAGGCCAAGAAGAAGGCTGAGCAGGAGCGCCTTGCTCGCGAGAAAGAGGAGGCTGCCCGCGAGGCCCAGCGCCGCGCCGTTCCCGCTTCCGACTCCGGTTCGCGCTTCCGTTCGCTGCTCGACCAGATCGCCGCACAGGAGACCGTGCTCAAGGAGAAGAAGGACGCCGAGGACAAGGCCAAGGCCGAGCGCGCCGCTGAGCGCGGTAACCGTCGTGGCGGCAACAACGACCGCCGCGGTGGCCGTCGTAACGATCGTAACGCCTCCGACAACAACTCCGAGCGCAACGCCTCCGAGAGCCGTCCGCACAGCCATCGCACCAACGCCAGCAACAACGTCGCTGCCGGCATGGACTTCCCCAACCCCGATAAGCAGGGCAAGGGCAAGAAGCGCAAGGGCGGTCACAACAACGAAGAGGACCACTATAGCCGCATGGCTCGCGAGGCCGAGGAGTACAGCCGCGAGAAGGTGCTCGAGGAGGCCCGCGCTGCCGTCGAGGAGGCCTCTCGCGAGTCCACCGGTCGCCGCAAGAAGCGCAAGGAGAAGCGCGAGCGCGAGGCTGCCAAGGCTCAGGAGGAGCGCAAGATAGAGGAGGCGCTGGCCCAGGGCGTGAACCCCGAGGAGCTCGACGCCATCAAGGTCTCCCAGGGCGTTACCGTCCAGGAGCTTGCTGAGGCCCTCGACGTTCCGGCCAACGACATCATCAAGCGCCTGTTCCTGCTGGGCACGCCGCTCACCATGACACAGTCCATGTCTGACGACCTCGTCGAGCTCGTTGCCGACGACCTGGGCCGTCAGATCAAGATCATCACCCCCGAGGAGGAGAACACCTTCTCGTTCTACGACGATCCCGCCGACCTTAAGCCGCGCGCCCCGGTCGTCACCGTCATGGGTCACGTCGACCACGGCAAGACGAGCCTCCTCGACGCCATCCGTCACACCGGTGTCGCTGCCGGCGAGGCGGGCGGCATTACCCAGGCAATCGGCGCTTCGCAGGTTATGATCAACGACCGCAAGATCACCTTCATCGATACCCCGGGTCACGCCACCTTTACGGCCATGCGTGCCCGTGGTGCCAAGGTGACCGATATCGTCATTCTAATCGTGGCTGCCGACGACGGCGTCATGCCCCAGACCGTCGAGTCGATCAACCACGCCAAGGCCGCCGGCGTACCCATCGTCGTCGCCGTCAACAAGATCGATAAGCCGGGCGCCAACCCCGACCGCGTACGCCAGGAGCTCACCGAGTACGGTGTCATCCCCGAGGAGTGGGGCGGACAGAACATGTTCGTCAACATCTCGGCGAAGCAGAAGATCGGTATCGACGACCTTCTGGAGACCGTGCTGCTTCAGGCAGACGTGCTCGAGCTCAAGGCCAACCCGGACACCTTTGCCTCCGGCAACGTCCTCGAGGCCAAGCTCGACAAGGGCCGCGGCTCGGTCGCTACCGTGCTTGTGACCCGCGGTACCCTGCACGTGGGCGATACGCTGGTCGCCGGCCTTACCTACGGCCGCGTCCGCGCCATGCTTGACCCCAAGGGTCGCGCCGTCACCGAGGCCGGTCCCTCCGACGCCGTCGAGATCCTGGGCCTGCAGTCCGTGCCCAACGCCGGTGACGAGTTCCGCGTGTTCGAGGACGAGCGCGAGGCTCGCGCCCTTGCCGACGAGCGTTCGCTCAAGGCCCGTATCGAGGAGCAGAGCCGCGTGAAGCACGTCACGCTCGAGAACCTCTTCGAGACCATCGCCGACGCTGAGGTCAAGGAGCTCAACCTGATCATCAAGGCCGACGTCCAGGGTTCCATCGAGGCCCTTCAGGACTCGCTCGACAAGATGGATCAGTCCGAGGTCCGCATCAACACGATCCACTCCGCCGTTGGTGCCATCAACGAGACCGACGTCGTCCTGGCCGACGCCTCCAACGCCATCATCATCGGCTTTGGCGTCCGTCCCGACGGTAAGGCCCGCTCCGCCGCCGAGCGCGAGGGCGTCGAGATCCGTTGCTACGACGTCATCTACAAGTGCCTCGAGGAGCTCGACGCTGCCCGTATCGGCATGCTCAAGCCCACCGAGGTCGAGGTCTCCACGGGTACCGCGACCGTCCTGGACACCTTCAAGGTGCCCAAAGTCGGTATCGCCGCCGGTGTCCGCGTCGAGGAGGGCGAGATCGCCGCGACCGATTCCGTGCGTCTGGTGCGTGACGGCATCGTGGTCTTCAACGGCAAGATCGCATCGATGCGCCACTACAAGGACGAGGCCAAGAGCCTCAAGAGCGGTTCCGAGGGCGGCATTGGCCTGGAGAACTTCCAGGACATCAAGCCCGGCGACCAGATCGAGGGTTACCGCATCGACCAGGTTGCCCGTACCGAGTAGGGGGTAGCGCTATGAAGCAAACGCAGGCAACCCGCCGTCTGGGCGAGCAGCTTCGCGAGAAGCTCGGTTATATCCTGCTCTTTGAGGTTTCCGATCCGCGTCTCGACCTGGTTACTTTGACCGCGGTCGAGGTCGCGGTGGACCGTTCGTTCGCGCGTGTGTACGTGTCGTGCGATGCGAGCCGCTACGACGAGGTCATGGAGGCGCTCGCAAGCGCCAAGGGCCGTATTCGCAGCCTGTTGGCTCGCTCGCTCGATTGGCGTGTTACGCCCGAGCTCGATTTTCGCATCGATCGCTCGACCGATGAGGCCGAGCGCATCACGCGTGCGCTGGAAAACGTTCCCGCCACGCTTGCGATCGAAAAGGACGAGGACGGCTATCCGATAGCGGATGCCGCCCAGGAGGCAGCTTTAGATGACTAATTCCGCCGACCTCGCCGCGTGCGAGTCTGCAGATATTCAGCGACGCATCCTCGAGCTCATCGAGGGTGCGTCCTCCATTGCGATTTCGGGACACACTTCTCCCGATGGCGACGCCCTGGGCTCCGTGCTGGGTCTGGGCCTCTCGCTTATGAAGTTTTTCCCCAACAAGGACATTGCCCTGCTGCTGGCAGATGATGACCCGGTTCCGCGCATCTACCGCTTTATGGAAGGCTCCGATTGCCTGGTACCGGCATCTGCGTATACCGGCAATCCGGACCTGTTCATCTCGGTGGACGTACCGGTCGTCGAGCGTCTCAATAATTCCGCCGAGGTGCTTCGTCGCTCCAAGCATGTGGTGTGCTTCGATCACCATCCGGCGCGCGAGGAGTTTGCCGAGCTCAGCTTGAGGCGCGTCGAAGCTGCAGCCTGCGCCATGATCATCGACCGCTTCTTGGACAATTGCGGCATTGTCGCACGTGATGGCGTTGCGACCTGCCTGCTGTGTGGCTTGGTTACCGATACCGGCCGTTTTCAGTACCAAAACGCCGATGCCGCCGCGTTCCATGCAGCCTCGCGTCTGGTTGCCCACGGTGCCGATCCGGCGCGTGTGGCGCTCGAGGTCTACCAGAGCATGCGCGTTGAGTTTTTGCACCTCAAGTCCATCGTTATGGGCCGCATCAAGACGGTGGCCCACGGGCGCGTCGCGTATAGTTACGCGTACCAGAGTGACCTTGAGGCTTGCGGTGTCACCTCGGATGAGTGCGACGGCCTGGTCGATGTGGTGCGCTCGGTGATGGGCGTCGAGGTCTGTCTGTTCCTGAAGGGCATTGAAGGCGATACCAAGGTGCGCGGCAACCTGCGCTCCAAGGGCGACCTCAACGTGTCCGAGATCGCTGATGCTTTTGGCGGAGGCGGACATCCCGCTGCCGCCGGTTTCTCCAACAACGGAACGATTCTCGAGACGCTCACCGTGGCACTTCCCATGCTGGCCGAACTGGTAGGGGAGGATCCCGCTTCGGTGACCGTCGAGCTTTAACTTTTTGGATGGTACATGGCTCGTCGTACGCCTTCTCAACTGAATATGCTGCTCGCCGTCGATAAGCCGGTGGGCTGCACGTCCCACGACGTGGTTTCGCAATGCCGACGCGCCCTCCATGAGCGGCGCGTCGGCCATGCCGGCACGCTCGACCCCATGGCATCGGGTGTCATGGTGGTGGGTGTTGGCCAGGCCACCCGTCTGCTGGGCATGCTAACCCTCGATACCAAAAGCTATGTCGCCGACATCTCGTTTGGCGCCGAGACAAATACCGATGATGCGGAGGGCGAGGCGGTCCGCACGGTGACTGTTGCCAACGAGCTCCGCGATCCTGCCTATGCCCGTGAGCGCTTGGCCGTCATGCTGGGTCCGCAGATGCAGGTGCCGCCGGCGTTTTCGGCTATCTCGGTCAATGGCGTTCGCGCCTACAAGTCTGCTCGCGAGGGCAATGCGGTGGACTTACCTCCGCGTCCCGTCGAGGTCTATGCCGCCGACCTGATCGCCGTGGGCGGCGAAGGTGATACGTTTGTGTGGACCGTGGCGTTCTCGGTGAGCAAGGGCACCTATATCCGTGCGCTCGCTCGCGACTTGGGCCGCGCCTGCGAGAGCGCCGCGCACATTTCCGCGCTGCGCCGCACGGCCTCCGGTGTTGTTTCCATTGGCGCTTGTCATGCGGTTGAGGAGCTTTCTCCCGAGTCCGCGGCTGGCTTTGCCCTGGATCCCATTGCAGCCCTGGGCGCCACGCGTGTTGACTTGCCGGGCAATCTTGGCGACGACCTGCTCTGCGGCCGACGCATTCCCGTTGAGCTTGCGCTTGCCGATTTCGATGCCTCGAAGGCGCCGTTTGCGTTGGTGCTCGATGGGGGACTCAAGGCGCTCGCCCGCATTGAGGGTGGCCGCTTTGTCATGGAACACGTGTTTCCGCAGGCAATCGGCGGTGTTCGATGATGTTGTCCGCTCGCGAGCTCGCGCGTATCTTTTTCGAAGACGAGTCGGACGAGGCTCGCATCGTTACTGCCGATGCGTTTGATGAGTGCGAGCACTTGGGTGCCGCATCGATCGCCATTGGCGTGTTCGATGGCGTTCACCGTGGACACCAGGAACTCATCGAAGCGCTTGTCCTTGATGCCCGTGCCAATGGCTGCAAGGCGGTCGTGGTCACTTTCGATCCCGACCCGGACGTTGTGGTGAGCCCTTCGCCCGCTCAAAAATTGATGACGACGGCCGACCGTCTACATGCCTTGGCTCAGACCGGGGTCGATGCGGTGGTGGCCGTTCCCTTTACGCCTGAGGTTGCGGCACTCGATCATGTCGGTTTTCTCTCACTGCTGTCACGCGTGGTCGACATTCGTTCGATTCGCGTTGGCAGCGACTTTAGGCTGGGTCGCGGCGGTGCTTCTGGTGTTGCCGAGATGCGCGCCTGGGGTTCCGAGCACGGCGTTGACGTGTATGGTCACGACCTGCTTTGCGAGGGCGGTGAGGCCATTTGCGCCACCCGCATTCGTCATGAGCTGGGACAGGGCCATGTGGAGCTTGCTGCTGAGTTGCTCGGCCGCCCGTATATGCTGCGTGGCGGTGTTGTTCGCGGCCGTCATGAGGGTTCTGGCATGGGCTTTCCCACGGCAAACCTGCAGGTTCCCGACGGCATTCAGGTGCCTGCCGATGGTGTGTATGAGGGCCTGGTGCTCGTCGATGACACCGTATGGCCTGCTGCCGTTAACGTCGGCCTGCCGCCGACGTATGCTGACGATGCCGCTTCGGCGCATCTCGAGGCTAACTTAATTGGTTATACGGGCGACCTGTACGGCGCCTCGGTGTCGCTGGCGTTTACGCGCTGGCTGCGTCCCTCGCGTGTGTTCGATTCGTTGGATGAGTTGATCGCGACCGTCGAGGGTAATATCGAGGACATTCGTCACAACTTGGGTGAGCAGGGGGTGGGCATCCGTGATTAGCGATGAGGAAAAAGACCAGGTACGCGCTGCGTCTGACCTGGTTGCCATCGTGCAGGAAACGGTTGAGCTCAAGCCCCGTGGCCATGAGTTTTGGGGTTGCTGCCCCTTTCATGGCGAAAAGACGCCGTCCTTCCACATTATCCCCTCCACGCAGGTGTGGCATTGTTTTGGCTGCGGCGAGGGTGGCGACGTCTTCACCTATATCATGAAGCGCGAGAACCTGAGCTTTCCCGAGTCAATCCGTTATTTGGCCGATCGCGCGGGTATTGAGCTGCACGACACTGGAGATCGTCGCGAGCGCGGTACCAAGCGTGCCCGCATCTACGATCTGTGCGCCGAGACCGCCCAGTTCTACCACACCATGCTTATGCGCGGTAAGGACGGTCGTCCACGCGAGTACTTTGCCAGCCGCGGCATGGGTGGCGACGTCTGCCGCCGCTACTGCCTGGGCTTTGCACCGGGTCGCAACGCGCTGGTGTCGCACCTGTCCCAGGCGGGTTTTACCCCGCAGGAGATGATCGACGCCAACGTTGCCGTGAGCCGCGGGCGCGGGCAGCTTGCCGACCGCTTCTACGACCGCGTGATGTTTCCCATCTTTGACGAGCAGGGTCACAACATTGCCTTTGGCGGGCGCATCATGGGTGACGGCCAACCCAAGTACCTCAACACCGCCGAGACGAGCGTGTTCCATAAAAAGCGAAACCTCTATGGCTTTAACTGGGCCAAGGAGTTTATCGTTGCGCAGGATACGGCCATCGTGGTGGAGGGCTATACCGATTGCATCGCCTGCTGGGAGGCGGGGATCAAAAACGTTGTCGCCACGCTGGGTACCGCGCTCACGGAGCATCACGTCAAGACGCTCACCCGCTTTGCTAAGCGCATCGTGTACATGTTCGACGGCGATGCGGCGGGACAGAAGGCCGCCCGCCGCGCGATTCAGTTTATCGAGCAGGATTCGATGGATCTGCGCTGCGTGGTGCTGCCCGACGGCAACGATCCCATGGAGTTCATCACGGCGCACGGTGGAGAGGAGCTGCAGAAACGCATTGACGCTGCCGAGCCGCTTATGGACTTTGTCTACCGTTCGCTGCAGGAGTCGAGTGACATCACCACGCCGGGCGGTCGTGCCAAGGCGCTGGAGGACGCTCTCACGCTCATCTATCCGCTTCGTAACAGCTATATGATCGATACGTACTTTATCCAGATTGCCGATCTGCTGGGTTTGGATCTGGAGACAGTGCGTGCGAGCTCGGGCCGCGTGTTTCGCGATGTCGCCAAGCGCGAGGATGCGGAGCGTCGCCGTGAGCAGAACTATGAACGCCAGCGGGCGCAAGCCGAGCGCTCTGGTTGCGCGGGCGGTCGGACGTCTGGTTCGCAGGGGGCATCTCGCGGTGCTTGGGCATCGGGCGCGACGCCGCCGGTGTCCGCGCCGGCCGAGGAAGAGCCGTACGACTATGTCCCGCTCGATGCCTACGGTGCCGCGCCCGTGGAGGCCGCCGACGACCTGCCGCCGATCGATGCGCCTGATGGTATGGGTGCTGTGCCTGTGGCTGACGGTTCGGGCGCACCGGCTGCCATGGCGCCGATGGTTCTTACTGATCTTGAGCGCAAGTCCTTGGCAGGGGAGCGCGAGCTGTTGACGATGCTTACGAGCTACCCCGACCTGTTCCGCACGTATGCCGACCGCATCTGCTCCATCGAGTGGGTTGACCCACGTCACGAGTCTATCGCATGGGCCGTGCTGGCAACGCCGCCGGGAACCGATCCGGCAGCCTGCATGGATGCGGCGCGCTCGGTGTGTCCCGAGGCGGCAACGCTTGTGAGTGCCGGGCGCATCTCGGCGACGAGCAAGCACCCCACCGAGACGAATATCGTTTTTATGCTCGATACGCTCGAGCTCTACACCATCAAGCGGCGCATGCGTGCCGCACAGGCCAAGCTGCGCCAGGACCGTTCGCTCGACGATGAGGCCCGTCGCGCGCTGACCGTGCAGGCCGCGCAGGATTCGCAGCGTCAACGTGAACTGCAAAAGTCGATCGGCGGCGTGGCGGACCCGTTCCGTTTGATTGGTCTGGAGGCCGCAGGCACCGAACAGGCCTAGATGTTGTGGTCAACCAGCGTATTCTCGCCTATATCCAGTCCTCTTTTTGGGTATAGACGTCTATGTGTGTGCTAAAGTATTGAGTCCTGTGGACTATGAAGGGAGAATCTGTGCCAAAAAAGACTGAGAGCACGGGTACTGGGCTGGAATCCTACGTTGCAAAGCTCATGGGCAACGGCTCAAACAGGACTTCGGTAACCGAGGACGAGATTCAGGTCGCCCTGAAGGATATCGATGTTTCTGACGAGCAGCTCACCGCGGTGTATTCCGCGCTGCGCAACAGCGGCATCCAGATTATCTCCGCGAGCGGTAACGACGACGCCCCCATGGACGTCGACGATGACGATAACGATACCGATACCGACGATTTCGATGACGACGACGAGCACGATTCCGGCTCGCTCGACGATCATGAGCTCAAGATGGCCCGTCAGGCCGACGCCGAGATGGGTTCTTCCAAGAGCAAGAAGAAGCGCACCGTGCGCACGTCCCGTTCACGCTCGCGCGTGCGTGGCATCGATGCCTCCACGGTGATGCTGACCGGCGATCCGGTTCGTATGTACCTCAAGGAGATCGGCAAGGTCGACCTGCTAACCGCCTCCGAAGAGGTCGATCTGGCCATGAAGATCGAGGCCGGTCTCGAGGCCACCGAGAAGCTCGAGGCTGCCGATGCCGGTGAGCTCGAGCTCACGCGTGCCGAGATGCGTCGTCTCACGCGCATTGAGAACGTGGGCCTCGAAGCCAAGCAGGCACTCATCAGCGCCAACCTGCGTCTGGTAGTCTCTATCGCCAAGCGCTACGTCGGCCGCGGTATGCTGTTCCTGGACCTGATCCAGGAGGGCAACCTCGGTCTGATCCGCGCCGTCGAGAAGTTCGACTACCAGAAGGGTTTTAAGTTCTCCACGTATGCCACGTGGTGGATCCGTCAGGCCATCACGCGCGCTATCGCCGACCAGGCCCGTACCATCCGTATTCCCGTGCACATGGTCGAGACCATCAACAAGCTTGTCCGCGTGCAGCGCCAGCTCCTTCAGGACCTGGGCCGCGACCCGACCCCCGAGGAGATCGGTGCCGAGATGGACATGAGCGCCGACCGTGTCCGCGAGATCCAGAAGATCTCGCAGGAGCCCGTGTCGCTCGAGACCCCCATCGGCGAGGAAGAGGATTCCCAGCTGGGCGACTTCATCGAGGACTCCCAGGCCATCGTTCCGCCCGATGCCGCCAGCTTCTCCATGCTTCAGGAGCAGCTCACCCAGGTGCTCGACTCGCTTGCCGATCGCGAGCGCAAGGTTATCGAGCTACGCTTTGGCCTTGTCGACGGGCATCCCCGCACGCTCGAGGAAGTCGGCCGCGAGTTTGGCGTCACGCGCGAGCGCATCCGCCAGATCGAGTCCAAGACCCTGGCCAAGCTCCGTCACCCGAGCCGTTCGAGCAAGCTCAAAGACTATATCGAAAGCTAGTCAAGCAAGAAGCGCCCTCAAGCACATCCGCTCGGGGGCGCTTTCATGTAGTCGTTGGGGACGTTCTTAAACGACTAGGTCGGAAAAATTCTCAAAAAAGTTCTTGCCCTGAGCTGATTCGTCCGTATAATAAATTTCGTTGCTTGAGAGCACGCACCTATTCCTCGGTAGCTCAATGGTAGAGCACGCGGCTGTTAACCGCGCTGTTGTAGGTTCGAGTCCTACCCGGGGAGCCAGAATTTATCAGCCCATTCCGCTGGGCTTTTTAATTCCTCGGTAGCTCAATGGTAGAGCACGCGGCTGTTAACCGCGCTGTTGTAGGTTCGAGTCCTACCCGGGGAGCCAGGTTGTAAAACCCGTCGCTTATGCGGCGGGTTTTTTTATGCCGCGACCACTTGACTCGAACGTTGCCATATCAACATTTCGTGTCGAGGATGTAATCCCGCGACCCACCACCTCAACATGGCGCGGTCGTTGTAGAATAATGCAATGATTGCTCCCACGACATGGTGCCGCGAGCACCAGATAAGGAGATTCTTGTGTCTGAGACCATTAACGGCAGCCTGAGCGTCTCGAACGACGTTATTGCCGATATTGCCGGTTATGCCGCGATGACGTGCTATGGCGTCGTCGGTATGGCTGAGCAGCTCCAAGGCGCCGAGAGCGTGCGCCTGCTTGCCGGTCAGCGCCTCCGCAAGGGCGTGCTTGTCTCCGCCGACGAGAACGGCCTTACGGTCGATCTTCACGTCGTGCTCGAGAACGGCGTCAACATGAAGTCCGTCTGCCACAATCTTTCGAGCTCCGTTGCCTTCACCCTGCAGGAGATCGCCCAGATCGATCCCGCCAGCCTTAAGATCGGCATCCATATCGACGCGCTCAAGAGCCGTCTGAACTAGCATCCGAAAACGGAGATTCAAATACCCATGATTGCAAAGACCATTCGCACCTGTTTTCCGATCGCTGCGGCTGCCGTTTCCGACAAGGCCGAGGAGATCAATAAGCTCAACGTCTTCCCCGTGCCCGACGGTGACACCGGCACCAACATGTCGCTCACGCTCGCCTCGGTGACCAAGGAGCTCTCCGCCCTTCCCGCCGACGCCGACATGGAGGCCATTGCCGGCGCCATCACCCACGGCTCCCTGATGGGCGCCCGCGGTAACTCCGGCGTCATTACCTCGCAGATTCTTCGCGGCGTGGCTGAGGGTCTTGTCTCCGCCGACGAGCCCATTACGTCCGCCAACATCGCCTATGCGTTCCGTCGTGCCGTCAAGGTCGCCTTCCAGGCCGTCCGCAAGCCTATCGAGGGCACGATCCTCACGGTGCTGCGCGATGTCTCGACCAAGGCCGACGAGTGCGAGAAGAAGAAGTTCTCGGCCGAGGACGCGCTCGATGCCATCGTCGTCGAGGCATATCAGTCTGTCGCCCGCACGCCCGACCTGCTGCCCGTCCTCAAAGAGAACGGCGTGGTCGACTCCGGCGCCTTCGGCTTTGCCATCTTCCTTGAGAACTTTGTTGCCGCCGCGCTTGGCCGCAGCACCGTGGTCGAGGATTTCTCCGCCACGTTTGATTCCGCAGGCTCTGCCCGCGACGCGGCCCTTGGTCGTGTTGAGATCGAAGCCAACGACGACTGGGAGGGCTCGGAGTTCCGCTACTGCAACGAGTTCCTCTTTAAGGCCGACGCCCCGTTTGACGAGGACGAGTGCCTTAAGTTCCTAGGCTCCATGGGCGACTGTGAGCTGCTCGTGGGCGCTTATCCCGACTACAAGATCCATGTGCACTCCAACACCCCCAACTTGGTGCTCGAGCACATGCTGCAGCTCGGTCAGATCTATGAGGTCTTTATCCACAACATGGAGATGGAGGCCCACGACCGTACCGCCAAGATCCACGAGGATCAGGAAAAGGCCGCCGAGCCCGCGAAGGCCCTGGGCTTTGTCGCCGTTGCCGCTGGGTCCGGCGAGGCAGACATCCTCAAGTCCCTCGGCGTCGACGTGATCGTCTCGGGTGGCCAGACCATGAACCCCTCGACCGCAGACCTGCTGGGCGCCGTCGACCAGGTCAACGCGACCTCGGTCATCATTCTGCCCAACAACGGCAACATCCGCATGGCCGCTGAGGCCGCTGCCTCAGCCTGCACCGACAAGAAGGTCGCCGTCGTTCCCACCAAGACCGTTCCTCAGGCCTTCTCCGCGCTGTTCGCGGTCCTGCCCGATTCCGAGCTCGAGGACGCCGTCGCCGCCATGGTCGACGCCATCAGCGAGGTCCGCGATGGCGAGGTCACCCGCGCCGTGCGCGATTCCAGCGCCTCTGACGGCTCTCCGATTCACTCCGGTGACGTCATGGGTATCATCGCCGGCTCCATCGACGTGGTCGGCTCCGACGTGAAGCAGGTCACGCTCGATTGCATCAACCGTATGCAGGAGGAAGAGGAGGGCGACGCGCTGACGATTCTGGCCGGCGAGGAGCTGTCCGATGAGGCCTTCCAGGAGATCGTCGACGCTATCGAGGAGGCTCAGCCCGATCTGGAGATCGACGCCCATCGTGGCGAGCAGCCGCTCTATCCCGTGATCTTCTCGATCGAGTAGGCAACTGCCTATGTCCGAACTGTGCTCCGTGCCGCGCGTCTCGGAGCGCTTTGCCCAGAGCAATGCGCTCGACGAGGATATCGCGCGACTCAAATATGTTTCGGGTAAACGTGAGGAGGCCCTTCGCCGTCTGGGAATTCGGACGGTGGGGGACCTCCTTCTCCATATCCCTCATCGATACCTGGACTTTACGCGCTCCTGGTCCATCGAGATGGCGCCCATCGGTACCGTGTGCACCATCATCGCCACGGTCGACCGTATCGTCCAAAAGCAGCCGCGTCCGCGCATGCAGGTGACCGAGGTCTCACTCGTTGATGAGACGGGCGTGCTGCAGGTCGCCTTTTTCCGCCAGCCCTGGATTGCCCAGCAGCTTAAGCAGGGCGACCGCCTGGCTGTGATGGGTAAGGTCGAGTTTGCCTACGGCTTTAAGCAGATGGCCTCGCCGCACTTTGAAAAGCTTGAGGAAGGGCGCGCCGCAGGCACTATTCTGCCGGTCCATTATGTGAGTGATGGCGTGAGCCAGGCGTGGATGCGCCGCATCGTAAGTGGCGCGCTCGAGGTCATCGGCAATCCCTTTGATCCCATTCCGGCACGCTTACGCGTTAAGCGTCGCCTGATGAGCAATGCCCGTGCGTTGCGATCGATCCACTTTCCCTCGAGCATGGCTGAACGCGATATCGCGCGCGCACGGCTTGCCTACGAGGAGTGCCTCTACCTGCAGTTGGCGCTGCGCCTGCGCAACGACGGCGGCCTGGTCGATGTGGTGCCCTACACCCACGCCGCGGGCGAGCACCTGGCCGCGCTCAAGCAGGCCCTGCCGTTTTCGCTGAGCGACGAGCAGGAGGCCGCGTTCCAAGATATCCTGCGCGATATGTGCGATGGCGGGCGCGTGATGAACCGCCTGCTGCTGGGCGATGTCGGTACCGGTAAGACCGCCGTTGCCGCCTGCGCGCTGGCTGTGGCTGCCGATAGCGGCACGCAGGCCTGTGTTATGGCGCCCACGGGCGTGCTGGCGCGCCAATATGCCGATAAGACCGGCCCTCTGCTCTCTCAGGCCGGCATGTCCTGGGCGCTTCTGACGGGTGCCACGCCGGCCGCAGAGCGCGAGCGCATCCATGCACAGCTGGAATCGGGCGAGCTTGACGTGCTCTTTGGCACCCATGCGGTGCTTTCGGATGACGTTGCGTTCAAGCATCTGTCGCTTGTCGTCATCGACGAGCAACACCGGTTTGGCGTCGGCCAACGCAACGCCCTACGCGCGAAGGGCCCCGGTGCCGATCTGCTCGTTATGACGGCAACGCCCATCCCGCGTACGCTGGCGCTTTCGGTCTACGGCGATCTGGACACGAGTATCATCCGCCATCGGCCCGTCCCTGGCGCTGGCGTGACGACACGCGTGCTCACCGAGTCGAGCCGCGACCTCGCCTATGGCGCCATCCGTGAGGCGCATGCAAAGGGCCAGCAGGCCTACGTGATTTGCCCACTTGTGGAGCCGAGTGATTCGGCCGATGAACTGGAAGACGTGCCCGGTATTGCCCGCGACGACGAGGGCCGCGTAACCGTCCCCGTGCCACTGCACGATACGGCAACCGAGCTCGACCGCCTGCGTCTGGCGTTGCCGGGTCTTGCCATCGAGCGCCTTCACGGCCGTATGCCAGCGGGGGAGAAGGATCGGGTCATCGATGCCTTCAAGCGTGGCGAGATCGACGTGCTCGTCTCGACTACGGTGGTCGAGGTGGGCGTCGACGTGCCTAACGCCACCGTTATGGTCATCGAGAACGGTGATCGCTTTGGCTTGGCGGCCTTGCACCAGCTGCGCGGTCGCGTGGGCCGCGGCAGCGTGTCGGGCACCTGCCTGGTTATGACGCACTCCAAGGGCAACGGCGGCGCATCGGCGGCGCAAGACCGTCTCCAGTCGCTCGAAAAAACTTCGGATGGTTTTACGCTTGCCCAGATGGACCTGCGTCTGCGTCACGAGGGCGAAATCCTAGGGTACCGCCAGCATGGCGGTGTGACCCTGCGCTTTGTGGACCTGGACGCCGATGAGGACCTTATCGAATGGGCCCATTTGGACGCGGTCGAGCTCTTGCGGTATGCTTGCAACCTTGACTCTGTGGCGACGCGTCCCTTGCGCGACGCGGTCGCCATGCGTTATCGACATATCTTTAAGGAGGTCAGCGGAGGATGAGAATCATCGGCGGCGAATGGCGCGGTCGTAAGATCGAGGAGCCCCGTGGTCGCGATGTCACCCGCCCCACGACTGATCGCGTGCGCGAGGCGTGCGCATCTATGGTCATGTCGGCATTCGACTTCGATTTGGACGAGGTTCGTGTGCTGGACGCCTTTGGCGGCTCCGGTGCCTTAGGGTTAGAGATGCTCTCTCGTGGGGCCCGCTCGCTCACGACGTTTGAGATCGATCGCAACGCCGCGCGGCTCATTACCAAGAATATCGAGTCGCTCTGCCGTGACCGTGCGCGTTGGCGCGTGGTCACGGGTGACATGCTGGCGAGTGCCTCGCGCGGTCGTGTACCGGGCGGCCCCTTTGATCTGGTCCTGCTCGACCCGCCCTATGCTTTTGGTGCCGAGCCGGTCGAGGAACTGCTGCAGAACCTGGCTCAGCAGGGTCTGCTTGCGTCTGGCGCTTACGCCCTGTTTGAGCATGCCGCCGCCGATGCGGGCGCGCATCCGGCAGGCTTTGAGACTGTACGTGAGAAGCGCTACGGCATCACCTCGGTCGATCTGCTTTGTTGGGTCGGCGATGACGATGGTGAGGGTGATAGCGCCGGCACCGATGCTGACAACAACGATGCCACGACGTTTCAGGAGGACGTCCATGAGTGACACCATTAACCGCGTCATTGTTCCGGGCACCTTCGATCCCATCACGTTTGGCCATATCGATGTGATCCGCCGCGCCCGTCGCATCTTTCCCAGCGTGATCGTCGCTGTTGCCGAGTCGCAGGGTAAAAACGGCGTGGGCACCACGTTTATGCTCGATGAGCGCGTGGCGCTGGCCCGCGAGGCGCTCGGTGATATCGACGGCGTCGAGGTCCTGCCCTTTACCGGCCTGCTGGTCGACTTCGCACGTGAGCAGGGGGCGGGGGCCGTGGTCAAGGGCCTGCGCGCCATGACCGACTTTGAGTACGAGCTGCAGCAGGCCGACCTCAACTATCGCTTGGATAACGAGCTGGAGTCCATTTTTGTCATGAGTGCGCCGCAGTACGGCTATATCTCGAGCTCGGTCGTTCGCCAGATTGCCTCGCTCGGCAGCGATGTATCGACGTTTGTCCCGTCCAACGTGGTCGAAGCGCTCAAACATCGCTTTTCGTGACGTTTCTTATTGCCTGGTGGCATGTGGTAAACTAGCACGATGATATGTTACCTATGAAAGGAGACCGGATGCCGGGCGAGAATTTTCCTGGCGATAGGATCGTCAGCTTGGTCGATGAGCTCGAAGGGCTGATCGAGGAAGCCAAGCCGCCTTTCGGCAAGAACGCTCAGTTCAAGGTCATCGACGCCGACGTGTTCTTCAACATCCTCGACGAGATCCGCATGAGCTATCCCGAGGAGTGGCAGAAGTCCCGCCGTATCCTTAAGGAGCGCGAGGAGCTTATGGCTTCCGCCGCCGCCCAGGCCGATTCCATTATCGCCGACGCTCAGCAGCAGGCCCTCACCATTGCCGGTGAGCAGGAGATCGTCCGCCTTGCGCAGCAGCAGGCCGACGACATCCGCGATCGTGCCCAGCAGTACGAGCGCGAGACGCGTTATGCTGCCGAGGACTACGCAGAGCAGGTCTTTACGCACCTGGAGGAGAACCTCAAGAGCCTGACCGGCACCGTTACCCGTTGCCGTCAGCAGCTCAACGAGGGTGCCGCCCAACAGAATGGTCAGTGGTAATGGCTGAGTTCCCGAGCGTTACCGCCGATCTTTCCGAGCAGCTCGAGTTTCCTGGAGATTCGTATCCGCTGACCGGTAAGGTCGATGTCGCCACCTACACGGTGGGCGAGAAGGAGTACCAGCTTCAGGACGGCATCGACTACGACGTTGTCTTTACCAATGCCGGTACCGGTGTCTTGCTCACGGGCATGGTCCGCGCGCACGCCACCGGCGAGTGCGACCGTTGCCTGGAGCCCGCCTCGTTTGATATCGCCGGCGAGATCGAGGAGTTCTACCTCTTTGAGGAACCCGAGGATCCCGAGGCCTACGAGGACGGCTACGAGCTCCTGGGTGAGGACCGTATCGTCGATCTGGGTGAGCCCATCAATGACGCGGTCGTTATGGACACGCCGTTTGTGGTGCTCTGCAAGCCCGATTGTCGCGGTCTGTGCCCCACTTGCGGTTGCAATCTCAACGTGGAGCAATGCGATTGTGCTGCCCAAGCCGAGGCCGAATGGGCCGAAGCCACGGAAAATCCATTTGCAGCATTGAAGAATCTCAAGCTTGATGAGTAAAACTGTGGTAGTATCGCTACTTGCGCGTAATCGCCACACTGGATAGTTCATAAGGAAGGTCACTATGCCCGTACCTAAACAAAAGCAGGGTCGTATCCGCACTCACACCCGTCGTTCCGCCAACATGAAGATCTCGGCTGCGGCTCAGTCCACGTGCCCCCGTTGCGGCGCTGTTAAGCTTCCGCACCACGTGTGCCCCAGCTGCGGTTTCTACAAGGACCGCGAGGTTATCGTTACCGAGTAACGGTATACTCTGGATGCGATGCCGTTCCAAATGGAACCACAATGGCCGGCTCAATGAGTCGGCCATTTTTGTATAAGGAGCATGTATATGAGTAACGTTCGCGTTTGTGTAGACGTTGTGGGCGGAGACGAGAAACCTCAGGTTGTTCTCGATGGTATCGAGGCTGCGCTTGCCGCCGATCCCGATATCGAGGTCTTGGCAGCTGGCCCCGCCGAAATCGTCAATCCCTTTGCAGCTTCCCATGCACGTGTTGAGGCCCTTGAGGCACCTGACGTTATCGCCATGGACGACGATCCCATTCGCGCCGTGATGACCAAGCGTAAGTCGTCGATCGTGCTTTCTTGCCGCGCCATTAAGAAGGGCAACGCGGATGCGTTCTTCTCCGCCGGCTCTACCGGTGCCATGACCGCCGCTGCGACCGCCTACGTCACACCGTTTCGATATATGGCCGAGGGCAAGAAGCAACCGGTACGTCCGTGCCTGACCAATGCGCTGCCCAATCGTGCCGGCGGTCTGACGGTGCTGTGCGATATGGGCGCCAACCCCGATGTCGAGGTCGATGACATGGTGCGTTTTGCCCAGATGGGTAGCGCCTATGCCCGCGTCGTCCTGGGCATCGAGCATCCCCGCGTGGGCCTGCTTGGTAACGGCACCGAGGACGAGAAGGGCTCCAACTTTACCAAGGCCTGCTTCCCGGCCATGAAAGCCGCCGTTCCCGGCTTTGTTGGTAACTGTGAGGGAACGGACATCACCTCCGGTAACTTCGATGTCGTCGTTGCCGATGGCATGTCGGGCAATATTGCGCTCAAGGCCACCGAGGGCGCTGCCAAGTTTTTGCTGCAGGAACTCAAGGGTGCCTTTATGTCTTCGCTTGGCACCAAGATCGCCGCGCTGCTCATTAAAAAGCAGATGCGCGAGATAAAGGCCAAGCTTTCGGGCGACGCCAAGGGTGGCGCGATTCTTTTGGGCCTGCGCGGCGTGGTCCTGATCGGCCATGGCGCCACATCGGTCGAGGCTGTTAAAAACGGTACGCTCGCGGCGGCCGAAGCCGTGCGCGCCGGGCTGGTCGAGAATGTCGCCAACTCCATGGACGGCATCGTTTTATAACAGCGGCGTTATGCGTCTCGGGGCGTGCGTCGTGGGGTAGAATCAGAACCATGTCTTGGTACCGCCCGGGCGGTACCATTCTTTTGGTATTCATGCACTATGAGAGGAAGCGCTATGGATCGCTCCGAAATCTTCGACAAGATCGCCGAGGTCGCTGCTGACGTTCTGGGCGTCGATGTTGCCGAAATTAGCGATGAGACCACCTTTGACGACCTCGATGCCAACTCGCTCGAGCGCCTGCAGCTGGTTACGGCTATCGAGGACGAGTTCAACCTTGAGATCGATGACGAGACCCTGCTCTCGCTCAACTCTGTCGCCGACGCCGTCGACGCTATCGAAAACGCCAGGGAGGCCTAGGTCTTGGCTTTGTCTGAACGACTTACGCGCGCCCAGGAAATCCTGGGCCACGAGTTCAATAATAAGGTGCTGCTGCGCGCGGCCCTTACGCATCCCTCGGCAGTCGAGGGCCAGCCGGTTTCTGCCAGCTATGAGCGCCTTGAGTTCTTGGGCGATTCCATTTTGGGCGCTGTGGTCGCACGCTCCCTGTTTGAGTCCTATCCGGAGTTTGACGAGGGCAAGCTCACGCGCCTGAAGGTGTCGCTTGTCTCGGGCGCTACGCTGTCCGAGGTTTCTCACGAGCTGGGCATCGACGACATCATCATCTTTGGTGCCTCCGAGACCGGTACCGGTGCGCGCGGCCTGCATTCGGCCCTCGAGAACGTCTATGAGTCGCTCGTGGGCGCGCTGTACCTGGATGCCGGCTGGGATGCCGCGGCAGAGTTCATTCACCGTACGCTTAAGCCGCATTTGGCTTCCGAGCGTGCCGAGCATCCTGCGAACCCCAAGTCGTTTTTGCAGGAGTGCGTGCAAGCCGACGGTCACGAACCCCCGGCGTACAAGCTCGTTGGCTCCGAGGGCCCGGCGCATGCGCCCACCTTTACCGCCGTGGTGTTGATCGATGGTATTCGTCAGGGACGCGGCTCCGGCTCCTCAAAGAAGGAAGCCGAGGGAGCCGCCGCGCTCGAAGCGCTCGACCGCATGGGTTACACCACCAACGGCGTGATTCTGAACAAGAAGCACGTGTAAGCGAGGAACCGTGTATCTCAAGTCCCTCACGCTCAAAGGGTTCAAGTCGTTTGCCGACCGCGCCCATATGACGTTTGAGCCGGGCCTGACCGTCATCGTCGGTCCCAACGGCTCGGGAAAATCGAACATCTCCGACTCGATTCTGTGGGTCCTGGGCGAGCAGAGCGCCAAGCAGCTGCGCGGCCAGGCCATGGAGGATGTCATCTTCTCGGGCTCGTCAGCGCGCAAGCCGGTGGGTGTCGCCGAGGTCACGTTGGTGCTCGATAACTCGGACCATATGCTGCCCGTCGATTTTGACGAGGTCGCCATCACCCGTCGCATGTATCGCTCGGGCGAAAGCGAGTACCTCATCAACTCGAGTCCGTGCCGCCTGATGGACATTCAGGACATCTTGCACGATTCGGGCCTGGGCAAGGATACGCATTCCATCATCAGCCAGGGCAAGCTCGATGCCATCTTGCAGAGCCGCCCCGAGGAGCGCCGTGCCCTCATCGAGGAGGCCGCCGGCATCTCCAAGCACAAGCGCCGCAAGGAGCGTGCGCTCAAAAAGATTAAGTCGATGGACGAGCACCTGACGCGTGCCCGCGACATCAATAAGGAAATCGCCCGTCAGCTGCGACCGTTGGAGCGTCAGGTCGATCGCGCGCGCAAGTACAAAGAGCTGTCCTCGCGCGCGAACGAGCTTACGCAGGTGCTAGCCGTCGACGAGCTGCGTTCGCTGCAGTCGCAGTGGAACGACCTGGAGAGCCGTTCCAAAGAAGGTGCCGCCGAGCTGGAGCTTGCGCAGTATCGCTTGGGCGAAAAGGAGCGCGAGCTCGAGAAGCTTCAGGTCATGCTCGAGGAAAAGGGCCTGTTTGTGGGCGACCTGGGCGAGCAGCGCCGTCATATGCAAGATGTGGTCGGCCGCATTAACTCCGACATGCGCCTGCTCGAGGAAAAGGGCCACAACATGGTGTCGCGCCTGTCCGACATGCGCGGGCAGATTTCGAGCTCCGAGCATCAGCGTCGTCGCGTGGTCGAGGAGCTCGAGGACGCGCGCGCCCAGCTTGAGGAAGTGACCGGCGCGCACATGCAGGCCCAGGAGGACGTTGACGCCGCCGGTCCTGCCGCTGCTGAGCTCCACGAGCGTCGCGTTGCGCTCGACAATCAGATTTCGCAGCTCACGCGCGAGCAACGCGATGCCCAGCGCGTGGCCGATAATGCCGCGCTCGAGCTCGCCAAGGTGAAGGATTCCTTGAGCAATGCCGAGGTCGAGGACAACATGTATGCCTCGCGCCTGGAGCAGATTGACGAGCAGCTCGAGGAGGTCACGGCCTCGCTCGAGAGCCGTCGCGACCGCGCCGAGGAGCTTGAGGGCGCTCTTGAGGAAGCGCGCCAGGCTCAGGTCGATGGGCGTGAGGCCACCGAGGCGGCACGCGCGGCCCTGAAGGACCTGCGTGCCCGCGAGAGTGAAGCGCGTAACAAGCTCTCCGAGGTGCGCTCGGAGCTTGCCAGCCAAAAGAAACTCGATGCCCGCATGGCCGACAGCTCGCCGCTGGCGAGCCGTCTGGTGGGTGCGCTGGGCGATGATGTCTCGGGTCGTCTGGGCGACGTGCTCGAGGCCCCGCGCGAGCTTGAGGGCTTGGTTGAGCAATTGCTCGCCGGCGATATCGATGCACTGCTGTTCGACGATACGTCCGCGCTTGAGCGTGCCGGTCGTGCGGCTCTGGACCAAAAGAAGGCCTCGGGCGAGGCACTGCTGGTGGCGCGCGGCGTGAGCGGCTCTACCGCCGCTGAGGGCGCTGCCGGTACCCGCCTGGTTGATCGTCTGTCCGTGCGGGCAGGCTACGGACCCGTCGTCGAGGCGTTGCTCGGCGGATATTACGTAGTGGACGATCTTGCTGCCGCGCTGTCGGCGCCGGTCGTTGACGGCGTGACTTACGTGACCCCCGACGGCGCCCGCGTCGCCTGCGGCGGCCTGGTGCGCGTGGGCCTCGATGCCGGCGAGGCGTCGGGTGCCTTGGAGCGCAAGCGCCGCATTCGTGAGCTGGAAGGCCTGGAGCCCGATCTTGCTGCCGTGTTTGAGCATGTCTCTGATCAGGTCGTCGAGGCCAACGCTGCCGTTGAGGAAGCGCGTGCCGCCGAGGGCGATGCCGCCGGTGAGATTGCCCGCCTTGAGGGCGAGCGCCGCTCGCTGCTTTCCGAGATCGGCCGTCTGGAGCAAAGCGCCAACAATGCCGAGGTCGAGCGCGTGCGCATCTCCAAGCGCCGAGAGCAGGCCTCCGAGGCCGTTCGCGCTGCGCGCCCGCGTGTTGACGAGCTTACCCGTTCGCGTGACGAGGCCCGTGCGCAGGCAAGCGATCTGGGCTTGCAGATTGCCGAGGCCAACGACGAACTCGACCGCGTTCGCCGTGACGATTCCGAGGCTGCCGGCAAGCTCGCCGACGCCAAGGTTCGCCTAGCCCAGACGAGCGAACGCCTGCGTTCGCTGAAGGGCCGCGTGCCCGACCTGGAGCATCGTCTTGAGGGCATCGACCGTCGTATCCGCGGAACACGCCAGGCCTCGCGCTCACTCGAGCTGCTGCGTCTGCGCGTCGACCCCATGCACGAGCGCTATTCGGCCCTGCTGGAGCGCGCGTCGGATTGGGCCGCGCGCCTGCGTGATCAGGCTTCACTCGAGGAGGCGGACTCGGCCTCGCTCAAGAAGACCATCGAGGATGCCAAGGCAGAGGTTGCCCGCGCTAAGGAGCGAGTCGATACCGCCTCCGCCACGCAAAACGAGTTCAAGGTCGCGCGTGGCAAGCTCGAGGTGCAGGTCGAGGCTGCCATCAAGGCCATTACCGCCGATGGCACGACGGTGCTCGAGGAAGCGCTCATGCTTCCGGCGCCCACGGACCGCGATGCCGCCGAGCGCGAACTCAACCAGCTTGTGCGCCAGATCAACAACCTTGGTCCCGTTAACCAAGTTGCCATGGAGGAGTACGAGCAGCTCAAGCGCCGCGCCGACTACATCGAGGAGCAGCTGGCCGATCTGGAGAGCGCGCGCAAGGCGCTGACCAAGATCACCGTGGCTATCGACCGTAAGATGCGTAAGGCCTTCCTGGTGACGTTTGAGAAGGTCGATGCGAACTTCCGCGAGATCTTCGCCATGCTCTTCCCGGGAGGCCAGGCTCATCTGGAGATGACCGACCCCGAGCATCCGGCCGAGACGGGAATCGAGGTCGTGGCACAGCCGCGCGGCAAGCGCATCACCAAGATGATGCTCATGTCGGGCGGCGAGAAGAGCCTGACGGCGCTCGCCTTGCTCTTTGCCGTGTACCGCACGCGCACGGTGCCGTTCTATGTGCTGGACGAGGTCGAGGCGGCGCTCGACGACGCCAACTTGTCCAAGCTCATCGGCGCCCTTGATGTACTGCGTTCCGATACGCAGCTCTTGGTCATTTCACATCAGCGCCGTACTATGGAGGACGCTGACGTTCTCTACGGCGTCTCGATGCAAGCCGACGGCGTCAGTCGCGTCGTCTCGCAAAAACTCGATCGCGAAACCGGAAAGGTCGTGAATGCATAATGGGATTCTTTGACGCTCTCTCGCGCGGACTTGAGCGCAGCCGCGAGGCCCTCAACGAGGTCTTTTACTTTGGCGGCGAGGTCGATGAGGACTTTTGGGAGGACCTTGAGGACACGCTCGTCATGGGTGACATGGGGGCCGAGGTCGCGATCCAGGTTTCTGATGACCTGCGCGACGCCGCGGCCAAGAAGAACCTCAAGACCGCCCCGCAGCTCCGTCGTGCCCTAGCCGAGCAGCTCGAGCAGCACTTTGTGCCCATCGAGCGCGATCCGTTCGCCGATACGCCGAGCTGCGTGCTGTTTGTGGGCATCAACGGCGCCGGCAAGACCACGACGGTCGGCAAGATTGCGAGTGCCATGGCCGCCCGCGGCAAGAACGTCGTGATCGGTTCTGCCGATACCTTCCGCGCTGCCGCCATTGAGCAGCTCGATGTGTGGGGCCAGCGCGCCGGCGTTCCCGTCATCAAGCGCGACCGCGGCTCCGACCCGGCAAGCGTGTGCTATGACGTGCTCGACGAGGCCGACAAGCGCGGCAGCGACCTGGTGCTTATCGATACCGCCGGCCGTCTGCACACGAGCCCCGAGCTCATGCGCGAGCTTGCCAAGGTGGTCAACGTGACGCGTAAGCGCGCCGCCAATATGGCCGCCGGTCCCATGCCCGTCTATGTCGTGCTCGTGATCGATGCCGCCACCGGCCAGAACGGTCTGAACCAGGCGCTCGAGTTTAACGAGGCGCTGGGCCTGGACGGTATTATCATGACAAAGCTCGACGGCACGGCAAAGGGCGGTATCGCCATGGCCGTGGCCGAGAAGCTCAAGCTTCCCATCCTGCGCATCGGTGTGGGAGAGCAGGTCGATGACCTGCAGGAGTTTAATGCCAAAGATTTCTGCCGCGCCCTGGTGGGCGAGTCCAACTAAGGAGTGACTAGTGTTTGATTCTCTGAGCGATCGCCTCAACGACACATTTGACCGCCTGCGCGGCAAGGGTAAGCTGACCGAGGCCGATATCACCTCGGCCATGCGCGACATTCGCATGGCGCTGCTCGAGGCCGACGTCAACTTCAAGGTCGTTAAGGAGTTTGTCGCTAAGACCAAGGAGCGCTGCACGACCGCCGAGGTCATGGAGTCGCTGTCGCCAGCACAAAACGTCGTCAAGATCGTGCTCGACGAGCTCACCGAGATGCTCGGCTCCACAGAGAGCAAGCTCGTCTTTAGTAACCGCATTCCCAATGTCATCATGCTCGTGGGCCTGCAGGGCTCCGGTAAGACCACGGCTGCCGTAAAGCTGGCCTACCTGCTCAAGAAGCAGGGCCGCTCGCCGCTGCTCGCCGCGTGCGACGTCTATCGTCCCGCCGCTGCCGACCAGCTGGCCACGCTTGGTGGCGAGATCGGCGTGCCGGTCTTCCGCGGTGACGGCGCGCACCCGGTCGACATCGCCAAGGGCGCCATCCAGGAGGCCGTCGACCACCTGCGCGACGTGGTCATCGTCGATACCGCCGGTCGTCTTCAGATCGACGAGCAGATGATGCAGGAGGCCGTCGACATCAAGAAGGCCGTCAAGCCCGACCAGGTGCTGATGGTCGTCGATGCCATGACCGGCCAGGATATCGTCAATGTGGTCTCGACGTTTGCCGAGCGCACCGACTTTGATGGCGTGATTATCTCCAAGCTCGACGGCGACGCCCGTGGCGGTGGCGCACTTTCGGTGCGTCAGGTGACCGGCAAGCCCATCAAGTTTGTGAGTATGGGCGAGAAACCCGATTCGCTGGAGCCGTTCTACCCCGATCGCATGGCCAAGCGAATCTTGGGCATGGGCGATGTCGTCGGCATTATCGAGAAGGCCCAGGAGGCAGCCGATGCAGAGCAGCTTGAGGCTGCCGAGCGTATGCTGCGCGAGGGCTTCACCATGAACGATATGCTCGACCAGATGAAAGCCGTCAAAAAGATGGGCGGCATGAAGGGTATCCTGGGCATGCTCCCCGGTGGTCAGCGTGCACTCAACCAGATGGGCGGCAGCCTGGACGAGGGCATCTTCGATAAGAACGAGGCCATCATCATGTCGATGACCAAGGAGGAGCGCCTGCGTCCCTCCATCATCAACGGTCAGCGTCGCGCGCGTATTGCCAAGGGCGCCGGCGTAACCCCCACCGAGGTCAACAGCCTTATGAAGCAGTGGGGCGAGATGAATAAGATGATGGGCCGCATGCGCACGATGGCCAATCAGGCACAGGCTGGTGGCAAGAAGGGCAAAAAGGGTAAGAAGGGCAAAAAGATGCGCATGCCCAATATTCCCGGTCTGGATGCCATGGGCTTGGGCGGCATGGGCGGCCTGGGAACGGGTGGTCCTAAGTCCGATATGGACCTGCTGCGCCAGATGGAAGCGCAGATGCGTAATAAGAAGTAACGACTGGTTGAGTCGTGTATGGCGAAGGCCGCCTGGAATACGATCCAGGCGGCCTTCGCCGTTTGTTCGCAGTTTGTTGCATGTGCGGAGGCGTGTTGACGTTGAGATGCTTGCCGCTAGTGGCAGTCGCAGCCTTCGTGCCCGTTATGGTCGTGATGGCCGTGGCAGCCGCAGGACTCGCCATGGTCATGGGTGTGCTCGTAGCCATGGCAGTCGCAGGTGGCCTCGCCGGTCTGCGCGAGCGTGCCGGCAATGAGGGCCTCGACGCAAGCGTCGCAGCTGCCCTGGGCACCTGCGTATACCGTGATGCCGGCTTGAGCAAGCGCGTTGATGGCGCCACCGCCGATGCCGCCACAGATGAGCGTGTCCACGCCGCCGTTGGCGAGCAGGCCCGCCAGGGCGCCGTGACCGGTGCCGCCGGTGCCCACGACCTGCTCGTTGAGCACTTTGCCGTCCTGAATGTCGTAGATCTTGAACTGCTCGCTGCGGCCAAAGTGCATAAAGATGTTGCCGTTGTCGTACGTGGTTGCCACCCTCATGGTGTCGACCTCCTTTGCTGGCCATGCGGCCGTTGTCGTGGTGATGGGGGAGTACGCGATGTTGCCGCCTTCGATGATAATCGCCCGTCCATTGACCAACGCGTTTGCCACCTTGCGATGTGCGCGGCTGCAGATTGCCGTCACCGTGGCGCGGGCAATGCCCATGTGCTGGGCGACTGCCTCTTGGTTAAGGCCTTCCAAGTCGCACAGGCGCAGCACTTCGAGCTCGTCGACTGTCATTTCGATGGCATCGCCGCTCGCCAGGCCATCGGGGGTAAAACCGCGATATTCGGGGATGATCCCGACGCGGCGCAGTTTCTCGCGTCTTCCTGCCATGTGCACTCCTTATCTGACATATGTCAACAATAGAATAGCGAACGTTCAGATTTGCGCAATGAATTTCTGGCATATGTCAGAAAATGAGGGCTTATGTTTGGGCTGTGGGGCTGCGTGCGCCTGGGCTACAATGAATCTCGCTTGTAGGCGACTGACAGGAGGGTCAATGAGCAAGGCTGATCAACAGTTTGTAACCATGTGCCGCGATATTCTGGACCATGGCACCACCACCGAGGGCCAAAAGGTCCGTCCGGTGTGGGAGGACGGCACCCCTGCCTATACCATTAAAAACTTTGGCGTCACGGCGCGCTACGACCTGCGCGAGGAGTTCCCTGCGCTTACGCTGCGCCGCACGGCTCTTAAGTCTGCGATGGACGAGATCCTGTGGATCTATCAAAAGAAGTCTAATAACGTGCATGACCTCAACAGCCATATTTGGGACGAGTGGGCCGACGAGACCGGCTCCATTGGCAAGGCCTACGGGTACCAAATTGGCCAGAAAAGCCATTATGCCGAGGGCAATTTCGACCAGATGGACCGCGTGCTGTACGACCTTAAGCATACGCCGTACAGCCGCCGCATTATGACGAACACCTATGTGTTTAGCGACCTTTCCGAGATGCACCTGTATCCGTGCGCCTACAGCGTGACTTATAACGTCACGCAGCGCCCGCAGGACGATAAGCCCACGCTCAACATGATTCTCAACCAGCGCAGTCAGGACATTTTGGCCGCGAACAACTGGAACGTGTGCCAGTACGCCATTTTGCTGATGATGGTCGCACAGTCGGTCGATATGATTCCCGGTGAGCTGCTGCACGTGATTGCCGATGCCCACATTTACGACCGTCATGTCGATATCGTCCGCGAGCTTATCGAGCGTCCGCAGTTTGCAGCGCCTAAGGTAACGCTTAACCCCGACGTGCACGATTTCTATGCGTTTACGACCGATGACCTGATCGTGGAGGGCTACGAGCACGGTCCGCAGGTCAAGAATATTCCCATTGCGGTGTAGGTGGCGCTCATGACGTGTAAGCTATCTGCCATCGTTGCCGTGTGCGACGATTGGGGCATTGGGTGCGAGGGCGATATGGTCGTGTCCAATCGCGCCGACATGCGCCATTTTGTGGCGTGCACCAAGGGCTGTCCGGTCATCATGGGACGCAAGACGCTGCTGAGTTTTCCCGGTGGTCGCCCGCTCAAGAATCGTCGCAATATCGTACTCACGCGCGACGAGGATTTTGCGCCCGAGGGCGTCGACGTGGTGCATAGCGTTGACGAGGCCTTGGCCGCCGTGGCCGATGAGCCCGTTGCCTGGGTGATCGGTGGCGGCGATGTCTATCGGCAGTTTTTGCCGTATTGCGTCGAGGCCGAGGTCACGCACAACCATTGCACCCATGCCGTGGACACGTACTTTCCCGACTTGGACGCCGATCACGCGTGGGAGATTGCGCGGCGCGGCGGTGTTGCCACGATTGCTGCGGGCGAGGGTGACGAGGGCGTCGATTATGAGTTCGTGACGTATCGTCGCATCGAGGCGTAAAACCGATTATCCCTTCGGTATTATCGGGATGAAATGAATGACGGGGCGGCGCATGGCGTTGCCCCGATATTTGTATAGGTGCTGCAAAGAAAGGTGCGGGCTGGCTACTATGACTGATGCCGTTGAGGTGCTGCGAATCGATTCGCTCGAGGACGAGCGGCTCGATGCCTACGTGCGACTGACCGAGCGTGAGCTGCGCTGCGTGCTGGAGCCGCAAAAGGGCATCTTCATTGCGGAAAGCGCCAAGGTCATTGAGCGTGCGGTGCGTGCCGGATATCAGCCAGTGAGCTTTCTTTTGGGCGAACGCTGGCTCGACCAGATGATGCCGCTGTTTGACCAGCTTGTCGTGCGCGAGGGAGCGGGCCCGGTTCCCGTGTTCGTGGCCTCGATGGAGCTTATGGAGCAGTTGACGGGCTTTAACGTGACGCGTGGTGCGCTCGCGGCATTTCGTCGCCCGCGTCAGATCCCGGTCGATGAGTTCCTGGGCGGCGTCGTCGAGGCGGCGGGGGAGCGCCCGGTGCGCGTATGCGTACTCGAGGGTATTGTCGACCACACCAATGTTGGCGCGATTTTCCGCTCGGCGGCGGCTTTGAACGTTGACGGTATTTTGGTGAGCCCAACGTGCTGCGATCCGCTGTATCGTCGCTCGGCTCGTGTGAGCATGGGCACCGTGTTTCAAGTGCCGTGGACGCGTATTGGCAGCGAGGCGCGCGTGTGGCCACATGATGGTCTGACCGCGCTTCATGATGCCGGTTTTTCGTGTGCCGCTATGGCGTTGACGGACGATTCCGTTTCGCTTGATGATCCTGTGCTGCAGAAGATTGATCGCTTGGCGATTTTTATGGGCACCGAGGGTGCCGGCTTGGGCGCCAAGACCATTGCCGGCTGTGACCACGCGGTGCGCATTCCGATGACGCACGGGGTCGATTCGCTCAACGTGGCCGCGGCGAGCGCCGTCGCCTTTTGGCAGCTGTGTCCGCACGTGAGCAATGAGTATCACTACCAGCCGGGTTTGTATCACTAGGCAGTTATTCCGCACCGTGCTCTAATTCGGGGTGTTTCGGTCGCCGCCAGTCGGTGCTAAGCTGGTTTTGGCTTTGGTTTTAAATTGCTGTTTTGTTGTTTGACGTATGCGTGTGGGGAGGGCGTGTGGCTAAGAAATCTACGGCTATCGATGTAACGCAAGGTGTCATTTGGCAGCAACTACTGTCGCTGTGCGTTCCCATCTTTTTTAGTTCGTTTTTTCAGCAGGCCTATACGCTTATCGGTACGTATATCGTCGGTCAGTTTGGCGGCAAGCTCGCGCTGGGCGGCATTCAGGCCACGATGGTGCTCACCGAGCTCTGCATTGGCTTTTGCGTTGGCGTCGGTGCCGGCTGCGCGGTCATTACCGGTCAGTATTTTGGCCAGCACGATGATGAGCGACTGAGTCGTTCGGTCCATACCGCCATGACGCTCGCGCTGGTGGGCGGTATCGTTTTCTCGATTCTTGGCATAGTGTTCGTTGAGCCCATGCTGGTGCTTATGAACACGCCGCATGAACTATTGGCCGAGGGCGTGGCCTATGCTCGCTGTTATTTTGCCGCGATGGTTGCGGCACTGCTGCTTAATATGGGAACCGCACTGCTGCGTGCCGTGGGCGACACACGTGGGCCCGCCGTGATCATTGCCTCTGGCTGCCTGGTTAACGTGGTGCTGGATATCATCTTTGTCGCTGTGTTGCATATGGAGGCGCTGGGCTGCGGCATCGCAGTGGCGCTGACCATTTGCTCCAATGCAACGATGATCGTGTTTCGCATGATGCGCGCTCCGGGTGCATGGCGTCTTTCGCTGTCAAAGCTCGGCATCGATCGCGGTATTTGCAAGAGTATGATCTCGTGTGGTCTGCCACTCGGTTTTCAATCGGCTGCCTATTCGATCTCGAACGTGCTGATCCAGGTGTCGGTTAATTCGTTTGGCGCCGATGTCACGACTGCTTGGGGTCTTTCTGGGCGCCTGGATGGCATTATCTGGATGGTGACCGAGGCGCTCGGCGTATCGATCACTACGTTCTCGGCGCAGAACTTTGGCGCGCGCAATTACGAGCGCATGCGCAAGGGCTACCATACGTCGCTCGTGCTTTCGTTTATGCTCATTGGTGGCCTGTCTGCCGTGCTCCTGGTGTTCTCGGGCCCGCTGTCGCGTTTGTTTGTCGACGATACTTCGATTTCGGCGTACACCTCGACCATCCTCCATTTCATTGCGCCGTTTTATGCGATTTTCTCGATTATCGAGAACGCGTCGGGATCCATTCGCGGTGCCGGCGTGAGCTTGCAGCCCATGCTGCTCACGATTTTTGGCACCGTCGTGCTTAGGGTGATCTGGGTGTTTGCGATTATGCCGTTCGATCCGTCGCTTGAGCATCTACTGCTGGTCTACCCCGTAACCTGGCTCATTACGGCCACGATGTTCACCATCTACCACCACAGCGGCAACTGGCTAGGCCGCGCCACCGCCTAGCCGGCACATAGGGACGTTCCTTTTCTGCCGGCACATAGGGACGTTCCTTTTCTGCCGGCACTTTGGGACACTCCTTGGGAAGCAATTTCGCCTTTTTCGGAGACTCTGCCTGCCGTGCCCTGTAAACTGTCAAAACGGGCTTAGCAAATTAGATCGTCCGCGCCTATCAGATGTTGCCCGGTGGGTTTGTGATGGGAGGGCGATATGCCAAGAACGGGTAGAGTCGTTTCGTTAACAGGCTATAACCACATAATCGCACGCGGCAATGGCGGCATCTGCATCTTCGAAGACGATGAAGATCGCTATCGGATGCTTACGCTGTTTGAGGATAAACTTGTCGGTAATGGCGTTGGCGTTACCGCATGGTGCCTCATGTCGAATCATTTTCATCTTATGGTCGACGATCCTCATGAGAAGATATCTTCGTGCATGAGCGGCGTTCTTACGTCGTATGCGATGTATTTCAATCGTAAAACAGACCGAGTTGGGCACTTGTTCCAAGATAGATTTACTAATATTCCGGTCGAGAATGACGTGCAAGCAATTTCGCTTGCCGACTATATTCATATGAATCCGGTCAAGGCGGGCATTTCCGCCGTTGATACATATCGTTGGTCCAGTTACCGAGCATACGCTTACGGCTATGATGGATTTGGATTCTGCGACCCCGGGATTGTTTTGGATCTCGTGGGTGGATCTCTTGAGTATCGGCGCTATCTTGCCGATCGAATTGACCAAGCGCCCTACGATGCTGAGCCTCGACCGCGCATTCTGGATGACGAGGCTCTTGAGGTCGCCAAAAGCGTTGCCGCCCCTATATCACTTCCCGAGCTTGCTTCCATGAAGCCAACTGAGCGAAAGCCCATTCTCTGCAAAATGAGAAGAGCGGGTCTCACGATTAATCAAATAGTGAGAGTCGTTGGCATCGGTCGTACGTCTGTTGTTTCTGGTACGGCAGGTTGGAAGAAGATTTAGGTTGCTGGATAGGTGACGGTGCAGGAGTGTCCCCAACTGCCGGCAGAAAAGGAACGTCCCCAACTGCCGGACTAGTATTCGATGCCTTGGCGGGCCAGGAGGCCTTCGTCGAAGTAGTGTTTGACGGGGTGCATTTCGGTGACCAGATCCGCGAGGTCCGCGAGTGGCAGCAGTCCGCGGCCGGTTAGCACGAGCTCCGTGGTGGTGGGCTTTATCGCGATCAGCGCTTCGACATCCTCGCGCGTCACAAAGCCTCGGCGCATTGCTTCGCCGAGTTCGTCCAGAATGAGCACGTCGACCTGAGAGATCTTTTCGCGTGCGAGCTCCATGATCTGTGCGGCGCAAGCCTCGGGCGTGTCGCGGTCGGCCTGTACAATTCGTAGCCCTAGGCGTGGTGCAGCATCATGCTCGGCGCAGTGCAGCTTCTTGGCAAACTGCAGCATGAGTACGTCGAGCCCATAACCTGTGGCGCGCATCGCCAATCCCAGCGCAGCCGTGGTTTTGCCCTTGCCGTCGCCCGTATAGATCTGAACCTTGCCGACTTCGAGTGATGCCATCTCTATCCTTTCGTGCCCGGCGTCGGTTTATCGCCGTCCGGGTTGGGTATTCTAGTTAGCATTATCAACCCCAGTAGATGGAGTTCAAGCAGATGGAGATGGATGACAACAAACGTAGACGGAATATGATCCTCTACGTGCTCATCGCCTTCGTCGTCTACCTCGTGCTCTCGACCGTTCTGTTCCCTAACATCGGTCACACGCAGCAGATTACGAAGACCGATTACTCGACGTTTGTCAAAGCGCTCGATAAGAAGAGTGTCGACAAGGTCGAGTACAACACGGACGATTACACGATTTATTACACCAAGAAGGGCGAGGACGAGAACATCGCCTATAAGACGACCGGTGTGCCGAACGATGCGGGCTTTACCGATCGCGTGCTTGAGTCTGGCGCTTCGCTGGAGTCGGTCGTTCCCGATAAAAACTCGGGTTTGATGACCTACTATCTGCTCACACTCATTCTTCCCATGGCGATTTTCTTCCTCATCGGTTGGTGGCTCAACCGCCGCATGAAGAAGGCTATGGGCGATGACGGCCCGTCGATGAACTTTGGCGGCGGCGGTTTTGGCGGCGGCGGACTGGGTAAGTCCGGCGCGCGCGTGATCGCCTCCAAGGACGTGGGCGTGACCTTTAAGGATGTCGCCGGCCAGGAAGAGGCCAAAGAATCTCTCAAGGAGGTCGTCGACTTTCTGGAGAAGCCGCAGCGCTACGAGGAGATCGGCGCCAAGCTGCCGCGCGGTGCCCTCCTTGTCGGCCCTCCGGGTACCGGTAAAACCCTGCTTGCCAAGGCTGTTGCCGGCGAGGCGGGCGTGCCGTTCTTTAGCATTTCGGGCTCTGAGTTCGTTGAGATGTTTGTTGGTCGCGGCGCTGCTAAGGTGCGTGACCTGTTTAAGCAGGCCAAGGAAAAGGCCCCTTGTATCGTCTTTATCGATGAGATCGATACCATCGGTAAGAAGCGCGATGGCGGCGGCTTTAGCGGCAACGACGAGCGCGAGCAGACGCTCAATCAGTTGCTGACCGAGATGGACGGCTTCGATAACCACAAGGGTATCGTCGTTCTCGCTGCCACCAACCGCCCCGACAGCCTTGACCCGGCCCTGCTGCGCCCCGGCCGTTTTGACCGCCGCATTCCCGTCGAGCTGCCCGACCTGACCGGCCGTAAGAACATCCTCGAGCTCCACGCCAAGAGTGTGAAGACCGAGCCGCCGATCGATTTGACCGCGATTGCCCGCGCCACGCCCGGTGCCTCGGGCGCCGACCTGGCCAACATCATCAACGAAGGCGCCCTGCGTGCCGTCCGCGAGGGTCGCAAGCGCGCCACGCAGGACGATTTTGAGGAGTCGGTGGAGGTTGTCATCGCTGGCCAGCAGCGTAAGTCGACGGTGCTTTCCGATCACGAGAAGCAGGTCGTTTCTTACCACGAGATTGGCCATGCTATTGTTGCCGCTCGCCAGAAGGGCTCTGCACCGGTCACCAAGATCACCATCGTGCCGCGCACGAGCGGTGCTCTTGGGTATACCATGCAGGTCGAGGAGGACGAGCGCTTCCTGACCACGCGCCAGGAGGTCTTGGACAAGCTTGCCGTCTACTGCGGCGGCCGTGCGGCCGAGGAACTCATCTTTGGCGAGATGACGACCGGTGCCGCCAACGATATCGAACAGGCCACCAAGCTCGCCCGCAACATGGTGACGCGCTTTGGTATGTCCGACGAGTTTGGCATGATGGCACTCGGTACCGTGCAGAATGCGTACCTCAACCAGGATACTTCGCTCACCTGCGCCCCTGGTACGGCCGAGCGTGTGGACGCGATTGTCGCTAAGCTGATCGAGGACGCGCACGATCGCGCCCTGCAGATCCTCAAGGAGAACAAGTTCAAGCTCCATGAGCTGGCTCGTTATCTGTACAAGAAGGAGACCATCACGGGTGATGAGTTCATGAACCTCCTCACGCGCGAGAATCCGCTGATGCCCAAGCAACAGTAAAGCCGCGGTCGAGCCAGTAAACGCCGACGCCCCATTTGAGCAGCTATCTCAAATGGGGCGTTTTGCTTGAGAGGGATGGAAATGAAGATCGTGGTGAGCGCCTGCTTGATGGGCGAGAGCTGCAAGTATAACGGGCTCGACAACTATCATCGCGCGTTGGTCGAGGCCTGCGAACGCACGGGGACTGAGGTCTTGTTGGTGTGCCCCGAGGTCTTTGGGGGCCTGCCCACGCCGCGCAAGCCATCCGAGATTGTGGACGGTGAGGTCCGTACCTGCGAGGGCGTCTCTGTCGATCGCGAGTTTCGCCTAGGTGCCCAGCGTGCGCTCGATATGTGCGAGCATTTTGGCGGCCCGTCCGAGATCGCTGCGTGCGTCCTTCAGGACCGCAGCCCCTCGTGTGGCGCGGGTCACATCTACGACGGCACCTTTAGCGGTACGCTCACCGCGGGCAACGGTGTTTTCGTCGACCTGCTGCTGCGTCACGGGTACCGCGTGATTCCTGCTAGCGAGTTCGATCCCAGCATGTTGGAACATTGTCCACAGCACTCGAACCGAACACTTCCTCACGGGTGACCGTTTTGGCATCATCCGTGAAGTTGATATTGAGTACGACCCGGTCATCAAAGACGTAGGCCGAGTTGACAGGCGCCGTACCCAGGCAGTCCCTCCCCGCGGCCCTCGCGCAGGAACGCGTACACGGCCCTCCCGTCTCTTGCGCCCCTCCCGGAGCTGTTCACATCAGTGTAGCCAATCCAGTCCGCCAAGGGCTGCAGCCCGGACAACGCGGCGATGGAGGGCTTCTTCGGCCTGCTCAAGAAGGAGTTCTGGCACGGCGGGGACTGGTCGGAATGGACCCCCGCCCGCTTCATCGAGGAGCTCGGGGGGGGGGCTAGATCGGCCGATACAATACGGAGAGGCGCAGCGATGCGCTCGGTGGCCGCACGCCGGCCGAGTTCCGCTCCGCGCTGGGAAGGGCCGCGTAACGGTCCAAGAAATCGTCCGCAGTCTCCATTCTTGCCCCTTTGGGACGGCTTCTTGTTGGGGCGTGCCTGCCCCGGACCCTGCTAGGAACGAGTGCAGCAAACTGGAATTTTAAATTAGTCTTTGCAAATAACCTTTGAACCTTCACCATCAATTACAATTCCCTGACGATTGTTAATTGGGCATAGATTCAAATCCGAAAACTCAGTTATTATTTTCTCGGTAACTTTCTTAAATGGTGCTGTAAGAAAATGCGGAAGAACATAGAAATCAATCAAATTAAGCCCTGCATCATCTTCTTGTGAGTAGTCCACCGGCTTTTCATCCATTTGCTCGATATATTGGATGCTTGGAGCGCATACAATCGCACCTGCCGATTCACCAATCATCAGTTTTCCCTTTGCCAATTCTTTCTTCAACAGCTCATCCGTTCCCGTTTTACGGAGCTGGTCTATAAGGAAAAAAGAATTTCCGCCGGTAAAATAGATCACATCCGCATCTTCAAAAAGAGACTGTATCGTTGAATAAGCCTCCGTTGAAATGTCAATTTCAGTTACGATTGCTCCCAACTTTTTGAATAATTTTCGAGCCGAGCCGACATAACCGGTGTATCCTTCACGCAGCGAAGCTGTTGGAATAAATGCGACTTTTTTATTTTCAATTTCTTCCTTTATCAGACTTCCTACACTTGAAAAGTGCGAACATAAAAACATTTTCATCAATATTCTCCTTCATATATAAATTCTTATTTGTTGAACTAAACCGTGTATACCATACTCTCCAATGAAAGAACGCCCTGATATAGCGTAATTTGCTGTTTTCCTGCGTACGTGCGTACACACCCCACAGGAATTCTAAGGGCCCTGCCCCCTTAGCACACGGACTTTGGAACAAAGTCTAGTGTGTTACGCCTTGCCAGAGGTGTACAGGCTCCCGGTACGCACGTACGCAGCAATTGCCATCAATGCGCCATATAATTGGCGATCAAGTTCGTATAAAGCGACCTTGGTTCCGCAAAACAAAAGGCAGGATACCATCACCACGATGATACCCTGCCTCTGTTCGTTCCTGTTTACCGTTCCGAGTAGTCCTTCCGCAGAATTTCCGATAAACAAAAAAACGTACCCGAACCCTTTCTCGTAAAGAATCGTGTTCGAGTACGAACTGAATGCTGGAGCAATAAAAAACCACCACAAAGGTGCCTGTCCCCTTTGTGGTGGTTTTGCGCTAGGCCTAGAGCGTGTGGCCGTAGGCGTTGGCGGCCTTGATGGCGGCGGCGAACTTCTCGTCGGTGAAGGGCTCCGGGTTACCCTGCTTCCACTCGTTGGTGGCGTGCGCATACTCGCACAGGGCCGGGATGTCGGCCTCTGAAAGTCCGACCTGCTCAAGCGTCACAGGCAGGTCCATCTGCTTGTTAAAGGCGGCGTAGCGCTCAAGGTTCTCGGTATCGCCCGCATAGGCAAACAGCACGAGCACGCCCAGGCTCACGACCTCGCCGTGCAGATAGGTTCCCTCGCGCGGAATGCTGCACGTCGCATTGTAGAACGCGTGCGCCACGCTCGAGTTGTAGTAGTAATCGTTTTGGTTGGTCAGGTTCGAGACATAGCCCGTGTTGACCACGATGTCGAGCGCGATCTGCTTGACGGCCTCGCTCGACAGATTCCGACGCACGTCCTCAAGACCCTGGACGCCATAAGTAAACAGCGGCTCGGAGCAGGTGTGGGCGAGTGCCAGGCCAAGACCGGCGGTATGCTCCAAATTGCCGGCGCTCGTGGCGTACTCGACTTCGGGCTGCTTGGACAGGGCATCGCCCACGCCGGCCCAGAAGTACTCCTCCGGAGCCTCGGCGATGATCTTGGGATTGATGAAGATGTGCGCGGGACGGTTGGGGTACGAATAGCCCTCGAGCGAGCCGTCGTCGTTGTAGACGACGGCAATGGCGGTCGCGGCCGAGCAGTTGGAGCAGATCGTCGGTACCGTAAAGACGATCTTCTTGAGCTCGATGGCCGCCGTCTTGACGGTATCGAGCGCCTTGCCGCCGCCACAGGCAATGAGCACGTCGGCTTCCTGGCAGGCGGGGGAGTTTACGACCTTGGCGATATTGGCGCGTGTGCTGTTGGTACCGTAGACGCGCGTCTCTAGAATCTCGACGTCGGTGCCTTCCAGTGCTGCTTCGATACTGGGAAGCGCCGCGGCCAGTGCTCGTTTACCACCGATAATCGCGACCTTGGCCGCTCCGTACTCGGCCAGCGCGCCGGGCAGCTCGTCAAAGCAATCCTCGCCGACGGTATAGTCGCTCATTCCAATCGTGCGCATAGCAGCCTTCTTTCGTTAGATAAAGTGCTTTCAGGTATTTTGCTCCAAGAGAAGGCCTACGGCCGCGAGAAATTTCGAACGTATAAAACCAGTGTTGAGGGTTTTTCGCCGACGCGGAACGTGCTAGCATACTCCGCATAAGCGTTGATGGGGACGAGTAGTCGGCCATTCGCATGCCACAGAGAGCGGGGAGTGCTGAGATCCCGTGCATGCGACCGATGAAAATCACCCCGGAGCTGCGATCCCAACGGACGTGCCTCGCAGGCACGTCTTAGTAGATATCGCCGAGATGGTCGTCGATACAGGCCAGCCGAGTAACGGATGCGAGCGCGCGATAACGCGGGCGAGGGCATCTAAGCTGGGTGGTTAAGCGAAGAGCTTTTGCGGGCACGCTGCCCGTTTTGTGGCGCTTCGTCCCAGCTTGTAAGGGACGGGCGCTTTTTTGGTGCCCAACGGGCGTGCGCGCCCACGACATGAAAGGGGTACCGTGGCAAACGAATACAAGCAGACGATGAATCTGCCCAAAACCGGTTTTCCCATGCGTGCCGGTCTTTCCAAGTCCGAGCCCAAGCGACTCAAGGACTGGCAGGACAACAAGGTCTACGAGCAGGTTCTGAAGAAGAACGAGGGTCACAAGAAGTTCGTGCTGCACGACGGCCCTCCGTACGCCAACGGTCCGATCCACATCGGCCACGCCATGAACAAGATCTCCAAGGACATGATCAACCGTTACTGGATGATGCAGGGCTATGAGGTTCCCTATGTCCCCGGTTGGGACTGCCACGGTCAGCCGATTGAGCACAAGGTCGAGGAGAAGCTCGGCACCGAGAAGTTCAACCAGACCTCCACGGCTAAGATCCGTGAGCTCTGCAACAAGTTCGCTGTCGAGAACATCGAGCTGCAGAAGGCCGGCTTCCGTCGTCTGGGTGTGCTCGGCGACTGGGACAATCCCTACCTGACGCTCTATCACCAGCACGATGCCGCCGACATCGAGGTCTTTAAGGCCATGTTCGATAAGGGCATGATCTATCGCGGCCACAAGCCGGTTCACTGGTGCAAGCACTGCCACACCGCGCTGGCCGAGGCCGAGATTGAGTACTCCGACGAGACGAGCCCGTCCATCTTCGTGCGCTTTGAGATGACCTCCAAGCCCGCCGGCCTCGAGAACTTCGATGGCCCGGTTGACTTTATCATCTGGACGACCACGCCGTGGACCATCCCCTCAGACCAGGCAGTTTCTCTCAAGCCCGGCGCCGCCTACGTCGCCGTTGAGCACGACGGCCGCGCCGAGGTCATGCTCGAGGACCTGGCTCCCAAGTGCTGCGAGGAGTTTGGCTGGGAGTACACCCCGGTTGTGGTCGACGGCAAGCCCTATGTGGTTCCCGCCGAGACCTTCCATCACATTCACTATAAGCAGCCGATCTTCGACGGTGTCGAGGGCGTTGCGCTGCTGGCCGATTACGTTGGTGTCGATGACGGTACCGGTATCGTCCACAACTCTCCCGGCCACGGCGTCGACGACTACTTCGCCTGCCTCAAGGAGGGTATCACCGACATTTGCATGCCGGTCGATGACGACGGCAAGTTCTACACCGGTGAGGAGTTTGGCACCGGTGGTCCCTTCAGCGGTATGGATACCGATGAGGCCAACCCGCACATCATTGAGTTCCTGCGCGAGCGCGGCACCCTGGTCCTCGAGAAGAAGATCACGCACAGCTATCCGCACTGCTGGCGCTGCAAGCACCCGGTGCTCTTCCGTGCCACCGACCAGTGGTTTGTCTCTATGGACAAGACCGGTTTGCGCGAGCAGGCCGGCAAAGAGGTCCGCGAGAACGTCAAGTGGTATCCGGCCCACGCGGCCAACCGCATCGGTGCCATGGTCGAGCAGCGTCCCGACTGGTGCATCAGCCGTCAGCGCAACTGGGGCGTGCCTATCCCCAGCTACACCTGCGCCGACTGCGGCGAGAAGGTCATGAACGACGCTACGCTCGACGCAGTCATCAAGCTCTTCCACGAGAAGGGCTCCGACGCCTGGTTCACCGACGCTCCCGAGAGCTACCTGGGCGAGGCCTGTGTCTGCCCCAAGTGCGGCGGTCATCACCTCAAGGCCGATAAGGACATCCTCGACGTGTGGTGGGATTCCGGCGTCTCCTGGAAGGCCGTCTGCGAGTACCGTCCCGAGCTGGAGTATCCGGCGGATGTGTACCTCGAGGGCTCCGACCAGCACCGCGGTTGGTTCCAGAGCTCGCTGCTCACCTCGGTGGGTGCCAACGGCCATGCTCCGTACAAGGCGGTCGTCTCGCAGGGCTTCACGCTCGACGGCCAGGGTCGCAAGATGTCCAAGTCGCTCGGCAATGTTATCGACCCCAATAAGGTCTGCGACGAGATGGGCGCTGACATCATCCGTCTGTGGGTTGCCTCCGTCGACACCAGCTCCGACGTCTCCATCGACCACGAGATCCTTGCTCGTACGTCTGATGCCTACCGTCGTTTCCGCAACACGCTGCGCTTCCTGCTCTCCGAGCTCGAGGGTCAGTTTGAGCCCGAGACCGACGGCGTCGCCTTTGCCGACTTGCTGCCGCTCGACAAGCTCATGGTCGCCCGTCTGACCCAGGTCCAGGCCGAGGTCGACGATGCCTACGCCAGCTACGAGTTCCCGCGCGCCTACCGTGCGCTTTACGACTTCGTGGTTACCGAGCTTTCCAACGTGTACCTTGACGCCCTGAAGGACCGTCTGTACTGCGAAAAGCCCGGCTCGCTCGAGCGCCGCAGCGCCCAGACCGTGCTCGCCGAGCTCTTCTCGATGCTCATGCGCGATCTGCAGCCGATCCTGTCCTACACCGTCGATGAGGCCATGGCCTATGCGCCCGCCGGCTGCGTCGATCATCAGAAGTACGCCGCGCTGCTCGATTGGTACAAGTCGCCCATCACGGTCGACGAGGCCAATGAGTTTGAGGGCGTGCTCGAGGCTTCACTTGAGCTCCGTAGCGCCGTGACCAAGGCCCTTGAGGATGCCCGCTCCGCCGGCACCTTCACCAAGAGCCAGCAGGTACGCGTCAAGGCGGTCGTTCCCGCCGAGATGTACGCGCTGCTGACTGGCGACAAGGCCGTTGATCTGGCCGAGTTCTACATCGTTTCCGATGTTGAGCTGACCCAGGGCGAGGAACTCTCTGTTGCCATCGAGGCAGCCGAAGGCGAGTGCTGCGACCGTTGCTGGAACTACCGCACCACCGTCGGCGAGTACAACGGCCACGCGCATATCTGCAAGCGCTGCGCTGAGGCTTTGTAGTTACGCGGTTTTACCAAACCGCGTAACCGGTTGACGCTGCAAACCCGCCAGAGCGGCAATCTGCCTTTCAACTTCGGCGGCATGACTAGAAGGTCAATGCCGCCTTGTTTCAAGGCACCTTGCTCGCTCTGGCGGGTTTTCGCTGTCGGTAACGAATCATCGGCTATTTCGTTGCTGGTCAATATAAGATATTGATTTGCGTTAAACGGAATTCGATGTTCTTGAGGGTAGGGGATTTCTTTGGGTCGTACTGGGGATATGACGCCGCCTTTGCGTTGGCGGTTGGGTGTTGCTGGTGGTGTGGCGCTCGTTGTGCTGCTTGTTGACCAGCTGACCAAGCTTGCGGTTCGTGCCGTGGGCGATGCTCTGCATATGACTGTTATCCCCGGTGTGATCGACTTTCTATTTGTTCGCAATATCGGTGCTGCCTTTAGCATGGGCGAGGGGCATGGCATCGCGTTTGCCGTGCTGGCGTTGGCGGTCATCATCGCTATTGCCTTGTACTTGCTTCGCGCGCCCCAGCTTGCTCGCTTGGAGGTGGTGGGCATGGCTATGGTCGCGGGCGGTGCCATTGGCAACGCGATCGACCGTCTGACTTTTGGCTTTGTGACCGATTTTATTGCCACCACCTTCATCGACTTTCCCGTCTTTAACGTGGCCGATATCGGCATCACCGTAGGCGTTGTGCTTGCCCTCATCGGCTACATGTTCTTGAGCCCTGCGGCCCGCGAGGTCGATGCGACCGCCGAGCTTGACGCCCGTGACGAGGCCCGCGCCAAGCGCAAGGCCAAACAACGTGGGGAGCGTGCCCGCAAGATTCGCGAAAGGATTGAGCGCTAATGGCCGACATCCATATCCTTGTTGCCGACGATGCCGCTGGTCAACGTCTTGACGCCTATCTGGGTGCCAATGACGGCTGCCCCACGCGTTCTGCCTGCGCGCATCTGATTGAGGGCGGTGCAGTATGTGTCAATGGCGAGACCTGCCTGTCTAAAAAGTACGCCGTGCGAGCCGGCGACCGTATTTCGGTCGATCTGCCCGAGCCGCACGATCCCACCGATGTGATTCCCGAGGCCATCCCGCTCGACATTCGCTATGAGGACGACTATCTCATTGTGCTCTCAAAGCAGCGCGGCCTGGTGTGCCATCCTGCACATGGTCATGAGAGCAGTACGCTCGCGAATGCCCTGGTCTATCACTGCGGTATCGACCATCTGGGCACAGTGCAGGGCGAGGACCGCCCCGGTATCGTGCATCGTTTGGATCGCGATACCTCGGGTCTCATGCTTGCGGCCAAGGACGACGACACCCAGCGCGCGCTTCAAAATCTTATCCGTACGCGCACGCTCGACCGCCGCTACATTACGCTCGTTCACGGTCATATCGCTATGGATGAGGGCACCATTAACACTGGCATTGCCCGTTCTACGCGTGACCGTGTCAAGATGGCGGTTTCGGACGATCCTTTCGCACGCCAGGCCATTACGACCTTTAAGGTCCTCGAGCGCTTTGATTCCACGCGCTTCGACGACGGCTATACGCTCGTCGAGTGCCACCTGTTTACCGGTCGCACGCATCAGATTCGCGTGCATATGCGTCATATCAATCACGCCTGCGTGGGCGATCCGCTCTACGGTAAGTGCGACGCACACGCCGATCAGGGTCTGACCAGGCAGTTCCTTCATTCCTGGCGCGTGGCGTTCGACCATCCCGTGACGGGGGAGCGCATTGAGTGCCGCGACGAGCTGCCGTGGGATCTCGCTGCGGTTCTTGACGACCTGGCCCCGCGCTCGCTTGGTCGCACCGCTGCCGGTGACGAGATCGTTCCTCAGCTCGGTCTTCTCGAAGCCTAGTCAGTATTAGGTGGTTTCTTGAACGCCCCTAGCCTGCGGTAAGATATACGGTTGTTTACGTAATGCGTTCCTGGGAGCCTGCATGCTCGCCTTTTTACAAACCAACACGCCCATCGTGATCTTTAACCAGATTGTGGTTACGCTGCTCACGGTCTGCTTTCTGTACCAGGTGGTCTTCTTTGTCATCGGTGCTCTTCGTGGCGAGGTCGCGCCTCCCAAGGCCAAAAAACTCCACCGCTATGCCTTCTTTATCGCGGCGCATAACGAGGAGGCCGTGATCGCCAACCTCGTTCGCTCCATCAAGGACCAGGATTATCCGTCCGAGCTTATCGAGGTCTTTGTGGTCGCCGATGCCTGCACCGACAACACGGCACAGCTTGCGCGCGAGGCGGGCGCCATTGTCTATGAGCGCAACGACCTTGCCCGCAAGGGTAAGAGCTGGGTCATGGACTTTGGTTTCGACCGTATCCTTAACGAGTATCCGGATACGTTTGAAGGTTACTTTATCTTCGATGCCGATAACGTCATCTCCCGCGATTACGTCTCCAAGATGAACGATGCCTTTGACCAGGGCTTCCATGTGGTCACGAGCTATCGCAATTCCAAAAACTTCGGCAGCTCGTGGATCTCGGCGGCTAATGCTACGTGGTATCTGCGCGAGGCGCGCTTTCTCAACAACGCGCGCAACATTTGCAAGACGTCTTGCGCCGTCTCGGGTTCGGGCTACCTCATCTCCGCCAGTGTTATCGAGGGCATGCACGGCTGGCAGTTCCATACGCTGACCGAGGACATCCAGTTCACCACGTTCTGTGCCATTCACGGCATTCGCATCGGTTATGCGCCGGCGGAGTTCTTTGACGAACAGCCCGTGACGTTTAAGGCGTCCTGGAAACAGCGCATGCGCTGGACCAAGGGCTTCTACCAGGTGTTTTTTACCTACGGTAAGCACCTGGTCAAATCGACCTTCCGCTATCATCGCTTTGCCGCCTACGACATGTTTATGACCATCGCCCCGGGTATGCTGCTGTCCTTGATCTCGATGCTCGCTAATGCGACGTTCTTGATTGTGGGTGGCCTTTCGCATGGTTTCTTGGCAACCGAAGTCGAGATGCAGGCGTGCGCCGCTTCGCTCATTATGACCTTCGCCATGATGTATCAGACTTTCTTCATCCTGGCGCTGCTCACGACTATCTTTGAGTACAAGCATATTCACTGCGCGCAAAAGTGGCGCCTGGTGACCAACCTGTTTACCTTCCCGATCTTTATGTTCAGCTATATCCCCATCACGGTGGCCGCACTGTTCCTGAAGGTCGACTGGGTGCCGACGCAGCACGCCGTGAGCGTTACCCTTGACGAGGTCATGCAAGGCGCCAAATAACCACCACCAAAACCACCACAAAGGGGACAGGCACCTTTGTGGTGGTTTTTGCTTTTGAGCAGCTGTTCATGGAGGTACACGATGTTCTACATCCCATTTTGGATCTGCGCTTTTGCCGGCGCGGTGATTGATGCCCGTGAGCGGCGGTTTCCCAATGAGCTTGCCGGCGTGTGTGCGGTGGCGGCGCTTGCAGGCGTTTGGCTTGACAGAGGTGTTAACACGGCGCTTGACCACGCCGGTCTTGCGGTCATCGTCTACCTTGCCCTTGTGCTCACTGAGTCGCTCTGGCGTCGTGTTCGCCAAGCCCCCGGCATCGGCATGGGGGATGCCAAGGCGCTCTTCGCGCTTTGCACGCTCGACCCTCTGGGGGGCATCGTGGCATTTGCCGTCGCGCTCCTGGTCCTGGCCCTCTCCTGCCTCTTCACAAAATCGCGCTCCCTGCCATTGCTCCCGTTTTTGGTGCCGATATTTGCCATAATCGAGGTCGTGGGCTGCACATTGTAACCGATTGCGCATCCTTTTTAAGGAGCATGCCATGGCAACTAATCAAGAAACGGCCGTCATTAAGGCGCGCATGGACCGCATTCCCGCGGCGTTGTCGTCCGAGCTGGTCGAGCGTATCGCCGCCGACCGCGCCTCGGGTGTCGTTAATCCTTATCGATGCGGTGATGACCAGGTCATTCGTCGTATTGATCGCGCTGCCGACAAAGGCACGCTTATGCGTCCGGCGTTTATGCGCGATACCGAAAAGATTCTTCATCTTCCGGCGTACACGCGTTATGCAGGCAAAACGCAGGTCTTTAGCTTCCGTAGCAATGATGACCTGTCGCGTCGCGGCCTGCACGTGCAGCTTGTCTCGCGCATTGCCCGCGATATCGGCCGTGCCCTGGGCCTCAACTGCGATTTGATCGAGGCGATTGGCCTGGGCCACGATTTGGGCCACACGCCCTTTGGCCATGCCGGCGAGCGTTTCCTCAACGATATCTATCACGAGCGTACGGGTCGTTATTTTTTCCATAACGTGCAGTCCGTCCGCGTGCTCGACGCGCTGTACGGCCGCAACGTGTCGCTCCAGACGCTCGACGGCGTGCTGTGCCATAACGGCGAGTACGAGCAACGTGTATTTGAGCTGTCACACATGGCGACCTTTGACCAGTTCGATCAGACGGTTGAGGACTGTATCGCCACGGGTTATAGCGCGATTGAGCACCTGCGTCCCATGACGCTCGAGGGCTGCGTGGTGCGTATCTCGGATATCCTCGCCTACGTTGGGCGCGATCGCCAAGACGCCATTGCGGCGGGCCTGCTGTCACCCGACGCCTTTGACGATGGCCTGGGCGGGGCTTACAACAGCTGGATCCTCACGCACGCCTCCATTGATATCGTTGAGCATAGCTACGGCAAACCGCGTATCGAGATGAGCGAGGACCTGTTTGGGGAGATTCGCCGGGCGAAGCGCGAGAACTACGAGAAGATCTACAGCAAGGGTGGTATCGAGGGAGATTCCGAGGCGGAGCTGCGCGAGGCGTTCGAAAAGCTCTACGACCGCTGCCTGCAGGATCTAAATAAAGGCGACGAGTCCTCTTACATCTTTAAGCATCATATTTCGCGCATTGAGCAGCAGCTTTCCTACTACGATCGCGCTTATGCCTGGCAGGATGACAAGGATCAAGCGGTGGTGGATTACATCGCGAGCATGACGGACGGCTATTTCTGCGAGTTGACGAGCAAGCTGTTCCCTGGTCTGGAGTTTCCGCATCGTACCTATATTAACGAACGGTAGTTCGTATTTATTCGGTATACTGTTGACGAATAAAGCTTTTGATTGATGCACGGGATGGCTATGGACGACCTTTTTTCTGCTTCGACGCGCGAGCGTTCCTTTCAGAACGCGCCGCTTGCGGTGCGCATGCGCCCCAATTCGCTCGACGAGTACGTGGGGCAGCAAAAGGCCGTGGGCAAGGGTTCGTGGTTGCGTGCGGCGATCGAGCATGATGTGCTATCGAGCGTGATTCTGTATGGGCCGGCCGGTACGGGCAAAACGACGCTGGCCCACATTATCGCTAACCATACCAAGAGCGAGTTTGTCGAGGTCAGCGCCGTCACGGGTACCGTGAAGGACCTGCGTCGCGTGATCGACGAGGCAAAGACGCGCCTGAATACGTATGACCGCCGTACCATCTTGTTCATCGACGAGATTCACCGTTTTTCGAAGTCGCAGCAGGATGCGCTTTTGCATGCGGTTGAAAACCGTACCGTCATTATGATTGGCGCCACGACCGAGAACCCGTACTTCGAGGTCAACTCCGCACTGTTGTCGCGTGGGCGCGTGGTAGAGCTTGAGCACCTGAAGGATGAGGATATAGCCACGCTCGTTGAGCGTGCGCTCGAGGCACCGCAGGGTTTAAACGGTAAGTTCTCGGCCGATGAGGATACAGTCAAGACCATTTGCACGCTGGCCGCGGGTGATGCGCGCTCGGCGCTCACGACGCTCGAGCTTGCGAGCGAGATTGCCGTTACGCGTCCCGATACTGAGGGAACGCCAGCGCCGGCGGCGGGGGAACGCTATCCCATTACCGTGGATGACGTGAAGATCGCCAATCCGCGTCGCGGGTTTTCGTATGACAAAAACGGTGACATGCACTACGACATCATCAGCGCGTTTATTAAGTCAATGCGCGGCAGCGACCCCGATGCCACCATTTATTGGCTTGCGCGCATGATCGATGCGGGGGAGGATCCCAAGTTTATCGCTCGCCGTATTATGATTCAGGCTTCCGAGGATGTTGGCAATGCCGATCCACAGGCGCTGCTGGTGGCACATGCCGCATTTAAATCTGCCGAGGTCATTGGCTATCCCGAGTGTCGCATCAACCTGGCACAGGCTGCGCTCTATGTGTGCCTGGCGCCTAAGTCCAACGCGTGCGAGGCCTCGATCGATGCGGCGCTGGCCGATATCCACAGCAGTGGCTTGCGTGAGGTACCGAGCTATCTGCGCGATCGTCATCGTCCGGGCAGCGAAGAATACGGTGTGTACAAGTATCCGCATGACTATCCCGAAGGCTGGGTCGATCAGCGCTATTTGCCTGAAGGCCTGGAGCGCGGCGCGTTCTGGCAGCCTGCCGGCCGCGGTTGGGAAGAGTGGCGTGTGGAGCAAAGCGAGCGCGACCGTAGCGGCAACGCCCCCAAGTAGGTCATTGGCGCCTCGCACATTCCCTTTGGGTATCTTTGCCCTTCTTTGGGGTACCATGAAAAGCGTCTGTATTTCGATTCCTTCGGGAGGCTTGTATGAGTCCCATTCAAATCGCCCTGCTGCTGCTCGCCGTTGCCGGCGTGTGGGCTGTTGTCGAGCTCGCGCTCACGCTGCGTAAGACCCGCACCGTTGTTGATTCGCTCGACAAGACGGTGAGTGACCTTAACAATACGCTCGCCGAGGCACAGCCCGTGGTGGCAAAGCTCGATGGCGCCGTTGATGAGCTCACCCCTGCGCTGGCACAGGTTGAGCCACTCCTCAAGTCGAGCAAGACTGCCGTTGACGCCCTGACGTCCAACCTCGTTGAGGTTGAGGCGGTCGTTCGCGACATTTCTGAGGTCACGGGCAGCATGGCCGAGGCCAGTAATGCCGTATCGAGCGTGACTGATTCTGCGGCCGGTGCCGTGCAGAAGCTTTTCAATAAGGTGAAGGCTCCTGCAGCCGACGCCGATCGCAAGCTCGCCGCTGCCGCCGCCGAGGCCGAGCAGCCTACCGAGCGCGTTCTGATTGGTGAGGCTGAGGACGAGGCCGTCGATGGCGCGGATGCGGCTCAGAAGCCCGCAGCCAAGCCTGCTCAGTATTACACTTATACGCCTGCCGAGACCTCCGAGGAGTCCTGCGATGAGTAGCGAAGCAACCTGCCCCATTACGCTGAGCGTTGCCGGTGATCCGCGTCTCGCGCGCTTGGTGCGCATGACGGCCGCCAACGTCGGCGCTCTGTGCTCTATGTCCGTCGATCGTATCGAGGACATCCGTATGGCTGCCGAGGAGGCCTTCATCTTTGGGTGCACCGCGGTCGACTGCGACGACATCACCATCAAATTCGATGTCGATGAGACCCACGTTGGCATGACTATTACCTTTGGCGATCAGGCGACTGTCGATGAAGACGACCAGGCTGCGGTGTATGCCGAGCTCATCCTTGCAAGCGTGTGCGACTCCTACGAAAAGACCGCGGCGCCCCTGACGCTTTCCCTCGACCTCAAGGCGGATATCTAATATGACCGAACGTTCCCGGAGCGGCAAGACCGCTTGGGACAAGGAGAAAACCCGCGAGCTGTTTCGTCGCTACAAGGAGACCGGTGATCCGGACGCCCGCGAGCAGCTCGTCATGTCCCATATGAACCTGGTAAGGTTTCTTGCCAACAAATTTAAGAATCGCGGCGAGCCGCTCGACGACCTCATGCAGGTCGGCTATCTGGGTTTGCTCAAGGCTATCGACCGCTTTGACCCTGAGCGCGGACTCGAGTTCACCACGTTTGCCACGCCCACCATCTTGGGCGAGATCAAGCGTCATTTCCGCGACAAGGGCTGGAGCGTGCGCGTGCCTCGTCGCCTGCAGGAGCTTTCTGCCAAGGTTAACCAGGCTACCGACAAGCTCACCAACGAGTTGCAGCGCTCGCCCAAGGTTGAGGAAATCGCCGAGTATCTAGACGTGACTGTCGATGAGGTCCTGGAGGCTATGGAATCGTCTTCGGCCTATACTTCGGTGCCCATCGAGGCTCCTGGTGCGTCCGATTCCGACGATGCCCCCTCGATTCTCGACCGTTACGCCGACGACGACAACGAGCTCGACTTTACCGATGACCGCCTGGTGATCGAGGAGGCCATCCGTGATTTCTCGCCGCGCGAGCGCGAGGTGATCGAGCTGCGTTTTGTGAAGGGCATGACCCAGATCGAGATCGCCAAGAAGCTGGGTATCTCGCAGGTGCAGGTTTCGCGTCTGCTGCGCCGCACGCTTAAGAAGATTCAGGACAAGATCGACCCCGACGGAGTGATGATTCGTTCATGAGTGAGCACCCCCAACAAACCGATCGCGTGCTGCGCGACACCCGCATTCTGACGCTTCGCATTTGGGCTGTTGTCGGCTGCATTGTCATCGCCGCTGTCATCTTTAACCTTATGGGCATCCTGGCACCGGTTATTGAGTTTCTTGCCGTCGGCTCCATCATTGCTTTTGTGATGTCCCCGATCACCAACTGGCTCGAGCACCATGGCGTGAATCGTGGCATCGGTTCGCTTATCGCGCTTATTGTTGTTGTTGCCGTGCTCGTCGGTGTCGTTTGCATCTTGTCGCCGATTCTCTTTGGTCAGATCATGGAAGTCCTGAGCCGCCTGCCCGAGCAGCTTCGTGTTGCGGGTGGCGACCTCAACGAGATGATCTCGCATGCCAAGACGCTCAACAATACGCCGCTCAAGGAGTATTTGGACGATAATCTTTCGTCGCTGGTCGCCGTGGCATCGAAGTATGTGTCTCAGATCGCTGCCGAGCTTGGCCGTGGTGTGTTCCCGCTCATCACCAATACGGCCTCGCAGCTGTTCGTGATCTTCCTTGGTCTGGTGCTTGCCTACTGGATGGCCTGCGACTACCCTCGCATGCACCACGAGATTTGCACCATCATCGGTCAGGAGAAGGAGACCTCGTACCGCTTTATGGTCGCCATCCTTTCTCGCTCTGTCGGCGGTTACATGCGCGGTATGGTCGTGACGTCCATCTGCGGTGGTTTCCTCGCTTTTATCGGTTTTATTATCATCGGCCATCCGTATGCGGCGCTCATGGCTATCTTTACCGGCATCATGCATTTGGTTCCGGTCGTCGGTCCCTGGGTGAGCGCAGCAATCGCCACAGTGCTCGGTTTCATGTTCAGCCCTATGTTGGCGTTATGGACGCTCATCGTGACGATGGTCGCGCAAAACGTCACCGACAACGTGATTTCGCCTAAGGTCATGCAGAGCTCGGTGCAGGTGCATCCCATCATGAGCCTCACGGCGCTCGTTATTGGCTCGGCACTTATGGGTCCCATCGGCATGATTATTGCCATCCCGCTTTGTGCGGCTCTCAAGGGTATCTTCGTGTACTACTTCGAGAATGAGACCGGCCGCCAGCTCGTGGCATACGACGGCGCCGTGTTTAAAGGCACGCCGTACCGTGATGCCGATGGCAACCCGGTCGCCGCCTATGACGCGCTCGGCGACGACACCTTCATTTACGAGTCCGAGCTCATCGGCAACGAGACTGCGCCCGAGGCCAAGGCCATGCCCAAACCCGAGCTCGATAATCCCTGGATTAAGCTCTCGGGCCTGCAGCCCGATGCGACCGGTTTCTTCAAGAACCCCTTCGCCAAGGATGATGATTCCAACTCGGATGACGACACCAAAACCGGCATCGACGGCTCCATGGACGATGACGACAACTAGCGGGGTAATTCGGGTTAACATTCATACGCGCTAACATGCAATTTCGCTGAAGGGCCGGCATTGTGCCGGCCCTCTTTTTTGCACTTGCGCGGCGGGATGGTAATATCGTTACGTTTGAACTGTTTCGATGTGAAACCGAGGAGATTCCCTCTATGAGTGCTGACTACCCGTCAATGACTACGGCCGAGATCCGCTCTAAGTTCCTCAACTTCTTTGAGGAGCGCGGTCTTAAGCTCTATCCTTCTTCGTCCCTCGTCCCCGACGATCCTTCGCTGCTGCTTGCCAACGCCGGCATGAACCAGTTTAAGGAGTACTACCAGGGCAAGAAGACCATGAAGGAGATCGGCGCGATCTCCTGCCAGAAGTGCGTCCGCACCAACGACATCGACTGCATCGGCGAGGACGGCCGTCACCTGTCCTTCTTCGAGATGCTCGGCGACTTCTCCTTTGGCGGCGTCTCCAAGCAGCGGGCCTGCGCTTGGGCCTTTGAGCTCATCACTAAGGAGTTCAAGCTGCCGCTCGACCGCCTGTACTTTACCGTCTTTACCGAGGACGACGAGACCCACGACGTGTGGCGTTCTCTGGGCGTTGCCGAGGATCACATCTCCCGCCTGGGCGAGGACGACAACTTCTGGGCCGCTGGCCCCACCGGTCCCTGCGGTCCGTGCTCCGAGATCTACTTTGACATGGGCGAGGAGGTCGGCTGCGGCAGCCCCGACTGCAAGCCTGGCTGCGACTGCGACCGCTTCCTTGAGTTCTGGAACCTCGTGTTTACCCAGTACGACCGCCAGGAGGACGGCTCCATGCCGGAGCTGCCGCACCGCAACCTCGATACGGGCATGGGCCTGGAGCGTATGGCCGCTATCATGCAGCACAAGACTGCTAACTACGACGGCGATCTGATGCAGCACCTCATCAAGCTCGGTGAGGAGATCAGCGGCAAGACCTATGACGCCGACGATTACTCCGGCGCCAGCCGCTCCCTGCGCATCATCGCCGACCACTCCCGTGCTGTCGACTTTATGATCTCGGACGGCATCCTTCCCGGCAACGAGGGTCGCGAGTACGTCCTTCGCCGTCTGCTCCGCCGTGCCGTGTTCCACGGTCGCCTGCTGGGCATCGAGGGCGCCTTCCTGACCAAGTTCATCGACGAGGTCAACGCTCAAATGGGCGAGGCCTATCCCGAGCTGCTCAAGAACGTCGCGCTCGTCAAGGGTATCGTCGCCTCCGAGGAGGAGCGCTTCTCCACGACGCTCGACAATGGCCGTGTCTACCTGGACGAGGCCCTGGCAGCGCTTGCCGAGGGCGCTGTGCTTCCGGGCGATGTCGCCTTTAAGCTGCACGACACCTTTGGTTTCCCCATCGATCTGACCGTCGAGATCGCCGGCACCGCTGGCCACGACGTCGACATGGACGGCTTCACTGCCTGCATGGAGGACCAGAAGGCCCGCGCCCGCGCTAACGCCAAGGGCGACGCCTGGGGTAGCTTCAACGACGTGTGGGTCGAGCTTTCCGACAAGGTCGCAGCGACCGAGTTCGACGGCTATGACAACGATGTGATCGAGGGCGCCAAGGTTGTCGCCATCGTGCGCAACGGCGAGTCCGTCGAGTCCGCAGCCGCGGGCGAGGATGTCGAGGTCGTGCTCGACCGCACCCCGTTCTATGCCGAGATGGGTGGTCAGCAGGGCGATGCCGGCAAGCTTTCCGCCGAGGGCGTTGTTCTGACCGTTGCCGACACCAAGAACCACAACGGCCTGTATGCCCACGTAGCGCACGTTGCCGATGGCACGCTGACTGTCGGTGCCGCTGTGACCGCCGCTCTCGACGCCGAGCGTCGTGGCTTCCTGCGCCGCAACCACACCGCCACGCATCTGCTCGATGCCGCGCTTAAGCAGGTTCTGGGCGAGCATGTCTCCCAGGCCGGCTCGCTGGTGACGACCGAGCACCTGCGCTTTGACTTCACGCACTTCGAGGCTCTGTCCTCTGAGCAGCTCAAGGCTGTCGAGGACCTGGTCAACCAGCAAATCTTCGCTTCCAAGCCGGTCGTGACCCGTGTCATGGGCATCGACGAGGCTAAGGCTGCCGGCGCTGTCGCTCTATTTGGCGAGAAGTACGGCGATGTCGTTCGCGTCGTCTCCGTGGGCGCCGAGGACCAGCCGTTCTCTCGCGAGCTCTGCGGTGGCACCCATGCCGCCAACACCGCCGAGATCGGCCTGTTCAAGATTATTTCCGAGTCCTCCACAGGCTCCAATGTCCGCCGTATCGAGGCTGTGACCTCTAAGGGTGCCCTCGACTACATGGCCGACCGCTTGGCGCTCGTTGACGCCGCCGCCGCTGCGCTCAAGTGCCGCGTCGACGAGGTTCCCGCCCGTGTGGAGAACCTGCAGGCCGAGCTGCGCGAGACGTCCAACAAGCTCAAAAAGGCTCTGACCGGTGGCTCCTCCGACGCCATTTCCAGTGCCATCGAGGGTGCTGTCGAGCTCGGCGGCTACAAGCTGGTCGTTGCTGAGCTCCAGGGCCTTGAGGCTGCTGACCTGCGCAACGTATGGGATACCGTGCACCAGAAGGTCGCCGGCCCTGTCGCTTGTGTCGTCGCCAGCGTGACTGAGAAGGGCACGCCTGCGCTGCTCGCTGCCGGCTCCGATGACGCCGTGAAGGCCGGGTTCCACGCCGGTAACGTGATCAAGCAGATCGCGGGTCTGGTCGACGGTCGCGGTGGTGGCCGTCCCAACATGGCCCAGGCCGGTGGCAAGAATGCTGCTGGCATCGCCGATGCCCTCGCGGCCGCCAAGACCGCGCTCGGCGCCTAAGAATCTAAGAAGTCGCTGTGGTCGCGCTTGCGCTGGACATAGGGGAGACCAGGATCGGCATCGCCGTCTCGAGCCGTGATGGCAAGATGGCGATGCCCGTCAAGGTGCTTCCGGCCGCCGAGGTCACCGGTATGGCCAAGACGTTCCGCTACCTGGTCGAGGACTATGAGCCCGACATCCTGGTAAGCGGACGTCCCTTGACCATGGCCGGTGAGCCCGGCCCCCAGGCCGAGCGCGTTGCCGCCGTGGCGCAAAAGATTGCCGACGAGCTCGATCTTCCGCTGGAGTTTGAGGACGAACGTCTGTCTTCACAAGAGGCCAAGCGTATCCTGCGTGAGCAGGGCCTCAACGAAAAGCAGATGAGGGGCAAGATCGACATGATTGCCGCCAGCCTGTTTTTGCAGACGTGGCTCGATCGTAAAAACGAGGAGGTTTCGCATGCCTAGCGCTTCCGATCCGCGCCAGCAGAATCGTACACGGCAGCCGGCGTCGCGCACTGCCCAGCCTGGCCAGCGTCCGGCACAGCCGACGCAGCGCGCAGCTCAGCCTGCCGCGCGCTCGGTGCAGTCCTTCTCTCGTTCGGCCCAACCTGTTCAACGGACGGGTCAGCAGCCTTCTGCTCGTTCGGTTCAGCATCCGGCTTCTCACGCGGCTCAGCAGCCCACTGCTCGTACGGCCCAGCCTGCAGGCGGTACCCGCTTTAAGCAGCAGGCACCTACCCAGCGAACGCAGGCCCCCCAATCGCATTCGCATCACGCTCGCGGTTCGCATGGCGTTGCTCCGGCGACCCGCTCGAGCTACAACACGCATACTCGTCGCGGTTCTCAAAAGAAGAGCTCTCCGGTTCCCATGATCATCGGCGTTGTGGTGGCGGTGCTTGCGCTTGTCGCGATCGTTTTCTTTGTCGTGCCGGCCGTCAAGGGCTTCTTTGCCGGTGAGGATACGAAGGTCACGGCTGGACAGCAGGTTACGGTGACCATTCCCGATGGTGCCTCGGGTGACACCATCGCTTCGATTCTCTCCGAGAACCATATCGTCGAGAATCCCAAGGATTACTATGCGGCGGTTAAAAAGCTCAACGCCGATATGTCGCTCAAGCCTGGTACTTATTCGTTCACCACACTCATGGATGCGACCAAGGTTGTTCAGCAGCTCATGGAAGGCCCCAACGCGGGCTCCAATGCGCTTACTATTCCCGAGGGTCTAACGGTCGATCAGGTCGCCGACCGTGTGGCCCAGGCCTACGACAGCATCTCTAAGGAAGACTTCCTCAACCAGGCCAAGGCCTCCAACTACGTGGACGACTATAGCTTCCTTAAGGGCGCCGCCAACGACTCGCTTGAGGGTTTCTTGTTCCCCAAGACCTATTCGTTGGGTGATTCGCCGACGGCCGATGACGTGATTCACGCTATGCTCGATCAGTTTAAGACCGAGTACAAGTCGCTTGACTTTGCGAGCTGCGAAGCCAAGATCAAGGAGCGCTACGGTGTGGAGATGTCCGACTACGACATCGTCAACTTGGCCTCTATCGTTGAGCGCGAGGGCCTCAACGCCGATCAACGTGCGCACGTGGCCTCGGTCTTCTACAACCGCCTTGCCGGCAAGCTCGACGGCCTGCGCTATCTCAACAGCGACGCTACCATGATGTATGTCACCGGTGGCGAGGTTACCGCCGACGACCTGCAGAGCGATAGTCCGTATAACACCTATAAGCACGAGGGTCTGCCACCCACGCCCATCTGCTCTCCGTCGCTCGAGGCACTCAAGGCCACGCTTGAGCCGACCGACTCCGATGACCTGTATTTCTACATTACGCAGGACGAGGAGTACTTCTCGCAAACCTACGAAGAGCATCAACAGTCTTGGAATTAGCATGAGGATTTTTAGCCCCAAACGATACGTTGCCTCGGTCGATCGCATCGACCTTGATACCCTGTGGGCCGACGGCAAACGCGCCATTCTGCTCGATCGCGATAACACCTTGGTGCCGCGCGACACCGAGCAGGTTCCCGCCGCGGTTTCCGCTTGGCTCGACGCCGCCCGCGCCAAAGGCTTTAAGCTGTGCATGGTGTCCAACAACTGGCATCGCGACCAGGTCATGAGCTCTGCACGCGAGCTGGGACTCGAGGCCATCAGCCACGCCATGAAGCCGGCGCCGTTTGCCCTCAAGGCGGGTCTTAAGCGCCTCGGCGCCACGGCCGACGAGGCGGTGCTGATCGGTGATCAGCTCTACACGGACGTGTGGAGCGGCAACTTCGCCGGCGTCGATACCATCTTGGTAAAGCCGCAGGCGACGCAGGACCTGTGGTATACGCAGATCTTCCGTATCTTTGAGCGCCGGGCCCTGCGCGACCTTCCCTGCGAGGATTAGGTCTCGCTATGTCCCAGCACACCAAACACGGCTGCGACCATATCTTCTTTATCGGCTTTTTGGGCGCGGGCAAATCGACGCTCGCGCGCAACGTCGGCACTATGTTTAAGCGGCGTTTTATCGATACCGACCGCCTGGTCGTGCGCCGTTGCGGCAAGTCGGTAACCGAGATTTTTGAGACCGAGGGCGAGGATCGTTTTCGCGAGCTCGAGACCTCGGCGCTCCGTTCGCTCCAAAGCGAGCGCAGCCTGTTGGTTTCGTGCGGGGGCGGTATCGTCGAGACGCCGGTGAATATTGAGCTGATGCACGAAATGGGTACGTGCGTGTACCTCGAGGGCGACTTTGAGGATTCGATTCGCCAGATTCGTCGGTCCGACACGCGCCCCGATTTCCGCTCGCCCGAGCATGCCGCGCGCCTGTTTGAGCATCGCCGTCCGCTGTATCGCCAGGCTGCCGACCTTACCCTTGATATTCACAACAAGTCCTTCGAGGACGTTTCCTACCTTTGTGCCGAGATGCTTTTGGAGCGTGGACTGCTATGATTCGCCGTCAACTGATCAATTTCCAAAACCGCAGTGTCGATGTTCGCGTCGGCTTTAACGCTTTTAGTGAGTTGTCGCGTATGTTTGCCTCGGCCGTGGGCAAGCCCAAGCGTGCGATGGTTGTCTGGAACAGTGCTGTTTCCGACCGCTTTGGCGAGATCGTTGAGCACGCTCTGGTCGATGCCGGCTTTGCCGTGTCGCCGCTCGTCCTCGAGGTTTCGCCTGCCGGTGCTACGCTGACCGATGCCGATGCTATCTTTGGCGCCCTGTCTGCCAACGGCGTTACCTGCGACGATCTGGTTGTCGCCGTTGGCGATGCCGCAACCTGCTCGGTTGTTAGCTGGTGCGCCAACCAGTGGTGCGGCCGAACTGAGTGCGCGCTGTTGCCGACGACCTTCGACGCCATGCTCACGGTCGCGACGACCATGAAGTCGCTCGTCGCCTCGTCGGCCAATGCGCTTCCCGCTATCGCGTTCCGTCCCGAACCGGGCTTGGTCGTGTGTGACCTCGACCTTGTTCGCGAAGCGGACCCCGAGGACCTCAAGCTCGGCTATGCGGTACTTGTCGGCACCATGCTTTCGAGCAGCAAGTCGCGCTGGAATCAGTTTATTGAGACTGTCCCCGAGATTCTTGCTGGTGAGGAGGTCGCGCTCGTCAATGCCGTCCAATGGTCTCAGACTGCCCGCAAGGACGTGCTGACGGCCACGAACCCGAGCGCCCGCCATGCGCTCGATTTTGGCAAGACGGGGGAGCGTACCCTGCGCGCTTGCTTGGGCGATGCCGCTTCGCAGGTCCCTGCCTACCAGCTGTTGTCCGAGGGCATGCGCTTTGAGGCGCGCCTAGCACATGATGCCTGCGACTTCGATATCGATTACGTCTTTGAGGTCGATGACTGCCTGGAGGACTTTGGTATCGAGGAGCTTGCCTTCGATCTGGAGCCTGCCGCATATATCGAGGAGTTCCGCAGGCAGCAGTTTGTCCGTTCGAACCGCAGTATGTTGCCGCTGCCCGCGGCACTCGGCGCCATTCGTCTCACGAGCGTTGAGGACGAGGTTCTTGAGCGCCATGCTCACGCCTACTTGGCTTCTCGCAAAGAACTTCTCTAAGATTTATTGACATCCATTGTCTTTCGTATCATGTTGAGGGGCGGGTTTTCAGTCGGTTGCGGATCGCATGCGATTCTGTCGTTCGGTTGAGACCCGTCCCGTCTTTATAGAGGCAACAAGAAAGGAATCTGCATGTCTGAGTTTGCTGCCGGTCCTGCCGGTCGTATCGAGCGTGTCCGTGCCCTGATGGTCGAGCGCGGCTACGATGCCATCGTGGTGCGCGACGAGGCCAACCTTCGTTGGCTCACGGGCGTGAAGGGCGTCTTCGATTACACCTTCGAGTTCCCGCACGCGGCGTTTATTACGGCTGACCAGTGCCTGTTCCATACCGACTCGCGCTACCTCAACAGCTTTGAGGAGAACACGCCCGCCGGCAGCCCTTGGGTCTACGACATGGACGAGGGTACCATCCCCGGTTGGGTCGCCGGCAAGATCGCGGCCAACAAGTGCCGCGTCTGCGCTGTCGAGGACGACATGCAGATCAACTTCTACCAGGGCATTCAGCGTGGTCTGGAGGATCGTTCCGTCGCCTGCATGCTGCCGCTGATGCATGACGACATTCGCAAGATGCGCGCCATCAAGGACGCCGAGGAGATCGAGCTCATGCGCCATGCGCAGTCGATCACCGATGCCGCCTTCCAGCATATGCTCGGCTTTATTAAGCCCGGCATGACCGAGAAGCAGGTTCGCAACGAGCTCGAGAACTTTATGTTCGCCAACGGCGCCGATAGCCTTGCCTTCGGCTCCATCGTGGCGAGTGGTCCCAACACCGCCAACCCGCATGCCGTGCCGAGCGACCGCGTGATCGAGAAGGGCGATTTCGTTCTTATGGATTACGGCGCGGGCTACTGTGATTACCGCTCCGACATGACACGCACCGTCGTGATGGGCGAGCCTACCCAGGAGCAGCTCGACCTGTACGCGCTCGTGCGCCGTACACACGAGGAGTGCGTCGCCGCCATCCATCCGGGCGTGGAGGGCAACGACATTTTCAAGCTTTCCAAGAAGATCATCGGCGATGCCGGCTATGGCGATTACTACAACCATGGTCTGGGTCACGGCGTGGGCATCGACATCCATGAGCTGCCCAACTTCAACCGCAGCAAGAACACCATCGAGGTCGGCTCGGTTATCACCATGGAGCCTGGCGTGTATCTGCCCGGCGTGGGCGGCGTGCGCCTGGAGGACTACGGCGTGGTCACCGAGAACGGCTATGAGCCCTTCACCAAGACCCCGCACGACCTGCACATTATCGATTGCTAGCTCATTTCGATAGATTTTTGGGGCGGGGTGTCCGGAGCAATTCGGGCGCCCCGCGTTCTCTTTTTATGCGCTCGCTGCAGGCGCCGTCTGCAAGTGTATAATTTCGGTCGTATGTAAATTGGACGCTTGTGCGTTCTGCCCATAACAAGAAAGGTCGCTATGCCTACCATTTCTACCGCCGACTTCAAGAACGGCCTCGGTCTCCGCATTAAGGACAAGGTCTACACCATTGTCGAGTTCCAGCATGTCAAGCCGGGCAAGGGCGGCGCGTTTGTGCGCTACAAGACCCGCGACATCAAGAGCGGCCGCGTCGTCGAGAACACCTGCAACGCCGGCACCAAGTTCGAGAGCGTCATGCTCACCACCCGTGAGTTCCAGTACCTCTACAACGATGGCGCCGACTACATCTTCATGGACAATGAGACCTATGAGCAGGTTCCTGTTCCCGAGGACATGGTGGGCGAGAACTCCAAGTGGCTGCGCGAGAACGACATTTGCCAGCTGCTCTTCGCCGACGATGAGCTCATGGGCGTGACCCCGCCGATGTTCATCGAGACCACCATCGTCCAGACCGACCCGGGCTTTAAGGGCGACACCGTCCAGGGCTCCACCAAGCCGGCCACGATCGACACCGGCGCTGTCATCCAGGTCCCCATGTACCTCAACGAGGGCGAGGTCATCAAGGTTGACACCCGCGACGGCAAGTTCGTCTCCCGCGTCTAGCAACCAACTCTTCTAGGAGGACTCATGCCCCAGGAAATCAAGATTGACGGCATCGGCATTTCGCCCGATGTTCTGACCGCCATCGTCTCGCGCGCCGTGTCCGATGTCGAGGGCATCGCCTCCGTTGGCGTCAAGGACCTTGCCACCAACCTTGTCTCCATGATGCTCTCGTCTAAGGCCCCGGCTTCCGAGCCGGCGGTCGAAGCCGAGGTCGTCGGCGACAAGCTCGCACTCACCGTGCGTGTCGTGGTGTTCTTTGGCTATCCGTTCAAGAAACTCGCCGAGGCCGTTCGCGCCGCTGTAGTCGCCGCCATCGATGCCCAGGTGGGTGTCGAGGTCGAGCGCGTTGACGTTTGCATCGACGGCCTCGTTTTCCCCAAGGAGTAACCTTTGAGCCTTAAGGTTTATCGCGGGCGCACGCTTGCCCGCAGTCAGGCGCTGCAGCTGCTGTTCCAGGCCGAGGCCACGGACAGCCCGCTCGAGCGCGTCCTCGAGGGCGATTTCCTGATCTCGAAGGGCCCCCTCGACCCCTATGCTCTGGAGCTGTGCCGCGGTGCCTACGAGCATATCGATCGCATCGACTGTGCCCTGCGCGCCGTCGCCAAGAACTGGGATCTTATGCGCATGCCCGGCGCCGACCGCAATCTGCTGCGTATCGCCGTCTACGAGATGCGCTTCCTCACCGACGAAGAGGTCTCGGACGCTATCGTGATCAACGAGGCCGTCGAACTTGCCAAGGCCTATGGCACCGACCAGTCCGCCTCGTTTGTCAACGGCGTGCTGGGCAAGATCGCTCGCAGCGAGGAGCTGCCGGGCGAGGACCTGTACCAGGAACTGCTGGCCGAGGATCGCGCTCGCGAGGAGGCCCAGGCTGCTGAGGCTGCCGCCAAGGTCGCTGCCGCTCAGGCTACCGCCGGTGTACTTGCCGAGGATGTGGACGCTGCTGAGGCCGTCGAGGCCGACTCCGTCGAGGAGTAGCCATGCCAGAGGGTTCTGTCCGCAACTTTGACGAGATCTCGGACCGTCTGGACCAGATCATTGCTACCGTTCGCTCCAAGGATACGTCCTTGGAGCGTTCACTCGATCTGTTTGACGAAGCGATTGAGCTGGGCTCCCGCGCGGTCGATATGGTCGACAAGTTTGAGCTGACGCCGCGTGAGGCCGATAAGCTCGAGCAGGAATACGATGAGGATGCGGCAAACGAATCCCAGGATAGCTAGCCGCATCTCCGGATACGAATGGTTGATGGCATTCATGAAACGCGTGCGTCTTGATGACGAACTGATTTCACAGGGCATCTGCGCCGATCGCGCGGATGCCCTTCGCACTCTTATGGCCGGCTTGGTTTCGAGCGGCGGTGAGCGTTTGGCCTCTCCGGGGCTCAAGGTGACGCCGGGCCTGCCGCTACACGTTAAGGGGCGCATTCCGTACGTTGGGCGCGGCGGCCTTAAGCTTGAGGGTGCGCTCGATGCGTTTTGTATCGACCCCACGGGCCTTGCCTGCCTGGACGTAGGCTGCTCTACCGGCGGCTTTACCGATTGCCTGCTCAAGCGCGGAGCTGCGACCGTTGTCTCGGTGGACGTGGGTCGCGCACAGTTCGATTGGTCGTTGCGTCAGGACGATCGCGTGACGCTGCATGAGCGCACCAACGTGACGCAGTTGCCTGAGCTTGGCTATGCCGGCGCCATCGACCTGGCTGTTTGTGATGTCTCGTTTACCGGCATCGCGAATATCATCGACGCCGTGCTGGCGTGTCTGAATCCTTCGGGTTCGTTCTGCACGCTCGTAAAGCCCCAGTTTGAGGCGCCGGCTGCGCTGGTGGGCGAGGGCGGTATCGTGACCGACCTCGCCGTCCGCCGCGATACGCTCGTGGCGGCGATTGAGCTTTTTGCCGCCAAGGGCCTGTTCCCGCTTGACGTGTGCGTGTCGCCCATCCATGGCGCTAAGGGCAACGTTGAGTTTTTCCTGTACGGCACAAGGTTTGCCCCTGGCGAACGCACCGACGATGAGCTGCAATCCCAGGTATCGGTTTTGAGCGAGAAAGCTGCAACGCTATGAAAGTCTTTCTGGTTCCCAATTACTACAAGCAAGAGGCGGTCGAGAGCGGCCTGATGCTCGAGCTTTGGCTTTCGCGCCAGGGCTACGAGGTCGCATGGGCTGCCGATCAGCGCTCCAAGATCCAAAGCGCGCCCGATGTTGACGATGCCGACCTGGTCATTACGCTCGGCGGCGACGGAACGCTGCTGCGCGCGGCTCGTATCCTCAACTACCGCGAGATTCCCATTTTGGGTCTTTCCTATGGTCATCTGGGCTTTTTGACGGCAGCGAGCCCCGAGGAGCGCGACATTTTAAAGGTTGTGAGCGATGCTCTGTCCGGCGAGCTCCACGTGAGCCGCCGCGCCACCATCGCCGCCGATATCGTTTCGGTGCGCGAAGACGGCACGAAGGATGTCGTGCGCACGTTTGCCCTCAACGACATGGCACTTACGCGCGGCCCCCTTTCCGATATGGTTGAGTTTGACATTACGGTGTCCGGCCATCATATCGATCGCCTGCGCGGTGACGGTGTCGTCGTGTCGACGGCGACTGGCTCTACCGGCTATGCGCTGAGCGCCGGCGGCCCTATCGTGAGCCCCGATTATACGGGCATGGTTTGCGTGCCCATCGCGCCGCACACCATTCAGGCTCGCGCTTTCTTGACATCGCCAAGCGATGTCGTTGAGATCTTTATGTCCGACGACCGCCCGAGTGTGCCTGCCATCGCTATCGACGGACAGTTTATTACCTGCGACGGCACGGTCGAGAGCGTGGCTGTGCGTCGCGGTCCCGGCGATGTGCTGCTGCTGGATTACGGTCCCGAGAGCTTCTATAACTCGGTGAGTCGCGTGTTCTATGGAGTGCGTCATGATCGATGAGCTGCAGGTTTCCAACATTGCACTCATTCGCGAGGCGACGTTGGTTCCGAGTGCGGGTCTAACGGTTCTGACCGGCGAGACCGGTGCTGGTAAGACCGCACTGCTCTCGGCACTCAAGCTCATTTTGGGCGAGCGCGCCGATTCGTCGACGGTTCGCGAGGGCGAGGCGCTTGCCAGCGTCGAGGCGCGTCTGTTTGACGGTCCGCACGACACGGAGGGCTTCACCGTGCAGCGCAGCCTTTCTGCCGAGGGCCGCAGCCGCGTAAAAATTGACGGCCGTATCGCCAGCGTGCGCGAGCTTTCGGAGCGCGTTGGCGTGATGATGGATCTTTGCGGCCAGCATGAACATCAGCGCCTGCTCGACCCGGCGCACCATGTTGCCATGGTCGATGCTTGGGCTGGGCGCGCGGCGCTTGAGGCGCTCGAGAAGTATCGTGCCTGCTTTAAGGCTTCGCGTGCTGCCGCCAAGGAGCTTCGCCGTGTGGAGGAAGCCTCACGTGCGCAGGGGAGTCGCGTCGAGGAAGCGCGTTTTGCCCTCGAGCGTATCGCCGAGGTCGACCCCAAGCCAGGCGAGTACGAGGAACTCGAGGAGCTGCTGCCGCGCTCGGAGCACGCTGAGGTCTTGGTGGCGACGGCCAACGAGGCCCATGCATCGCTTGCTGCCGAGGGGGGAGCGCTCGATGCCGTGAATGGCGCCGTGGCCGAGCTTTCACGCATGACGACCGTTGACCGCAAGCTCGGTGACATTGCCGATGCGCTTTCGGATGCCTGCATCTCGCTTGAGGATTGCGCCAACGAGCTGCGTGCCTATCGCGATGGCGTTGCGTTTGACCCTCGTGAGCTCGCTCGCATGCGCGAGCGGTATTCCGACCTCAAGGGCCTGCTGCGTCAGTGGGGTCCCACCATGGACGATGTCTTTGCCATGCGCGACCGCTCACGAGAGCTGCTGTCTCTAGTCGATGATGGTGATGAGCAGATCAAGAAGGCTCGCGAGGCACTCGGGTGCGCTGAACGCGATCTTTTTGCTGCTGCTAAGGCGCTTAAGCGCGCGCGGAACACCGCTGCCCCGCGCTTTTGTCACGAGGTTGGCCGTCAGATGGCGCGCCTGGAGATGGGCGGTGCCGAGCTGGTCTGGGAGTCGCGCGATCTTCCGCGTGCCGAATGGACGCCGGCGGGCCCTTCAAGCTACGAGCTGCTATATCGCAGCGGCGCTGGCTTGACACCTCGTCCCTTGCGCCGCATTGCGTCGGGCGGCGAGCTCAGCCGCGTCATGCTGGCAAGCAAGGTTGTCCTCGGTAACGCGGACGGTGTTGATACGTTGGTGTTTGACGAGGTCGATGCTGGTGTCGGTGGCTCCACGGCGCGTGCACTTGCGGGCGTGCTGACAGATCTCGCCGCTACGCATCAGGTGATTGTCGTAACCCACTTGGCGCAGGTCGCCGTCATGGCCGACAAGCATTACGTGGTCAGTAAAGAGCCCGGCGACTTTCCCCAAACGCATCTGGACGAGGTGACCGGCGATGCCCGTACCGCAGAGATCGCCCGTATGCTGAGCGGCGATCAATCGGAGGCAAGCCTAGCGCACGCCAGGCAGATGCTGGAAGAAGCGCGTGCTTAGGCCGTGCCGCCACATGCATGTCCGACCTGTCCGCCACGAAACCGGCCCATCTACTACGTTTAATAGGCCATCGGGAACCATGTCAAGAATTGCAAAAAGAAAACCGCAGGTAGAGCGCCTGCGGTTTTCTCTATTTTCGGTATGTGGTTGGGCCATACGGATAAAACGTAGTAGATAGGCCGGTTTCGTGGCGAGTGGCGTTTATCGGCTCCCTAAAATGTCTACTCTACGACCTTATCCGGCTGGATGAGCTCTTCGTAGTAGCTGATGTGCTCGCGCGCGTCCTCGATTTCGGGCAGCAGGAAGTTGTAGATGACCTCTATGATCATCGTGGCGCTCATCTTGGAGAACGCGAAGTCGCCCGTTGTCAGCAGTGCCTCGTGATTGACGGTATTAAAGGTGTAGTCGGCTAGGCGCGCAAGTGGAGACTTGCTGTCGCTGCTGATGACGACTACAGTGGCGCCGCAATCGCGAGCTGCTTTTGCCATGCGGTTCAGTCGACGCGACTTGCCAGAGTTCGAGATCAACACGATAACATCACCAGGGCGCAACGTGAGCGCGAAACCAATCGAGGTCTCGCTGATGGTGCTTGCCATGCAGCGAAGGCCCAGCTGCGAAAACTTAAATGTCGCATCGAGCGCGACCGCGTTCGTATTGCCCACGGCGGCGAACTCAATAACGCCGGCATTCTTAAGCGCGTGCACAACTGCGGCCAACGTGTCGTGATCAATGCCGTCGATGGTCGCATTAAGCTCACTCACCTTGGCGGCGAGGATATTTTTAAGGCTCTGCTCCATGTTGTCGAGCGAGACCTCGTCGGTCAGGCCCTCGTTGCGCTGACTCTCCAAGTCGCGAGCCAACGAAAACTGAAAGCTGCGGAAGCTGCCAAAGCCCAGCTTGCGGCAGAAGCGCGAAACCGTCGCCTCGGACGTGGCAGCGGCTCGTGAGAGCTGGGCGGCCGTCAGGCGCGGCGCCTCGGACTGGTGCTCCAATATATAGTCGACAATGCGCTGCTCGGAATCGCTGTACCCTTTGTGTGTGCTAATAAGGGAGAGCGCGCTCTTGCTGCTATCGGTCATGGATGGCTCCTGGTTGGCATTGAAAATCGGACTCGTTTTTCAATGCCATAGTATACGTGCATTTTCAATTACAAGATACACCTTGCCGTTTCAAGTGTTGATGGTAAACTTTCACTTACCGTTTACGGTTATGAAAGAACCTTTCACCGGAGAATTGCGCCTTATCTCTTCTCACGCGGACGGTAGGTTGGTATCTTTCAAGTGTGGAAAAACGCGCATTGAAGCGCGTTTAGGGGAGCGCCTGCGGGCGCAGTACTCAAGAAGGAGGGACACATGGCTAAGTTTGACATCATCGCCGCGACCGGTTGCCCGACCGGCATTGCGCACACCTTCATGGCGAAGGAGGCGCTGGAGAAGGCAGCTGCCGAGCGAGGTCTGACCATTAAGGTCGAGACTCATGGCCAGGTCGGTGTCGAGAACGAGCTCACCAAGAGCGAGATCGCCGGTGCCAAGGCCGTCGTCGTCGCAGCCGATAAGGATGTCCAGGCTGAGCGTTTCGCCGGTAAGCCCATGGTTTCCGTCGGTGTTTCCAAGGCCCTGTCCGTCGAGGCCGCCGGAAAGCTGATCGACCGCGCGCTCGCCGCCAAGGGCGACGACACGGTTGCCGCTGGCGCCGATGTCGAGGACGAGGTCGAGGAGAAGGAGTCCATCGGTCACGTCATCTACAAGCACCTCATGAACGGCGTCAGCCACATGCTGGTCTTCGTCGTTGCCGGTGGTGTTCTGACCGCCATTTCGTTCCTGTGGGGCATCACGTCCTTTGATTCGACGGCTGCCGACTACAACAGCTTTGCCGCGATGCTCAAGATTATCGGCGGTATCGCCATGAACCTCATGGTTCCGGTGCTCTCCGCCTACATCGCCGAGTCTATCGGCAAGCGCCCGGCGCTCGTCCCCGGTTTCGTCGCCGGTATGATTGCCATCCAGGGTCTGCCCGTTAACGCCGATACTGGCATGATCGACGCTGGAGGCTCGGGTGTGGGCTTTGGCTTCCTGGGCGGCATCGTCGGCGGCTTCCTCGCTGGCTATGTCATCCTGCTGCTCGAGAAGGTTTTCTCTAAAATTCCCGCGAGCCTTAATGGCCTGAAGGCAATCTTCCTTTATCCGCTGTGCTCTACCGCCATCGTCGGCCTAGTCATGCTCGGTATTTCCGGCCCCATGGCTGCCATTAACCAGGGCATGATGGATTTCCTGCAGAGCCTCGGTAACTCCGGTCCGGTGATCCTTGGCCTGGCCATCGGCTGCATGTGCGCATTTGACATGGGCGGCCCGGTCAACAAGGCTGCTTACGCTACTGGCACCTTCCTGCTCGGTACCGCTCTCGAAGCTGGCGTCGGCACCGAGACCTACAACTTCGGCACCAACTTCATGGCTGCCGTCTCCGCCGCTTGCATCGTTCCGCCGCTGATCACCACCTTCGCCGTCGTTGTCGGCAAGAAGTACTTCAGCCAGGAGGATCATGACGCCGGTATCGTCAACCTTATCCTTGGTTGCACCCACATCACCGAGGGCGCCATTCCGTTCATGACCAAGAACATCTGGCCCGTCATGCCCATCATGATGGTCGGTTCTTCCATCGCTTCCATCTTGACCATCTTCTTCAACGTTCACGATCCGGCGCCTCACGGCGGCTTCCTGGTCCTGCCCGTTGTCGAGAACGGCCCGCAGTGGGTCCTCGCGATCCTCATCGGCGCCGTGGTCGGTGGCATCCTGTTCGTGGCCTTCAAGAAGTACGACTTCGAGAAGAATCAGAAGGCCGCTCCTGTAGCCAAGCCGGTTGAGGCTTCCAAGGCCGCTGCTGTCGAGGCTCCCAAGGCCGAGGCTGCCGACTTCGTGAAGGTCGAGAACGTCTTTGTCGCCGAGGACTTCGCTTCTCGTGACGAGGCCCTGAGCTTTGTCTCCAACCAGGCTGTCAAGGCCGGTATCGCCGGCGACGCCGACGCCGTGATGAACGCCTTCCTGGCCCGCGAGGCCGAGGGCACCACGGGCATGATGGAGGGCTTCGCCATCCCGCATGCCAAGTCCGACGCCATTACCGAGGCTGCCGTCATCGTCGTCAAGGACGAGTCCGGCGTGACCGGTTGGGACACCATGGACGGCGCTCCCGTCAACGTGGCCATCGCCCTGCTCATCCCGGGCGCTCAGGCTGGCACCACGCACCTCAAGATCCTGTCCAAGGTCGCCGAGGCGCTCATGGACGAGGACTTCCGTGCCACCGTCAAGGGTTCCACCGACGCCGCCGAGATCGCTAAGACGATCAACGCCCGCCTGGTCTAATCCAGCAGTCAGCGATTAATATCGCCCCCTGTAAAAGGGCGGAGACCCTCACCAGGGCCTCCGCCTTTTTCATCCCTACTCGGCACTTAGGGACGTTCCTTTTCTGCCGGCAGTTTGGGACAGTCCTCAGTCCACAAGAGGGTATAGATAGGCTCCATCAACTAGATCAACCAGGCGAACAAAAAAATAGCCAGAATTCCGTTCGCACGATATTGCTCTGGACCGACCGAGTTTCCGCAGCTTGCTCGCCCACAGGGGGCCGGGCGCGGGCTGTGAGATTTATCGCGAGTTCCGCACGAGCCGAAGAGCACTTAATGTGCTCTTCGTGCGAGCAGGACTGTAGAGCAGGAAATCTCACAGCCCGCGCCCGGCCCCCTGTGGGCGAGCAAGCGGACGACAAACACATCTGTCCAACAATTCGTGCGAAACACAATGAAAAACCGTTTGATGTGAGTTAATATAAACAACGTCGTGAATCTGACTCCTGCCACATGCATGACAGGGGTTAAACACAAAAAAGGAGTCAACTATGGTTTCTGAGAAGGCTACCCTCGTTAATCCTCAGGGTCTGCACATGCGTCCGGCTGGTCTGTTCGCCTCCACCATGGGCAAGTACGCCTGTGACGTGACGGTCGTCACCCCCGAGAAGGAGGTCAACGGCAAGTCCCCGATGGCCCTCATGGCTGCTGGTATCCCCTGCGGCACCGAGGTCGAGGTCAAGTGCGACGGCGCCGACGAGGCCGAGGCTCTGGCTGCTGCCATCGAGCTCATCAAGAGCGGTCTTGGCGAGTAGAACTCAAACGGGTCGCATGTTGAACAACTAAGTTCATATTTGGGGGCGCAGTGACCTGTCTTAAGGTAGCTGCGCTCTTTTGTCATGGATATGGCAAAACGCTTTATCACATGACACGGAGAGAGGAATGGGAATGTATCAGGGAGTCAACGCTTCCGAGGGCATCGGTATCGGCACCGTCATGGTCGCCGTCGATCCCGACTTGACGTTTGAGCCGCACGAGGTTGCTGATTCGGCAGCAGAGAAGGAGCGCTATCAGACCGCTCTTTCGGTCTTCTGCGAGAAGACCCAGGCTCAGGCCGACCACATGAAGGAGACGGTGGGCGAGGCCGAGGCCGAGATCATGAGCGGACACATTGTCCTGGCTCAGGATCCGGGCATGACCGACGCCATCAACGCCGCCATTGATGGCGGCACCTGCGCCGAGCAGGCGCTCATGGACACCTCGACCATGTTCGAGAACATGTTCCTGTCCATGGACGATGAGATGTTCCGTCTGCGCGCGGCCGACATCGCCGACATCCGCACCGGTATTCTGGCCGAGCTGCTGGGCAAGGAGGTCGTCGACCTTTCCGTCCTGCCCGAGAACACCGTCGTTGTCGTGCACGACCTCACGCCGTCCATGACCGCCACGATCGATAAGGCCCACGTTGCCGGTATCGTCACCGAGACTGGTGGCCGCACGTCGCACTCCGCAATCATTGCGCGCGCCCTCGAGATCCCGGCTGTCCTTTCGGTTTCCAACAGCTGCACCGCACTGCGCAACGGCATGACCGTTGTCGTCGACGGTGGCAAGGGTGTCGTCGAGGCCGATCCCGATGAGGAGACGCTCGCCGCTTACACTGCCAAGGCCGAGGCTTTCGCTGCCGAGAAGGCGGCTCTCGAGGCCTTCCGCGGCAAGCCGTCCGTGACTGCCGACGGCATCAAGAAGATTATTGCCTGCAACATCGGCAACCCCGATGACGTGCCCAACGCGCTCGATCACGATGCCGAGGCTATCGGCCTGTTCCGTTCCGAGTTCCTGTTCATGGATTCTGCTGAGCTTCCTTCCGAGGAGGAGCAGTTCAACGCCTACCGTAAGGTCGCCAGCGCGCTCAAGGGCGCTCCGGTCATCATCCGCACGCTCGATGTGGGTGGCGACAAGGAGATTCCGTACCTGCACATGGTCAAGGAAGAGAACCCCTTCATGGGCTTCCGCGCCGTGCGTTACTGCCTGGCCAACCCCGACCAGTACAAGGTCCAGCTCCGCGCCCTGCTGCGCGCCAGCGCCTTCGGTGACGTCAAGATTATGATCCCGCTCGTCACCTGCGTCGAGGAAGTCTTGGCTGTCAAGGAGCTCGTCGAGCAGTGCAAGACCGAGCTGACCGAAGAGGGTCGCAAGTTCAACGAGAACATCGAGGTCGGCATCATGGTCGAGACGCCTGCAGCCTCGCTGCTCGCTGACCGCCTGGCCGAGGTCGCCGACTTCTTCTCCATCGGCACCAACGACCTGATCGGCTACACCATGTGCGCCGACCGTGGCAACGACACCATCTCCAACTTGTACCAGGTTTACTATCCCGCCGTGCTCCGCTCGCTCAAGAACATCATCGAGAGCGGCGTGAAGGCCGGCATCATGGTCGGCATGTGCGGCGAGGCCGCTGCCGATCCGTTGCTCGAGCCGCTGCTGATCAGCTGGGGCCTGGAGGAGTTCTCGATGAGCGCTCCGTCGATCCTGCGCGCCCGCAAGACCATCAGCCAGTGGACCAAGGCCGAGTGTGACGAGCTCGCCGAGAAGGCGCTCGCCTGCAACACCGCCGCCGAGGTCAAGGCACTGCTCGAGTCCGCAGCTCGCTAATTTGGTATCAGAGGTAACCGCGTGGTTGGAATGGGCCGGCCACGCGGCCCTCACATATACAGGGGGTACTGTAAATGTTCTACACGCTAACCGCTAACCCGGCTGTCGACATGACGGTTTCGAGCTCTCCGCTCGAGCCCGACGAGAACGTCCGCACCGGCTCGGCCAGCTACACGGCCAACGGCAAGGGCCTCGACGTGTCCTTCGCCTTTAAGAAGATGGGCGTCGATACCGTCGCGCTCGGCTTCTTCGCCGGCTTCACGGGCAAGTTTATCGTCGAGGAGGTCATGAACCTGGGTTGCCTCTGCCGCCCGGTCTGGACCGACGGTATCACGCGCATCAACACCTACGTCAACGATGGCCAGCACGAGTACGGCATCCTGAACCCCGGTGCTCCGATCACGCCGCAGCATCAGGAGGAGCTCTACAACATCCTGGACACCGCGGGCGACCTTGAGTGCCTGATCGTCTCCGGCTCCGTGCCTCCCAAAGCTACGCCCGACTTCCTGGCTCAGGTCATGGAGCACGCTCAGGCCCGTGGCGCCGACGTCGTCCTGGACCTGTCCTCCGACAAGCTCAAGGAGCTCGCTCACAAGAAGCCGCTGCTCATCAAGCCGAACCATCACGAGATGAAGGCTATCTTCGGTGTGCCGGTCGACACCGACGACGAGGTCCGCGTTGCCATGAAGCTGGCTCACGAGGCCGGCGTCCAGAACGTGCTGCTCACCCGTGGTAGCCGCGGTGACGCTTACTTCTCCAACGGCGAGGACATCTGGTATGCCAAGCGTGAGTTCAACATCAAGCTGGTCTCTTCCGTCTGCGCCGGCGACTGCACCCTCGCTGCGTTCCTGCACAAGTGGTACAGGGATCGCGACAACGTCGAGGAGGCCATGAAGCTCGCTATGGCCACCGGCGCCAACGTTGCCGAGTCCGTCGGCATTGGCGACTTCGGTCACGTTGACGAGTACAGCAAGCGTGTTGCTGTTCGCAAGCTCGATCGTCAGTAATCGAAACGCGACATATTCGCGCGCATGCGGCGCCCCGGTTTCGGCCGGGGCGCCTTTTTTGTTCTGTCATGGGGGAGACATGTTCTGCCGTACTTCATCGCTTCCACACCGTTCACCGAGTTGTTGTAGCCTTTTATCGATGCGTGGAATATACTTTCATTAACTCGTTGCCTTGTGAAAGGAACATTCATGATTTATACGCTCACTGCAAATCCTGCCATTGACTACAACATCGCCTGCGACGGCCTTTCGGCCAACACCGTCACCCGCACGCGTAACGCGGTCTACACGCCCAACGGCAAGGGCCTCAACGTCTCGTTCACCCTCGATCACTACGGCGTCGACACCACAATCCTGGGCTTTTTTGCCGGCTTCTCGGGCGAGTTCATCGTCAAGGGCGCCGAGGCCCTGGGCGTGCCCGTCAAGCCCGTGTGGACCGACGGCATTACGCGCGTCAACGTCTTCCTCAACGCCGGTCCCGATACCGAGTACAACATGGTCAACGCCGGTGCCGCCATCAACGAGGCCAACGAGCAGGAGATGTTTGAGCTCATCGATTCACTCGACGATATGACCTGCCTGGTCATCAGCGGCTCGCTGCCTCCCAACACCTCCGAGGGTTTCCTGGCCGAGGTGCTTCGCCGTGTTAAGGCAAAGGGCGCCGAGTTCGTGCTCGATATCTCGAGCCATCAGCTGGCCGACCTTATTGCCATGGAGCCGTTGCTCATTAAGCCCAACGACGACGAGCTGCTCGACATCTTTGGCATTAAGGTGAGCGGTGGCGACGACGAGTCTGTCAAGGGCGCGATGGCCGAGCTGCATGCCAAGGGCGCCAAGAACGTGTTGCTGACCCTCGGCGGTGCCGGTGCATACTTCTCCAACGGGGAGCACATCTGGTTTGCCAAGCGCACCTTCGACGTCAAGCTGCTGTCGACGGTCTGCGCCGGCGATTCCTCGCTGGCCGCTTTCCTGTCCGTGTGGCACGACGCTCCCGAGCGCGTCGAGGACGCCCTGCGCCTCTCGATGGCCACCGGCGCCAACGTGGTCGAGTGCCCGGGCCTGGGCGACTTTGCCAAGGTCGATGAGTATCAGAAGGGCATTGCCATCCGTCAGGTCTGCTAGCGCAACGTACGGGCCTTGGTTTCTTGCTTTGTTGAGCACCCGTCTCGGATTACCGAGGCGGGTGCTTTTTCATTTTGGTAGCCGAGGACTTGGCACTCAATCACGCGAGATGTGGGTTCGCGTGTGCGCCCGCTCTCGTTTCTTGCTAGACTTCTTGGGAACCGTCAATCGATACGCCCGCAAGTGCAGGAGGCCACAGGAATGTGCAATGTTTCGCTTAACGCTACGCAGCCGTCAGCCGCCTCTCTGCGCGTGTTGCGAGCCCTCGAGGATGCCGGTCTTGAGGCCTGGTATGTTGGCGGTTGGGTGCGTGACGCGCTGATGGGATGCCCCAGCCACGATGTAGATATGTGCTGCAGCGGCCTGTGGCAGGAGTCCAAAGAGGCGCTCGAAGCGGCTGATATTGCCGTGGTTGAGTCGGGCATTAAATTTGGCGGCATCACCGCCATTTGCGATGGCGAGCGCATTGAGGTCACCACCTATCGCCTGGACGGCTTCTATACCGATGGGCGCCATCCTCAGAGTGTGGAGCGTGCCGCTTCGCTCGAGGACGATCTGGCGCGTCGTGACTTTACCGTTAATGCCATGGCCTGGCATCCCGAGTGCGGGCTTGTCGACCGCTACGACGGCCAGGGTGATCTGGAGCGAAAGCTGATTCGTGCCGTCGGCAATCCCAAGCGCCGCTTTAACGAGGATGCCCTGCGCATGCTGCGTGCGGTGCGTTTTGCCTGCCGCCTGGACTTTGTGATTGAGCCCGAGACTAAGCGCGCCCTTGCCGAGTGCGCGCCGCAGCTCGATGCCGTGGCGCGCGAGCGCGTGGGTATTGAGCTCGAGGGTATCCTTTCGACCGGCCACGGGGGAGACGCCATGCTGCGCTACCCCGAGCTCATCTGCGCCGCCGTACCAGAGCTTGCGCCGGCTCGTGGGTTTGACCAGCGCAGTGTCTATCATGCGTTTAACGTCTACGAGCATATCGCCCGTGTGCTGACGGTGGCGGGGGAGTTGGCGCTGTGCGACGGCGTTACACCCTCAATGAGCCTTATGTGGGCGGCGTTTTTGCACGATGTGTCCAAGCCCGAGTGTTTCACGGTCGATCACGCCGGCAGCGGACACTTCTACGGTCATCCCGAGCTCGGCGCCAAGAAAGCGCGCGTCATTATGGATCGCCTGGCGCTCTCGCACGACCTGGTGCGCGACGTGTGCCTGCTCATCAAATATCACGACAAGCCGCTGCGCCCCGAGCGCTCCTGCCTGCTCAATATGATGCGCGCGCTTTCGGGCGAGGGCGTCGACACGCCGCGTTTGATGGACGAGCTCATGGATCTTAAGCGTGCTGACACACTTGGCAAGGCCCCGTCGTGCTTCTATTACGTTGAGACGATTGAGGAGATGCGCGCGATGGCGCACGAGCTGCTGAAGGCGGGGGAGCCCTATACGCTCAAGATGCTCGCCATCAACGGCAGCGACCTGATCCGTGCCGGAGTCAAGCCCGGGCCGGAACTGGGGCAGCTACTCAACTCCGCCCTCGACGCCGTGATCGAAGACAACATCCCCAACGAGCGCGAAGCTCTTTTGGTCCATCTCAACTTGAATTAGCTACCCAGTTAACCTGTGTGTTCCATAACCTGCCGACAATTTTTCGGCAATTTGGAATTTCTTCTTGCGCTGATGATTTTTGTCCCGTAATATATTTCCTCGCAGCACGGCAGTGCAGATGTCATGTGGCCCGTTCGTCTAGCGGTTTAGGACGCCGCCCTCTCAAGGCGGAGATCACCAGTTCGAATCTGGTACGGGCTACCACGCATCTGATACCCGGACTTCCCATGGAAGGCCGGGTTTTTTATTTTCAAACAACCGTCTGCAATTCCCGTTTGAACCAGAGCTTTGCGTTCTGCTTATGGTCCTTGCGGGTACAATATCCAAGATATTTTGACTGTTAGAAGGAGTCTCATGACGGAGTCCTCTCAGCATACGTCTAAGCCCCAGGTTGAGGTTGAGGCCTCGGGCGGAGATGACAATAAGAGCGCACGCCGCGGCGCCATCTTTATCGGCGTCGTGCTGGTGGGTTATATCGTCTATCTGGTGGTAACCGGGCAGATGGGGCAGTTCTGGGCCGCTATGTCGAGCGTGCAGGCGTCATGGCTCTTTGTCGCGTGTCTTTGCATGTTCATGTATCTGTTCTTTGGCATTGTGGCCTATGCGATCGCCGTATGGCTCGACCCCAATTCACCCGTCGGCATTCGCGACCTGATTTCGGTCGAGGCGAGTGGCATCTTCTTTGGCAACCTCACACCTATGATGATGGGCTCGACTCCCGCCCAGATCTACCGCCTGACCAAGGCGGGCCAAAATGTCGGCGAGGCTGGCGCCACGCAGTTCACACGCTTTATCGTGTACCAGTTTGGCCTCGTTGCCTGGGGCGCTATCCTACTGCTTGCTCGCATGCCGTTTTTTGCCGAGCGCTATGGCGACATGACGCTGCTGTGCGTCTTTAGCTTTGGTGGGCACTGCTGCATCTTGCTGGGCATCTTCGCCGTCGCGCTCATGCCTAAGACCGTCACGCGCGTTGCCCATTGCATCATCAATTGGCTTGAGCGCATTGGTGTCTCGGCCACTAAGATCGAGGGATGGCGCACGTTTGTCGATGGCGAGATCTACTCCTTCTCCGAGAAGTTCAAGCTTTCGGCCGGACATTTTTCTTCCATGCTGCTCACCGTGTTTATCACCATGCTGCAGCTCGCGTTTTTCTATCTGGTGCCGTATTTCCTGATGCTTGCCTTTGGCCACCACGAGGTCGACTTTTTCTCGGTCATGGCCGCGAGCGCCTTTGTCCAGCTGCTGAGCTCTGCGGTTCCCTTGCCCGGTGGAACTGGTGGCGCTGAGGGCGGCTTTGCATTGTTCTTGGGTCATTTCTTTGGGTCGGCTTCGACCGCCGGCTATCTGCTGTGGCGCCTCATTACGTTTATTGCGCCGACCATTTTGGCTGCGCCCCTGCTGGGACTTAAGAGCGCCCACAACGAGAGCATCCATGCGCGCTGGGATCGCGTGATGCGCAAACTCGGCCGCACGTCTCAGACGCCCTCTGCGCCCACTAAGCCGCACCCCACGAATGCGGTTACCGTTGATCCCAAGAAGCACGCTCAGAAGGCTTCTGGGACCGCTAAGCCGGCTCATAAAGCCTATGTGCGCCAGACAGGTGACGGTATTTGCGTATCTCCGTCGGCACTCAATAAGAAGAAGCACCCTAAGTCGCAGTAGGGCAGTCGTGCGTTCTTCATGATGCTGGGCATATTTGTGCTGTATGGGGGATAATCCTCTTACGTAGATTATCTCTCATCTGTTGATGAATGCCCGTATATCGAAGGGACACGCCCATGGCCACCAGCAAACCGCGTATTGATCGCCGCATTGTTCGCAGCCGCAATGCCATCCTTTCCGCTTTCGAGCGCCTGCTCATGGAAAAGCCGCTGGCAGACATTACGGTGAGTGCCATCGCACGCGAGGCCAATGTCGACCGCAAAACCTTCTACGTGCACTTTGGCACGGTTGACGGCCTGCTCGATGCCATTGCCGTCGATGTGGTGGAGATGATTGTCGACTCGGTCGAGAAAACGCTTGCTTCCATGGACGGCGACACCAACGAGCGTGCCCTGGGCGCGGCGGCGACATTCTTTAAAACCGTTAACGAGGCACTGTGCAACAACTTGGTGCTCAATCGTCAGCTGATCGAGAACATTCCGCTCGATGATTTTATGGCTCGTCTTCGTGCGCCGCTCGAGCACGAGATTGCCGAGCGCGATCTGCTGCCCCAAGGTCTCAAGGACGAGATGTTCGATTACTATCTGGCGTTTTTGCTGTCGGGTATTATCGGTATCTATCGCACGTGGGCGCTGTCTGACGGCTCGGTTCCTATCGAGCGTGTCTCGGAGGTTGCTAATAATCTGACGTTGAGTGGTCTTTCGAGTTTGGAATCTCGCTTGGATTAGGTCTAGTTGGGCTCGTCGGCGTGGAAATTCCTGTTCACGAGGTTCTCCGGCGCCTTGGAGACCTCGCCGGCGTAGGAGCTATAGCCTGAGGATCCTTAAATGAAAGTCCAGTTTATCCTTCCCACTCCAATTGGGAATCCTCCGATGCGCCTTCGCACGCTCGCATGACCTCGATACCATGCGAGCGCGCGAACTCGACGAGCTCTGCGTTGCGGGCGTTTATGGTGCCGAAGGCGGCGGGGCACACGATAAGGCGCGCGCAGTGGACGAGGAGCTCTTTGGCGCGGGCTATGGTTTTATCCCCGATCGGCTCGAAGGCGCGCTCGGCCACGCATTCCGTCGCCAGGTCGCGCGCGAGCTCGCAGTCGATGTCCCCTTCGTGCAGAACGCCCGCGTAGAACGCCTTGCCCTGCCGGATGAGCTTGCGAAACACAGCCGACCCCGTACCTGCGCCGGCGATGACGAACGTGTGCGCATCGCCGTGCGGACGCCCAATTTCTACGCTGCTGAAGCGCTCGTTGAAGGTGCCATGTTGAAGGCCGTAGAGCTCGCCAATCGTCTCGCGCGTGAATATGTCCTCGGGCGTGCCGGCGCGGAAGACCCGGCCGTCCTTCACGCAAATCACCTTGTCGGCGCTTTTCTGCGCGAGCTCGAGTTCGTGGATGGACATGATGACGGCCACATTCCGCGATTTCGCAAGGTGGCGAAGTATTCGCAGCAGGTCGATCTGGTAGCGGATATCGAGATACGACGTGGGCTCGTCGAGCACGAGCACACGCGGATCCTGCGCGATGGCGCGTGCGAGCATGACGCGCTGGCGTTGCCCGTCGCTTATCTGCATGAAGTCGCGCTCGGCGAGTTCTTCCACATGTGCGGTTTTCATGGCCTCGTCGACCCGACTATGGTCGTCGGGCGAGAGTGTGCCCATTCGCCCGGTGTAGGGATGCCTTCCCGTCTCTACGATATCGCGGCATGTGAGGAGCTCGGTCCGGGGGCGATCCGTCAGCATAACGGCAAGGTTCCTTGCGAACTCCGCCGTCTTCCATCGGGAAATCTCCCGCCCGTCGAGCTCGACCGCGCCGGCAAGCGGTGCAAGATGGCGTGTGATGGTTTTCAAGATGGTCGACTTGCCCGAGCCGTTCGGCCCGATGAGCGCCACGACGTCGCCCGCGCGAACCCCCAGATCGACGCCTTCGACTACGACCTTCTTGTCGTAGCCCGCCGACAGGTCGCTTATGCGGAAAAGCGGCGCTCCGTCAGTCTGCGTTTTGGGCCGCGGCACGAATTCCCCCATCTACCTCACCCGCTTCTTCAACATGAGCGCGATGACCACCGGCGCGCCGAAGATGGCGGTGACGGCGCTGATGGAAAGCTCGACGGGAGAGAACAGCGTGCGCGCGATCAAATCGCAGCCCGCGCAAAAGATGGCGCCTCCCAAGAAGCACGCAGGAATCACGCGGATGGGCTTCGACGACTTCAGCGCCGACTTCACGAGATGCGGAACCGCGATGCCTACGAACGACACCGGACCAGCGAACGCGGTCACGCAGGCGGAGAGCATGCTCGCTAGAAGGACGAGCACCACGCGGAAGCGTTCGACGTTCACGCCGACGCTTTTCGCGTAGGCTTCACCCAGCTGGAAGGCGGAAAGGGGCTTCGATATCGCGAATACGCATGCGCTCATGATGATCACCACGACCGCGATGACCGCTACGTCGTCCCAGCTCGAACCCGAGAAGCTACCCAAAGACCAGTTGTGCAGGTTCACGATGGACTGGTCGTCGGCGAAGGCGATGAGGAAGTTCGTCGCCGCCGAGCAGATGTATCCCACCATGACGCCCGCCACGATGAGCATGGCCATGGAACTTATGCGCCGTGCAATGAGGAGCACGAAGCCGATGGTGATAAGCGAGCCCAGAAACGCTGCGGCCACCATGGCTGGCGAGGACATGGCCTGGTTTGCGCCCAGAAGTACGATCATCGTAAGCGCGACGACGAACTTTGCGCCCGAGGAGACGCCCAAGATGAACGGGTCGGCGATGGGGTTGTTGAAAAACGTCTGCAGCAGGAACCCGGAGAGCGAAAGTGCCCCGCCGAGAAGCACGGCTGAAAGCACGCGCGGCAGGCGAATCTCCCAGATTACCTGGCTTTCCATGGAATTTGCCGCGCCGCCCGAAAGGATGCCGGGGATGTGGTCTGCGGGCACGAGCACGCTCCCGATGCACAGGTTGGCCCCGACGAGCACGATGAGGGCAACAGCGAGCAGCGCCGTCACGACGCGATACCGCGCGGCGCGCCCCGATTCGTCGTATGCCATGGAAATCCGGCTTCTCATGGTGCTAGCCGAGCTTCCTCAGATAATGGAAGTCGCTCGCGTCATCGCCGGTGAACGCCCCGTGCAGCTCGTCGATAATGTCGGCGGTAGAAGTCATCTGCTGGTACATGTCGGCGCTTGTGACCCAGACGTTGCCGTTCTTCACGGCTTTGAACTGCGACAATAACGCGTTTTTGCCTACGAAGTCGTTCAAGGTGGCAACCGATTCGTCGATGGTGCCGTTGTAGACGATGATGTCGGCATCCTTCGCCGTCGCGTAGAAGCGCTCCATTTCGAGCGTTACTGACGAACCTGACGTCGACGCCGTCTGCGCGTCATCGAGCGCGTAGCTGCCGCCTGCAAGCTCGATCATCTGCGCCACGTAGTCGCCCGCCCGCCGCGTGACGGCGGCCCCGTTCGAGTTAATGTAGAAATACGCCACGGTTTTACCTGACGACGCGAGCCCCGACGTTTGCTCGACGCGGGCCTTCTGCTCGTTGAACAGGTGCGTGGCCTCGTCTTCCTTGTCGAACAGGACGCCGAAAAGCTTAATCCACTCGACGCGTCCGAGTGCTTCGGGCTCGCTCGACGACTGTTCGGTGAGCACGACGAGCCCGAGCTTCTGCAGCTTTTCCTTCACATCGGGCGTGTGGTTGATCATGGTGTTCTCTATGGCGAGCGTGCAGCCCGAGGTCGATATTCGCTCGTAGTCGGGCGCGCTGTACTTGCCGCCGTAGGCGATCGCCCCACTTTCGAGTGCGCTTTTGAAGCCCGCGACCGAGCAATCGTCGGCCTTCGTGCCCGACATTAAGATATTGTCGTTCGCATCGAGCGCGTCGACCAGGCACATCGTTGCCGACGACACGAGGTACACCTTGTCGGCGGGGCGCCTTATGACCGCGATGTCGGAGCTCAACCCATCAGGTACCTTCGCATCTTGCGGCACCACGAGGAAGCGCTCCCCGTTCGAAATGCAGATAAGCCGCAGGCCGCCTTCGTACTCGTCGACAGTGAAGTGCTTGGCGTATTCAAGCTGAAGCGCCCCCGTCGGCTCCCAGCCGCAGCCCAAATCGGCGTTGTGGAAGTCGGCCGCGGCGCTTGAAGCCGTTCCCGCAGGGGAGCCGCCGCTTGCATCGTTGCCCGATTTCTCCTTCATGGTGGATGAGTCGAAGTGGAGCGTGTAGTCGATGGTGTGCGGCGTCGACATGGCGACGGTCTCGGCCGACACGGCGATGTCCTCGTCGAGTGTGACGGGTATCTCGAACGTGGAGTTGCCGCCGTCGTTTACGGGCGCGTAGTCCACGCCGTCGACGGTCATCTTGTCGTAGTTCGAACTCGACCAGGTGATGGTCGCGGTGTAGGTGTCGCCATCCTTCACAATTGTGGTTGGTGAGGCGATGCTTGCGCGCCCTGACCCGCCGGAAAGCGAGACGCTCACAGTGTATTCCTGAGAGCCCGCCGTGGCACCGGTCGCGTTTGGGCTCGCACTGCACCCCGCGAAGGGAAGCGCGAGCAGGGCGACGAGAACGCAGGCGATTACGCGCGCCGCGATGCTGTGGCGCTTCCTGTTTTCCCCCTTGGGAAGAATCGACCGCATGGCGTTACTTCAGTGCGTCGGCGCGCAGATCGACGCCGGCGGATTCGAATACGAGCGTGCGGTCGTACCACCGCTCCCTTTTAATGCTCCACGCGGCGCAGGCGGTGTCCTCGTCGAGCGCATCAACGGGCACGTCGTAGGTGTACTTGCCTTCCGCGTTTTCCACATAGGGGATGAAGTCGGCCTCGCTCGCGGCGGCAGCCTCGTCGCCCGTGCCCATGAAGAGCTTGCCGTAGCCCGTGCCGGAAAGTGTCATCACGCAGTGCATGGAGCCGTTTTCCACGATGAGCTGGGCGTCCACAATCCTGAACATGTTCGAGCTGGAATCTACGGTGATTGGATAGGTGCCGTCAGCCACCTTGTCGGCGGTAATGGGGGCAGCGCTTGCGCCCTCGGGCGCATCGGCCGCCTGTTCGGTCTTTTCCTGGGAATCGGCATCGCTTGCCTTTGCGCTGTCGATTGAATTTCCGCCGCAGCCGGCGAGCGAGAACGCGCAAAGCGCCGCCGACAGGGCGAAGACGAGGGTTTTCTTCAACAAGGAGGGGTTCCTTTCAATCGGTTCGACCGCCCGCGTCGTGCGGTGGGCAGGCGGGATGCGAATGAAACGGGCATGCGCCGTCAGTCGGGGAAAGGCGCATGCCCGTTGCACGGGGACACGACCGGCGCCCCCGTGCGCGGCGAGTTTACAGCTTGGCGATGGCGTCGTCCACGTGCGAGACGTAGATGTCGTCGACCGCGGCGTTCTGTCCCAGACCCTGGAGCAGGCACGTCACTTCGAAGCCGGCGGCAACGAACTTCGCAGCCCAGCTGTCGGGGTCGGTCTCGTCTGCCATGTCGTTGTTCGCGTGGTCGCCCGCGACCACCATGAACGGCGCGAGCACGGCCTTCTTGTAGCCTGCGGCGCTCGCGGCGGCGATAACATCCTCGCAGGTCGGTTCAGCCTCGACGGTGCCGACGAAGAACTGCGTCAAGCCCTCGTTCTTGAACACTTCCTGCATCTTGGCATAGTCGGCGTTGGAATCGGCTTCGGTGCCGTGGCCCATGAGGCACAGCGCCGTCTCGCCGTCGTCGAAGGACGCCATGTTCTCCTTAATGGCTGCGGCCACCTTCTTGTAGTCGTCGTCGGAGGTGAGCAGCGGGTCGCCGAGCGAGATCTTGTCGAACTTGTCGGCGTACTTGTCGAGCTCGTCTTTCACGTCGGAGTATTCCAGGCCAGCCATGAGATGCGTCGGCTGCACGACGATTTCCTTCACGCCGTCTTCCACGCAGCGGTCGAGCGCCTCGGTCATGTTGTCGATCGTAATGCCGTCGCGCTTCTTCAGCTTGTCGATAATGATCTGCGCGGTGAAGGCGCGGCGGATGTCATAGTCCTGCCAGTACTTCTCGCGGATAGCGTCTTCGATGGCGCCGATGGTGATGTGGCGCGAGTCGTTGTAGCTCGTGCCGAAGCTCGTGACGAGGATGACCGGCTTCGCGGCCTTCTCCTTTTCACTCGATTTCTCGGAACTCGCGGAGGTGTTGGAGCAGCCCGCGAGCGCGACTCCGGCGAGCGCGACGGCTCCGGTTGCTGCGGCGCCCATGAAGCCGCGGCGTGACATCTGGTCGGACATGGTTTTTCCTTTCCTCGGTTTGCCGGTCCCCCGGCGACAGTTGCTTGTCGGCACAAGCGAAAGAAAAGCGCACCCCTCGGGGTTCACAAGGAGCTAACGCCACGGCGATGCCGTGAGGAAAAGGCGAAGCAGTCTGGCTTGGGGCGCGAGGCGGTTCGCCCGCGCGTCCTATACAGTAATGTCCCTTGCCCAGGATTCCCACCTGGTTCCCTCCGCAAGCCAGCGCGGGCTGTGCGGGCGCCGCGCCGGTCATTTCCTTTTATCCGATTGTCATATGCTCGTTGCCGAAACTTTTACTATGATAGTGGGCACTTGTGAACGTGTCAAAGCCAGGGCGGGCCGCATTGCGCCTCCTGCCTGCGTATTTGCGCCGATTGCCGCCGCAGGCGCCGTGTTTTGCCCGCTGCGCGAATGGCGGCGTAAACGGTTGCGATGAGAAACGGGAAGGGAAGGCTCGGATGATTCATATCGTTGGCGCAGGCTCGGGCGCCGCCGACCTTATCACGCTGCGCGGGGCGCGCCTTCTGCGCGCGGCCGACGTGGTCGTTTGGGCGGGAAGCCTTGTGAACCCCGAGCTGCTCGCCGAGTGCAAGGAATCCTGCGTCGTCTACGACAGCGCGCACATGACCTTGGAGGAAGTGCTCGACGTGATGTGCGCGGCAGATGCGCGGGGCGAGGAAGTGGTGCGCCTGCACACGGGCGACCCGTGCCTGTACGGCGCCATCCAGGAGCAGATGGACGCACTCGACGCGCGCGGCGTGGACTACGAGGTGGTGCCCGGCGTGTCGAGCTTTTGCGGTGCCGCGGCGGCGCTTCGCCAGGAATATACGCTGCCGGGAATCAGCCAGTCGGTCGTGATCACGCGGCTTTCCGGGCGCACCCCCATGCCCGCGGGCGAGGGCATGCGCACCATGGCGGAAAGCGGCTCGACTATGGTCATCTTCCTGAGCTCGGGTATGCTCGCCGAGCTTTCCGCCGAGCTTTTGGCCGCGGGCCGCAGCTCCGACGAGCCGGCGGCGCTCGTGTACAAGGCGACCTGGCCTGAGGAGCGCGTGGTGCGATGTACGGTGGGCACGCTCGCCGATGCGGGCGCGCGAGAGGGCATCGACCGCACGGCGCTCGTGGTGGTGGGCCGCGTGCTCGGAGCTCGTGGCGGGCTTGCGCACAACGGCGCGCAAGCGGAGTCGTACGAGCGCAGCAAGCTTTACGACCCTTCGTTTGCTACGGGGTATCGAAAGGCGAGCAGCTAGCGTGGCCTTCGAGCACTACATATATACTGGGACGACCCGCCTGCGCTGCGGCTACACCACGGGGAGCTGCGCCGCGCTCGCGGCGAAGGCGGCCTGCGAGATGCTCTTGTCACGAAAGCCTGTCGGCCGCGTGTCGATCGTCACCCCCGGCGGGCTGCCCGTCGAGGCGAACGTGGTAGACGCATGTATCGGCGAGGGGTGCGCCCAGTGCGCCGTGCGAAAGGACGCAGGCGACGATGCCGATGTGACCGACGGCGTACTCGTGTACGCGCGCGTGGAACATGCGGGGTCGGGCACGGGCACTGCGGGCAGCAAGGGCGTGCCCGCGCGCGAATCGGAAGTTTCCGTCGATGGCGGCGTGGGCGTGGGGCGCGTGACGTTGCCCGGGCTCGAGCAGCCGGTGGGGGCGGCCGCCATCAACGCGACGCCGCGCGCGATGATCACTTCGGCGGTGCGCGAGGTGTGCGCCGCGCACGGCTTTTCTGGAAATATTACTGTGACGATTTCGGTACCTGAGGGTGTTGCCCTTGCCGAAAAGACCTTCAACCCACACCTGGGGATAGAAGGCGGCATCTCCATCCTGGGCACGACGGGCATCGTCGAGCCGCGCAGCCTCGCTGCCTTGCGCGACAGCATCGAGCTCGAGATCCGGCAGCATGCGGCTATGGGGCGGCGCGGCGTCGTGCTCACGCCCGGCAACTACGGCGGGCAGTTCATCTCGGGGCATTTCCACCTAAACGGTGCGCCGGTGGTCTTCATCTCCAACTTTGTGGGCGATGCGATTGATTGCTGCGTTCGCGAGGGATTTACCAATGTCCTTCTTGTGGGACACATCGGCAAGCTGGTGAAGGTTGCGGGCGGCATCATGGACACCCATTCGCGTACCGCCGACTGCCGCGCGGAGATTCTGGCCGCCCACGCGGCCTTGGCCGGTGCGGGCGCGAAGACCGTGCGCGAGATTATGTCCTCGGTCACGACCACGGCGGCGCTCGAGGTAATCGAGGCCGCCGGCGTGGGGGACGCTGCGCGCGCCTCGCTCGCTGCGGCAATCGAGGACAGGTTGCGCCGCCGCGCGGCGGGCGCATGCGACATCGCCGCGGTCGTGTTTGACGCCGAGCGCCGCGAGCTTTTCCGCACGTCGGGCGCCGATGCAGTTATCGGGGAATTGGGGGCGACGTATGATTAAAGGCGTGCTGTACGGGGTGGGCACGGGGCCTGGCGACCCCGAGCTGCTCACGATCAAGGCCGTCCGCACAATCGAATCGTATCCGGTCATCGCCGCACCGCAGACGGCGGACGGGGCCATGGTCGCGCTCGACATCGTGCGCGGTGCCGTCGACTTTACAGGCAAGACGGTGATCCCCGTGCGATTCTCGATGACGCGCGACGCCGAGCGCCGCGCGGCCGAGCGTGCCTTGCTTGTTCGCGAGCTTGTCGCGCACCTGGATGCGGTCCGCGACGTCGCGCTGCTGAACCTGGGGGACCCGAGCATCTACGCCACCTTCCAGCGCATAGCGCCCGACGTGCGCGCCCGCGGGTTTGAGGCGCGCGTCATTCCCGGCGTGCCGAGCTTCTGCGCGGTCGCCGCGGCGCTCGAGCGCGACCTCACGCCCGAGATGTCGTCGCCTCTGCACATCGTGCCCGGCGGCTACGACGACGTGCACCGCGCAATCGGTTGGCCGGGGACGAAGGTGGTCATGAAGGCGCGCCGCTCGCTTGCGGACACGAAGCGCATCCTTCGCGAGGAGGGCGCCTTCGACGGTGCCGAGCTCGTAGAGGACTGTGGGCTTCCGGGCGAGCGCGTGTACCGCTCGCTCGACGATGTGCCCGATCGGGGCAGCTACTTCTCGACGATGGTGGTGCGCTAGATGAGGGTTTCCTGCATAGCGTTCACTGAGAGGGGATATGCGTTGGCGGAGCGCACCGCACGCGCGCTTTCCGATTGCGCGCAGACAGGTGAAGATGACCCTGGCTGGGACGTTTCCGTTTCGCGCGGGTTCGGCGAGGGGAAGGCCGACCTACGCGCATGGACGGCGCTCGCGTGGGAAGCGTCGGACGCGCTTCTGTTCGTGGGCGCGGCGGGCATCGCCGTGCGGGCGATCGCGCCGCATGTCGCCTCGAAGGCAACCGATTCCGCGGTTGTGGTGATCGACGAGGCGGGGCGCTTTGCCGTCCCACTTTTGTCGGGGCATTTGGGCGGTGCGAACGAGCTTGCGCAAACTGTGGCACGCGCGGCAGGGGCCATCCCCGTCATCACCACGGCGACCGACGTCCGCGGCGTGTGGGCGGTGGATACGTGGGCGCGCTGTGCGGGGCTCGCTGTTTCGAATCCCGAGGCTATCAAGCGAGTGTCGGCACGGCTGCTTTCGGGCGGGCGCGTGGCGCTCTATTCCGACATGCCGATTTCGGGACAGCCGCCTGAGGGGGTTGACATTGCGTCCGACCGCGCTCGGGCCGATATCGTCGTGTCGCCGTTCGCTGGCGCGAATGCAGGTGCGTCCGTTCGCGCGGCGGAGACAACGGGCGAGGTCGTACCCGCCGGTGAGACGGGGAAGCCGGCGGGCGTGCGGGCTCAGGCGCCTGCGCCCGAGCCGCTTCGCCTTGTCGTGCCCTGCATCGTTGTGGGCATAGGGTGCCGCCGCGGTGCGTGCGCCGAAGCGATCGGGGAGGCGTTTCTTCTCGCGTGCGGGCAGGCGGGTATCTCGCCTTCGGCCGTGTGCGAGGCGGCGACGATCGACGTGAAGGCGCGCGAGGAGGGTCTGCTCGCCTTCTGCCGCGCGCGCAATATCCCGCTCGCGACGTATTCCGCAGAGGAGTTGTCGCAGGTCGAAGGCAGCGTTTCGCCATCTGATTTCGTGCGCGCGACGGTGGGAGTCGACAACGTGTGCGAGCGTGCGGCGCTCGCGGACGGGGGCATACTTATCTTCCCGAAGCTCGCTCACGGCGGCGTGACCGTCGCGTTTTCCAAGGTAACTATCGAACTTTCGTTTAAGGAGCGGTGATGGGAAAGCTCTTCGTGGTGGGGATCGGCCCGGGCGGCCCCGACGGCATGACGATTGCGGCTCGGCGCGCGCTCGAGGCGGTCGACATCGTTGTGGGGTACACGAGATACGTGGAGCTCGCGCTCGCCGCCGTGCCCGACGCGGCGCGTCTCGCGACGCCGATGATGCACGAGGTCGAACGGTGCCGCGTGGCGCTTTCGCGCGCGCAGAGTGGAGAAGCGGTGGCGCTCGTGTGCAGCGGTGACGCGGGCGTGTATGGCATGGCGAGCCCCGTGCTGGAGCTTGCGGAGGACTACCCCGATGTAGACGTGGAAGTTATCGCCGGGGCCACCGCGGCTCAGAGCGGGTCGGCGGTGCTCGGCGCCCCGCTTGCCCACGATTTCGCGGTCGTGTCGCTTTCCGACCTGCTCACGCCGTGGGAGGTCATCGAACACAGGCTCGCCGCCGTGGCGAGCGCCGACTTCTGCATCTGTTTGTACAACCCGCGCAGCAGAAAGCGCGCCGACAGGCTCTCGCGCGCGGCGAAGATTATGCTCGAATGGAAGGCCCCCGACACGCTCTGCGGTTGGGTACGCAACATCGGGCGCGAGGGGCAGCAATCGGGCATGTGCAGGCTCTCCGAGCTGGGGGAGTTCGACGCCGACATGTTCACTACCGTGTTCGTCGGCAACGCGGACACGAAGCGCGTAGGCGGCCGTATGGTCACGCCGCGCGGGTATCGGGAGATTCCATGCGAAAGGTAACGATCATCGGGGCGGGGCCCGGAAACCCCGACTTGCTCTCGCGCGCGGCGCTCGACGCGATCGACATCGCCGACGTGGTCATCGGCGCTCATCGCGCGCTCGTCGGCATCGACGTGCCGCCCGACGTGGTGAGATGCGAGCTCGTTAAGACGGCGGACATCGTCGCCGCGCTCACCGATGCGGCGTCGTGGCAGCGCGCCGTGGTCGTGATGACGGGCGATGTGGGGCTGTTCAGCGGCGCGCGCCGCCTGGTGGAGGCGCTCTCCGGCGACGCGCAGGTGGACGTGCGCGTCATTCCCGGCATAAGCTCAGCGTCGTATCTCGCCGCGCGCCTCGCGCGTCCATGGCAGGATTGGCGCTTCGCGAGCGCTCACGGCGTGGCGTGCGACATCGTGGCCGAGGCCGAGCGCGCAGGTGAGCTCTTCCTCGCCACGTCGGGCGGGGAAGACCCCTCGCGGCTTTCGGGCGAGCTTGTGCAGGCTGGCTTCGGGGACGCGCGCGTGACGGTGGCCGAGCGCCTGTCGTACCCCGACGAGCGCATCACCTGCGCGACCGCAAGTGAAATCGCAGGTCAGACGTTCGACGACTTGAACGTGATGCTTATCGAGTTCGCAGGCTGCGCCGGTTCGCCTGCGGGCTCTAGCGCAGCCTCCGAGACGCCGGCCGGCGCGTCTGCGCCCGCGGCGGCTTCTTTCGCGGCGGACTCTGCGGGCGCATCCCGCGCCGCGAGCTCCCGCTGGCCGTACGCTTCCTCGGGCATTCCCGACGAGCTCTTCATCCGCGGCGACGTTCCCATGACCAAGCAGGAGGTGCGCGCCGTCGCACTCGCGAAGCTGCGCCTTACCGCGACCGACACCGTGTGGGATGTCGGCGCCGGCACGGGGAGCGTGTCGATCGAGGCGGCGCTCGTCGCGCGAGTGGGGTCGGTATGGGCGGTCGAGCGCAACGCGGCCGGCGTGCGGCTCATCCGAGAGAACGCGGATGCATTCGGGTGCGACAACGTGCATGCGGTCTCCGGTGTCGCCCCCGATGCGCTCGCGAAACTGCCCGTCCCCGACGCCGTGTTCGTCGGCGGGAGCGCGGGCGAGCTTCCCTCCATCGTGGAGGCGGCGCTCGAGAAGAACTCGCAGGTTCGCCTGTGCGTGCCATGCGTCACCGTTGAGACGCTCACCGAGGCGTGCGCGCTCCTCTCGGATTCGCGCTTTAAGGGGTTCGAGGCGTGCCAGGTGTCGGCCGCCCGCGCCGAGGCTGTAGGCTCGCACCATCTTATGAAGGCGCAAAACCCCGTGTTCCTCGTCAGCGCGCGTGGTGCGGGCGCGGATGCCGAGGAGCTTGCCGATGTCGGGGCGCTTGTTGAGTCGCCTGTTGGGGAGGACCCCTCTACCGAGGGGAAACCATCCGTTGAGGTGGTCTCGCTTGCTAACTGCAACGCCGCAGGTGGGGAAGGCGGTGCCCGGTGAGCACGTCCATCCCGCGCTTCATGGTCGCTGCGCCCTCGAGCGGGAGCGGCAAGACGGTCGTTACGTGCGCGCTCCTGCGCGCGCTCGCGCGCCGCGGCCTCGCATGCGCGGCCTTCAAATGCGGCCCCGACTACATCGACCCGCTCTTTCATCGCCGCGTCGTGGGTGCGCGCTCGGGCAACTTAGACGGCTTCTTCACCGACGCCCCGACGCTGCGCGCCCTGCTCGCACGCGGCGCCGCGGGCGCGGATGTCGCGGTACTCGAGGGGGTTATGGGCTTCTACGACGGCATGGCGCCCGGCGTGGCCGACGCGAGTAGCTACCAGGTTGCGCGCGACACGGAAACGCCGGTCGTTTTAGTGGTGAACGGGCGCGGGGCGTCTTTATCGCTCGCCGCCGTAATCCACGGCATCGCCGAGTTCCTGCCTTGTGCGAACGTGCGCGGCGTCGTGCTGAACAAGACGAGCGCCGCTGCCTGCGCCTACGCGGCGCCTGCGATCGAGAAGCACACGGGCGTCGCGGTTTTGGGGAATATCCCCGCCGACGAGGCGTTCTCGCTCGAAAGCCGGCATCTGGGGCTTGTGACCGCCGACGAGGTCGAGCAGCTCTCCGCGCGCATCGACAAGATGGCCGAGCTGGTGGAAAAGAGCGTCGACGTCGACCGCTTGCTCGAAATAGCTGCGACGGCCCCCGATATCCGCGAGGAACCTTACCGGTTGGAGCCGATCGCGGGAGCGCGGCCCATCGTCGGCGTCGCGCGTGACGAGGCGTTCTTGTTCTACTACGAGGAGAACCTGCGCGCGCTCGAGGACCTTGGTTGCGAGCTGGCCTTTTTCAGCCCCCTGTGTGATAGCGAGTTGCCCCGGGGGACAAGCGCCCTCTATCTGGGGGGCGGCTACCCGGAGCTCCATGCGCGGCAGCTCTCCGAGAACGCGCCGATGCGCGAGGCGGTGCGGCGCGCGGTGGAATCCGGCATGCCGACGGTCGCCGAATGCGGTGGGTTTCTGTACCTGCAGCGCGAAATCGCCGATAGCGAGGGGCGTCGCTGGCCTGTTGCGGGCGCCCTTGAGGGCGCAAGCGAGAACGGGGGAAGGCTGTCCCATTTCGGGTACGTGGAGCTCACTTCCCAACGCGACGGGCTCTACGGGCCGTGCGGCACACGCATCCGCGCGCACGAGTTCCACTACTGGCAGTCCACCTGCCCGGGCGGCGACTTCTGGGCGCAGAAGCCCCGGCGCGACAAGGGCTGGCCGTGCATGACGACTATCCCGTCCCTGGTGGCGGGCTTCCCGCATGTGTACTATCCTGCTAACCCCGACGCTGCGCGCGCGTTCGCGTCTGCCGCAGCGTCGTTCGCAGAGAGGAGACAGCATGGCTGAGGCAACCGAAACCGCGCTTGCCTGCATCCGCGAGGAAGTCGGGCGCGCGTTCTCGTCGGCGCCGGGCGCCGTGCTCGAAGCCGCGCTCTCCCGGATCGCGCCCGCAGACGAGTGCGCCCGCGCCGCCGCGTACGCCGCGTGGGACTCCATCGCGCACCCCTTGGGGGGATTGGGCGACTTTGAAGACGCCGTCGCGTGTATCGCCGCAGCTCAGGGGAGCGCCGAGGTTGCCGAGTTTCCCCGTGCGCTCGCGGTATTCTTCTCCGACAACGGGGTCGTTGCCGAAGGCGTGTCGCAAAGCGGACAAGACGTGACGCGAGCCGTCGCGCGCAACATGTGCGAGGGGGCCACGAGCGCCTGCCGCATGGCGGCGTTCGCGGGTGCCGAGGTCGTGCCCGTCGACGTGGGTATGGCCCGGGGCATAGAAGACACGCGCATGGTGCGCGCGAACGTGCGGCGGGGGAGCGGCAACATCGCGCACGGCTCCGCCATGTCTCGCGATGGGGCCGTGCGCGCGATCGAGGTCGGAATCGCCGTCGCGTGCGGGCTTGCCCGCGCCGGCGTGCGCCTTCTCGCCGCGGGCGAGATGGGCATCGGCAACACGACTACCTCGGCGGCGGTGGCCGCAGTGCTCATCCGGGCGGACGCGCGGAGCCTCGTCGGGCGCGGCGCGGGGCTCTCGGACGCCTCGCTCGCGCGCAAGCGCGACGTGGTCGAGCGCGCTATCGATGCGAACTCGCCCGATCCCGCCGACCCGATCGACGTTCTCTCGAAGGTGGGCGGCTTCGACATCGCGGCGATGTGCGGCTTCTACCTGGGGGCCGCGGCCTCGAAGGCGCCGGCGCTCCTCGACGGGGTCATATCCTGCACGGCGGCCCTGTGCGCGGCGCGCCTGTGCCCCAACGCCTTGGGCTACCTCGTGGGCACCCACGCATCAAGCGAACCAGCAAGCCAGGAGCTCCTTCGCGAGCTCGGCATAAAGGCACCCCTCGACGCAGGCATGCACTTGGGCGAGGGCGCGGGCGCCATGGCGTATCTGCCTCTTCTGGATTCGGCGCTGCGCGTGTACCGGGATGGGAAGACGTTCACGGCGACTGGCATGGCTGCTTACGAGCATTTCGAGGCCGGGAAATGACGGTGACGCTCGTCATCGGCGCCGCCGCGAGCGGCAAGAGCGCCTATGCCGAGTCCCTGTGCCTCGGGCACGACGGCCCTCGCGTGTACCTGGCAACGATGGAGCCCTTCGGGGAAGAGGGCGCCCGCCGCATCGCGCGCCATCGGGCGCTGCGCGAGGGCAAGGGGTTTTCCACTCTCGAGCGCACGCGTGACGTGGGCGCCGCAGCGCCCGGGCTCCCGCGCGGCTGCACGCTTCTTTTGGAGGACGTGGGCAACCTGGTTGCGAACGAGCTCTTCGCGGAAGGCGGCTTGTCCCCACGAGACCCCGACGCTGCGGCGCGCGAGGTGCTCGGAGGCATCGAACGTCTCGCTCAGGCCGCTGCGTATACGGTGGTGGTCACCGTCGACGTGTTCGCCGATGGGATGCGCTACGATGAAGGGACCGAGGCATGGAGGCGCGCGCTCGCGCGCGTGAACGCGGGCGTGGCGGCGCTGGCCGACCGCGCAGTCGAAGTGGTATGCGGGATTCCCGTGTGGATGAAAGGTGAAGGACCTACAAGGTGAAGATAGCAGAGGCAATCGGCGCGGCGTTCGGAACGTTCTCGCGCATCCCCGTTCCGAAATCGGCCTGGACCGATTTCGGGTCAACCCATGCGCTTGCCGCGTTTCCCCTGGTGGGCCTTGCGGAAGGCTTCCTCATGACGGCATGGGGACACGTTGCGAACCTGCTCGGCGTGCCCGCGACCATCGTCGCGGCCGTGCTCGTGGCGCTGCCTGTGGCGGTGACGGGAGGCATCCACCTAGACGGGCTCTGCGACACCTCCGATGCGCTTGCAAGTTGGGCGCCGCGCGAGCGAAAGCTCGAGATCATGCACGACCCGCGGGCGGGCGCCTTTGGGGTCATCGGTGTTGTTGTGTACCTTATTCTGCAGTTTTCCCTGTTCACCGCGCTGCCGCTTACGGCGGGGGCGTTCCTCGCGCTTCTGTGCTCGCTCGTGTTCTCCCGCTCGCTTTCGGGGCTCGCCGTTGAATGCTGGCCTGCCGCGCGGGCGGACGGCATGGCCGCGGGGCTCTCGCCTGCGAAGAAGCGCGCGGCGATCGTCGTGCCGCTTTGCGCTTTCGCTGCGGCTTCGGCTGCAGGGATGGTCGCGTGCGCTCAGGCCGTCGGCGCCCTTATGGCGGTGGCGGGGCTTTTGGCGCTCGCGTGGTACCGCCATGTTGCCCTGTCCCGCTTCGGCGGGGTGACGGGGGATTTGGCCGGATGGTTTCTGCAATGGGCCGAGCTCGCGATGCTTGCCATGCTGGTGGCGGGGGGCATGCTCCTATGGTGCTCGTGGTAGGTGGCGCGCATTCGGGGAAGAGGACTTTCGTGCGCGAAAAGCTCGGGTTCGCGGCGGACGATTTCGTCGACGCGGCGCAGCTTGCGGAGGGCGGCGTGCCCGCTGCTTTTGTCGGCCGCGTCGCATACCGTGCTGAGGAACTCGTATGCGCGCTCGACGCTGACCGGGCGCTCGAGCGGCTGATCGGCTTCGACGCAGTGATTCTGTCCTTGGTCGGCTCGGGGGTCGTCCCCATGCGTGCGGAAGACGCCCAATGGCGCGAGCGCGCGGGGCGCCTGGGATGTGCGCTCGCTGCGCGCGCCGACGTCGTCGTGCGCATGACGTGCGGGATTCCCCAGGTCATCAAAGGAAACCTTGCCGATGCGCCTCGAGGGACGCAGGGCGCGGGCGCGCCTTTGGAAGTCGTCTTCGTGCGCCATGGTGCCACGGCGGGCACGGAAGACCATCGCTACAGCGGGGCGGGCACCGACGAGCCCCTGTCGAGCGCGGGCGAGCTCGCTTTGCGCGACCTCGCGTGCGATCGTGACGTGTTCCGTGTTATCACGAGCGGCATGGCCCGAACCGACCAGACGGCGCGCATCCTCTTCCCGAACGCGGAGCTTGTGGCGTGCCCCGGTCTGCGCGAGATGGATTTCGGCGACTTCGAGGGGCGAAGCGCCGCCGAGCTTAAAGAGGATGCGCGCTACCGCGCCTGGGTAGACTCCTGGTGCGAGACGCGCTGCCCGCATGGCGAGGGCAAGAGCGATTTCACCCGCCGCGTCGTCGCGGCGTTTCGGGAGGCGTGCGAATCGGAGCGCTCCCAGGGGAGTTGGCGCGCCGTCTTCGTCGTTCATGCGGGTACCGTGAAAGCGCTGCTCTCCGAGCTAGCTGTCCCGACAATGGGATACTTCGACGTGCATACTGAGCCGGGCGGCGCATGGGCCGCCACCTGGGATGGGCGCTGCCTTCGCGACGTTCGCCCCGCTTCGGGGGGCGATGCCCGGTGATGACGATTCTTGCCGTCGCCGCCGGGTTCGCGGCCGACCTTGCCTTCGGCGACCCGCGCTGGCTTCCCCATCCCGTTGTCGCCATGGGGCGCGCGATCACGTGGGCCGAAGGCCGCCTGCGGGGCGCATTCCCGCAAACGTCCGCGGGCACGCGCGCCGCAGGGCTTGTGCTCGCCGTGGCGCTTCCGCTTGCGTGTGGGCTTTTGACCTGGGGAATCCTGCATCTTTGCGGCATGGTTCACCCCGTCTTGCGCTTCGTTGCCGAGGCATGGGCGAGCTATCAGATTCTCGCGGCATGCGAGCTGCGCCGCCAGAGCCTGGCCGTGGCCCGCGCGTTCTCGAAGGGCGGCCTTGTCGCGGCGCGCGAAGCCGTCGGGCTCATCGTGGGACGCGATACGTCTGTTCTCGACGAGCGGGGCGTCGCGCGCGCCGCTGTGGAAACGGTGGCGGAGAACGCGAGCGACGGCGTCATCGCGCCGCTTTTCTACCTTATGATCGGGGGTGCGTCCTTGGGCATGGCGTACAAGGCGGTGAATACGCTCGATAGCATGGTGGGCTACAAAAACGAGCGCTACATCGACTTCGGCTGCGCCTCGGCGCGCCTCGACGATGCGGCGAACTGGATTCCCTCGCGCTTATCGGCCTTGCTCATGATCGCCGTGTGCCCGATCGTCGGTCTCGACGCGCGCGGGGCGGCGCGCATCTGGCGCCGCGACAGGCGTCGCCATGCGAGCCCGAACGCGGCGCAGACCGAGTCAGCGTGCGCGGGCGCGCTCGGGCTGCGTCTGGCAGGACCCGCGGTGTATTTCGGCAAGCTCGTTGAGAAACCGACGATAGGCGACGCGTCCCGCGAAATCGAGTGGGGCGACATCGCCCGGGCGACAAGGCTCATGCTCGCCGCGTCCGTATGCGCGCTCGTCGTCTTCGGTGCCGCGCGTGCGGCGGTCGTGCTCGCCGTGGGGGCGATGGCATGAGGGAAGACCACGTCGCGCCCCGGGCTGCCGGGGGAATCCTGCGTGCCCGTGCGCATGGGGGTAGCACGCAATCGCTCGGCATCGCTTGCGAAGGGGGCGCCTCCGACCTCATTGACTTCTCGGTGAACGTGAATCCGGCAGGCCCCTCGCCGCGCGCCGTCGCCGCAGCTTGCAAGGCGCTTTCTCGAATCGACGCCTACCCCGATAGGGAAAGCCTCGCCCTCGTTCGTGCCCTAGCGCGCGCCCAGGGCATTCCCGAAGATACTATCGTCTGCGGCGCGGGCGCGGCCGACATCATCTGGCGGCTCGCCGCGGCGGTGCGCCCGAAACGCATCGTCGTGTGTGCGCCGACGTTCTCTGAATATGCGGAGGCGGCATCGTACTACGGCGCATGCGTGCAGGAGTTCCCGCTCTCCGAAGCGGACGACTTCGACGTGCCCGCCTCCTTTGCCCGCGCGATCGAGGGGCCGGGAGACGTGGCGTACCTCTGCAATCCGAACAACCCGACGGGGCGACTCGTCGACCCCAGCGTGATCGATGCCGCGGCTTGCCGCTGCGAGCAGGTGGGCGCGCTGCTCGTCGTGGACGAGTGCTTCCTCGGATTTGCGCCCGACGCCCGCGAAAGGAGCGTGGCCGCACGCGCCGCGTGTTCGCGCCATGTGGCCGTGCTCTCCGCGTTCACCAAGCTCTACGGAATGGCGGGGTTGCGGTTGGGATATCTGATCAGCGGAAACGCCCATCTCATCGAGGGGATTCGCCGGGCGGGGCAGGCGTGGCCCGTCTCCTCGGTCGCCGAGGCCGCGGGTATCGCCGCCCTGGAAGACGTTGAATACGTCTCGCGCACGCGCGACGTATTGGCGGGCGAGCGAGCGTGGCTTTCCCACGAGCTCTCCTCGCTCGGGCTTTCCGTCGTGCCGTCGGATGCGAATTTCCTTTTAGTCCGCACGCCGGCGAAAGACATCCCCGAGCGCCTGTATAAACAGGGGGTTTTGGTCCGCACGTGCGACTCGTTTTCGGTACTGTCCCGTTTCTGGTGCCGCGTCGCGGTGCGCACGCGCAAGGAGAATGCCCGGCTTGCGATGGCGTTCAGCCGCGCACTTCGGGCGGAAGGTGCATCGGGCGAAGGCGAACCCGACGAACGGGGCGGCGCTTCTTGTAGCGGCGCTATGGCGGGCGCGGATGGCCGAGGCTCGGCGAAGGAGGTCGATACCCGTGGGTAGGGCGAAGCCCATCATGATCCAGGGCACCATGTCGAACGCGGGGAAGAGCCTGCTTGCGGCGGGGCTGTGCCGTGTGCTTTCGCAGGACGGCCTGCGCGTGACTCCCTTCAAGAGCCAGAACATGGCGCTCAACAGCGGTGTCACGGCCGACGGGCTCGAGATGGGGCGCGCCCAGATCATGCAGGCCGAGGCGTGCGGCATCGCGCCCGACGTGCGCATGAACCCCATCCTTCTCAAGCCCGAAAGCGACCACCGAAGCCAGCTCATCGTGGCCGGCAAGGCGAAGGGAGCCTTCGCTGCGAGGGACTACTTCGCGCGAAAGAAAGCGCTCATGCCGCAGATTTTGGAGGCGTTCGATTCTCTCGCGGAGGAAAACGACGTCATCGTCATCGAGGGCGCCGGCAGCCCCGCCGAAATCAACCTTTCCGAAAACGACATCGTCAACATGGGGCTCGCGCGCGCCGTGTCCTCCCCCGTGCTGCTCGTGGGCGACATCGACCCAGGCGGGGTGTTTGCCCAGCTCTACGGTACGGTCGCGCTCTTTGCGCCCGAGGATCGCGCGCTTTTGCGGGGGCTTGTGGTGAACAAGTTCCGCGGCGATGTGGAAATCCTGCGCCCGGGTTTGGCCCCGCTCGAGAAGATGTGCGGGGTTCCCGTCGTGGGGGTCGTGCCGTATCTTACGCTCGACCTGGACGACGAGGACTCGCTCGCGCCGCGCCTATCTGCCCGCGAGGCGCGCGGCGTCATCGATGTCGCCGTCGTGCGCCTTCCGCATCTGTCGAACTTCACCGACTTCGACCCGCTTTCGCGCGTGCCCGGCATGGGCGTGCGCTACGTTTCCTCGACGACCGATCTGGGCCGACCCGACCTGGTGGTGCTTCCCGGCTCGAAGACCACGCTCGACGACGCGCGCTGGCTTGCGGCTAGCGGCATCGGAGCCTGTGTACGCGCGCTTTCGGGCGCGGGCACACCGGTGCTCGGCATATGCGGAGGCTACCAGCTTTTGGGAGACGAGCTTTCCGACCCGCACGGCAGGGAAGGCGCTGGCACCGCGCGCGGGCTCGGGCTCATCCCTGCAAGTACAGTGTTCAAGGAGGAGAAGCGCCTCGCCCAGTCGGAGCTGCGCATCACGGGCGCCCAAGGCGCGTTCTCGGTGTGGAACGGCATGACGGCGCGCGGGTACGAGATTCACGACGGCGAAACGACCGTCTCCTGCGCCCCTGCAGGCACGATTGGCGGCAAACCAGAAGGCGCGGCCTGCGGAAACGTGTTCGGAACCTATCTCCACGGCCTGTTCGACGAACCGGGGTTGGCGCTCGCCCTCGCGCGCTCGCTCGCGCGCATGCGCGGCCTGCCCGAGAGCGTCGTGGGTGCTGCGGGCGCAGCGTCCGCAGCCGATCACCGTGCGCGCGAGTTCGACCGCCTGGCCGACGTCGTGCGCGGGGCGCTCGACATGGAGTATGTCTACCGCATTATCGAGGAGGGTGTATGATCCACGTGTATCATGGCGACGGCAAAGGCAAGACCACGGCGGCGATGGGCCTCGCCCTTCGCATGCTCGCCGCAGGCCGCCGCGTCGTCGTCGTGCAGTTCCTGAAAGACGGCGAAAGCGGGGAGGCGCGCCTGCTCGCCGAGCATTTCGGCGTGCCCGTGTTCGCGGGGAAGGTGTCGGACAAGTTTACCTGGTCGATGACGTCGGAAGAACTTGCCGCGACGTGCGAGCTGCACGATGGGAACCTCGCTTCCGCGCTCGCCGAGTTCGAGGGCGCTCAGGAGGGGCTGCTCGTGCTCGACGAGGCGCTCGACGCGCTTTCGAAGGGGCTTGTCGACGAGGCGCTCATGGACCGCGCGCTCGATATGTCCGCGCGCGGCGTCGAAGTAGCGCTCACCGGGCGCGCGCCTTCCCGCAAGATCGTGGAGAAGGCCGACTACATAACCGAGATGCGGTGCGAGAAACACCCCTACTCTCAGGGGATATGTGCAAGGGAAGGAGTGGAGTACTAGATGGATTCCAAGGAGATGGCGCCCGGCGACATCGAGCGGCGCAGCTTCGAGATCATCACCGAAGAGCTCGGCGGCCGCACGTTCCCGCCGCTTGAAGAGCCCGTCGTGAAGCGCGTCATCCACACCACTGCCGACTTCTCGTACGCCGATTCCCTCGTGTTCACCCATGACGCCGCGCACTGTGCGCTCGACGTACTGCGCGCAGGGGCCACGGTGCTCACCGACACGAACATGGCGCTTGCAGGCATAAGCAAGCCCGCGCTCGCGAAGCTCGGCTGCAAGGCCGTATGCTACATGGCCGACCCTGATGTCGCCGCTGCTGCGCGTGTCGCGGGCACGACTCGCGCCGTTGCGAGCATGGACAAAGCTTGCGGCATCGAGGGTCCGCTCATCGTGGTCGTCGGCAACGCTCCCACAGCACTTCTGCGCCTCGCCGAGCTCATGGACGCGGGGAAGATCGCACCCGCGCTCGTCGTTGGGGTGCCGGTCGGGTTTGTGAGCGTGGTCGAGGCGAAAGAGGAGCTACTCGCGCGACGCGTGCCGGCCATCGTCGCGAGGGGTCGCAAGGGCGGTTCGACCGTGGCGGCCGCCATTATGAACGCGCTGCTCTACCAGATCACGCGCCCAGGCGGCCCGAAGTGACGGCGCCCGCATCCGCGCCGGCGCTGCGCATCTTCGCCGGCACCACCGAGGGCCGCCTTCTGTGCGAATGGGCGAGCGAGGCGGGCATCCCCGCCCGTGCCTACGCGGCAACCGAGTACGGAGGCGAGCTTTTGGGCGAGCTTCCGGGCATCGAGGTGCATGCGGGCAGGCTCGACGATGCCGACATGGAGCGCGAGCTTTCCGGCGCGCGCATCGTCGTCGACGCCACGCACCCCTTCGCTACGCTCGCAAGCGGCAACATCCGAGCCGCTTCGCTCACCGTGGGTGCACGATGCCTGCGCCTTGCGCGCCCGGTCGAGGCGCTGCCCAAAGGCGTCGTGCCGGTCGCGTCGATCGCCTGCGCGGCGCGCTTTCTCTCCGAGAACCCGGGTCGCGCGCTTCTCACGACGGGGAGCAAGGAGCTTGCTCCCTACACGCGCGTCGCCGATTTCGCGGAGCGCTTCTTCGTGCGTGTGCTCCCGCTGCCCGGTGCTATAACGAAGTGCATCGACGCGGGGTTTTCGCCGTCGCACGTCATCGGCATGCAGGGGCCCTTCACCCGCGAGCTCAACGAGGCGATGCTTCGGCAGGTGGGCGCCCAGTGGCTTGTGACCAAGGACTCGGGAACCGTAGGCGGCACGGCCGAGAAGCTCGCCGCCGCGCGCGACGTGGGAGCGCGCTGCATCGTGGTCACCCGTCCCGCCGAGGGAAGCGGGGCCCTTTCGCTTCGGGAAGTGGAAGACGCGCTCTTACGTGAGTTCGCGCGCTAGGCGCTCACCGCCCCTGCGCGCCCTTCCGCCCGCGAGGAGGATCGCCTCGAGCAAGCTTGACCCTTACAAGCCCGTCATCCGCCAATAGCTAGAGGACGACGCCCGGAACTGGCGCAAGCGGCCCTTCAATAAGTTTCGGTGAAATAGTGTCTGTTTTTGCTGCTAGAAAGCATATTCGGTTCCTAATTCACCGCAACTTTTTGGTGGTGGCTTACTGGTAGCGAAGGCACTCCACCGGGTTGAGCTTTGCCGCGCGGCGAGCGGGGTAGAAGCCAAAGATTACGCCGATGCCGACGGAGACGGCGAAGGCCAGCAGCACCGTGGCGATTGAGAAACTCGGTGTGATTTGCCCACTGGCACCGAGCTCGCCAAGAATCCCGGATCCGGAGGCAAACATCGCGAGGCCCCAGGCCAGCAGATAGCCAATCAGGACACCCAACAGTCCGCCGGTGACGCACAGCGCCGAGGATTCGGCCAAAAACTGCGCGGTGATATCGCGACGACTTGCGCCCAGAGCGCGGCGGATTCCGATCTCGCGAATGCGCTCCGTTACGTTGGTAAGCATCATATTCATAATGCCGATACCGCCGACAAGCAGCGAGATGCTGGCGACAGCACCCATGATGAGCGAGAACGCGCTCATAAAGGAGTTGAGTGCATCGATGGCGCTTTTCATGGATGTCGCCGATACACTGTCGTACTCATCCTCCTCCTCGATGCCCTTCATCGCGCGCACCTTGGACTCGATGGTCTTACAAAGCTCATCCATGTCCGTGCCCTCGGCGGCAAGTGCCGTCACGCTGGGGAATGAAGGATTCTCGTCGCCAAACAGCCCGGCGATGGTTTCGCGTGGCATATACAGCGTGAGCGAGCCCATGGAGTCGCTGCCGCCATCAATCACGCCTACAATCTGCACCTCGCCGTTGGACACCTTGATGGTTTTCCCCAGCGCATCCTGTTCGTTGCCGTAAAGCTGATCGGCACCGCCGCGGCTGATGAGCGCCACGCGCGAGCCTGCCTTTGACTCGACATCGGTGTAGGTGCGCCCCGCAACGAGCTTACTGGCACCCACGGCGTCGAGCATGTCGCTATCGACACCCTGTGCCATGACGGTATAGCTTTTATCGCCGGTCTTGTACTCGGTATACGCGCTGTCGACAATGCCGATCTGCTCTATCTGCGGCACCAGTTTTTGAAGCTTCTCGATGTCCGACTCGGTGAGTTCTTGCGACGAATAGATTTGCACCATGCGCGCCGCATTGAGGCCCAGACTGTTGACCAGGCTGTTTTGGATGCCGCCGATGAGCGAAGTCATGGCGATAACCGAGGCGATGCCGATGACAATGCCCAGGATGGTGAGCAGGCTGCGCCCCTTGTTGGCCTCGAGCGAGTGAAGGGCTTCCTGGATGAGATCGCGGGCGCTCATGCCACCACTCCTTTCGGCGGGTTGGCGGAGGCGGAAATCATGGGCAGGCTATCTACGGCGCTGCGCAGGGTCCGCGGTGCATGTGGAATATACGCGCCGTCGTGAATGCGACCGTCGCGGATGGTCACGGCGCGGTCGGCCTCGGCGGCGATGCCGGGGTCGTGTGTGATAAGAACGATGGTTTTGCCGCGCTTCTGGAGCTTATGGAAGGTCTCCATCACAAGCGCTCCGGTAGCGGAGTCCAGGTTTCCCGTCGGCTCGTCGGCCAGAATGATGGGCGGGTCATTGACGAGGGCGCGCGCGATTGCGACGCGCTGCATCTGTCCGCCCGAGAGCTCTGATATGCGGTGGTCCCAGTGGTCGACCGGCAGCGTGACGGCCTGTAGCGCGTGCACGGCGCGCATTTCGCGCTGGCTACGGGGCACATTGGTGTAGGCCAGCGGCAGCATGACGTTTTCGATAACCGACAGGCGCGGCAGCAGGTTGAAGCTCTGAAAGACAAAGCCAATGCTCAGGGCGCGAACTTCGGTGAGCTCGTCATCATCGAGCTCGGCCACGTTGAGCCCTTGCAGGTAGTAGTCGCCCGCCGTCGGCTTATCCAGGCAGCCCAGGATGTTCATGAGCGTCGACTTGCCCGATCCCGAGGGGCCGGTGATGGCAACGAACTCACCGGGATCTACTGCCAGGCTCACGTTATGCAGGATGTGGGCGCAACCGGCCTCGCTCTCAAAGATGCGGTGCACGTTGCGGATGTCGATGACGGGACGCATTACTTGCCCTCGTCGGCAGACATGCTGCCCGAATCCGCGCTGTTGCCGCCGTCAGCCGTTACTTCCGCTCCGGTGTCCATGACGAGGGTGTCGCCATCGCGCAGCTTGGTAACCGGCACGTTGGGGTTGATTTCGTTGCCCTGGTCGTCGCGCTTGACCTGCGTCTTACCGACTACAGCCTCGTTGTCGTTTTGCGTCACGACGGTCACCTTCACGCGATGGGTTTGCTTGCCCTCGTCATCGGTTGCCACGTTGACGTAATAGTGTTCGCCGTCTTCGGTCATGAGCGCCATCGTCGGCACCATAACCACGTCGTCGAGCTTCTCGGTCACTACCGAGACCTCGGCAGTCATACCCGGCTTAAGGCGACTGTCGGGTGCTTCGATGAGGATGTCGACGTTAAAGGTCACGCTGCCGCCGCTACCGGAGCCGGAGTCAGAGTTTGCCACCGAGGCGATAGCCGTGACGGTGCCCTGACTCACGATATCGGGAAACGCGGGATAGGTCACGTTGGCGCTTTGGCCCACGGCAATTTTGGCGATATCCTTTTCGCCCACCTGAACCGTCACCTTCATCTTGGACAGGTCGGCGATTTGCATGCACTGCTTGCCGCCGCTCGTGTCGCCTTCGCCCATGATCGTGCCTCCGGTCACCGTGGCACCGACTTTGGCGTTGAGCTCGACGATGTTGCCCGAACTGGGGGCCTTTACGGTGCGCTCGGCCGCCTTTGCAGTTGCCTGCTCCAGCGTTGCCTGGGCCGAGGCGAGGTTGCGCTGGGCGGTCGAGACGGCATTTGCGTTGGCGTTTGCGTCCGATGGGCCGGTCGATCCGTCACTGTCCGTTGTCGGTGCGGCCTGTGCGGCCGCGAGTGCCACCTTTGCATTGTTCAGGTCTTCCTGGGCGGCCGCGACCGCGCGCTGCGCCTCGGAAACAGCGCTATCGAGCGCGTCGTTCTTAATGGTCATGAGCACGTCGCCCTCGTTGACGCTCTGTCCGGCCTGCACGTTGATCTTTTCAACCGTACCGTCGACAGAAGGGGAGACGACCGATGCCGAGATGGGCTTAAGCTGCCCCTTGGCTTCGACTGTGGTGGTAAACGTGCCTTCGGTGACCATGTCGGTCACCGGTCCGTTGGTGCCTGCGGGTTGCGCGTTGATGACCAGCGTTGCGATGATGACAATGAGCGCGATGGCAACAACGACGCCGGCGGTAATACCGCGTCGAATCAGCTTTTTGCGTCGACGTTCGGCACGCTTTGCCTTGAGCTTGGCATACGCCTCTTCATCGGAAATCTCGGCCGTATCGTTCGTGCGTCCGCTCTCCTCGTCGGCATGTACGTCTGTGATCAGAGGAAGCGTTTCGGTGGCACCTTCGGGCGTGCGCTCGGTATCATTTGGGCCCGGGGTGATCCTGGGGACATTCGGCATAGCGTCTCCTTTATAGAAAGAACCTCGATAATTATATGCGCCCACCGGTTGGGGCGGGCGCATAGGACGTTTTCTTTCGGAACTGTTAGATTGGTCGCAGCGGTTCCACGTTGTAGGAATGCGCGCGTTGCACTACGAGTGGACAACCACGCACAGGCCGACTTTGATGCAGTCGTGAAGTGCCTTGGCGTCGGCCAGGCGCAGGTTGATGCAACCGTGGCTGCCGCACCACTTGTACGACTCGGCATTATCGAAGCTCTTGTCGTTTTGCCAGGTGGCGTCGTGGAATCCGACCATATTGCCCTCGAACGGCATCCAGTAGCTTACCGGGCTCTCGTATTTGGGCTTGCCGGTCTCGGGGTCCTTGGCACCGATGAGTTTGCTGGCGCCATCGTTGCTGTTGATCTGCCATACGCCCTCGGGGGTGGCGTCTTCGCCCGGTTTGCCAGAAATAAAGTTGGCCTCCCACACGATGTTGCCGCTCTCGTCGTAGTAGCGCGCATGCTGCTCGGACAGGTCGACGTCGATATAGGCCTTCCAGTCGGGCTCGCCCTTGGCGGTAAATGTGTCGGCCTTCTGGGAGTACTTGATCTCGATTTCGCCGGTCTGCTTGTTGTTGATGGCGTCCTCGACCTGCTTGGCGAGCGAGCTGCTGTCGATGGACCAACCAAAGTCGCCGCCTTCGACGGCGCACTGCTTGCCATCGGCGCGCGTCCACCAGCGAGTGGAGCCCACGGTATTAAAGCCGTTGGCGAGCTCGGCTGCCCAGCTGCTGATCTGCGACGTATCGAGCGTGGGGTTGGCCGGATCGGCAAAGCTGATCCACTGCAACACGGAGCTGCCATCAACCTTGCCGGCATCCTCGCCGTTGAGCTTGAGGGTCACGTTGACGCCCAAGAAGTTGTTGGCGGCATCGCATGCAGACTGAATCTGATCATCGGTCAGCGTTCCATTGAGCGGCTCATAGGCATCGTTGCCGAGCTTGGAAAGATCTACGGTCTCGGCCAGCGAGGCAAGCTCGAGCTCGGCATACTTAATGACATGCTCGCGGTTGAGTTTTTCGTTGGAGCGCGCCTTCTCGACGGTAAACTTGCCGGCCTGCTCGTCATAGGAGCTATTGGCCTCGAACGCGCCCGAACGCCCCTCGTTAAACTCGTCGATGGCGGCGCCCAGATCCTTCTCAAACTGCTTTTGGTCAAAGGTGTCGGAGAGCATGGACAGGTCGACGTCTTGATCAAGATCGACTTCGTTGGAGCTAGCGGTTGTTTTGGTCTTGCCGCTTAAGGATTCTACAAGGCGAACCGGCCATACAATGGCTTCGTTGCGGCTGATAATCTCTTTTGCGGCAGCTTCGCCGTCGACAATGGGCTCATCGGACTCGGGCTGATAGGTCCAGCTAAAGTCATCGCCTGTCACGGTGAGCTTATAGTGCTTCCAAGCCGAGTTGACCTTGGTGGCGGCAGACGAAGCGTTGGAGAACGAGACATCGACGCCGGCGATAGTGGTGTTGGGGTAGGCTACCTGCGAAAACGCTACGACGCCTACGATATAGACAATGACGATAAGACCCAGAACGACAAAGAGCGTCGTCTTTTTGCCCGACTTATTGTTCTCGGCGGGTTTGCGTGCGGGGCCGCGATCGCCTCGAGCGTGCGTGGGGGGCTGCTTGGGCGCATTGCCGTTTGCCTGGCGCTGCTGACGTTGCTGGCGCTGCTGGTTCGGGCGTTGCGAAGCGTTTGCCGCACCACGCTGCTGACCGTGGCTCGGCGCGATAGGACGCGGCGACTGAACGCCGCCGGTGTGCCTGCTCGGCTGCTGCGGATCGGGAATCAGTTGAGTTCGATCGTTTTGCGACATCGTGTGCATATCCTTCGAATTTCGCCTTGCGGCTCATCGTGTTTTTACTGGGCTTGCATTATAGCGATTACCTAGTTGTTTGTGGTATGGAAACGGTGGCATTCAAAAGAGGTGGGACATTTGTCCCACCTTCGAGTCTTTCTTTGTCGCTATCCGCACACACCGCATTTTGCACAGGCCGAAAGTGCGGCCGGAGCCTGCGCGATGCCACCCTTTGCCGTCTCGCGCAGCGTGGCCGGCAACGCGTGGCCCACGGAGAGCATGACGTGCGCCATCTGGTCAAACGGCACCAGGCTCTTGATACCGGCAAGTGCAAGCTGCGCCGAGCTAAAGGCGGCTGCCACGCCGATGGCGTTGCGGTTTTGGCAGGGCACCTCCACGAGGCCACCGACGGGGTCACAAACGAGGCCCAGCAAGTTACTCAGCGCGATGGAACTGGCGTCGAGCGCCTGCCCGGGCGTGCCGCCGAGCATCTGCACCAGCGCGGCGGCTGCCATGGCGGCCGCACTTCCTACCTCAGCCTGGCAGCCGCCCTCGGCACCGGCGACGCAGGCGCTCGTGGTGAGGTTGAGGCCGATGGCGGCTGCGCAGTAGAGCGCGTCCATGACCTGCTCGTCGTCGAGCTGAAGGTGATCGGCGAGCGCCAGCACGCAGCCGGGCACGACACCCGCGGAGCCTGCCGTGGGGGCAGCGACGATCACACCCATCGTGGCTGAGCGCTCTAGCACGGCCATGGCGCGAGCCACGGCGTCGGTCTGGACGGCGCCCATTAAGTTGGAGCTCAGGTCGTTGCTGCCGGTGGCATCGACAAGTTTTGCCTCGCCGCCGATGAGGCCGCCAAGCGAGCGCTGCGGATTGACGATGGGGGCTGTGGTCTCTTCGCGCATAACCTCGAGTACGCGGCGCATGGCGGCGACGGCGTGGGCCTCGCCGGTCAGACGCGCCTCGCGTACAGCCATGACGGCGCCGATGCTGAGCCCCAGTTCCTCGCACGCACCGAGCAGCTGCTCGCCGTCGTCGAAGATTTCCTTGGCCGAGACGCCGGGGGAGAGCGAGGAGGCAGAACCGGGGAGCTCGATAAAGGTCGCGTAATCGACATTGTCGAGCTTGCGTAGCATGGGGATAACGGTGTCGTCGGGCGCGCCGTCGGTCTCAAAGACGGAGTAGGCCTGGCCGCCCACTTCGGTGCGGTAGGTGCGGCAGAAGGCGATGTTCACATGGGCGTAGGCGAGCAGGTTGGTGAGCGCTGCGAGCACGCCGGGAACATCCTGATGCGCCACGAAGAGCGTGGAATACATGCCTGAGATGTCGACGCCGACGCCGTTGATACGGCTGATGCGCATCTTGCCGCCGCCGAGGCTTTCGCCGCGGACCTGTGCCGTGGCGCCCGTGGCGTCGACCATGTCGATGTCGACGGTGTTGGGGTGGATGGAGGCGTCGTCGCCCTTGATGTCAAAGTGATATTCGAGGCCCTGCTCGCGTGCGAGGTCAAAGGCCTGCTTGATGTTTTCGTCATCGGTGTCGAGGCCCAGAATGCCCGCGACGAGCGCACGATCGGTGCCGTGGCCGCGGTAGGTGTGGGCAAAGGAGTTCCACAGGCCAAAGGTGACCTTAGTGATGCGGCCTTCCAGCAGGCTGGCGGCAACTTGGGCGCAGCGCAGGGCGCCGGCGGTGTGCGATGAACTGGGGCCGACCATGACGGGGCCCAAGATCTCGAATGCCGAGGTCGTAGCTAGTGTTTGCGGCTTGCCTGCCATATGCGCTCCTGTTCTATCCCGTCGTTCCGAGGGCTTTGGTATTTGGTCGCCTGCTCTACAGTCCTGGCTCGCACGGAGGCCACATTAAGTGGCCTCCGGCTCGTGCGGAACTCGCGATCGACCAAATACCAAAGCCCTCGGAACTTAGGATACATGGTAGGGGCACGCTTGCTGCAAAATTCTTCAGCTGGGAACCTATTCTGCGTCCCAGGTCGGCTCATCTTCACCACCGGTTAATAAAAAAGAGGTACCGGTTGTTCCGGTACCTCTTTTTGGCGTGTTTCTATTTGGCTGTGGCTTTTCTCGTAAGCCTACAGGCCACAGGCTGCTTTGAGTTCTTCGACTCGGTCGGTATTCTCCCAGGTGAAGTCGGCGTCTTCGCGGCCGAAGTGACCGTAGGCTGCCGTCTTTTCGTAGATGGGGCGACGCAGGTCTAGGTCGCGGATGATCGCGCCCGGGCGCAGGTCGAAGGTCTTCTCGACGGCCTCGACGATCTTTTCCTCGGCAACATGCGCAGTACCGAAGGTGTCGACCATGATTGAGAGGGGCTTGGAAACGCCGATGGCGTAGGCAAGCTCGACTTCGCAGCGGTCGGCCAGACCGGCGGCGACCACGTTCTTAGCGACCCAGCGCGCGGCATACGCGGCAGAGCGGTCAACCTTGGTGCAGTCCTTGCCGCTAAAGGCGCCGCCGCCGTGACGGCCGTAGCCGCCGTAGGTGTCGACGATGATCTTGCGGCCGGTGAGGCCCGTGTCTCCCATGGGGCCGCCCACGACAAAGCGACCGGTGGGGTTCACGTAGATGTCCGCGTTGTCCCACGGCATGTTCTCGGCGGCCATGACCGGGGTGATGACGTGCTCGATGAGGTCGGCCTTGATCTTGCCCATGTCTTCGATCTCGGCGGCGTGCTGCGTGGAGATGACGATGGTTGTGACCTCGACGGGCTTGCCTTCCTCGTAGCGCACGGTGACCTGTGTCTTGCCGTCGGGACGCAGATAGGCGAGGGTGCCGTCGTGGCGCACGGCGGCCAGGCGCTCGGCCAGGCGGCTTGCCAGGTAGTGCGGCATGGGCATGAGGGTCTTGGTCTCGTTGGAGGCATAACCGAACATCATACCCTGGTCGCCAGCGCCGATCAGGTCAATCGGGTCGGTGGTGGCGCCGGTCTGGGTCTCGAAGGATTCGTCGACGCCCTGGGCGATATCGGGCGACTGCTCGTGGATGAGGCTCATAACGCCGCACGTGTCGCAGTCAAAACCGAACTTGGCACGGTTGTAGCCAATGCGGCGGATGACGCCGCGGGCGATTTCCTGTATGTCGACGTAGGCCTGGGTGCGAATCTCGCCGGCGACGATGACGGTGCCGGTGGTCACGAGGGTCTCGCAGGCGCAGCGGACGTTCTCCACGTTGGCAGGCACGCCGTTGGGGGCGATGTAGCCCTGCTCCTGGAGCTCTATTTCTTTGGCGAGGATTGCGTCGAGGACGGCGTCGCTGATCTGGTCAGCGATCTTATCGGGATGACCTTCGGTCACCGACTCCGACGTAAAAACAAAGGACCCGTGTTGGGGTGGGATGGAACGAAGTTCTTCTGACATGATTGTCCTTTCAAAAACGTGTCCCAGCGACCGTTACCATTCCGCCGGGCTCTCTATGCAAGGGCACATCATAGCGCGTAAATCAAACATTCACACCCTTTCCGCACCTACTCATTGGGGACAGACTTAAATGAGTAGCCTCAAACTAAGAATGTCTCCAGCGACTGGTCATTTAAGTCTGTCCCCAATGAGTGGGTCGGTGCCCTTTGTGCGGAGGTGGGCATTGTTGCTTTATACTGATACGGTTAGACATCCATCCTGCAATCGAGGAGATTTCCATGGCATCAGACGTTCGCGTCCGCTTTGCACCCTCACCGACGGGCAAGCTGCACATCGGCGGCGCCCGCACCGCTATCTATAACTGGGCTTTCGCCCGCGCAAACGGCGGCACGTTCATCCTGCGCATCGACGACACCGACCCCACCCGCTCCACCGACGAGAACACACAGATCATCCTGCGCGCCATGCGTTGGCTGGGCCTTGACTGGGACGAGGGCCCCGAGGTGGGCGGCGACTTTGGCCCCTACGCCCAGACCGAGCGCCTGGACCTGTATAAGCAGGCCGCCCAGAAGCTTTGGGACGAGGGCAAGGCCTATCCCTGCTTCTGCACCAAGGAGCAGCTCGACGCCGACCGCAAGGCCGCGCAGGAGCGCAAGGACCCCTTCCAGGGCTATCAGCGCCGTTGCCGCGATCTTGATCCCGAGGAGGCCCGCCGCCGCATCGAGGCCGGCGAGTCCTACGTCCTGCGTATTAAGGTGCCCGAGGACCGCGGCGACGTCGTCATCCACGACGCCGTCCACGGCGAGGTGACCTTCGACGCCAAGGAGCTCGACGACTTTGTCATCTTCCGCTCCGACGGCACGCCCACGTACAACTTCGCGACCGTCGTCGACGACGCCATGATGAAGATCACCCACGTCATCCGCGGCGACGACCACCTTTCCAACACCCCGCGCCAGGTCATGGTGTATGAGGCTCTCGGTGCGCCCGTGCCCACGTTCGCCCACATCTCCATGATTCTGGGCGCCGATGGCAAGAAGCTCTCCAAGCGCCACGGCGCCACCTCGGTGGAGGAGTACCGCGATGCCGGTTACCTGCCCGACGCGTTCGTCAACTACCTGGCGTTGCTCGGCTGGTCGCTCGACGGCGAGACTACGATCATCCCGCGCGATGTCCTGGCCAGCAAGTTCTCGCTCGACCGCATTTCCAAGAACCCGGCGACCTTCGACCCCAAGAAGCTCGACTGGGTCAATGCCGAGTACATCAACGGCATGTCCGATGCTCAGTTTGCCGACGAGATCATGGTTCCCGAGCTGCACGAGGCGGGTCTCATCGAGGGTAACGTCGAGTACGGCGAGGACTGGATTGACGCGCTTGCCGCCATCGTCAAGCCGCGCACCAAGATGCCGGCCGACGCCGTGACCGTTGCCGCCCCCATCTTTGCCACGGCCGAGACGCTCGAGTATGACGAGAAGTCCGTCAACAAGGGCCTGGCCAAGGAGGGCATGGGTGCCATTCTGGACGCCGCCAAGGCTGCTCTCGAGGGCGTGGACGAGTGGACTGCCGAGGCCATCGACGCCGCGCTTGAACCGCTGCCCGAGCAGATGGACCTTAAGAAGCGCGTGGTGTTCCAGGCCGTGCGCGTTGCCGTCTGCGGCAACATGGTGAGCCCTCCGCTGGGCGAGACCATGGCGCTCGTCGGCCGCGACGACTGCCTGGCGCGCATCGACCGCGCCCGCACGATGGCGCTGTAATCGCTGCGCAAACGTATGTATCCGAGCCCCGTTCACCCGAGCGGGGCTCTTGTTTCTAAAGACGTATGGGATGGGAGGTACAGAGACCATGGCCGAGCAACTGTCACTGTTTGGTTCGCCGGAACCGGAGGAAGCTCCGAAGTCCGCGGCCCCCGTCGCCGCCCCGGCGCAGCCCGAGCCGGTATCCGAGCCCGTCGTCGCCTACGCGAGCGTGGTCCTCGACATCCCGACCCGTGCGCTGTCCGAGCCGTTTGTCTACGGCATTCCCGACTCCCTTGCCGACGAGGCCCAGGTCGGATCGACGGTCCTGGTTCATTTTGGCAACCGTGCGGCCGCAGGCTACATCGTCGACATTGCGCCCGAGCTTGCCAACCTGCAAGGTAACGACGCTCTCGATCCCGCGCGCATCAAGCCTATCGAGGCTATCCTCAGCAAGCCGCTCTTTACCGCCGAGTCCGCCCGTATCGCACGTTGGATGAGCCGCGAGTACGTCGCGACGCTTTCCGAGTGCCTGCGCCTGTTCTTGCCCCCGGGCGGAAGCCCGCGCGTGGTCAAGGTCGATGACGGCGTGTGGACCGTTGAGCGCCCCGCCGTCAAACCCATCCAAAACCGTTGGGTCATGCTCACGCCCGAGGGTTTCGACTACACGCCGCCCAAGACCGCGGTCCGCCAGCGTCAGCTCATTGAGGCGCTCCAATGCGGCCCGGTCACGACGCGCGACCTCAACCTGCTCTACAACAGCATGTCGGCGACCATCAAGGCGCTCGAAAAACGCGGCGTCGTGGTGGTGGAGGAGCGCCGGGCGTGGCGTGGCTGTAGCGAGCAGACCACGCTGTCCTCCGCGAGCGGCAAAGCGCCGGTCTCGCTTACCAACGGCCAGCAGCAGGCCCTCGCGCAGATTGAGCGTGCCCGCCTTGACGCCCACGGCGACGTAGTCCTTGTCGATGGCGTCACCGGATCTGGCAAAACCGAGGTCTACCTCTCCGCTATCGAGCGCGTGCTGGCGGCCGGCCGTTCGGCCTGCGTGCTCGTGCCCGAGATTTCGCTGACGGCCCAGACTGTCGGCCGCTTCCGTTCGCGCTTTGGCGAGACGGTTGCCGTGTTCCATTCGCGACTTTCTGCTGGCGAGCGCCTGGACCAGTGGGATATGGTCGCCAGCGGTGCCGCGCGTGTGGTCGTGGGCGCCCGCTCGGCGCTCTTTTGCCCGCTCAGCGACTTGGGTCTTATCATCATCGACGAGGAGCACGAGACCAGCTACAAGCAGGGCTCCAGCCCGCGCTACCATGCGCGCGAGGTGGCTGCCGAGATGGCGTGTCGGTATCGCTGCCCGCTCGTGTTGGGCTCGGCCACGCCTTCTGCGGAGGCCCTCGACCGCTGCCGCCGCGGCACGTACAACGGTGCCACCTGGACTCGTGTCGAGATGCCTGAGCGCCCGGGAAATGCCGTGCTGCCCACGGTCCGCATTGCCGACCTGCGCCGCGAGTTTTCGCACGGCAGCCGCTCCATGTTCTCAAAACCGCTGATGGAAGGCCTGGAGCGCGTAGTCGAGCGCCGCGAGAAGGCCGTGCTGCTGCACAACCGTCGCGGCTTTGCGCCGTTCCTTATGTGCCGTGAGTGCGGCTGCGTCCCCACCTGCAATCACTGTTCCACCGCGCTCACGTATCACGAGCGCACCCATACGCTGCAGTGCCACACTTGCGGTTCGTCCTGGCGCGTGCAACCCTATCCGGCGCCCACGAGTCGCTGTCCCAAGTGCGGCAGCCGCTACCTGGCTAAAATGGGCCTGGGTACGCAGCAGATCGAGGATGCGCTGCACCAGATGCTGCCCGACGACGTCGCCATCATTCGCATGGATGCCGATTCCACGCGCGGCAAGGACGCGCACAAAAAGCTGCTCGAGCAGTTCGATGCGGCCGATTGCGCGGTGTTGCTGGGCACTCAAATGATCGCAAAGGGCCTCGACTTTCCCGAGGTCACGCTCGTGGGCGTGGTCAATGCCGACTTCGCCCTCAAGCTGCCGGACTTCCGCGCAGGGGAGCGCGCCTACGACCTGCTAGAGCAGGTTGCGGGCCGCGCCGGCCGCGGTGATCGTCCCGGCGAGGTTATCATCCAGACCTACCTGCCTGAGGACCCGGTCATTCGCGCCGTCGCCGAGCACGACCGCTCGATTTTTACCGACTACGACCTGGACCAGCGCCGCGACGCCCTGTATCCGCCGTTCGTGCGCTTGGCCAACATCTTGGTGTGGTCGACGAATGCGGATGACGCGCGGGACTACATCGGCCGCATCGCGAAGCTCCTCAAGCGTCGCTGGCATGCCGCCGCGCCCGACTTTTTGCGGGCGGGGAGCGCCGTGCCCCAGGTGCTTGGTCCGGCTTCGTGTGTAATCGAGAGAGCCAAGGACCGTTACCGCTTCCATCTGCTTGTAAAGTCGCCGGTAGGGTACCATGTCTCTGATGATATCGACGCCTGCCTCAAAGAGGTTGGCTCCGTGCGCGGCGTGAGCGTGAGCGTTGACGTCGACGCCTATGATTTGATGTAACAACCCGAAAGGATGGCCATGGAAGCCAACGGAATCGTACTGTCGCCCGACCCTCGTCTGCGCCAGGAGTGCGCCGTCATCGAGGAGATCACTCCGGCGATCGAGGCGCTTGCCGAGAAGATGAAGAAGATGATGTTCGACAACGGCGGTTGCGGTCTGGCTGCCCCGCAGATCGGTGAGCTTATTCAGCTCGTCACCATCGACTGCGACTACAGCGACAAGAATGACTACGATCCCTACGTGCTCATCAACCCTGTCATTGTTGAGCAGAGCGACCATCTGGTGCCGTTTAGCGAGGGCTGCCTGTCCATTCCCGGTATTAGCTGCGAGATCGAGCGTCCCGACCATGTCGTCGTCGAGGCGTACGACCTGGATGCCAACCTGATTCGCTACGAGGCCTCGGGCGATCTGTTCTGCGTGTGCCTGCAGCACGAGATTGATCACCTGCACGGCAATACCATGTTTGAGCGCCTTAAGCCCATGCAGAGGATCAAGGCAGTCAAGGAGTACCAGGACGCCCTGGCCCGCGGCGCTCGACCGGGCGAGACGGAGTAGGTTTGTCCGTCCCCGGGGCGCCCGCCTATATCATCCCGTGCTCAAACATTCTCGCTGCGCTGCGAAACTGCGCGCGGGACGATATAGGCGGGCGCCCCGGGGACTACGTTGACGCTGCTTGTCTCGCCCGGGTACCGTCGGGCCAGGGAGGGGCGTCTTCGCTGATAATTGCTTTGTTGAGAGAGAGCTGCTTTTATTGCGGCTCTTTCTTTGGTTTTGGGTATATTTGTTTTTGTTGGACTGTTCTGGCGGCTGGGTGCGCTTGCGACCTGGAACGCTTCTTTTGTAGCCGTCTCGGCTCGTTGTTGAGAGGAGACTTACTTTTATGCGTATTGTGTTTATGGGTACGCCTGATTTTGCTGTGCCTTCGCTGACTTCGCTTGTTGAGGCTGGGAACGAGATTTCGCTTGTAATTACTCGTCCCGATGCTGTTCGTGGGCGTGGTAAGAAGCTTGAGCCTTCTCCTGTTAAGGCCAAGGCGCTTGAGCTTGGCCTGCCGGTTGTTGAGGCAAATCGCATGACGCCGGAGGTTGTTGAGGCGCTTCAGGCTGCGCAGGCTGATATTTTCTGTGTGGCTGCCTATGGTTGCATTTTGCCTGATGAGGTGCTGCATATGGCGCCGCTTGGTATTGTGAATGTTCATGCGTCCTTGCTGCCTCGTTGGCGTGGGGCTGCTCCCATTCAGCGTGCCATTCTTGCTGGTGATGAGGTTGCTGGCGTTTCTATTATGCGCATTGGGCATGGCGTTGATACTGGTGCTTATTGCGCGCAGGCCTCGACGTCGGTTGCCGGTAAGCATGCTGAGGCGCTGACCATGGAGCTTGCTGAGCTTGGCGGTAAGTTGCTTGCCGATGCGCTTCCCTCGCTTGCCGATGGCTCGGCTGTTTGGACTGAGCAGGACGAGTCGCGCGTCACGCATGCTGCAAAGATTTCCAAGCAGGAGATGCGTCTTGATCCGCAGATGGCGGCGCTCGACTGTGTGCGTCATGTGCTCGCTTCGTCCGATACCGCGCCTGCTCGTTGCGTGATTGCCGGCAAGACGGTTCGCGTGCTCGATGCTGCGCCGGCCGATGTGTCGCTTGGCGAGGGCGCTGTTGCCGCCAAGAGCAAGCGTGTTTACCTGGGCCTTTCCGATGGCGCTGTTGAACTGCTCGAGGTTAAGCCCGATGGCAAGCGTGCCATGGCCGCATCTGCCTGGGCTGCCGGCCTGCAGGGTGTCGAACTTAGGTGGGGTGTACTGTCATGAGCAAGTTGTCTCCCGCGCGCAAGCTTGCACTCGATGTGTTGATGGAGGCCGATCGCCGCGGTATGTACGCACGCGACGTGTTGTCTTCCCGTGCTTTGGCCAAGGCTATTGACCAGCGCGATTCTGCTTTTGCCGCTCGTTTGGCGCTCGGCGTTGCCGCCACGCAGGGCATTTTGGATGAGTTGCTCGATCAGTTTTTGGATAAGCCCAAAAAGGTCGCGCCGCGCGTTCGCATGGCGCTTCGTATCTCGGCCTTCGAGATGCTCTATCTGCATACGCCGGGCCGCGTTGCCGTGAGCCAGGGTGTTGAGCTGGTACGCAGCGGTGCTAAGTCTGCCGCTGGCCTGGCTAACGCGGTGCTGCACAAGGTCGCGGACAACGTTGAGGACTTTGCCACGGCATCCGACGTGGATGAGTCCGAGCGCCGTTTGGTTCGCCTGTCTCGTTTGATGGGTATCCCTCGCTGGCTGTGCGCCCGCATTATGGCGTCGTTCGATACGCCCGAGGGCGTGCTCAACTTTGCCGGCAATCTGGCGCCTGCGCCGCTTGCGCTGCACGAGAATGCGTTTGCGACCAAGGACGACCCGTATATCTCGCAGCTCGTTGCGCCTGTCTTCCCGGGCTGCCATGCTCCGGTCGATGCGCAGGTCACGGTTGCATCGGGCGTGTTTGAGCGTGCGGCCGCGGTTGCCTCGGACCTCAACGCACAGCTTATCGCTACTGCCGCGACACGTCCCGGCCGTTGCCTGGAGATCGGCGCCGGTCGCGGCACTAAGACCTATGTGATGATGTGTCAGGCCAAGCGTGCCGGGTACGAGCGTCAGCATACCGCACTCGACCTGCATGATCGTAAGTGCGATCAGAATCTCGCGCGCCTGCATAAGGCGGGTATCTCAGGTGTTCGTACGGTGTCGGGCGATGCCTGCGAGCTCAATGAGGTGCTCACGTCCTTTGACGCGATGCTTGGCGAGCCTGCCCTGTTCGACACGGTCTTTATCGACGCGCCGTGCTCTGGCACCGGCACTATGCGCCGCCACCCCGAGATTCCTTGGCGCCTGACCGAGAATGACGTTACGACTGAGCTGCCCCGCCTGCAGCTGACGATGCTCAAGGAAGCAGCCGCGCGCGTGGCTGCTGGCGGCGAGCTTATCTATGCCACCTGCTCGGTTTTTGATGAAGAGAACACGCAGGTCGTGGACGCCTTCCTGGCTTCTCCCGAGGGCGCCGGCTTTACCGTGGCGCCGCTCTCCGAAGCCCAGATTTTGCAGCTGCCCGAGTTCGCCCAAGCCAAGAAGCTCGTCTCCGTTCGCCAAAACGACCGCGGCCTCTTCCAAAGTGTGCCCGTTAATGCGGACTCCTACGACGGCCACTTCTGCGCCCGCCTGGTCCGCCAGTAACTACTAAGTTGCAGTGAAATAGGGATTGAATATCGGTTTCTGCCCGCCAAACAGTCCTTATTTCACCGCAACTCAGAAGGTCATACGTGCGGAGATCGTAAAAGAGGTAAAGAGTGGTAAAAATAGCCCCGTTTCATACTTGCTGTTATCAAAAGTAGGGCGGATTACGGGGCTAGATTGGTGATGCCCGACCACAGCAAAAATGACCTAAATAAAACCGCAGGTAGATGGCTTGTTGAAATTTGCAAATTACTGGAATGGATAGAGGTTGTCAATTCAGCCCCGTAATCCGGTAGAGTTTTGATATGTTACAAACTTAGCATCAGCCCGAAATCCAATATATAGAAAAGTTGCGGTGAAATAGTTCCTGTTTGGCCGTTGGATGGGGGTGCGGACGATTTCTTGGACCGCGCCTAGGCGTATCCAAGCTTCCTGCGGTACTCCATCGGGCTCAGCCACTCGAGGGACTTCTTGATGCGCCCGTCCCGATAGTACACGAGGTAGGCCTCGAGCCTCCCCATGAACTCCTCGGCCGTCACGCCCTCCCAGTCCCTGTAGCGGAAGAACTCGTTCTTGAGGCGCCCGAAGAAGCCCTCGCAGGCCGAGTTGTCCGGGCTGCAGCCCTTCGCGGACATGCTCCTGACCAGGCCGTTCTCCTCGCAGATCCCGATCCACTCCGGCCAGCGGTAGTGGCCGCCCCGGTCCGAGTGGATCGTCGTGCGCGCGCCCGCCGGCCTCGCCGCGCAGGCCTTGAGCAGGCTCGAGTTCGCGAGGCGCTTGTCGGGGTGCAGCCCGATCGACCAGGCGACGGGCATCCCGTCGAAGCAGTCGATGACCGGGCTCAGGTAGACCTTCTCGCCGCCCGGGAGCCTGAACTCGGTGATGTCGGTGAGCCACAGCCGGTTGGGCTCGTCGGCGTGGAAATTCCTGTTCACGAGGTTCTCCGGCGCCTTGGAGACCTCGCCGGCGTAGGAGCTGTAGCCCCGGGCGCGCCTCTTGTTGTAGACGACCTCGAGGCCCTCCTCGCGCATCACGCGGGCCACGCGCTTCTCGCTGGCGCGGACGCCCTCGCGGCGCAGGCGCGCCCAGACGGTGCGGTACCCCCAGCACCCCGAGCCCTCGCGGAAGATGCGCACCACGCGGTCGCGTATGTCGGCGTCGCGGTCGCGCGGCGCGGCGACGCGGGGCCTCCAGTACTCATAGGAGCTCTTCGATATCCTCAAGAAACCTGTGATCGAGCGGAGGGGCAGGGCGGTCGCCCGCCTCAATCTCTCGCCGAGCTCGCACTTGCTCCTGTTCGAGATCGAAGCCGGGTCCCACCCTTCCGCTTTTAGGTCGGCCAACACCGCCCTGAGCAGCAGGTTCTCTATCTGGTCCTCGTTGAGCCCGGCGAGCGGGCCGGTCGCCGGCGGGGCGTAGATCGACTTGTCGGGGCCCAAGCTGGCCTCCTTCCGTGGCGGTTCCCTCGCCACGATTCTACAGCCCCCGCCGGTGTAGCTGCGCGGGAGGTGCCCCGTCGCCCACTTCTTGGCCGCGCCCACCGAGACCCCCGCGAACTCCGCGGCGGCAGTGGGCCCCATGCCGTCCTCCGTCGCCAGGAGGAAGAGCTCGACCTTCTCCCTGCTGTACATGCGAACCTCCAGTCCGGACCGCCCCGCGGTCCAACTTTCTGTCCGCACCCCCGATGGGCTGATTCAGGAACTATTTCACCGCAACTCATGGGGAAATCTGGGTACCGGTTGTCGCTAGTGGTTGTGTGGGCAGTTGGCGCAGCAGCCGCTGGTGGCGCTGGTGCTGGAACCACCGCTGCGCTGGTCGGTGTTGTAGAAGCCGCTGCCCTCAAACTTGATGCCGCTGGCCGAGAACGTCTTGGCCGCCGGAGCGCCGCAGCTCGGGCACACGACCTCGGGGGTCTCGGACATGGGATGCTCAACCTCAAACACGTTGCCGCAGCTCGAGCACTTGTAATCGTAGCGCGCCATAATACTTCCTTTTCAGCACAAAGCGGGCAGATCGCTCTGCCCGCATAAATTCAAACAGCTGTAACTGTACCCTATATCGGGGGTTTTATCACGCTTCGCCCCAGAATCTATGGGTGTTGCGCAGGAGCTGTGCAGTTTTGCCCTCGGCGGCCGCAACGGCGGCCTCATCGGCCTGCCAGGTCCAGTTACCCGTGGCCACGCCCGGTACGTTCATGCGCGCGTCGTCGCCAAGCCGCAGGACATCCTGCAGCGGCATCATCACCAGGGGAGCGTCGCTTGCGAGCGCGTCGCCCATCAGCTTGGCCGCCACCTCAACACCGCTCGGCTCGTCGCCGCCCGCAAAGGAGCGCGTGCACCAACCGGCGAGCGTCGACGTGTCGTGCGTCGAGGTGTATAGAATCTTACCCGGCGTGGGATGCACGCCGTTACGGACGTCGTAATCGCTAAACTCCAGCACGTCCATGCCGGGGAAACCGCAGGTCGAAGCCATGGCGCGAACACCGGGCGTCAGGTAGCCCAGGTCCTCGGCGATAAAGTTGAGCGGCCCCAGTTCGTCATAGGCAGTCTGGAACAGATCCTTGCCCGGACCCGCCAGCCAGCGGCCGTCGGCGCAGGCCTTGCCGGCGGGAATGCTAAAGTAGCTGTGGAATCCTAGGAAGTGGTCCAGGCGCACGCGGTCGTAGAGCGAGAACGCGCGACGCAGACGGTCCATCCACCAGCGGTAGCCGTTCTTCTTCATATGATCCCAGCGGAACGTCGGGTTGCCCCACACCTGGCCCTCGGGCGCAAAGTTGTCGGGCGGTGCACCGGAGATCTCGATTGCCTTACCGGTATCGGACAACCAGAAGTTCTCGGGCTCGCTCCACGCGTCGGCCGAATCGTCCGAAACGTACATGGGAATGTCGCCGATGACCTCGATGCCCTTCTTGTGCGCATAGTTCATGAGCTCGCACCAGGCCAGGTCAAAGCGGTACTGCATGTACGCCTGCAGCTCGGCCTCGTCGTGGAAACGCTTGTCGTCAATCAGATGCTCGTTGTAGCGCGCGACATCGGCCGGCCAATCGTGGCGCGACTCGCCCTCAAAGTACTTCTTAACGGCCATGTAGACGCAGTACTTCTCGAGCCAATCGGCGTTGCGATGTTTAAACGCCGTGTAGAGCGGGTCTGCATCCTCGCCGCCACGGGCCTTCCAAGTCTCAAAGTCGGCCGCCAGTTCCACTTGGCTCTCGGGCAGCAGGTCAACATTGCCCGCAAAAGCCGAAGGCCCAGCGTATGGGGAGCGGAAGAAGTCCGTCGGGTTGACAGGCAGGACCTGCCAGTAGCGCATGCCCATAGCGGACAGATGGTCGATAAAGCGACGCGTGGGTGCGCCGATCGTGCCGGGCTTGCCGTCATCGGTCGGCACCGAGGTGATGTGGCACACGACGCCCGCGCCGTGATCGAGCGGCTCCTGCAGGCGCTGCTCGGCATGGTGATAGATGATCGACGAGCCCAGCGGATACAGATCGAGCGTGACCGTACCGTTGTGGATCTCGCACTCGTGACCGCTGATGACGTCACTCGCGCATTCGCCGAGCGCCGGAATCGTCACGCGGTGCGAATTGCGCAGGCTGCGGTTGATGATAACCGTCGCGGACTCGCCATCCTTGCCCGTGCGGTTGTAGGCCAGCACCTCATCGTTGAGCGCGAAGGCCTTGATCTCGCCGTCGATCATAAACGGCAGTGCGCGGCGTACGGCAGAGGCGTTCTTGACAATAGCCAGCGTGTCGAAGTCGTGCAGTTGGTCCTTGGTCGGCAGGGTGCGGCGGTTGCCCGGATCGGTAAGGCCCTCCAGGCCGTATTCGTCGCCGTAGTAGATCGAAGGCACGCCGGGGAAGGTCATCTGCATGAGCGTTGCAAGCCAAAAACGGCTCTTGGCCAGGCCCATCGAGTTCTCGTCCAGACGCCACTTGCTGCGCTCGCACTCGGGTAGCTGCGACTCGTCGGGGCCGCCGCCGAGCACCGAGATGATGCGCGGGCGGTCGTGGCTCGAAAGCAAATTGAGCGCGCAGGACAATGCCTCGCTCGGGTAGTTCTCGCGCAGGGTTTCGATATCCTCAGCTGCCTGGTAGGCGTTCTTATATCCCATCAAAAAGCCGATGACCATGTCGCGGAAGGGGTAATCCATAGCAGAGTCCAGCTCGGATCCCTGCAGATAGCGGCGCAGATGGCCGTAGCTAATTTTGTTTGAGGCGTCTTCCCAGACTTCGCCGAGCAACAGCGCATCAGGCTTTTCGGCAAGTACGGCCTTCTTGATCTCGGCTAGGAAATCGTCCGAAAGCTCGTCGGCGACGTCCAGGCGCCAGCCATGAGCGCCGGCACGTAGCCATTTACGGATCACGCCGTCCTTGCCCAGGAGCCGCTCGCGTACCAGCTCGGAGCTCTCATTGATGGCGGGCATGTTGCCCACGCCCCACCAGCAGTCGTACGAGCCGTCCTCGTGGAAATAAAACGCATCGCGCCACGGCGAGTCCTCACTCTGCCACGCGCCCACGCCGGGGTAGTTGCCGTAGCGGTTGAAATAGATCGAGTCATCGCCCGTATGGTTAAAGACGCCGTCCAGGATGATGGAGATGCCCAGCTTCTCGGCTGCCTGGCACAGCTCGGTAAAGTCCTGCTCGGTGCCCAGGATCGGGTCGATCTTGGTGTAGTCGGCCGTGTCGTAGCGGTGGTTGCTCGCGGCCTCAAAGATGGGGTTGAGGTAGATGGCCGTGAAGCCCAGCTCCGCGATGCGGGGCAGGTCATTTTGGATACCCTTGAGCGAGCCGCCATAGAAGTCCCAGGTCTTGATGGAGCCGTCCTCGGCGCGCTCGTATACGGGCGGCTCGTTCCAGTCCTCGATCATGCGGCGCTGGATTCCGTTGCGCGGTTTTTCAACCTCGGCCAGCGTGCGCTCGTGCCAGTTTTCGTCGCGGGCATAGCGGTCGGGGAAGATCTGGTACACCATGCCGCGCTCGTACCAGACGGGGCGGTTCTCGCGGTGCTTATAGACGGTAATCTGGAAGGACGGCACCTCGGCGTAGTCGTAGGTTACGCCCTCGCCGCCGGTGCGGCCTTGCGGCGCGCCCAGGCGAACCTCGGGCTGGCCCTCGATATTGCAGATAAAGCTGTACCAGATAAGACAGGGCTCGGTGCACACAAGCTCTACGGTAAATATTCCGTCGCCCTCGTGCGTCATGGGATACAGAGACTCACCGATCTCATCGACCCAAGTGCGCAGCGTAAGCGTTGCCTGATTGGGATCGGCATCCTCCAGAATCACGGAGAGCGAAAGGGTAGTTCCAGTGGTCACAGCGCCAAACGGAGTGCGAAACTGCGACAGGCGGCTGTTGTGAATCAATCTCATAATACGGTCCAGTTCAATAGAATCATGGCCTGCTGGCCATGGGCTTTACGCACAGGTTATAAGTATATCTGTTGTACACAGGGTGTATAAACAACATCCGTTTACCATCGGCGAACGGTTGTCCTAGAAAAACGTTTTACCAACTATCTACAGAGAAGGGGCGCCCGGTTGGAGCGCCCCTTGCTTAGGGTTTGATGAGGTTTTAGATCGTCTGTGGGCTAGCGGCGCTTGCGGGTGGCCGTTGCCTTGCGGACGGAGGTCTTCTTGGTCGGAGCCTTTTCCTCAGTGGGAGCGGCGGGGGAGACCGGGGCCTCCTTGGTGGGCTCGGTCTTTGTCGTAGCCTTCGGAGCGGTCTTGACCTCGGCGGCCTTCGGTGCCGGCTTGGCCTTTACTGCGGGCTTTTCCTCGACCTTAGCCTCTGCCTTTGGAGCAGCGGTCTTGGCCGTGGCCTTTTTGACCGTCGTCGTAGCGCGCTTGCGCGTGGTGGTCTTGGCGGCCGGCTTAGCTTCGACAGCTTCCTCAGCCTTAGGCGCAGCGGGCGTCTCCTCGACTTTGGCGGCCGGCTTTGCGGCTGCCTTGGTCGTGGCGGCCTTCTTGGTCGTCGACTTCGTAGCCGTGGTCTTCTTGGCGATCGTGGTCTTGGACGCGGTCGTCTTCTTGGCAGCGGTCTTGGCCGGAGCCTTTGCCGCAGGCTTTGCCTCGGCGGCAGCCTCAGCCTTTACCTCGGGAGCAGCCTCGGCCTCGGCGGCCTTCTTGGCAGCGGCGGTCGTACGCTTGCGCGTGGTCGTTGACTTGGCAGCGGTGGCCTTGCTCGCAGTCGCAGCCTTGCTCGCAGCGGCCTTCGTGGTCGTGGCCTTTTTAGCCATCGTCTTACGAGTCGTGGTCTTCTTTGCCACAGGCTTTGCAGCGGGCTTCGCCTCAGGCTCGGGCTCGGGAGTAGCCTCGACCTTCACCTCAGGATCGGCCTTAACGGTCTCAGCTTTAACCGGCTTCTCTTCGGCCTTGGGCTCCTCAGCGGCAACCGGCTCAGCCACAGCCTCAGGCTCGTCGACAACAGCCGCAGGCCTCTCAATCTCCGGATGCATAAAGAAGTACAGGTCCAGGTACTTGTCGGCCGAGCGCGTCCAGCTAAAGTCCTGGCTCATGGCCTGCGTGACCAGCTGGTTCCAGGCATCGCGGTTGTCCCAGAACAGGCGCGCCGCGCGGAATACGGCGTCGCCCATCTCATCGCCGTTAAAGTTACTAAACGAGAAACCCGTGCCCTCGCCGGTAAACTCGTTATACGGGATCACCGTGTCCTTCAGGCCGCCGGTCTCGCGAACAATTGGCAGGGTGCCGTAGCGCATGGCGATGATCTGCGACAGGCCGCAGGGCTCAAACTTCGAAGGCATCAGGAACATGTCGGCGGCGGCATACATACGCTGCGACAGCGCGGGATCGAACTCGATGCGTGCGGCCATGGTGCCGGGGTACTTGTCCTGGAAGTAGCGCAGGCCGTCCTCGTAATCGCGGTCGCCGGTGCCCAGCACCGCCACCTGCACGCCGCCGGCCAAAATGCGGTCGAGCGCATACATGACCAGGTCCATGCCCTTTTGGCGCGTCAGGCGCGTGACCATCACCATGAGCGGACGGTCGTCGCGAACCTCGAGCCCCAGCTCTTCCTGCAGCTTGGCCTTGCACACGGCCTTGCCAGAACGGTCCTCGACGGTGTAGTTTGCCGCGATGCGCTTGTCGGTTGCCGGGTCAAAGCCCGCCACGTCAATGCCATTCAAAATGCCCTGCAGCGCATAGGAGCGCTCGCGCAGCACGCCGTCCAGGCCCTCGCCAAACTCGGGCGTCTGGATCTCGTTGGCATAGGTGGGGCTCACCGTGGTGATGGCGTCGGCATAGCGCAGCGCGCCCAGCATGTAGTTGATGCTGCAAGCGTCGCAACGCAGCTGCGAGGCGGCAGCGGGAATATGCGCCACACCCAGGATGTCCTCCATTACGGTGTCGCTAAACTGGCCCTGGAACGCCACGTTGTGGATCGAGAACACGGTCTTGACGCGGTCGTACAGCGGCAGGCCCTGGTAGAACTCGCGCAAAAACACGGGCGCCAGTGCCGTCTGCCAGTCGTTGCAGTGCAGGATGTCACACTCAAAGCCCTCGGGCAGGTGCTGCAGGCTCTCGGTGATGGCCTTGGAGAAGAATGCAAAGCGCTCGCCGTCATCAAAGAAGCCGTACGGATAGTCGCGCGCAAAGTAGCGCTCGTTGTCGATAAACATATAGGTGACGCCGTCGTGCTCGAGCTTCTCGAGCCCGCAGTACTCATTGCGCCAGCCCAGGCTCACGTAAAAGTCGGAGAAGTGCTCCATCTGGGCCTTGTACTCGTCCTTGATGGTGGCGTACTTGGGCACCATCACGATGACTTCGGCGCCGGCGCGCACAAGCGCCGCAGGCAGCGAGCCCGCCACGTCGCCCAGGCCACCGGTCTTTACAAACGGTGCGCACTCGGCCGAGGCAAACACGATCTGCATCTTTTTGCTGGAATCTGCCATATTGTCTCCCATGTTGCAATTCGAGAATAGCCGCCTGGCGCTAACCGGGCGGCTATTCTACATGTTACGAGCGATGTTGCGGTGCCAACGTTAACGTACGATGGTGGTGTCGGAAGTTAACGGAGCCTTGCCCAGCACCAGGATGTTCTCGGGCGTGCCGCGAAGCTCGGTGTTGGTGGGAACCACGTTGTTCTTGTCCAGAATGGCGTTCTCGACGCGTGCGCCGCTCTTGATGATGCAGCTCTGGTTGAGGATCGAATTGGTCACCGAAGCGCCTTCCTCGACCACGACGCCGCGCGACAGGATCGAGTTGCGTACGGTGCCCTTGATGATGCAGCCGGCCGAGATGATCGAGTTGCACGCGTGGCTGCCGGTCGCATAGCGCGAAGGCGGCACGTCGTGAGCCTTGGTCAGGATCGGGCGCTCGGGATCAAAGAGCTGGTCGGCCACGGTCTGGTCGAGCAGGTCCATGCTACGGCGATACAGCGACTTTTCGCTAAACACGCCCACGACCTCGCCCTTGTACTCGTAGCTGCACACGTCGATGTTGCCAAAGTCGCCCTGGAGTGCCTCGAGCAGGTCCAGATAGTCGGCGGCCTGGTAGTGGTCGATGATCTCGAGGAGCGTCTCGCGGTTGACGATGCAGCAGTCCATGGAGGCGTTGTCGCCGTACGCGACGCCGGCGCTCACGCCCGTCAGGCGGCCGTTCTCGTTAATCTCGAGTTTGGTCTCGTCTTCGACATTGCGCGTGGCCTTGCAGTACACCACGGTCATCTGGGCACCGGAGTTCTCGTGCGCCTCGATGATGGTGTTGAGGTCCATGTTAAAGATGATGTTGGTGCCCATCATCACGACATAGGGATTCTCCGAGCGCTGGAACAGCGTCTTGTTGGAGATGATGTCGCGCAGCAGGAAGCGCATGCCGCCCTTGGTGGTGCCATACGCGTTGCCGGGCACCATGAACAGGCCGCCCTTCTTGCGGTCCAGGCCCCAGTCCTTGCCCGAGCCCACGTGGTCGATCAGCGAGCGGTAGTTACCCGGCATGACGACACCGACGGTCTTGATACCGGCATTCATCATGTTGGACAGCGGAAAGTCGATCAGGCGGTAGCGGCCCAAAAACGGAACGGACGCGATGGGGCGATCCTTGAGCAGGACGCTGCCGTAGGTCGAAGAGTAGTTAGCGGTGATATAACCGATGGCCTTGCGATTGATCATCGGATCATTCCCCCTTCCCGATAACGACGTCATTTCCAACGACGGCCGTATCCTTGGTGGTATCGACAGAGCCGAGCTTCACGCCCTCTTCGACCGTGGAGTTCTCGCCCAAAATAGCGCGGCAGATGTGCGCGCCGCTCTTAACGTGCGCACCCGGCAGCAGCACGGAGTCCTCGACCACGGCGCGCTCTTCGATGATGACATCGGTCGAAAGGATCGAGTGGCGAGCGGTGCCGTAGATCTTGCACCCGTTGGAGACCAGGCAGTCGTCCAGGCGGCCGTCCGGTCCAATGTAGTGCGGCGGACGCGTGGTGATGTTGGACATGATGGGGAAGTTCTTGTCAAACAGGTCGAACTCGGGGTTGTTGCCCAGCAGGTCCATCGAGGTCTCGTGGAAGCTGGCGATGGTGCCGACGTCCTTCCAAAAGCCGTGGAACTCGTAGCTGTACAGGCGCTTGCCCTCGCCGAGCAGCTTGGGGATGATGTCCTTGCCAAAGTCGTGGCTCGAGCGCTGGTCCAGAGCGTCCTCCTCGAGCGCCTCGATCAGCACGTCGGCCGAGAAGATGTAGATGCCCATGGACGCGAGGTTCGAATCGGGCTTATCGGGCTTCTCGGTGAACTTGGTGATGCGGCCGTCCTCGGGGTCGGTGGTCAGGATGCCAAAGCGGCTGGCCTCCTCCCAAGGCACGGGCATAACGCTCACCGTGAGGTCGGCGTTGTTCTCAATGTGCGTCTTGAGCATCTTACGGTAGTCCATGCGATACAGGTGATCGCCAGACAGAATCAGGACGTACTTGGGGTCGTTGGCCTTGATGTAATCCAGGTTCTGCGTAATGGCGTCGGCCGTGCCCGCATACCAGGCACCGCCGGTCTGCGTCTCGTACGGCGGCAGGATCGACACGCCGCCGTCGCGGCTGTCCAGATCCCACGCCTCGCCAGAGCCCACGTAGGCATGCAGCAGGTAGGGGCGATACTGCGTCAGAACGCCCACCGTGTCGATGCCCGAGTTGGAGCAGTTGGAGAGCGAGAAGTCGATAATGCGGAACTTACCACCAAAGCTAACCGCTGGCTTAGCGATCTTTTGGGTGAGTGCCCCCAATCGGCTGCCCTGTCCTCCTGCGAGGAGCATCGCGATGCATTCTTTCTTACTCATCGATTTCTCCTTCTGTCATCGATGTTCCTAAACCCATTAGCGACGGGCGCGGCGCAACGTCACGCCCGTCGAGTAATGCCGTGCTGGCATAGGGGAGCTCGCGCGCCTTTACGCGTGCCAGATCTCGTCGCGGTACTCGCGAATGGTGCGGTCGCTCGAGAACCAGCCGCTCGAAGCGGTGTTGAGCAGGGCCTTGCGGTTCCAGGTCTCCTGGTCGCCGTAGCTGTTCGTGAGCTTCTCCCAGGCGTCGACGTAGCTGCGGAAGTCGGCCATAACCAGGTCGGGGTCGTTGTTGTTCATGAGCTCGTTGTAGATGCTCTCGAAGTTGCCCGAAAGACCCGCAAAGGTGTTGTCCTTGAGCTCGTCCATCACGCGGCCAAGACGCTCGCGGTCGCCGTTGAGGGTATCCCACGCAAAGTAGCTGTTCGATGCCCAGAGCTGCTCGACCTCGGGAGCGGTCAGGCCAAAGATGGCCTCGTTCTCGCGACCGGCCAGGTCGGCGATCTCGATGTTGGCGCCGTCGAGGGTGCCCAGCGTAATGGCGCCGTTCATCATGAGCTTCATGTTGGACGTGCCCGAGGCCTCCTTGCCGGCGGTGGAGATCTGCTCCGAGATCTCGGCGGCAGGGTAGATGAGCTGGGCGTTGCTCACGCGGAAGTTGGGGATAAAGCAGACCTTCATGACCTCGTTGACACGCGGGTCGTTATTGATGACGTCGGCCACGGAGTTAATCAGGCGGATGGTCTCCTTGGCAAAGGTGTAGCTCGAGGCAGCCTTGCCGCTAAAGATGAAGGTCGTCGGCGTCACGTGGAAGTTGGGATCCGCGATGCGACGGTTGTAGATGTCCATCACCTTCATGATGTTCATGAGCTGGCGCTTATAGGCATGGAAGCGCTTCACCTGGACATCGAAGACGGTGTTGGGGTCAATAACCAAGCCGGTCTCGGCCTTAACGTAGGCGGCCAGACGCTCCTTGTTGGCGCGCTTGGAGGCACCCACGGCCTTCAGGAACTCGGTGTCGTCCTTAAACTCCTTGAGCTTCTCCAGCTCAAAGGCGTCCTTAAGCCAGCCATCGCCAATGGCCTCGGTCACGAGCTTGGCATAGGTGGGGTTGGCCTCGGCAAAGAAGCGACGGTGCGAGATGCCGTTGGTCTTGTTGTTGAATTTCTCGGGCGTCAGGGCATAGAAGTCCTTGAGCACGATGTTCTTGATGATGTCGGAGTGGATCTTGGCCACGCCGTTGACGCTGTGGCTGCAGATCACGGACAGGTTGGCCATGCGAATCTCGCCGTCCCACAGAATGGCGGTCTGGCGCAGACGCTCCTGCCAGCCCTCCTGCGTGGTGTCGAACGACTCGTGCCAACGACGGCTGATCTCGTCGATGATCTGGTACACGCGGGGGAGGAGCTTGGAGAACGTGCCGATGGGCCACTTCTCCAGAGCCTCGGGCAGGATGGTGTGGTTGGTGTAGCTCACGACCTGCGTCACGATGTTCCAGGCGTCATCCCACTCGAGCTTCTTCTCGTCGATGAGGATGCGCATGAGCTCGGGGCCGCACATGGCGGGGTGCGTGTCGTTGGTATGGATGGCCACAAACTGCGGCAGCAGCTCCCAGTTCTCGCCGTGCTCCTTCTCAAAGGTGTCGAGCAGGCTGTAGATGCCGGCCGAAACAAACAGGTACTCCTGCTTCAGGCGCAGCAGACGACCGTGCTCGCCGGCGTCGTTGGGGTAGAGGATGGCGCTGATGGCCTCGGCCTCGGCGCGCTCGGCATCGGCCAGGGCGTAGTCACCGCGGTTGAAGGCCTCCAGATCGAAGTGCTCCTCGACCGGCTCAGCGGCCCAGACGCGCAGCTTGTTGACGGTCTCGCCGGCATAGCCCACCACGGGGATGTCATAAGGGACGGCCAGGATGTCCTGCGTGTCCACCGTGCGGTAGAACGTGCGGCCGTTCTCCTCAAAGCCCTCAACACGGCCACCAAACTTGATGGTCACGGCCTTGTCCTGACGGCGGACCTCCCAGGGATAGCCGTGGGTGAGCCACTCGTCGGTGGCCTCGACCTGGCTGCCGTTAACGATTTCCTGTTTAAACAGGCCGTAGCGGTAGCGCATGCCGTTGCCGTAGCCGGCAATGCCCTCGGCTGCCATGGAATCCAGGAAGCACGCGGCCAGACGGCCCAGGCCACCGTTGCCCAGCGCCGGATCGGGCTCCTGGTTCTCGATGACGGACAGGTCAAAGCCCATGTCGTCGAGCGCCTCGGCGACCATGTCGCGCACGCCAAAGTTGAGCAGATAGTTGTCGAGCAGGCGACCGATCAAAAACTCGATCGAGAAGTAGTACACGCGCTTCTTGCCCTCGGCGGTGGCACGGGCGTCGCTCTTGGTGGCAACGGTGCGGGCCTTCTCGGCTACGAGCTTGGCCAGGGCGTTAAAGCGGTCGAGGTCGCTGGCGGCCTCGATGCTCTTGCCGCTGATGCTCATGACGGCATCACGATAGAGCTCGGTAAACTCTTGCTTGTTGTCGAAGATCTTATTCATACGTTCCTTTCCCCCGGGGATGTTTCTCCCGGAACGGTTATGACATGTATCCTACGCCCCTGCGGGACGGGTAATTACAGTGGTAACGCCTTTGTTACGCTTTCTTGGCAGGAGCCTTAACAGCAGCTGCCTTGGCCTTGGGAGCAGCCTTTTTGGCGGTTACCTTCTTGGTCGTGGCGGGCTTGGCAGCCTTGCCAGCCTTAGCGGCGGTCTTGGTTGCCTTGGCCTTAACCGGAGCCTTCTTCGCAGCCGCGGGCTTGGGCTTCACCGAGGACGTGCGCTTGCGCGTCGCCTTCTTGGGCTCCTCGACCACGGGTGGTTTGTAGCTGCTGGGACCGCGGCGCTTAAGCACCACGCCTGCCAGGCCGGGTACCTTAATCTCAATGGAGTCCATCTGCCCGTTCCAGGGATAGGGCTCACTCGAGCAGGTGTAGGGTTCCTCGCCGGCGTATCCGCTGCCGCCAAACTCGGGACGGTCGGAATCAAAGATGACCTCCCAGTCACCCTCGCGCGGCACGCCCACACGGAAGCTCTCGTAGCTCGCCGGGTCAAAGTTGATCAGGATCACCAGGTCGTCGTTGACGTCCTCGCCCTGACGCACAAAGCTCACGATGGACTGCTTGGAGTTATCCGCGTCGATCCAGGTAAAGCCGTCGTCGGTGTAGCCGCGCTCATACAGGGCGGGCTCGGCGGTGTACAGGTGGTTGAGCGCCTTGATGAACGCCTGATGATGACGGTGGGTCTCGTACTCCTCGGTCAGGAACCACTGGATGGACTCGTAGTATCGCCACTCAATAAACTGGCCGATCTCGTTGCCCATAAAGTTGAGCTTGGCACCGGGGTGCGTCATCTGGTAGAAGGCCAGCGTGCGCAGACCGGCAAACTGGCGCCACCAGTCGCCCGGCATGCGGCCGATGAGCGAGCACTTGCCGTGAACGACCTCGTCATGGCTCAGCGGGCAGATAAAGTTCTCGGTAAAGGCATACATAATGGAGAACGTGAGCAGCCCGTGGTTGCCGGGGCGCCACGGAAAATCGGTCTGCATGTAGTGCAGGGTGTCGTTCATCCAGCCCATGTCCCACTTGTAGTGGAATCCCAGGCCGCCGTCCTGCGGCGGGTAGGTCACGAGCGGCCACGCGGTGGACTCCTCGGCCATCATCATCACGTCAGGGAAGTGGGCCTCAACAGCGCAGTTGACCTGGCGGATAAACGCGCTGGCGTCCAGGTCCTCCTCGGTACCGTACTTGTTGAACTTCTTTTGGCCCGGATCGTCGATGCCAAAGTTGAGGTACAGCATGCTGGACACGCCGTCCATGCGAATGCCGTCAACATGGAAGTTCTCGAGCCAATACAGCACGTTGGAGACCAGGAAGGAGCGGACCTCGCCACGGGCGAAGTCGAACTTGTGCGTGCCCCAGTTAGGGTGAATCTCGTGCTCAAACAGCATGTGGCCGTTAAAGGTGGCAAGGCCGTGGGAGTCTGCGCAAAAACCGCCGGGCACCCAGTCCATGATCACGCCGATGCCAGACTCGTGGCACGCATCGATAAAGTGCATGAGCTGCTGTGGGTTGCCGTAGCGCGACGTGGCGGCATAGTAGCCGGTCGTCTGGTAGCCCCAGGAGCCATCGAAGGGATGCTCCATGAGCGGCATGACCTCGATATGCGTATAGCCCATGTCGCGCACGTAGTCCACGAGCTCCACCGACAGTTCGTCGTAGGTGTAAAACTCGCCGCGCTGCGCGGGGAAGGGGTCCATGGGACCGGGGTAGTTGCCGTACTCGTCCGGCTCGCCCTGCGGCGCATCGCCGTGGCGCTTCCACGAGCCAATATGCACCTCGTAGATGTTAAGGGGCTGTGACATGTGGTTGTGGCCGGCACGGCGCTTGAGCCATGCGGCGTCGTTCCACTTGTAGCCATCGAGGGTCCACAGCACGCTGGCGGTACCCGGAGGGCACTCGGCCTTAAAGGCATACGGATCGGCCTTATAGAGCTTTTCGCCCTCGTTGGTCTCGATGAGATACTTATAGAGCTGACCTTGTTCTGCGCCAGGAATAAAGCCTTCCCAAATAGCGCTCGTATGCACGGGCACCAGCGGGTTGGCTTGCTCATCCCAGTCGTTAAATTCGCCAATGACATGCACGCTCTTTACATCGGGCGCCCAAACGCAAAAGCGCCAGCCGCGCGTACGGTTCTGCGTGTCGGGGTGCGCGCCCATCTTTTCCCAGCTGCGCTCCCACGTGCCGATGCCAAATAGATAGACATCGTCCTTGGTGAGCTCCGGTGCGTGCGGGGCGGCTTTACGGGTTGCGGGCTTTTTAGCCGTTGGCTTTAGCTTTGTATCGCTCACGTTTGATCCCATCATGACGCGGCAGCGTGTTGCCTTGGTGACTAGATGCGAAAGGTCCAAGGCTGCACGAATCGAAGGGACGGCGATAGTTCTATGATTCGTTCCACCTCGCGTGCTCGGTGGAACTTTCGGCAGAAACTACGATAACACCTGTACGTTACTTTTATGAAGGAAAGTGGTTTTTGGGCGGCGTTTAATCGGTAAGCGCCATGTTTAGACCACTGGCAGAATTGCGATGGTAAAACTCTTGACAGTTTTACCAATAAGGGTTTTTTGATTGTTGGTTTGACGTTTGGTAAAACGTTTTTAGCAGGTTGTTTACCATTTGACATCGAAAGGTTCGTTTATGTCCCAGACCGCCGCTCCCAATGTCGCTTTTATTTTCGATTGCGACGGCTCGCTGGTTAATAGCACCCCCGTTTGGGCCTATGCCCAGCCCGAGTTATTGCACCGCCACGGAGTTGACGTGACGGTCGACGATTTTGCCCAGTTTGAGCATTTGTCGCTCGAGGATGAGTGCCAGGCCTACCACGACACGTGGGGCATTGGCGAGAATGGCGAGGAGCTGTATCGCGAGCTGAGCGACATTCTGATTGATGGCTACTCCAAGGTGCCGCCGCGCGAGGGGCTCCTGGCATTTTTGGAGCAGGCGAAGGCGGCGGGCATTTCCATGTGCGTTGCCACGTCTACGCCGGCCGAGCTGGTGCAGCCCGCGCTCGCTGATGCCGGACTCGACGCTTACATGGAGTTTGTTACCACGACAGGCGAGGCAGGACGCTCCAAACAGTTCCCCGATGTGTACGAGCTGGCGCTGCGCCGCCTGGAGGAGCATCATGGGCATAAGTTTGAGCGCGCTTGGGTGTTTGAGGACGCGGTTTTTGGCCTTAAGAGCTCTGGGGCCGCCGGCTTTAAGCGTGTGGGTATTTATGACCCGCACGGCCGCATGAAGCGCGACAACGTGCGCGCCAACTGCGATATCTTTATCGACAGCTACGAGGAGCTGGATTTGGCTCGCGTGCTTTCGTTTGAAGGATAGGCGAGGTTTGTGGCTTGCAAAGTACTAGTAGTCTGTGGCTCGCCCGTGTTGGCGAGCGCGGATCTGTTGCGTAGGTTAGCAGGGGAGTGCGATCACGTTGTCGCCGTGGACCGCGGACTCGACGCGCTGCTGGGCGCGGGACTGAGCTGCGACGTATATGTGGGGGATGCCGATACGGTGAGCGATGCCGGTCGCGCACTGATCGATGCTGCCACCGACTTTGAAGTTGAGCGCCACGACCCCTACAAGGACTATACCGATCTGGCGCTGGCGCTCGATTCCGTCCGCCGTCGTTGGCCGGGTGCCGAAGTGGTTGCGACCTGCGCCACCGGCGGCCGCCCGGATATGGCCCTGTCCGTACTGGGCTTGCTCGCAGACTACGAGGATGCTCCTGTCTGGATTGCCGAGGACGAGACCACGACCCGCATCCTTCACGCAGGCGAATCGTGGACCATTGAAGGCGCCGAAGGCAAGACGTTTTCCATCATCGCCATTGCCCCTGGGACGGTTGTAAGCGAGCATGGCCTAGAGTGGGAACTCGATCACAGCCCTCTGAGCCTGTTAGCCGACACCGGCATCAGCAACGTCGTCAGGTCAACAGCCACGATCCAAGTCCACAGCGGAACCGCCATCGCTTACCTCTACAAGTAAGGGTTATCGCATCAGGGCTTTATCGGGACGGCAGGCGAGTAGGAAAACCCGTAAGTGATGGATACAACCAAAATTCCCTCTTGCATCAAGTAAAACATTCCCCTATAGTATCTCCTCGTCACGGGGGCGTAGCTCAGCTGGGAGAGCGCTTGACTGGCAGTCAAGAGGTCAGGGGTTCGATCCCCCTCGTCTCCACCATCGTGAATGCAAGGTCACTCTATTGGGTGGCCTTTTTTATTTACATACGATATTTAGTGGCCTGAACTGCATTTTTGCAAATGGCCCGTCATGTCATTGCGGGTGAAGCTACCGCGCGGCATAAACTCGTAGGGCACGCCAAGCGCGTCGCCCACGGCCATGCCGTAAACGCAATCCCTCACCGTCCGCGGTAAACCCATGGCACACACCTAATTCCAGTTCATGCCGAACTTGCGCGATCCCAATACGTCCTTCCAATGGCTCTCGCGCTCGCACACTTCGGCAGCGGTCATCTTTGTGTCGCATACCTCAAGGATGGAGTAGGTAAAGTTCTCGATGATGTACCCAGCCCCGTGCTCAGCCATGATGGCCTTGAATGCCTTGTTGCCGCCCGTAGGGTCCTCGGGGTTGGCATAGGCGCTCCAACGCTGCCAGATACCCAGGTCCGCGCCTGCGTCCTTCTTGCTGTCGCCCGATGCCGAGCCCACGTAGAGCTTTCCCGTCGCGGTGTCGGTGATGCAGTTGACGCCCTTCACGTTGTCCAACGCCCAGTACCAGTCGGAGCCCACGCTAGCGATGATGGCCTGCAGTGTCTTGTGGTCGATGCGAACGTACTTGTAGCCGGGGAAGGGGCTCACGTTGCCCAGGCTCATCGAGTACTCGTATACAACGGGTTCAAAGTCTCGCATCGTGTTCTCGTAGAACTTGTTGTAGATATCGCGTCCGATCGGCTTCTTCAGCTTGATGATAAGACGCTTGATGTAGGCCTCGTAGTCAGGAAGAAGCGTCAGCTTGTAGCCCACGCCGCCCAGCACCTCGGGCACCACCTTCTCCACTTTGTGCATGCCGCCGAAGATGAAGTACTCTGGCCCGTAGGTGTAGTACTGGGCGAACGAGAGCAGGTACTCTGCATGGTTGAGGTTGTTGTTCGCCTGCTCCGTCGCGCTCCTCCACGCGTTCATTTCGTACCATCGCGAGCCGCTATCGGTCCTCTCGGTGGTCGAGGTATCTTTTAGCAGCAGGTCGTACGCGCGTAGGCTCACGTCGCCAGCGTTCATGTTGAACTTAACCTTGGTCTTCTCGGGGTGTACCACCGGCATCAAGTCCCTGAGTGTTATCACGGGATTTCCCATGCTTATTCCGCCTTTTCGATTCGAAAGCTTGTAGATCGAATCATATCACTCGCTTTCCAGGCGAATATTAGCGCTCAGCTAACCATCCTGTTCCTGATGCTTTCCTCTCGATCGGGGATGCCCATTGGTGGGCGCACCGAAGGAGGACGCCTACGCCGTCGCGGCCGCAGAGCGCCGACCCCGCTGAGCTCGAGCGCGTGAACGCCGACGGCTCCAAGGGCATCCCCGAGCTCGCGCTGGGCACCACCGAGGCCGAGGCCGTCAAGCTCTTCGCCAACACCTACCTGGCGCTGCGCGTGGCCTACTTCAACGAGCTCGACACCTACTGCGAGGTTCGAGGCCTCAACACGCGCGACGTCATCGACGGCGTGTGCCTGGAGCCGCGCATCGGCAGTCGCTACAACAACCCCAGCTTCGGCTACGGCGGCTACTGCCTGCCCAAGGACACCAAGCAGCTGCTGGCCAACTACAGGGACGTGCCGTATAACCTGATCGAGGCCATCGTGGAGGCCAACCGCACCCGCAAGGACTTCGTCGCCGACGAGGTGCTGCAGATGGTGTGGGACCGCGTGTACGAGGGCAAGCCGAAGCCGGTCGTGGGCGTCTACCGCCTGACGATGAAGTCCAACTCTGATAACTTCCGCGCGAGCTCCATCCAGGGCGTCATGAAGCGCGTGAAGGCCAAGGGCGTGCCCGTGGTGGTCTACGAGCCCACGCTGGACGCGCCGGAGTTCTTCGGGTCCGAGGTGACCCACGAGCTGGAGGCCTTCAAGGCCGACTGCGACGTGATCGTCGCCAACCGCTGGAGCGACGAGCTCGCGGACGTGGCGGACAAGGTGTACACAAGGGATCTGTTTAAGCGGGATTAGGGGAGAGCGGTTGCCTGCCTGTAGCCGGGAAATCATTGAGCGCTGGGGTGGTATCGACGCTTGTCGATACCACCCCCTATTTCGAATTACATATGCCAAGGGAGAAGCGGTAGACAGAATTTGAACAACTAGCAACGGGCTATATAGCAGCACTGTTCATCGCATTTTTACTTCGATCATTATGTCCGCGTGAATGGATAGACTAGAGAGCGGATTCTACTAAAGCAAGGTGGGGATCATTTTGGAAGAAATTAATCACTCTCGAGTCTCCTGTTATGGACCCAATGACTATGGAACGTATCGCTCAATCGAAAGATGCAAAGAGATATTAATGGATGGCGAAAGCCATCCAATTGAAACAATTAACGATGCCATTGAGATCGGTGAAATTAAGGAGGTAATTGGATGCGTACCCGAGGCCTTCGATGATATGAGTCTCGAAATTAACCATATTCTAAAAAGGCTATATGGCAAAGCTTCTTCCTTTGCACATTCAGCATTAACAAATAATGCACTTTTAGATGTTTATGAAAGTGTCGAATGGCAATATATCGACAGGTTTTGGAATCTGGCCTCCTCAACTAAAGCATATGAAAAAATAAATTCCGATGAACTTGAAGAATTACTGAGTCGGCACTCGCTCTGCATCTCAAATGTAATGTCCCACTATGGATTAGTACAGAAGTTTGACCAACATATCAGAGCTGTCCTATCAAAAAATATTGACGCTGCAGTGAGCATAATTGTCGGGAACTTTGGCGCAGAGGTACGCTCTAAAGAGATGATATATCTACCGCCGTCATTGACCGGAAGTGATATCGATGAAATTGTTCTAAGATATCTTTCAGAGACTAATCCAAATCTTAATTATGTCCAGGTTCTCATGAACTGGCCCAGTGCAGCAGCAAAAGACTATAGTCCGTCAATCGAAGTTCGCATAAAGGCCAAAAGGCGCTATGAGGAATTAAGTAAACAGCTATTTGATGAGACTGGGAGTATTGAATACGGTATTGAAGCTTCGATTAGCGGTAACCAAATTGCATGCAAAGATTCCTATGTGGATGGAAATACTCTAAAGACTTTCTTCGGTGAAGAATGGCTAAGTCGCTACCTTGATCATCCAACCATAATGAACAACTGCGCGTACGTCTTTGATTATTTAGACGAGCGGGGGCTTCTGACTTGCCCCGCCCACGAACACGATGAATCTACCCTGATGAAAACCTTTGGTATGCGTGCCAAGGACGAATACGACAACAACATATTCTTTAAAATGCGTCAGGATCTTCTACTAGAAGAAACGGCCCTATATGCAAAGCTTCTTGAAAGAAATGGTAGACGCTTGGAAGATGCAATTGAATGGACATATAACGTCTATTTTGCTAAAGAACTCGGGATTGGGGGTTTCTCGATCTCTTTACCAGCAACCGGATGCTCGTGGCTTGATAAATGCAAGGCCATGGGCCCGGAGCTTGAACGTGCACTAAAGGCGTACTCGCTATATTCAAAAATGCATGTAATCGATCCTGATTATTTTCGATTTGAAAACTTCAAGCTCTTCTCTGAATTTAAATCATTCTATGCAAATAAATACGTAATTAGGGGTGATCGCTATGACGAAGCAGCGAAACCCTTGTTTTGGGATCAATCATTGCTTGCCTTCGCATCCCGCATCAAAAGCCCAGAAGACAACCTTTGGGACCTGCTGCATAAGCATGTGGTCCATGTCGACGATTACGACGGAGATTACCGATCGGCAATAGAATCGCTAATCAACAAGGGCTTTTTAGCTGAATCTGATAAAGACGGGCGTTTATTGCCTTCCAAAAAAGCCCATTATTTAAAGAAGATTTGGGATTCGAGCGCATACCCACTTTGGCGTTGTTCGAAAGCAACTATTGATGGAGCTCACGAGCTGGTAAAGCAAGGATATCTGAAATATAGCGACGCCTTATTTTCACCAGACGAAGCATCTTACTTGAACTATATGTTCAATAATGCGATCCATTCAAATGCTTTAGCCCTTCGAAACTCTTACGACCATGGCAACTCACCTGTTGACGACCCCAATTCCAGCCAGTTCGCAAGAGACTACTATTTGTTTCTCACGCTGCTTATCGAAATCACTTTAAAGATCAGCGAAGAGCTTATCCGTTACACCGGGAATGGAGGAGACTTAGAGTTAATTGATTGGCCGATGTATGGGAAGCACCTTGCTGGTTGCCGCAAACGGTAACGCTGCCCCTCAAAAGATTCTCTGTGAAGCTTAAAGGAGGTTTTAATGAGCCCGAATACCAATAATAAGCAAGTTACGCATCATAACCATTTTGTACCACAGTTTTACTTACGTAATTGGTCTTCTAACGGCAATTCGCTATGGGATTATAAGTTGGTTGTAGAAGATGATAGGGAGAAGACTTGGCGTACGACATCATTAAAGACGGCGTGCACTTGGAATGACCTATACACACAACGAACCGCAGGGTCCGATGTCGACGATATCGAAAATTATTTTTGCGATGAATACGAGGCACCGGCATCCGCGATCCTAAGAAAGATCAGCTCTGGGGCGGCGCTCTCAAAGAATGACATTAATTGTCTGGTTGACTTCTGGCTGATTCAGCATTTTCGAACGCCTGCTTATTTGATAAAGAACGCCAAACTGACCGAAGAGGTATTTGAGGAAATCACTAATCAAATACCAGATATCGTGTCGAAATATTTTTATGAAAAAGAGCTGGGGATTGCACACCCGGTTGCTCATAAGCCCGAGCAATTTTATCCATTTCCCGTTCAACCAATTGAAGCCGATATCGATTTTGAGACGGGCACCATTACGTCTTCGATTGTATTGGGGCGAGCTAGTTTCCTTTCCTCGATTGCTTCTTTTGTTAACGGGAGCGTCGGCAACAGAGTTAGAAACTTTAATTGGACAATAGTTAGGCCGCCAAGGGAGCATTTCTTTCTCACATCTGACAATCCCGCCATCGCTTTTGGGGCATATAAAGACAACAAAATAGAAGTAGATGGAATTGGGCTTGGTCGAAGGAATGTAACGTTGGTTCTCCCTCTAACCCCTGATGCTGCTCTATTTACTGAAGTTGGAGCTCTTCCGTTTGATATTCCGGAGCAGCTCAGCGTCAGGCAATGCGAACTAATTAACCAAGCAATATATAGGGGCGCTTATAGACATATCTTTTCTAAAAAGAAGATACCTAATATCAAGAGCAATTATCCACGGGTCATTAGCAGAGCCATTGTAGAGGAAGATCGAAAACTGAGAGAAAACTGGGCATCGTCTCAAGCCGCCGCAGAGGAACAACACGAAGCATGGCTTGCTGCTAGAAATGGGACGCAAGGATCTGAATAGCAACAGTCAATCAAGCGTGTGCTTCATTCCATTGCGTCAAGCACACGGGAAAAGAGCGAGTTTCATCAAATGGTCTACGAATCATGTTATTGGAAAGATGACTTAAGGTCATACGCAAAAGAGTTAAGTGACTTTTCCACATGCACTACTCTGGAAGACGAGTACCGTGATTATCGACTGGAAAAGGCTCTTCTATTGTCCGCCTTTACCGTTCGCTTGCTCTTGGATGCAAATAAGTTAAGCGACCGTATTGGCTCGCTTAACTTAAAAGTCGACTTTTATCCTGCAAAGATAGAAGCTCAGAAAAATGTTTCACCCTTGGATAAACGCTTTATCGACGAACGATACTTCGACTTAGCTAGCCCCACGTCCTCGTCCATTTCTTTACGACGGCTCACGAACCAGCTCATTCATTCCGCTGTTGTTGTGGCGTTTTCATACGATAATGCAAATCGTGCGCTTGGCTTTTTTGTTGTATCCGATAACGACTATGAAAAGCGATTGTGCTATTGCAGCCTGAAGGAGTGGTCAAGCGTGGTAGAAGCCGTAGCGGATGATGACGTTATTTATGCTCTGATACATAAGGATCCGAAGACGGGGAAATGCATAACCGTAAAGCTCGCCGCAAGCGATTTAATAGATATAGATGCCACTCTGAGCCGTCTTAAATCCAAAGGTCTCAGCCCGGATATCCTTGATGCCATTCGCAAAAACCTAACGCGCATGGCTACGGAGGAATCTGCTCGTCCTGACAGCGCTGCCGATCTAAACGATATGACTCCAGAAAGCCTCGATGCGTGAGGCGGCTCAACTTGCAATCTGACTCAGCATCATTCGACCCCTCCTTTCACCGACTGGCAAAACGATTTACACCTAATTTTGGGAATCGATCGCAGGGTTTAACCTTGCCCGTAGTCCGATCTCGCTAAACTAATAACTGCTGCTACCAGGGCATTTTCTGGTGCATATTCTATTGGCTCCTGCGAAGATCGGAGCTGTTATGTTTACTGTCGCGTTCCACACTAGCCGTCACTACATCCTGTTTACCGCCATGGCCTGCCTATGCGTTTTGCTGGGCGGGCCTTCTTATGCCGCGGGTGCGGAGAGCCTCATCATTGCGGGCGCGACGTACTACGAGCCGGGCGTCTCAGGCCCCGGTTGGGCTTGGACCGATGCCGACCACCTGGAGCTCAGCGGCTTTTCTGGCGAGGCCATCGGCGCCGATGGCGACCTGGTGGTGACCCTGACCGGGCAAAATTCCGTAAAGGAGATGCAAACGTCCATCGTGGACATTTCGCAGTGCGGTCTGGAGGTGTGGGGCAACCTGACGCTCCGCGGCACCGGGTCGCTGACGGCCACGGGATCGCAGTGCGGGATTCACGCGTTTCAGGCATTGGTGGTGGACGGCTGCACCGTCAATGCCCAGGCCGACGGTGCCGGCCTTGAGGACGAGGTCGTGGCCGGCCTGGTCGCGGGGCGTCTTGTCGTTCGCGGCGGCGGGCGCGTTGTTGCCGCGGGCGCGGGCTCCGGAGCGGGCGTGCGCGCTTACGGCGCGTACCTACTAGACGAGGATCCCGGCGATGGCGTGCCCTTCGGGACGCTTGCCGTCGATGCCTCGTGGCTAGATGCGACCGGCGCCGATGGCGGTGTTGGCTGCCTGGCCGGATCGCTTACGTCCGCGCGCTTTGTGGCGCCCGCCGGTGGGGCCTTTGGGGCCAGAGGCGTGTTGGATGCCGGCGGGGCTGTGGCCACGCATGTGGTGATCGAGCCCGAGGGTGCTGCTGGCCCGGCAGGGGAGACCGACGCGCGCGATGTGCCGAGTGATGGCCGCGAGCCTGCCTCCAGCGCCGATCCTGCTGCGGGAGAGTCTGATTCGGGAACGGTAGCGCGCCCAGAGGTGAAGCCTGCGGCTGCGACAACAACGACCACTACGGTGACTAAGACTTCGGTTACCAAGACCGCTAAGCCTAAGGCCGCTAAGCCTAAGGCCGCTAAGCCTAAGGCCGCTTCCACGACAACCGCCTCGCTCCCCAAGACCGGCGACAACTGCTTGATCGTCGCCTCCGCGGCCCTTTTTCTACTTGGGACAGTGCTCCTCGTCACCGTACGCCGCTGCTGAAACACTAATTTTTCGGAAGTGCGGGGAAAAGCAGAACCTGTCGACCGTAACCCGCTATTTATCAACAAAACCACAGGTCGCGAAAGCGTAAAACCGTGGGCTGGTCGGCAGATCTAGGTTTTATCCCGCACTTCCGGAATTGTCTCCATTAGAGGCCAACCAACAGTCGGCGATTGTATCTCATGCAGTCAGTTAGTTAAAATTGGCCATGATTGCGCTTGCCGACATATCATTCACCATCTCACGCGTGCTACCTCGCTACGATATTCGCGAGGCTCATGATGATATAGTTTCGACCAAAGCATCGTTTGGCTTGGGATGGATTTAGTTCAGTTCCCGAATGAGGGCAGGCTCTTGGGACCGAGAAATATTTACTCCTGGGTTCAAGCCTTGCAACTGCCGGCGCATCGATACCTTTTGTTATGCCAAAGTGATACACACATAACGAAGAAAGCCCCTGCAGGAAACGCTTCCGCTACATTTTCGAATATCTGTCCCAGCGAGCATCTATCATAGGATGAGATTACTGGGCAATAGCCATAAGGATTGGAACTGTTGTGACTATCTTCAGCTGGAACGACTTGAATCCAACTGCTCGCGAATACATCTTGATGGCCAAAGATGTGCGTGATATGCAATATCGCAAACAATGGCCTACGCCTGGAGGTAAAACGCTAATCGAACTCGTTGCTAACGAGAATAAAGCCCTTAAGTTTTATCTTGATCTTACAGAGAATAAAAGAAGTTCATCCTTAATTCTTGGACTTTCCGCTGACAGAAAAAGCACCATGCAGACACGCGTATCAGATCGTCCATTAATTCGTCTTGATTATAGTGATAATCCCGAGGTCCTTCGTCACAGAAATCCAGACGGATCGCTGATCCTTGGTACTCATGTCCATTTTGATATAGACGGATACGGCGCCAAATGGGCTTGTGGCATTCCAGGTCAAAATATTTCGAAACCTCTGAACGACGATTTTGCATCACTCTTTTGGTCATTTCAGGAAACTTGTAATATTACAGACAAGCTTAAAGTAGAGCTATCTCTGGGGGTGTGAGATGAATGTAGATCAGGCTCGAGGCTTTATCTGCGCATACGCCAAGTTCGTAGAGGCAAATATGGTCCCGGTCCAGCAAGGTAATGGCGTCTGCATCTCCACCCCCATGCTCAATCGAAACAACGATTGCATGCGGGTTTATCTGGGTGATGACCCAGCAGGCGGCTATGTCATTTCTGATCTTGGTGAAACCATCAATGATCTTGAATTGTCTGGATTCTCCATGAAAGGACAGCGAATCGATAAGCTCAATTCGATTCTTTCTGGCTTTTCGGTAAAGGAAGAAAAAGGCGAACTGTGTATAACGGCTTCCGGATCTGACCTTCCTATGAAGATGAATATGCTTCTTCAGGCTATGGCCTCTGTTGATGATATGTTTTTGTTATCTCAAAGCAGTGTGAGAAACCTCTTCACTGAAGATGTCGGCAATTGGCTGCTTGATAATGAAATCCCTTATGTTCCTGGCCCGTCTTTCCAGGGCCGATCCGGACTTTCGTTTAAATTTGACTATGCAATTGGTAAAAACAAGAGAAGACCCATGCGCCTTATTAAAACGGTAAATAATCCTGGTAAGCAAGGCATTCAAAATGCATTATTTGGATGGGCAGACATTAAGTCGGCACGCAACGATTGCGAAGGAGTCGTTTTTCTCAACTCCACCAACACTAAAGATGGCGTTGTCTCACCCGAGTCTATCGAAGCTTGCAAAAACTACGGACTTACTCCAATCATTTGGGGCGTCGATCAAGACTCCTATGTTCCCATGCTCGCTGCATAGGCGGTTTGATTTTGAAATGCTCATGCACGCTGATGATTGGCATTTAGGCACGCCTTTCTGCTCTTTCCATTCGTCTGTATGCTTTACTCAGTTTTTTGTCGTAAGGCGCGACCAATGAAATCAAAAGAAAGACTACCGTGAAGATCTTGGTCGCAGAGCACGACCAATGCAATTTAAATAATGCTCGCGAAGATGACGCCTTCAACTGCTTAGGTTGAAGGCGTATCGATTTACAAGTGACATCGACTTAACCTGCGCAGCTGAGGTTAATTCGCGTTTTTCCTGCCGGAAGCATACTACGTGCCGGGCGTGTCGGGCCCCGGATGGGCCTGGACCGATGCCGACCACCTGGTGTTTCACGGCTACACAGGTGAGGTCATCGGCGCAGATGGCGACATGGTGCTGACGTTTACCGGGCAAAACTCCGTGAAATAGTCGCATGCGACCGATGCGGTCATCTTGCTATGCGACATGGAAGTGTGGGGCAACCAAGTACTTCACGGTACCGGGGCCCTGACGGCAACGAGCCCCCAGTGCATGATAACGTTTCGCAGGCGTTCGCGTTGGACGTTGCACCGTCGATGCCTCGTGGCTGGATACGACCGGTGCCGATGGCAGCGTTGCGTGCACGGGCGGCTCGCTTGTGTCTGCGCGGTTTGTGGCGCCTTCCGGCGGGGTCTTTGGTGCTGAGGTGGGTGGATGCTGCCGGGGCCGTGGCCGCGCATGTGGTGATTGGGCCCGTTGTGGCCACGCCACCGGCTGTGTGGAGACCGATGGATGCGACGCGTGGGTGGCAGGGCGGGCTAGCCTGCTGGCGGTGCCGGTCATGTTGCAGGGCAACCCGGTGCTGGGTAGTCGACGGACCTCGTAGCGAAGCCCACGACCGCAGCGCCCAAGACAATCACAACGACCAGCCCCACGGTGGCCACGTCGTCCATGCCCAAGACTGCCACCGGGACCACTTCAGCTCTTCTCAAAACCAGCGACAACAACTGGATTACTGCTACCTTTACACTGCTTTTCTGGGAATAGTGTTTCTAGGTGCAGCATATTATTGCTGAAACACTTTTCTGAATTTTCTCGCTTAGGCACCAACAAGACCGTGTAATGGTACCGCCAAAATTGCGCTTAGTCCCCGGTGAATTATTTTACCTGCGATCCGCCCCACGGAGCCGCCGTATGTCGACCTTGCATATGTCGACCTTGACCGCGTTGAGCGCGATCCCGCCCATGATTGCATACGTATTGATTCCGCCGCCGGGTCTTGAGTTCCACTCCCTCTTTTTTAACTATCTGTAAAAGACCGATGAAGAGATGCCTCACCTCGGCTTCATTAGCTCAAAAAGCATTTACCGTCTAATAGTTGCGAATGATGTTCAATTATCAATGCTGAAGGCACCTTCGGTCTTAGGGGTCATTCCTGTATTCAGGGTTCCTGATTTGACACAGTTGCCTAATTTTGAATTTGCATCAAATGGATGACTGGTAAAATACCCTTCATAGCCGGTTCGAATTAGCGTTTGCGCATCGCAATCGGATATGTGTTGTTTGCACATTATATTCTGCTACGTGTCTATCAAGTACGACTCTACGGAGGAACCGGCTATCAACTTTAAGGAAAATCTGATGCTCTACGAGCTGCAGTCGAAGACCGATCTGGCATTGTTTCTTGGCCTGTCTATAGAAAAGCTTGATTTCTTTGTCAATCCATCCTCCATGTATGACCTATACAGAAATAAAGTGATTCCAAAAAGAAATGGCGGCTATCGAGAGCTATTAATCCCAAGATCTGATTTAAAAAAGGTTCAACGAATTATCGCTAAAGAGCTAGAAAAAAGCTACAACCCTTTGCCTTGTGTGCACGGTTTTGTAAAGGGTCGGTCAATACAAACAAATGCTGAGACCCATATTGGCTCACAAGTAATTGCTGGCGTTGATATTAAGGATTTCTTCCCTTCAATCTCATCTAAACGGGTATATGGCCTTCTTGTTTCGAAGAAGTTAGGTCTCACCCCTGAAGTCGCATTCTGCATTTCTAGACTTGTCGCCACACCAAAAGGGCTCCCTCAGGGAGCTCCCTCATCCCCTTTAATTTCGAACATGATTTGCCTTGGCATGGACAAACAGCTTATGCATCTATCGCATGAGTATCATTATCAATACACGCGATATGCCGATGACCTAACGTTCTCTTTTAAAAGCTCTTTCTATTTCTATCGACACTTTTGCTCAGAGGAAAAGCTCAGGTTGCCCAACAAAGTACGAAACGCGATCACTGACTTCCATGGAACCGAGTCATTTGAGATCAACGAAGATAAATCGTTTTACAGTTGCAGTTTCTCAAGACAACTAGTCACGGGCGTTGTCTGTAACCAAAAGACAAATATAAAGCGCGAGCAATATCGGCGACTCCGCTCAACGCTCCACCGACTAAGCATTAGCGACATTGAAGGCGCGATGGGCTGCTATTACGGTAAATCCATCGCTAAACTCACCGACGCAGAGAGAGGGATGTTTCAAGAAGCTCTTCGAGGAAGTCTAAATTTTTATAAGTCTCTTATTAAGAATCCCTGGACATCGGGGCCGCTCCTGCGTTTAGGCAGCCTCTACAATAAAACGAAACCAGAAGATACGCCTGTTTTCCCAGTCGCACTTCAGCAAGACTCGCTTTTGTATCTAGAAGGAGAGGATGACAAAGAAACCCCGTTTGAGGGTTTAGGGTTTTACCTAATCGGCTACGGCCTTGTGACGGCGTGGCACGTGATATGCGATGCCGTTTCTCATGACATGGAAAGAAGGGAAATAAAAGTATCCAGCTCAGATAAGACCCCGCTTGCTAAATTTAAATTTAGCAAATCGATCGTTCAAGACAACAAGCGCGATGCTGTAATACTACGAGAAGTTCCACAAGAAATCTTAAGGAAGATCCCCAAGCTTCCAGCAGCCATGGATTTGCCCGTAAAGGGGGATAAGATCTCCGCTTATCAACAGCATTTTTCTGAATCTAGATTCAGCCTTGAATTGCACAGTGGGGATTTGCTCAGGGTCGGAGATCCAAGCGAAGAGGGCACACTTTGTTATACGAATTGCTCATTTCAGCATGGAATGAGTGGTGGGCCAGTGTTTAATAACTTGGGTCAGGTCATTGGCATAGTACATACTGCAACTGAGCAGGGAAAACTTGGTTCTTTCCTTCCTTTAAGAGATTGTATCCGCTCATCCGATGTTTATGGAGAGTGGCAGCTCTTCTAACTAGATTGTCATACATTCTGGCCCAAAACGCTCATCGCATCAGGCTTGAAACAAGGTGTCTGCTGCTTCTACTTAAACGGTGACAATCGGAAAAGTCATAAGGGGGTGCTGAGCTACATGCTGGAAAATGGGCCAGTCAGAAAGACATAGAGCGGCGGACTGTATAACATTTCGTTCTAGCACGACTCTGAGACCTATGCGGGAAAGCATGAGGGGGCGGCTTCTCCGGAAAGATAAAGCTCGCTGTTTTCGTCTGCCTTGAGACGGGGGCTTTTTTATTTAAGGCAGCGTGCGGAGCGATGGGCTCTACTCATGTTCATAGATCAGGCAACCATACTTGGGAGTTACGTTCAACTTGATTATGGCATTCAGTTTGCCTACTCAGAGATACGAGAAGACGGAGCCGTTCGCGTAGCTGTCGAACGCCCGGTTGAATTTGGTGTTTACCACGTTGAACCATCTGCCTGTGGTTAGAAGGTTTAACGTCGAAGGATTTACTACTGATGACCTCAATTTCTTGACAGAATTTGTTAGATAAAATGCCCCGTTTATCTTTGAGCTCGCCGAACGGCAAAAGTCGGACCAAAGCCTTCGGCGATGATTTCCTGACGTTCTATTGTTAAATGCCTAGTAAGGTGATTCCCAAAATTACTGTCGACACCACTCACCCATGCCGACGACATCGTCTGAATTGTCACGCTGTTGGCGCATCCCTCGTTAATAGCATCGCTTCTTAGACCACAACTGGCTGTCGAAACTCCCGTTTTCCGAAATTCGGGGAAAATAGGGGCCGCTGAGCACAACCCGTTTTTTGGCAACAATACCGTCGGTCGCAGAAGCGTAAATCCGGGGTCTAGTCGGCAGATCTCGGTTTTCCCGCACTTCCGTATACGACCCCTCGATTAAGGTTATATTAACGCGCGGCGATTATTTCCCATGCAATCAGCGGTAAAATCTCGCAATGGTTACGCTCGCCGATATAGCCTCTGCATTCTCTAGCGTGGACCACACCTGCAACGTCGCCGACCTGATCGACGCAGCTCTAAGAACAGAAGAATTATGAGAGGATTCAAACACCGAAAAGCCTGCAGCATCAAAAGTGTCAGACCGGCTAGATCTGTATCGTAGATATCGTTCGAGAGGGGATGACCGAAAATGACCCACGCCCACAGTGAGATATATCTCGAGGATGCCATGAGAACGCTGGGCGAGGCAGTCGATTTCGCCCTCTGCGACCAAGGACTGAGTCCTGTTGAGCTAACGACAATCCTATTGAATTCTCTCGAGATGAGGCAATTTGAGCGTGGTGTGGCGCGCGTTGTCTGCGGCATGTCGGGTGACGAACTCGCGCGCGAAATAATTGCCAGTGCAGGACTGAAACCCGTAGAATGCAGGGGGAGCTATCCGCTTGATCGCTCCCCGCAATACTGGGCGGGCTGGGTTTTGGCTTATTCACAATGGGCGAGCAGCCTGAACTTTAACGAGCTCTTTGAAGTGGCACCACTCGATTGGATTATCGGCTCGTACCATCCGCTTCACGAGGCCTCCGAAGATAAGTTCGCCCAGATAGTCATTGATAAATGGAACAAAGCCCAGGCAGGCAAAAAGGGCCTCAAAGCGGCACGAAAGGCAGCCGGCCTAACACAAAAGCAGCTCGCCGCCCAATCGGGGGTTAAACTTCGCGCTATACAGCTCTACGAACAGAATCAGCTGGATTTACGCCGCGCCTCGGTCTCCTCGGTATTTGCCCTCGCAAAAACGCTAAGCTGCGCTATCGAAGACCTCGTCTGGCAACCGATCGCTTTGGAGTACGATTCTTCCCCTGACTGCCGCTCGTAGCCAAACCGAATTAACGAACGCCGGTTGGCTTCAAAAGCAGGGTTGGCGAGGTGCGCTCCTCGCCAACCCTTTATTGCTACGATCTTCTGCACCAGTTCTTCAGGACTTTATTGCTAATAACCCCGATGCCTGGATTCTTTGCCGCATCGTACTTGACATCGCGTTTCCTTAGTTCCGCTGCGTATTCACTATTGGAATTAAGAATGACGTCCTTGTATTTCGCCCACGACACAAAGTAATGCCAACGTGGGTCGACTCTCTTGCCGTCGTCCTCCTGATCATCGGCCTTCTTAGCGATTTCACTCCGCCATGGCTCTGCTACATATGGAGCAAATGGTTTCACGCTAACGGTAAACGGCCCGTCGCTCATTGGTAACGTAATGTCAAAGTAGTTATCTTTTACGTCCTTAACGGTATCGGGATCAATACCCAGCTCTCCGATAAGAGCCATATAGAAGGCGTAGCAATCGGACCCGTCGTCATTGATGCTGCTGCCTTTTTCGATGTAGTCAATAAAACACTCGGCGAGATCGTAGGTAGGATTGCCCTCTATACGTTCTATCTCCTCAGCCAGATCATCTAGCAAATCTTCAAATACTTCGTTTCCGTATGCATGCTTCCAAAGGTCAAGATCGAGAAGAGGTTTGACCTTCTTCATTTCCTCTTTGCGACTATCAAAATAGCGTTTGCGACCATTCTTGCTAGCTGTTTTCTGATTAGAACTCATGGTTACGTCCCTTCTCGATAAAACCCTGCAGCTGCAGCAGGGCAAGACCTAAGGTCGTCCAAATTTATTAAACATCAAATTGTCGCACAGTGTGCGGACAACAACGCACGACTTATCTGTCGCCCCGAGACTTCGTTGATCAAGTGATAAATGGTGATTTAGCTGCGAGTTTGCATGTTTGTTTGGTTGCGTTCGCAGGGCTTGGCCCACGAATTTAAAATCGGGAACAAAAAGTTCTTGGTAAACCACGCGCGGCTATGATAGTATCTCTTTTGCCGAAAGGCGACGGGCGATTGGCTCAGGGGTAGAGCATATCCTTCACACGGATGGGGTCACAAGTTCGAATCTTGTATCGCCCACCATCAAAAGTGTAGGTCAGAGGTGTTAAGCCTCTGGCCTTTTTCTTTATGACAACATGGGTGACACCAAAAGTGACACCAAATTTTTGATTTTTATTAAAGTGGATTCCCGTTTTTTTGATCGTAAACCCTTCATAGTTCCTACATATTGAATAAAATTTCCTTTCGCTGGCTAACTTTAAGTGACGTCATTGAGCATTTTGAAAATAGTTCGCGCGCTCTTTCAATGAATTCTTTGCATGATTCATACGCAAATGTGGAGACAGGGACCACACGCCCAGAGCGTCTTCCAGCGGATTTCTATCACACGACGATTTTTCGGCGGATCTCGTCAAGCATTTGGTCAGCATTTGGTTTGCTTCCAGTGCTTACCCGCATGATGTACAGCTAGATAATCGGGCCCGTAAGCTACATGGCATACTCCCAAAGCTAGGGGAGGTCCACATGGACGAGATCGTCTGCGCAAATACCGCATTCCGTTACTGGCGCTGCCCGCCTCAGGTGCGCGACCTCTACCCGCGCTTGCCCAATTCCGAAGACGGCTGGCGAGCTCTATCCCAAGCCCCTTTCGTAACCGACGTCCTCAAGACTCCGATTATTTCCACGACGGAGCCCGGTGGCGTTAACTACCATTCGGGATTACAGACAACAATCCATTGTGGAGACGCTTCTGGGGTGGACAGTACTCTGAAAACAGCGATGGGCTTTAGGGTAACCAATCCGCTTGCAACGTTGTTTACCATGGCGCGCTTTGTGTCTCAAACCGATCTCGTCCTTGTCATGTACGAGTTCTGTGGGTGGTTTTCTGTCTTTGAGCCCACCGCCGCAGCCGAAGTAGAACTGAGCAAGGCCGATGACGCCGCTCAAGATTCCTCGACCGAATCTCTCTTTGAACTAGATGAGAGCCAAGACGAGGCGCAATGGAGACGCGTTTATGCGCGCGTAAAAGTTAAAGAGCAGGTAAATGCAAAGGGAACAAACGTCCAAAAGAAGACGAAAGAGGTCACGAAGCTCAAAGGCACATCGCTCTGGATGAGAAAGCCGCTTATCGAACTGCACGAACTTCATGAGTACGCCAGGAGATGAAAAGCCGTAAGTGGGGTGCTAAGTTCTATAACGCTGCGCGGATGGTTACGGGTATAGCGGCCTCCCCGCTAGAAGTAGCGGGAATTCTACTGCTGTCGCTTCCTCGCTCCCGCGGCGGTGCCGGCTTTCGGAATGTCTTCGTCAACGATTTTACGCCGCTTACTGCATCGGCCCAGAGCATTGCGGGGCAAAAAGTCTGCTACGGGGATATCGTGATCGTGAATCCGAACATAATGAAAGCTGGCATATTGGAGATTCAGGGAGAGGTTATCCATGGTTCAGGCGCCGTGCTGGACCACGATGCCAAACGCATGACGGCGCTACAAAGTATGGGGTATGACGTCTTTTTGGTTACCCACGACATGCTTAATGATGCTGCACAGCTTGATGCGATCGTGCGAAGCCTTTGTTCACGCTTGAGTTTGCGCTATAGGTGCAAAACAAAGGTTCAAAGGTCAGCGGAAACGGAGCTACGGGCCAACGTCCTGTGCAATTGGCTGGAAATCGGTCGCTAGACAGCCGTTTTTCCGCTTTATGGCGCTTTGGGTTGGCTGTCCGCGACGCCGCGGGACTCCGGCGCCCGCGCCCCCGGAAAGTTTTTCCAAAATTGTCCTTGCATCGCCGTCCGAGTTCCCGTATAGTACTTCTTCGCACGGGGGCGTAGCTCAGCTGGGAGAGCGCTTGACTGGCAGTCAAGAGGTCAGGGGTTCGATCCCCCTCGTCTCCACCCGAGCATTGAATGAGGCTCCAACGCAAGTTGGGGCCTTTTTTCATATAGGCACACAAGGTCAAAGGCGGCACCATGATCCTCCTGGTCGACAAGATCGTGCGTTGAACGGGTGCCGCGTGCATGGTAGTATTTCAGATCGTGGTGCAACGCATCTCTACATGGAAATCCTCCATTACCTTTGCAACCACTAATCACAAGGGCTCTTGGCGCAACGGTTAGCGCAGGGGACTCATAATCCCTGGGTTCTGGGTTCGAATCCCGGAGGGCCCACCAGATTTTTCAACAGGTCAGGCAATTTGTTTGGCCTGTTTTCTTTATTCTGGCAACATTTTCCTGCAAGTAGCCTGTTTGCCCACTTCCGAATGCCTGGGATCGGCTTCCCGCGATGTCTCCGCCACTAAACCGGCCCATCTACTACGTTTGGCCCCGACCCTTCGACCATACCCGGTGTTTAGCGAAAACCGCAGGCCGTCTACCTGCGGTTTTATTTTTGCCCAAGACTGCATGGTCGGGCAGTGCCGGCCGAACGTAGTAGATGGGCCGGTTTCGTGGCGGGAGGTCCCCGGGGGCGACCGAACTGGAGCCGGAAAGGCGTGCGGCGCCGCCGGCGCCCGCCCGCGGGGCGCGCCCCGCGGGCGGAAAGGGCATCGCGGGGCTTCGCGGCCCGTTCCCGCGTCCGTATCCGCGGCCGCGGCGGCGAAAGTTTTTCCAAAATTGTCCTTGCATCGCCGTCCGAGTTCCCGTATAGTACTTCT
>NZ_QRJZ01000002.1:178910-197326 GCF_003470665.1 Collinsella sp. AM17-1
TCCTTGCATCGCCGTCCGAGTTCCCGTATAGTACTTCTACGCACGGGGGCGTAGCTCAGCTGGGAGAGCGCTTGACTGGCAGTCAAGAGGTCAGGGGTTCGATCCCCCTCGTCTCCACCCGAGCATTGAATGAGGCTCCAACGCAAGTTGGGGCCTTTTTTCATATAGGCACACAAGGTCAAAGGCGGCACCATGATCCTCCTGGTCGACAAGATCGAAAAAAGCTTCGGCGCACGCGTCCTCTTTAGCGGCGCGTCCTTCCAGATCAACCCCGGCGAGCGCTTCGCGCTCGTGGGACCCAACGGCGCCGGCAAAACCACCATGCTCAAAATCATCATGGGCATCGACAGCCCCGACGCCGGCCAGGTCCAGTACGCCAAGGACTGCCAGGTGGGCTACCTAGAGCAGGAAACTAATCTGGAGCAAAAGGACACCGCCATCCTTGCCGAGGTCATGGCGGCGGCCAAGGAAATCCGCCGTATGGGCATGCGCGCCAACGAGCTGCAGGCCCAAATCACCGAGCTCTCCGAGCAGGGCAAGGACGTCGACGCACTCCTTAACGAATACGGCCAGGTCCAGGACCGCTTTGAGCATCTGGGCGGCTACGAGCTCGAGAGCAACGCCCGCAAAATCCTGTCCGGCCTGGGCTTCAAGGTCACCGACTTTGAACGCCCGTGCTCCGAGTTCTCCGGCGGCTGGCAAATGCGTATCGCGCTGGCCAAGCTTTTCTTGCGCCATCCCGACCTGCTGCTTCTGGACGAGCCCACCAACCACCTGGACCTCGAGAGCGTCCAGTGGCTGCGCGGCTTTATCGCCAACTACGACGGCGCCGTGCTCATCGTAAGTCACGACCGCGCTTTCATGGACGCCTGCGTCGACCACGTCGCCGCACTCGAAAACCGTCGCGTGACTACCTACACCGGCAACTACAGCAGCTACCTCAAGCAGCGCGAGGACAACCTGGAGCAGATGCGCGCCAAGCGCGCCGCCCAAGAGCGAGACATCGCTCACATGCAGGTCTTCGTTGACAAGTTCCGCTACAAGCCCACCAAGGCCGCCCAAGCGCAGGAGCGCATCCGCAAGATCGAGCAGATCAAAAAGGAGCTCGTCATCCTGCCCGAGGGCCACAAGCACATCGACTTTAAGTTCCCCGACCCGCCGCGCTCCGGTGACATGGTCGTGGGCCTGGAGGGTGTTTCCAAATCCTACGGCGACAAGCACATTTACAGCGACATCGACTTCAAGCTCTACCGCGGCGAGCACGTGGCACTTGTTGGACCCAACGGCGCCGGTAAGTCCACCCTCATGAAGATCCTCGCCGGCCTGGAACCGCCCACTACCGGCACGCGCGACCTGGGCACCAACGTCGGCGTCGCCTACTACGCCCAGCACGCACTCGAGGGCATGACCGAGTCAAACACCGTCCTGCAAGAGATCGACACCGTCACGCCCAAGTGGACCGTGCCGCAGCAGCGCAGCCTGCTGGGCGCCTTCCTGTTTAGCGACAACGATTCCATCGAAAAGCAGGTTCGCGTCCTTTCCGGCGGCGAAAAGGCGCGTCTGGCCCTGGCAAAGATGCTCGTGGCCCCCGAGGCGCTCCTGTGCCTGGACGAGCCCACCAACCACTTGGACATCGACTCGGTGGACATGCTCGAAAACGCCCTGCAAAACTTCCCCGGAACCATCGTGCTGATCAGCCACGACGAGCACCTGGTACGCGCCGTGGCCAACCGCGTCATCGACATCCGCGATGGCAAGGTCACGGTCTACGACGGCGACTACGACTACTACCTCTACAAGCGCGAGGACCTCGCGGCCCGGGCCGCCGCCGAGGCGGCAGGGGAGAGTGCGTCGTCCACGGCCAAGTCCGCCAAGGTCACCGCGGCCCAGCCCGATGCGCCCGCCGCAGTCGCCAAACCTGCCGAGGGCAAAAAGACCAAGGAGCAGAAGCGCGCCCAGGCCCAGGCCCGCGCCGCGCTCAACAAAAAGCTCAAGGGCGTGCGCAACCAGCTCAAGAAGATCGAGGCGGAGCTCGACAAAAAGCGCGCCCGCTATGACGAGCTTATGGAATTGATGGCCAGCGAAGAGCTTTATGCCGATCAGGATAAGTTCAACGCCGCGCTGGGGGAATATAACGGCCTTAAGCAAGAGCTACCCAAGCTCGAGGACGAATGGCTCGAGCTTTCCACCCAGATCGAAGAGGAGACCGCGCGTGAACTCTCGTAAGGCCACTGCCGTGGCGATGAGCATCATCGCCATCGCTTGTCGCATCTGCGGCATCTTTATGAGCGCGATGACCGTGCTGCTGTGCTTTAGCGGCCTCACCGCCAAGCTGCAGATTGTGGGCTTTGTCGTTGAGCTTTCGCGCGCACTGCCGAGCGCCATCGCCGGTTACGGCGTCATCACGTCGCCCTTTGGCGGTGTGTTCCGCTTGGATTACGCCATCGTGGCCGTCATCCTGTTTGTGGCCGACTACCTGCTTACGCGCGCCTCGCGCCGCGTCCGCTAGGGGATCGACATGTCCAGCAGCTACCTCATGAACCTGCTCTCCAGCGCCGTCGCCGTCATCGTTGGCATCGTCATCCACGAGAGCGCGCACGCCGCAGCAGCCTGGGCGCTCGGCGACAAGACGGCCCGTTCGCGCGGCCGCGTCTCGCTCAACCCGCTCAACCATATCGACCCGTTTGGCACCATCATCCTGCCGCTGCTCATGCTTGCCGCCGGCGGCCCGGTGTTCGCCTTCGCCAAACCCGTGCCCTTGTACCTCAACAACCTCAAACACCCCAAGCGTGATGAGGTCCTGGTGAGCGCAGCCGGCCCCGCATCGAATATCGCGCTCGCATGCCTGGCCGCAGCCCTCATGCACGCTGCATACGGCAACCTCTACGCCAGCATGTCTTTTGGCGTGGCGTCGCAAATCATGAACTTTGGAGCCGCGTTTATCGTGGTCAACCTATCGCTCGCGTTCTTTAACCTCATCCCAATCCCGCCGCTCGACGGCTCGTCGATCATCGTGCCGTTCCTCAAAGGTAAGGCGCTCTCCAACTACTACCAGCTGCAGCGATACGCCATGCCCATCCTCATCATCGTGCTGTACCTGCTGCCCATGTGGACCGGCATCGATGTGATCGGCCGGTATTTCGACGTTACCGTGTATCCGCTGGCCGAGTGGCTGCTTAACTTCGCAATCGCCGGCATCTAAGGTAAACTTACAGGTCGACCGCGCAAAACGGTCGCAACATGCACTCAAACCGCGCCGCGAAGGCGCCGTCAAAGGAGGTCGAAGATGTCGTATCGCGTGTCGACGCAGGTCTACAGCGGACCGTTCGACCTGCTGCTGCAGCTGGTAACCCGCCAAAAAGTAGATATCGGTGCCATCTCGATCAGTGAGGTGGCTGAGCAATACCTGGCCGAGGCTGAGCGCATCGAGGCGCTGGACCTGGACGTGGCGAGCGACTTTTTGCTGGTTGCGGCAACCCTTTTGGACATCAAGGCCGCCTCGCTGGTGCCGCAGGAGGTCCCCAACAAATCCGTCGACGATGACGAGGACGACGAAGACCTCGAGGAGCTCAGCGCCCTCGACGGCGACGCCCTGCGCGAGGTCCTGATTCAGCGCCTGATTGCCTACAAGCAGTTTAAGGGCGCGGCGGCGGCGCTTGGCGCCCGCATGCAGGCCGAGAGCCGCATGCATCCGCGCGTGGCCGGCCCCGACCCCGAGTTCTTGGGCCTCATGCCCGACTACCTGGCCGGCATCACACTGCGCGGCCTGGCCGTCATCTGCGCCGACCTGGACGGCAAGCGCCAGACCTTCTTGCTGGAGGCCGAGCACGTGGCACCGCATCGTGTACCGCTCGACCTGACCGTGGCCTCGGTCGACCGCTTTACCATGGCGCACCAAACCTGCACCTTTCGTGAGCTGGTGGACGGCGACGCCACGACCGAGCAGCTCGTCGTCACCTTCCTGGCCATGCTGGAGCTCGCCAAGCGCGGCTCGCTTACGCTGAGCCAGGATGAGATCTTTGGAACCATCCGCATCAACCGCGTCGAGGGCGCCGAGGCCTACGTGCCCGGCGAGGGCCCCGAGCTTACCGAATAGGAGCGGCAACCATGTCAACCCTTTCCACGCTGGAGGTAAACAGCCTCAAAGGCGCCTTGGAGGCGCTCCTGCTGGTGTCGAGCGATCCGGTGAGCGCGCCCGCGCTGGCCGGTGCGCTGGATATCGCCCCCGGCGAGTGCGCATCGCTGCTCGCCGAGCTCAAAGTTGAGTACGAGGAGGCCAATCGCGGCTTTCAGCTGCGCGAGGTCGCCGGAGGCTGGCGCCTGTTTACGCATCCCGCCTATCACGACGTGGTCGAGGCCTACGTACTGAGCTGGGACACGCAAAAACTGTCGCAGGCGGCACTCGAGACCCTGGCCGTGATCGCCTATCACCAGCCCGTTACGCGCGAGGTGGTCAAGGGCATCCGCGGCGTCAACTCCGACGGTGTCATCGCGTCGCTCGTTGACAAGGGCCTGGTGCGCGAGCTCGGCCGTGACCCCCAGCGCGGTCAGGCCATCATTTACGGCACGACCAACGCCTTTTTGGAGAAATTCGGTCTGCGCTCCACCCGCGACCTGCCCGATTTGGAGCAGTTTGCCCCCGACGAGCAGTCGCGTCAATTTATCCGCGAGCGCCTGAGCGGCCGCAGCATTCAGTCCACGCTCGAAGAGCAGGCTGAGGATCTGGACGAAGAGCGTGAGCTGCTCGATACCGATATTGATGATGTCGAGGCAGTTGGCGGCGAGGAATCACTGGCCACCGACGACACTGCGGAGGATACGCATGACGAGGACTAACGAAGCAGGGGAGACGCGCGCCGACGCTGCGGGCACCGTGGCGCCGGCAGAGGACGCCCAGCCTGTCTACCCGCACACCATGCGCCTGCAGCGCTTTTTGGCGCGCGCGGGCGTGGCGAGCCGCCGCGGTTCGGAGGACCTGATGACCGCTGGTCGTGTGACAGTAAACGGCGAGGTCGCGACCGAGCTAGGCACCAAGGTCGATGTCGACCGCGATCATATCGAGGTCGACGGCATGCCCGTTAAGCTCAACCAGGGCGCCGTGTACCTGATGCTCTACAAGCCGACCGGCTACCTCACCACCATGAGCGATCCGCAGGAGCGCCCTTGCGTGGCCGACCTGGTCCCTCGCGACCGCTTTCCGGGGCTCTTTCCGGTTGGTCGTCTTGACCGCGACACCACGGGCCTTCTGCTCTTCACCACCGACGGCGACCTGTCGCAGGACCTGCTGCACCCCAGTAAGCACGTCTACAAGACCTACCAGGCACTCGTGGACGGAGACTTGTCCGACCGTGATCTCGCCCCGCTGCGTCGCGGCGTTGAGCTCGACGACGGCCTGTGCCAGCCGGCAATCTGCCGTGTCATCAACGCGCGCGAGGCCGAGGCCGTGGCTCCGCAAGGCATCAAGCCCGGCACCACCGCCGTGGAGGTCATCATCCGCGAGGGCCGCAAGAACCAGGTCAAGCGCATGTTGAGTAAGATTCACCACCCGGTGATCCGCCTACACCGCTGTAACTTTGCCGGCCTGGAGCTCAAAGACGTGGCCAAGGGCTCGTGGCGCGAGCTCACCGACCGCGAGGTGCAGATCCTCAAGGACGGCGGCATCCCGCCCAAGCAGGCCAGCTCCAAGCGCGGCGCCGCGCCGGCGACCAATACCGCGAGTCGCACGCGTCACCACGGCAGCCACGGCTCCGCGCCCAAGCGCAACACCTACCGCGAACGCTACACGGGCTAGCCAGTCCGCCAGCAAGCATCGTCCGCGTCCCATACCAGCACGTCAACCACCGAAAGGAAGCATTGCATGATCGTCGCCATCGACGGCCCCGCCGGTTCCGGCAAGTCCACCATCGCCAAGGAGATCGCCCGCCAGCTGGGCTTTAACAAGCTCGACACGGGCGCCATGTATCGCGCCGTCACCTTCGCCGCGCTCGACCGCGGCATCGACCTGGACGACGAGGCTGCCATCGATGCCCTCGCCGAGCAGATCGAGATCCGCTTTACCAACGGCACCGGCGAGGACACGCGCCTGACCATTGACGGCCAGGACGCTTCGGCCGCCATCCGCACCCCGCAGGTGGACGCCAACGTCTCCAAGGTCTCGGCCTACCCGGGCGTGCGCGCCGCCATGCTCATCCATCAGCGCCGCGCCGCCGAAGACCGCGATATCGTGGCCGAGGGTCGCGACATCGGCACCGTCGTGTTCCCCAACGCGCAGGTCAAGGTATTCCTGACCGCCGACCCGCGCGAGCGTGCCCGTCGCCGCGTGCTGCAGCGCCACCAAAACGACGCTCAGCCGCTTACTGCCGAGCAGCTCGAGGCCGAGGTCGACGAGACCCTCGACGCCCTCAAGCAACGCGATAAGCTCGACAGCAGCCGCGAGGTCGCGCCACTCGTGCCCGCCGAGGACGCCGTGCACGTCGACTCCACCGCCCACGCCATCGATGAGGTCGTCTCGATCATCGAGGACCTCATCAACCAAAGGAGGTAGCCCATGCGCCTGTTTAAGCAGACGCCCGAGGATTACTACAACGCCCCCTACGCCGAGTTCCCGGCGCTCATCCGCGGCACTGTCGCCGTAGTCATGGGCATCCTGTGGGTCTTCTCCAAGATCATGTGGCGCTGGAAGGTCGAGGACGCCGACCTGCTGTTTGAGCGCCAGGAAGGCCGCGGCAGCGTAGTCATCTGCAACCATACCTCGATGGCCGAACTCTTGGCCGTGGAGACGGCGCTGTTCTTTGGCGGCCGCCGCATCCGCCCCATCTTTAAGTCCGAGTTTGCCAAGAGCAAGATTGTGCGCTGGGCCTTTAGCCGCGTGGGCGGCATTCCCGTCGAGCGTGGCACCGCCGACATGAAGTGTCTGCGTGCCGCCCAGCATGCACTGCAGCGCGGTGAGGACGTCCTGATCTTCCCCGAGGGCACGCGCATCCGCTCGCGCGAGATCAAGCCCGAGGTCCATGGCGGCTTTGCGCTCATCGCCCAGATGGGTAAGGCACCCGTCAACCCGCTCGCCATTTGTGGCTGGTCCGACATCACGCCCAAAGGCAAAAAGATCATGCGCCCCAAGAAGTGCTGGATCCGCGCCGGCAAGTCCATCTCGCTATCCGATGCTCCGGCCGAGCTCAAGCGCAAGGAGCGCCTGGCATGGTTTGAGTCCGAGGCCATGAGTCGCGTCTACGCCATGCGCGACGACCTATGCGCCGAGCACCCGGGCAGGTTCTAGCCATGAGTGAGAACGTTATGAATACCGCCGCGGCCGCCGCTGAGGGGTTCGTCCCCACCATCGAAATCGCCGCCCACGCTGGCACCTGCTACGGCGTGCAGCGTGCGCTCGATATGGCGCTGGCCGCCGCGCCGCAGGCAGGGGAGAACGCTCAGGTCCACACCCTGGGTCCGCTCATCCATAACCCCATCGTGGTACGCGAGCTCGCCGAGGCAGGCGTTGGTCTGGCAGACACCTTAGACGACGCCGCATCGGGCACCGTGATCATCCGCGCGCACGGTGTGGTGCCACAGGTCATTGACGCCGCTCGCGAGCGCGGCCTTACCGTGGTCGACGCCACCTGCCCCTACGTCAAGAAGGTCCATGTGGCGGCCGAGCGCCTGGTGCGCGAGGGCTACCGCGTGATCGTCGTGGGCGAACCGGGCCACCCCGAGGTCGAGGGCATTCTGGGCCACGCCGGGGATGACGCTCAAGTCGTGAGCTGCGCCGCCGATGCGGACGCGCTGCCGCTCAAGGGCAAGGTGGGCCTGGTTGTGCAGACCACCCAAACCGCGCAGAACCTGGCCGAGGTTGTGGCCTCCATCACCCCGCGCGTGCAGGAACTGCGCGTGATCAACACCATCTGCGCCGCCACGAGCGAACGGCAGCAGGCAGCCGCAACCCTCGCCAACCGCTGTGATTGCATGGTCGTCGTGGGCGGCAAGAATTCGGGCAACACGCGCCGCCTGGCGCAGATTTGTGCCGACGCCTGCGAGCACACGCATCACATCGAGGAAGCTTCCGAGCTTGAGGCCGCATGGTTTGCCAACGCGCGCCACATCGGTATCACCGCCGGAGCCTCAACCCCGCAAGAACACATCGAACGCGCCGTCGAGCGCATCAAGGAGCTTTGCCGCTAATCATGGACCAGACCGTACCCGCATACGCCGCCGAGGTGGCCGATTACGGGCGCAGCCGCGACCCCGAGCCGGGTGAGGGCGCGCTCGTAAAGAACGTGCGTCCCGAGTCGCCCGCATGGGATGTGGGTATCGAGCCGGGCATGCGCGTGCTCACGGTCAACGGCGAGCAGCTCACCGACATGATCGTATGGCTTTGGGAAGCCGACGACGACACCGTCGAGTTGGAGGTTTTCGACCCGCGCGACGGCACCGTCACCCCCGTGGAGCTGGATCGCTTTCCCGGCGAGGATTGGGGCCTTGAGTTCGATGGCCCCATCTTTGACGGCATGCGTACCTGCGTCAACGCCTGCGTGTTCTGCTTTATGACGATGCTGCCCAAGGGTGGCCGCTCCACGCTCTACATTCGCGATGATGACTACCGCCTAAGCTTTTTGCAGGGCAACTTTGTCACGCTCACGAACCTTTCCGACGAGGACGTGCAAAACGTCATCGACCGCAACATGAGTCCGATGAACGTGTCGGTCCACGCCGTGAGCCCCGATGTCCGCCGCCGTATGATGGGCCGCAACGCCCAGCGAGGCATGGACGTGCTCGAGGCCATCATGGCCGCCGGCATTGAGATCCATGCGCAGATCGTGCTGTGCCCCGGTATGAACGACGGCGAGGAGCTGGAGAAGACCCTGCGTTACTGCGAGGAGCACGAGCAGATCACCAGCCTGGGCATTGTGCCGCTGGGCTTTACCAAGCATCAGAACCGTTTTAGCTGGTCCTACAGTGACAAGCCCGAGCTCGCACGCGAAACCATTGCCATGATCCGGCCCTTCCAGGACCGTGCCTTTGAGCGCTTTGGCCGCCACACCTTCCAGATGAGCGACGAGTTCTATCTGGACGCCGGCATCGAGCCGCCTGAGGCAGACTTTTACGACGGCTACCCGCAGTACTATGACGGCATCGGCATGATCCGCTCCTATCTGGACGAGACCGACAACGTGCTCGCCGCCGATGCCGAGCGCCTGACCCGCGTTCGCGAGGGAATCGCCGCCCGTGACCAGCGCTTCCTGTGCCTTTCCGGTGCCAGCGCACGCGACACCGTGGCGCGCTTTGTGGAGTCGCCGCATGGTCTCGGCGGCACTGTCACGGCCATCAAGAACTGCTACTTTGGCGGTAACGTGGACGTGACTGGCCTCATCGTCGCGAGCGACATCCTGGAGCAGCTGCCGCAAGACCTGCTGGGGGTTATGCTCTTTGTGCCTAAGCTCATGTTCAACGCTGACGGCATGACGCTTGACGAGTATCATCGTGACGATTTACTCGCAAGCCTTACCAGTCGCGGCGCCGAGGTTCATGTGGTGTCGACCATGCCGCATGAGCTGCTCGATACCCTGGAGCACATCCTTGGCATTGTGCCTGCCGACTCTACAAATTCCGCTGACCCTACCCATTAAAGGAGAGCAGATGAAACCTATCGTCGCCGTCGTCGGACGCCCCAACGTGGGCAAGTCCACGCTCGTCAACCGCCTGGCCCAGACCTCGGACGCCATCGTCCACGAGTCCCGCGGCGTCACGCGCGACCGCTCGTACCACACAGCCGATTGGAACGGCCGTGAGTTCACCATCGTCGACACGGGCGGCATCGAACCGCTCAAGAGCGACGACGTCTTTGCCACGTCCATCCGCGATCAGGCGCTCGCCGCCGCCGAGGAAGCCGCCGTCATCCTGTTTGTGGTCGATGGCCGCACCGGCGTCACCGAGGAGGACGAGTCGGTCGCCCGCATGCTCAAGCGCTGCGACAAGCCGGTCTTTCTGCTGGTGAACAAGCTCGACAACCCCGATCGCGAAAACGACAGCATCTGGGAGTTCTATTCGCTCGGCATCGGCGAGCCCACGCCGCTCTCGGCCCTGCATGGCCACGGCACGGGCGACCTGCTCGATGACATCGTGGCCCTGCTTCCGGAGGAAGAGGACGAGATCGCCGACGAGTTCCCCGATGCGCTGAACGTGGCCATCATCGGCCGCCCCAATGCCGGGAAATCGTCGCTGTTCAACCGCATCCTGGGCGCCGACCGCTCTATCGTGTCCAACATTGCCGGCACGACGCGCGACGCCATCGACACCGTCGTGGAGCGCAACGGCAAGCACTACCGCATGGTCGACACCGCGGGCATTCGCAAGAAAAGCACCGTGTACGAGAACATCGAGTACTACTCCATGGTCCGCGGCCTGCGCGCCATCGACCGTGCCGACGTGGCGCTGCTCGTCGTCGACGCCTCCGTGGGCGTTACCGAGCAGGACCAGAAGGTCATGGGCTTGGCCATCGAGCGCGGCTGCGCCATCGTGGTGCTGCTCAACAAGTGGGACCTGCTCGACGACGACCGCAAGCGCGAGGCCTGCATGGAAACCGTTGACCGCCGTCTGGGCGTTATGGCTCCCTGGGCCCAGTACCTGCGCATTTCGGCCCTGACCGGCCGCAGCGTCGAGAAGATCTGGGCAATGGTAGACGCCGCCGAAAAGACGCGCTCGCAGAAGATTAGCACCTCGCGCCTCAACACCTTCCTCACCGACCTGCGCGAGTTCGGTCATACCGTGGTGGACGGCAAGCGCCGCCTGCGCATGCACTACGTGACCCAGACGGGCGTCAACCCGCCGACGTTCACGTTCTTCGTCAACCACAGCGACCTGGTCAACGACACCTACCAGCGCTACGTGGAGAACCGCATGCGCTCGACCTTCGACTTTGCCGGCACGCCCATTCGACTCTTCTTTAGGAAGAAGGAGCAAAAGGATGCATAATCCGATTCTGCTGACCGCCATCTGCGCCGTGGTCTCGTTCTTTATCGGGGCGATTCCGTTTGGCCTGATCCTGGGCCGCGTGTTCAACCACACGGACATTCGCAAGGCGGGCTCCGGCAACATCGGCACCACTAACGCGCTGCGTGTAGCCGGCCCCAAGGTGGCCGCGCTCACGCTGCTGCTCGACTGCCTTAAGGGCGCCATCTGCGTCCTTATCGCCCGCCCGCTCATCGCCGATCTGGGCTATGGCTTTCCGCCGAATATCATGGCGCCCGGAGCCCCCGGCGACTGGATGCTCGGCGTCATCTGCCTGGCAGCCGTGTGGGGACACATCTTCTCGCCCTACCTTAACTTCCACGGCGGCAAGGGTATCGCCGTTGGTCTGGGCGTGATTCTTGCCTGGTACTGGCCCATTGGCCTGTCGCTGCTGGGCATGTTTATCGTGGCCGTCGCCATCACCAAGTATGTGTCGGTAGGTTCGCTCGCCGCTGCCATCGGTCTTCCCATCGCCGTCTGCGCGGTCTTTCCGTACAGCAGCCTGGGCCTCAAGTTTTGCATGGCGATAATCGGCATCACCGTAGTGTGGGCCCATCGCGCGAACATCAAAAAGCTCATGACGGGTAAGGAGTCCAAGCTCTCGTTTACCAAGCGCGTCACCGAGCCCGACGATAAGTAGGAGAGAGTCATGAATGTTGCGCTGATTGGCTCCGGCTCCTGGGGAACCGCCGTCGCCGGCCTTGCCGCCGCTCGAGCCGAGCGCGTGACCATGTGGGCCCATAGTGAGCAGACGGCCGCCGGCATTAACGGCGAGCACCGCAACCCCCGCTACCTTGTGGGCTACAAGCTGCCCGGCAACGTCGTCGCCACGACGGACCTGGCGCAAGCGCTCGACGGTGCCGAGGCCATCATCTTTGCCGTTCCTTCGACGCACCTTCGCAGCGTGTGCCACCAGGCCGCTCCCTTTATCGCCGCCGATACCCCGGTGCTCTGCCTCACCAAGGGCATTGAGCCCGAGTCCGGCCTACTCATGAGCGAGGTCATCGCCAGCGAGATCGGCAACGAGCGTCGTGTGGCTGCCCTCTCGGGCCCAAACCATGCTGAGGAAATCTGCCGTGGCGGACTTTCTGCCGCCGTCATTGCCAGCGAGGACCAGCAGGTGGGGGAGACCTTTAAGGACCTGCTCCTGTCCACTGCCTTCCGTATCTATCTGTCGCAAGACATGACGGGCGTCGAGGTCTGCGGCGCCATGAAAAACGTCATCGCCATCGTGTGCGGCATCTCCGCCGGCTCGGGTGCAGGCGACAACACGCTCGCCCTTATCATGACGCGCGGCCTGGCCGAGATCAGCCGTCTAGTGCACGCCCGCGGCGGTCAAGCTATGACCTGCATGGGACTTGCCGGCATGGGCGACCTCATTGCCACCTGCACCTCGGAGCATTCGCGCAACCGCACCTTTGGCTACGAATTTGCCCACGGCGTTTCGCTCGACGAGTACCAGACGCGCACGCATATGGTGGTTGAGGGTGCCGTCGCCGCCCGCAGCGTGAGCGAGCTCGCCCGTTCACTGGGCGTAGACATTCCGCTCACCTTTGCCGTGGAGCAAACGCTCTACAACGGTGTTACTTTGGATAGGGCGCTCGAGATTCTCACCGACCGCGTACCCTCCCAAGAGTTCTACGGACTCACCGACTAGCGCAGAAAGGCTACTACCATGGGTTCCATTAAAATCGCTCCGTCCGTCCTCTCGGCCGATATGGCCAACCTCAAGGGCGAACTCGACAAGATCGCCGGCGCCGACTACGTGCACTTTGACGTTATGGACGGTCATTTTACCGGCAACCTCACCTTTGGCGTTGACATCCTCAAGGCCGTCAAGCGCTCCACAAATGTACCGGTCGATGCGCACCTGATGGTGTCGAACCCCGACGAGACGGTCGATTGGTATGCCGATGCCGGTGCCGATATGATCACTGTGCACTACGAGGCCTCCACGCACCTGCACCGCACGCTCACGCATCTGCAGCAGCGCGGCGTCAAGGCCGGTGTGGTGCTCAACCCCGCCACGCCCGTCTGCGTGCTCGAGAGCATCATCGACGTTGTCGACATGGTGCTGCTCATGAGCGTGAACCCCGGCTTTGGCGGCCAGAGCTTTATCCCGGGCACCATTGCAAAGCTTCACGAGCTTACGGCTATGTGTGAGCGCCACGGCGTGTCGCCCTTGATCGAGGTCGATGGCGGTATCTCTTCCAAGAATATCGCCGAGGTCGTCAAGGCCGGCGCCAACGTGCTCGTGGCCGGTTCCGCCGTATTTAAGTCCGAAGATCCCGCTGCCGAGGTTGCGCTGCTGCAGAAGCTGGGCAACGAGGCCGCACAGGAGGCATAAATCCTTATGACCGCAGGTCAAAACCGCATACCCGTGAATCTTGACTATGCCGCCTCGACGCCCATGCGCGCCGAGGCGCTCCTTGCGCAGCGCGAATATGACGACAGCGAGCTTGCCGGCGTCAACCCCAACTCGCTGCACTCGCTTGGCCGCAAAGCCGCCGCACGCCTGGAAGTCGCCCGTCGCGAGATTGCCCGCAGCTTTGGCGCGCGCGTCCGCCCATCCGAGATAATCCTGACCAACGGCGGCACCGAGGCAAACCAGCTGGCGCTGCTCGGTCTTGCCGAGGGCGCCCGTCAGCGCGATCGCAAGCGCGACCGCGTAATCGTGTCGGCGATCGAGCACGATTCGATCCTGGACAACCTTCCGCTGCTGCGTGCCGCCGGATTTACCGTCGAGCTGGTGCAGCCCTGCCGTGCAGGTTATATTGAGCCTGCCGCGCTGAGCGACTTGCTCGGCGACGACGTGGCGCTCGTGAGCATCATGGTTGCCAACAACGAGACCGGCGTGGTGCAGCCCATCCGCGAGCTGGCCGCCGCTGCACATGCTGCCGGCGCCCTGTTCCACACCGATGCCATCCAGGGTTATCTGCATATTCCGCTCGATGTTACCGAGCTGGGAGTTGACGCCATGACCGTTGCTGCGCACAAGATCGGTGGCCCCGTGGCATCCGGCGCGCTCTACCTTAAGAACCGCACGCCGCTGCGCCCGCGCATCTTTGGCGGAGGACAGGAAGCCGGACGTCGCGCGGGCACGCAGGACCTGCGAACGCAGCTGGCTTTTGCCGCTGCCGCCCGCACGCTGGCGCCCCATGTGGCCCAGGAACGCACGACGCTGCAGGCCCTGTCCGACAGGCTCTACGCCACGCTTACGGCCCATCCACGCATTCACGCCACGATGGGCGACTACGCGCAGGCCGATCGTCTGCCGGGCATGGTTTCCATCTACGTCGACGGTATGGACTCCGAGGAGCTCATCGTCAAGCTCGACGCCGATGGCTTTGAGGTATCGGCCGGTTCCGCCTGCTCGAGCGGCAGCATGGACCCGAGCCATGTTCTCAGCGCCATGGGTATTGGCCGAGAGCAGGCCCTGGGTGCACTGCGTATCTCCTTCGATGACCGTGTGGACCCGGCCGATCTGGACGATTTTGCTCAAGCGCTGCTGTCGATTGTGAGTGCCGCATGATCGTCGCCGAGCTTGAACACGCCCTGCTAGTGCGATATCCCAAGACAGATGCCGAGGGCTGGGATCATGTAGGGCTCTCCGTGGGAGATCCCGCTGCCGAGATCACCGGTGTTGCCTGCGCACTTGACGCTACCGAGGCCAACGTGCACCGTGCTCTCGAGGCCGGAGCCAACGTGTTGCTCACGCATCATCCCGTCTACATCAAGGCGCCCGAGGCGTTTTGCCCGCCCAGCGCGACGCGCCCCCCATGCAGCGCGGCGCTCTACGAGGCAGCGCGTTGCGGCGTGAGCATTATCTCGCTCCACACCAACCTGGACCGCTCGCACGAAGCCCGCATCTGCCTGAGCGAGCTGCTGGGTGCCGCACCCGTGAGCTCACTGGAGCACGTGGACGACCCCGAGACCACCGGCCTGGGCGCGCTTGCAACGCTCAACGACCCGTGCACGCTGCGCGATCTTGCCACCCGTGCTGCCACGGCCTTCGTCAGCGACCCGCGTGTGTGGGGCGAAGCCGATTGCCCGTGCCGCACCGTCGCCATTTTGGGCGGCTCCCTGGGTGACTTTGGAGAGCTCGCCATCGCCGCGGGCGCGGACGTTGTCGTGACGGGCGAGGCGGGCTACCACGTAGCGCAAGACCTTGCCTTACGCGGGCTGCCGGTGATCTTGCTCGGACACGACCGCTCTGAGGAACCGTTCGTTGATATATTGATGAACTCTGCAGTTGACGCCGGGGTCAACCCCTGTCATGCGATTAAAATACTGAACCCTTGCCAATGGTGGACTGTGACAAAAGGAGAGAACTTATGAGCGCCGGCGCTACGCTACTCAAGCTGCAACAGATCGATTTGGAGCTCGCCCGCAACAAGAGCGAACTTGCCAATATGCCGGAGCTCAAGGAGCTCGCTTCCAAGCGCAAGACCTATGTGAAGCTCAAGTCCGAGATGACCAAGCTCTACGCCCAGCGCAAGGACCTGGACATTGAGCTCGACGATCTCAACACCACCGAGATTCAGACCAACAACGCCATCGAGGCCGCCAAGAAGCGTCACGTCGACGGCTCCGACTACCGCGAGGTTCAGGACCTGGAGAATGAGCTCGCCACCCTGGCCAAGCGTCTGGACAAGATCGAGCACACCCGCAAGGACGTCGTTGTCGCCCATAAGGAGGCGCTCGACCGCGAGGCTCGCGCGCAGGCGATCATCGCCAAGTTCGAGGAGGGCGTGAAGGCCGATACCAAGGCCGCCCGCGCCAAGGCTGCCGACCTGCAGGCTCAGATTGACGCCGCCACTAAGGAGCGCACCGCGCTTGCCGCTACGCTGCCGGCCGACGTGCTCACCGACTACGAGCGTCTACTCAAGCAGTTCCGCGGCCTGGCCGTCGAGACCATCCAGGGCAACATCCCCACGGTCTGCCACACCGCGCTGCAGGCATCGTCCATGAGCGACCTCAACCACGACGGCAGCGAGATTACGCACTGCCCGTACTGCCACCGCCTCTTGGTACTCCCGAGCAAGGAAGCCCAGCGATGACGGCGGCACCCAACAATTCAATGCAACTTGAGGGAAAAACGATCCTGCTGGGCATTACCGGCGGGATCGCCGCCTATAAGTCGTGCAATATCGTGCGCCTGCTGCAAAAGCGCGGCGCACGCGTCAAGGTCGTTATGAGCGAGCATGCCACGGAGTTTGTGGGCCCGCTCACCTTCCGTGCGCTCACGGGCGAGCCGGTCGCGGTTGGACTATTCGACAACCCGTCTGACCCCATCCACCATATTTCGCTGGCGCAGGAGCCCGATCTGGTAGTAGTGGCGCCCGCGACGGCCAATATCATCGCCAAGATGGCCAACGGCATCGCCGACGACCTCATCTCCACCACGCTGCTGGCAACGCCGCGACCCGTCGTGATCGCGCCGGCCATGAACAGCGGCATGTGGAAAGCGCCGGCGACGCAGGCCAACATGGCCACGCTGCGCGACCGCGGCGTGCATGTGGTGGGTCCGGGCAGTGGCTACCTTGCCTGCGGCGACGTGGATACGGGACGCATGAGCGAGCCCGAGGACATCGTCCGCGCCGTCTGCGAGGTGCTCAACCCCGTGCCGCAGGACCTGGCAGGCAAGCACATCGTGATTACCGCCGGCCCCACGCACGAGCCGATCGACCCCGTGCGCTTCATTGGCAACCGCTCTTCGGGCAAGATGGGTATCGCTCTGGCGGGAGAGGCCGCGCGCCGCGGTGCCACCGTTACGCTCGTGCTGGGACCGACATCGCTCGATGTTCCCCGCGGTGTGGAGTGCGTACGCGTGCAGACCGCCGCAGAGATGCTCCAGGCGGCCCTGAGCGCCTTCCAGACGGCCGATGCGGCAATTTGTGCGGCCGCCGTCGCCGACTACACACCCGCCGCTCCTGCCGACCACAAGCTCAAAAAGTCCAACGAACGCTTGAATCGCATCGAACTGGTCGAAACCTTCGATATCTTGGCCGAGCTCTCGCGCCAGAAGGGGGAGCGGTGCGTGATCGGCTTTGCGGCCGAGACCGATAACGTCCTGGAGTACGCACAGCGAAAGCTCGACCGCAAGGGTTGCGATGCCATTATCGCCAACGATGTCTCACGCGCCGATTCGGGCTTTGGAACCGATACCAACAAGGCCTGGATTGTGAGCACAACGGGTACGCAAGAACTTCCCGTTCTAACAAAACCCCAGCTCGCAGATACAATTTTGGACTTGCTTCAAAATTTGTAAAAAAGTTCTTGCACAAGTCTAAAGTTTCGGGTTAATATACTCCCTGTTGCGAGCGAGAGCAGAGCAACAAACAAAAGCTTCGGGACGTGGCGCAGCTTGGTAGCGCACTTGACTGGGGGTCAAGGGGTCGCTGGTTCGAATCCAGTCGTCCCGACCAGAAGTTTGCAGGTCAGGCACCTAGTGCCTGACCTTTTTTGTTTTAAGCAATTGCTTAATTTTGATTAATCAACAGGGTGCCAAAAATCTACCTGCGCGATAATCGCCTTTTGCGGCTGCTTGCGCGTTTTGCACACGCTTGAGCCGATTTATTAACGCGATATGAATCTACATACGCGTAGCTGGTATGCAGCCGAGTACAGGCTGTATTTATCGCGGCGATTAACACAGATATAGCGACTATAACGGACAAGCGTGTCGCTGTATTTATTCCAGTAGTTCACTTGATCGGTGGACAAGTGGGCTGTTGCAACGAAACGCCAAGCAGGATGGGCTCTATACGAGGACGCCGCAGGGTAATGGCGGGGGAGTGCGGCGGGCGCTCTGAGAGCCGCTGTGTGACCCCATGTCTCCTTAACTCGATAATTTGTGTTTCAAGCCACGAATCGGTCGAGCAATTGCCAAAAGAACGGCCCATGCAGGATTGCACGAGCCTTACATCAGATCAAATTTGAGCTAGAAGCACCAAGCGGGGCAGACGCAACACCATCTCGTCGCGGCCTCGGCGAGCGACATATCGCAGTCGAGGTAGACATCGAGGAAGTCGTCAGATCCCGCACAGGGGGACCGCGATGGTGACCACCGCGCCGCCCGAGGGGCTGTTGGCGAGCGAGACGGAGCCCCCGTGGGCGCTCGCGGCCTCGGAGGCGACATGGAGGCCGAGCCCGTAGTGGCGGCCTCCGTCGCGCGAGGAGCGGGACGAGTCGTCTGTGAAGAGGCGCTCGCAGCCGCGTTCGAGGGCGGCGGGAGAGAAGCCCGGTCCGTCGTCGGCCACCTCGATGACGAGGTGTCCGCCCGCGACGTCGCAGGAGACCGCCACGCGCGAGCGCGCGTGCTCGGCGGCGTTGGCCACGAGGTTCGCGGCGGCTCGCGCCAGGGCGGTTCGGTCGAGCGGGGCCTCGGGCGCGCCCGCGACAGCGGGGCCCGT
>NZ_QRJZ01000020.1 GCF_003470665.1 Collinsella sp. AM17-1
CGCGCCGCGCTGGGAAGGGCCGCGTAGCGGTCCAAGAAATCGTCCGCAGTCCCTCATTTAAGTCTGTCCCCAATGAATGGTCCCCAATGAATGCCAAGCGACTTCCACTCATTTAAGTCTGTCCCCAATGAGTATGGGCATTTCACTCATTTAAGTCTGTCCCCAATGAGTAGGGATAGAAAAAGGCCCGGGTGCCGTGGGGCATCCGGGCCTTTGCTAGCAACTTGATGTTGCGGGCAGCTTAGAACTTGTGGCCGCACTTCTTGCAGACGCGCAGCTTGTTCTTGCCGTCCTTCTCGTGACCGACGCGGGTAACCTTACCGCACTCGGGGCAGACGAGATTGACGTTGGAGGCGTCGATGGGAGCCTCCTGCGAAACGATGCCGCCCTGCTGGTTGGCAGCGTTGGGCTTGACGGCCTTCTTGACGACCGAAACGCCCTCGACAACGACCTTGTTCTCGGCGGGGAGAGCACGCAGGATAACGCCCTGCTTGCCGCGATCCTTGCCAGAGAGAACCTGGACCTTATCGCCCTTCTTGATATACATATATCTCCCCTAACTACAGGGTCTCGGGAGCGAGCGAGACGATCTTCATGTACTTCTTGTCACGAAGCTCGCGAGCGACGGGCCCGAAGATACGGGTGCCGACGGGCGAACCATCGTTGTTGATGACAACGCAGGCGTTCTCATCAAAGCGAATGTAGGAGCCATCCTTGCGGCGGATCTCCTTAACGGTGCGAACGACGACGCAACGGACAACGTCCTTCTTCTTGACGTTGGCGCCAGGAGTAGCCTCCTGGACAGCACCGATGAACACATCGCCGATGCCTGCATAACGACGCTTGGAACCGCCAAGCACCTTGATGCAGCGAATCTTGCGAGCGCCGGAGTTGTCGGCGACGTTCAGCATGGTTTGCATCTGAATCATGGTAGATGTTCCTCCGAACTAAGAACCGAAGAGAGGTGCGCAGCCTTTATACGGCCCGTGGTATGCAAGCCAGGCATACGCACATCTTCGGAAACGTACAAGTCGTAAGAGCGACTGCTTATTTAGCGCGCTCGACGACCTCGATGAGGCGCCAACGCTTCATCTTGGACATAGGACGGGTCTCCATAACGCGGACGGTATCGCCCACGCCAGCCGTGCACTCCTCGTCGTGAGCGTGCAGCTTCTTGGAGCTGGTCATCATCTTGCCGTACTTGGGGTGACGCTTGCGCTCGGTGATGGTGACAACAATGGTCTTGGCACCGGAGACGGAGGTAACGACACCCGTACGGACCTTACGCGAGTTACGCGAATCAGTCATGTTCTCTCCTTAGGTCCTACTCGGCGACAGCGGACTTCTCCGCTGCGATCTCGCGGGCGCGCTGCTCCGTGAGGACGCGAGCGATGTCCTTCTTCACGGTGTTGACGCGAGCGGTGTTGTCCAGCTGGCTGGTGGCCATCTGGAAACGAAGGTTAAAGAGCTCGGCGCGCATTTCCTTCAGCTTCTCAACGAGCTGAGCGTCCGAGAGCTCACGAATCTCTGCGGGCTTCATTAGTTCTCCTCCTTGGCGGCGGCGGCGTCCTCAGCAGCCCACTTGGCCTCGAGAGCGGCCTCCTCAGCCATCTCCTTCTCGATGCGCTGCTCAGCGTTCTTGGCAGCAACAATCTTGGTCTTGATGGGAAGCTTGTGCTGTGCAAGACGCAGAGCCTCGCGAGCGACCTCCTCGGGCACGCCCTTGACCTCGAACATGATGCGGCCGGGCTTGACGACGGCCACCCACTCCTCGGGGTTACCCTTACCAGAACCCATGCGAGTCTCGGCAGGCTTCTTGGTGATGGGCTTATCGGGGAAGATCGTGATGTAGACACGACCGCCACGCTTCATGTAGCGGGTCATGGCAATACGAGCGGCCTCGATCTGACGGTTGGTGATCCAATGGGCCTCGAGAGCCTGGATACCAAACTCGCCGAAATGCAGCTCGGTATTACCCTTGGCCTGGCCCTTCATGGAGCCACGCTGCACCTTGCGGTGAAGAATACGCTTAGGGGCAAGCACTACTGACCCCTCCTCTCGGAGTTACGACGACGAGGACGGGAAGAGCCCTCGAGTGCAGGGTTGGGAACAGGCTGGCCCGGGAGCTTCTCGCCCAGGTAGATCCAGACCTTCACGCCGCAAGCGCCCATGGTGGTGCTGGCGACGGCCGTGCCGTAGTCGATCTTGGCACGGAGGGTGTGCAGAGGCACGCGACCCTCGCGGTACCACTCACGACGGCCCATCTCGGCACCGCCGAGACGACCGGAGCACTGGATACGGATGCCCTTAGCGCCGGCCTTGCGGGCGGACTGGACAGCCTTGCGCATAGCGCGACGGAAGGCAACGCGGCCCTCGAGCTGCTCGGCGATAGACTGAGCAACGAGGTTGGCGTCGAGCTCGGGGCGCTTGATCTCGACAACGTCGACGGAGAGCTGGCCCTTGGAGACGCCAGCGACCTTCTCGAGCTCGGTGCGGAGGGTATCGATCTCGGCACCCTTCTTACCGATGACAACGCCGGGGCGAGCGGTGAGGATGATGACCTTCACCTTGTCGCCAGCGCGCTCGATCTCGACGCGGGAGACAGCTGCGCGGGAAAGACGCTTCTCGAGGTACTTGCGGATCTCGAGATCGTTACCGAGGGTCTTAGCGTAATCCTTCTCTGCGAACCAGCGGGAGCGCCAGTTCTCGGTGATGCCAAGACGGAAGCCGGTGGGGTAGACTTTCTGACCCATACAGCTTTACGCCTCCTTTCGAGGAGCAACGACGACGGTGATGTGGGAAGTACGCTTCAGAATGCGAGAAGCGGAACCCTTGGCGCGGGGACGGATGCGCTTAAGCGTCGGACCCTCGTCAACATAGGCAGCGGCGACAACCAGGTTGTCGGCACGCAGACCGTTGTTGTTCTCGGCGTTCGCAACGGCGGAACGGAGAACCTTCTCGACATCCACGGCGACGGCGCGGTCGCAGAAGTGGAGGATGTCGAAGGCCTGAGCGACAGGCTTGCGGCGGATCAGATCGACCACCAGGCGGGCCTTGCTGGGGGAAACACGCACGTACTTAGCGACGGCGCGAACCTCGGTGGCCTCAGTTTCAATAGACTTAGTTGCCATTTACGGTTAACCCCCTATTTGGCCTTGTGGCCACGGAACGTACGAGTCGGCGCGAACTCGCCGAGCTTGTGACCAACCATGGACTCGGTAACATACACGGGCACATGCTTGCGGCCGTCGTGGACGGCGATGGTGTGACCAACCATCTCGGGGAAGATGGTGGACGCGCGGGACCAGGTCTTCACGACGTCCTTCTTGCCAGCCTCGTTCATCGCGGTGATACGCGAGAGAAGGCGAGTCTCCACGAACGGGCCCTTTTTGAGACTTCTGCTCATAAGTGCTTTCTCCTAAAACTCGGTATCCGAAATTACTTCTTACGGCGACGAATGATGTGCTGGTTCGAGACCTTCTTCTTCTTGCGCGTACGAAGGCCCTTCGTCGGCTTACCCCAGGGGGTAACAGAGGGACGACCAGAGGTGTGGTTCTTGCCCTCGCCACCGCCGTGCGGGTGGTCGACAGGGTTCATGACGGTACCGCGGACGGTCGGGCGCACGTTCATGTGACGCTTACGGCCGGCCTTGCCGATGACGATGTTGGAGTGATCGGCGTTGCCGACCTCACCGACGGTGGCGCGGCAGGTAACGAGGATGCGGCGCATCTCGGAGGAAGGCATACGGACGATAGCGTACTTGCCCTCCTTACCCATCAGCTGGCAGGAGTTGCCGGCGGAACGGGCGATAGCAGCGCCCTTGCCCGGCTGGAACTCGACGGCGTGGATGAGCGTACCGACGGGGATGTCGGCGAGGGGCAGAGCGTTGCCCGGCTTGATGTCGGCGTCAGAACCGGACATGATGGTCTGACCGACCTCGAGGCCCTTGGGGGCCAGGATGTAGCGCTTCTCACCGTCAGCGTAGTGCAGCAGAGCGATGCGAGCGGAACGGTTCGGATCGTACTCGATCGTGGCAACCTTGGCGGGCACGCCGTCCTTGTTGCGCTTGAAGTCGATCACGCGGTAACGACGCTTCACGCCGCCGCCCTGGTGGCGGGTAGTGATGCGGCCGTTGCTGTTACGACCGGCCTTCTTGGGCAGGGGCTCGAGAAGAGACTTCTCGGGCTTGGTGCAGGTGATCTCGGAGAAGTCGGAGATCGTCTGCCAACGCCTACCAGCGGAGGTCGGCTTAAGGTGCTTTACAGCCATTACAATCCCTTTCAATAGGAATCCGTTAGCCATCGCAGACAGGGATTCGAGGTTCTGCCTCGGGTGCGATGACACCGGACGTATACACGGTTCCGGGCGTGTCCATTTTATACGCCCAAAACCTTGAGCTCTCGCCTCCCCTTTTTGGGAGGCATGAGCTCACTCAACAGCAGCGAGTCTTAGGCCTGGTTGCCAAAGACCTCGATGGTGTCGCCCTCGGCCAGCGTGACGATGGCCTTCTTCCAAGAACGGGTCTTGCCGGCGACATAGCGCACGCGCTTGGTCTTGGGCTTGACCGTCAGGGTGTTCACGCGAACGACCTTGACGCCGAAGATCTCCTCGACAGCGTCCTTGATCTGATACTTGTTAGCATCCTTGGCGACCTCGAACGTGTACTTGTTCAGCTCCATGCCGGAGAAGGAACGCTCGGACACGATCGGACGGATGATGATCTCGTGGGCGGTCATTTATACAAGCACCTCCCCGAAGTGAGCGGCGATGTCGGCGGGCATCAGCACAGCGTTGTTGTTGACGAGATCGTAGGTGTTGGCCTCGTCGGCAGTGATGATGAACGTCTTGGGAATGTTGCGGAACGACAGGTAGGCGTTGACGTCCTCATCGCGAACGATGATGGTCAGACGCTTGCCCTCAAGGCCGAGAGCCTTGAGCATGGCGACGGCAGCCTTGGTGGAAGGCTTCTCGAAGCCGTAGTCGTCGACGAGCACGAGCTCGCCATCGGCCAGCTTGGCGGACAGCGCGGAGCGCATAGCCAGCTTGACCTCCTTGTTGTTCATACGCTTAGCGTAGGAACGGGGCTTGGGGGCGAAGACAACGCCACCGTGACGCCACTGGGCAGCACGGATGGAACCCTGGCGGGCACGGCCGGTGCCCTTCTGACGCCAAGGCTTCTTGCCGCCACCGGAAACCTCAGAGCGACCCTTAGCAGACTGGGTGCCCTGACGCCAAGAGGCCATCTGGCACTTGACGATGTGGTGCATAACGTGGATGTTCGGCTCAATGCCGTACACCTCAGCGGCGAGCTCGGCCTCGGCGACCTTCTTGCCCTCGCTGTTCTTTACTTCAAACTTTGCCATTTAAGTGTTCTCCTTGGTATGACGCTGGGCTAAATGGGCTGGGCCCTTAGGCCATACGGATGGCGACGAGACCATTCTTGGCACCCGGGACAGCGCCCTTGACCAAGATGAGGTTCTGCTCGGCATCGATGCGGACAACGGAAAGGTTCTTGACGGTAACGCGCTCGTTACCCATGTGACCGGCCATCTTGACGCCCTTGAGGACGCGCGCAGGATAGGCGCACTGACCGATAGAACCGGGGTGACGCTGGAAGTGAGAACCATGCGTCATAGGACCGCGGCGCTGACCCCAGCGCTTGATGCGACCCTGGAAGCCCTTACCCTTGGAGGTACCGATGACGTCGACCTTCTCGACATCAGCGAAATCAGCGACGGTGACGACCTCGCCGACCTTGTGCTCCTCGCCGTTCTCGACGCGAACCTCACGAAGGAAGCGGACAGGCTCGACGCCAGCCTTGGCGAAGTGACCAGCCATGGGCTTGTTCACGTTCTTGGCCTTGATGTCGCCGAAACCGATCTGGACGGCGTCATAGCCGTCGGTTGCCTGAGTTTTAACCTGCGAGACAGCGCAGGGGCCAGCCTGGATGACCGTGACGGGAACGACGTTGTCGTCCTCGTCCCAAACCTGGGTCATGCCAATCTTGCGGCCGAGAATCATGCTGATCAAGATATGATCCCAACTCTCGCGTGGTCTTGGGACAATGCGTACGCCACCGAGCGTACGCCCCTAGAGGACCACTACTTACACGACGTGCTCCCCAGTCTTGTATTGCGTCCGGACTACCTGACAACCCTATTAAGCAGGCATTTTGTCCAGCCAGAATACTCCCCTGGTTACACACAGCTGTTTAGTATACACGGCTGCGGGCGTATCCATCGAGATTCATATTTCACTCACATTGTTTACGCAGGTAAAGTGCGTGGCACGTCTCCCGAGCACGGCGGAGGGCCGGAGAAATATATTAAGGTCCCTGCTCTACAGTCCTGCGCAAGACGAAGGCCACATTAAGTGGCCTTCTTTGCGTGCGGAACTCGCGATGACCTTAATATATTTCTCCGGCCCTCCGCCGTGCTCGGGAGACGACACGTTGATGTCTGCTTAACTCTGCTCGTTCAGGCTAATGACTTTGTTGGGGGTCCACTATTTGCTGAAGAGTGAACTTGCATTGGGACCTATCGCCCTCTCCTTGCAAATCTTCCTCGTCAAAATCGAAAATCATGATGGCGCAGTTGGGGAGTTTTGTTGGGAGCTCGAAGCCCTCTGGGGCTGCAGCCTTGATGAATTGGCGGCTGGCGCTGCCGTGGCTTACTGCTAGGAGGGTTTCGACTCCCTTGGCGCCCATGAGATTGGTGAGGGTGTCTACCATGCGCTCTTGCAGCGCGCGGCTTCCTTCTCCTCCGAAGGGGACCAGATCCTCGCCGGGATCCCAGACGTCGGTAGGTAGCGCGTCGTGCGGGCCCTCTTCGAAGGAGCCGTAGCAGCGTTCGATGATGCCTTCGCAGGGCTCGGCAGCGGCGTCCGGACCGAGGAGTTCGCATGCGACGAGACTTGCCGTGTCCATGGCTCGGCCTAAGGGTGATGAGATCACTTTGTCGGGGACGACGCCGTTGGCTTTGAGCCACGCGGCGGCTGCCTGTGCCTGTTGACGGCCCAGGCTGGTCAGCGGTGAATCGCAGCGGCCCTGGACCAGCTTTTTGACGTTGAATTCCGTCTGGCCGTGGCGGAGTAGATAGAGACGCTTCATGCTCTCCCCTTCTGCTTCAGTTACCTTGCCGGCACAGCCCTACTCGTTGGTATGGCCGACATAGTCTTCGTCGATCGTAATCTTGGCAATCGACTTGGGGTATTCCGATTCGACCCTCTGGGCTAGCGCGTGCTTGAGCTCATCGGCTCCCATGTCCAAATCCGAGGGTCGCACACAATCAAATATCACATTGGTGTGCGTGGGGCCCGGCACGCAGCGCAGATCGTGAATCGAAAGGCGGCTATCGATCTCTTGAGCCATAGCGTTGATGCGCAGGCGCATGCTCGCCACATTTGAATCGTCGGTCACGATGGGATCGTAATGGAGCGTGACGATCATGCCGTCCTCGTCCCTAAAAGACTGCTCGATGTTATCGAGCGTGTCGTGACTTTCCAGCGGGCTGGCCTCGGCCGCCATCTCGGCGTGCGCACTTGCAAACTTCCTGCCCGGACCGTAATCGTGAACCATTAGGTCATGAACGCCCAAAACGCCGGGGTAGCTCATGATCTTGTCTCGGATGTGCTTGACCAGCTTGGGATCGGGTGCCTGACCCAAAAGCGGGCTCACCGTATCTTGGATAAGCTCAAAGCCGCTCCAGCCAATATAGGCGCCAACGGCAAGGCCAACCCATGCGTCAAGATTGACATGTGTCACCTGCGAAACAATTGCGCACGCTAACACGGCGCCTGTGGCAAGGACATCGTTCTTGGAATCCTGCGCGGTCGCATGCAGCGTCTCGGACTCAATGCGATCGCCGAGCTTTTGGTTGAGGGCCGCCATCCAGAGCTTTACGACCATCGAAAGCACTAGAACTGCCACCAGGGCAAGCGAGAACTCGACAGGTTCGGGGTGGATGACGCGCTCGACCGAGGACTTCACCAGCTCAACGCCAATAAGCAGCACGAGTGCCGCCACAACCAGACCCGAGAGATACTCGTAGCGACCGTGGCCGTAAGGATGCTCGAGGTCGGCCGGCTTGCTCGCCAGCTTAAAGCCCAGCACGCTCACGATATTCGAGCTGGCATCGGACAGGTTGTTCATGGCATCTGCCACAATCGAAACCGATCCCGAAACCACACCAATGGCACCCTTTGCAGCACAAAGCGCCACATTGGCGACAATACACACCATGCCCGCTAACGTGCCCACACGCGCACGATCGCCCTGTGCGCGCCTAACAATCCACTCGACCATCTGCATCCGCCCCCACGGTACTACTTATATATCTATTGCTCAAACGGATTGTAGTGTAGCCACTTTGCCCCACAGATACAAAGAGGCCGCAACCCACACGGGCCACGACCTTGGAACATGACAAAGAAATCGCCCTTTGTCGCACAGGTTTATGCGCTTGCTTCGGCCACGCTCTTCGAGGTTTCGGGTGAATCAGCTCCGTCTTCTGCCGCCTGCCCCTTCGCCGGCACCACGCCAAAGCAGTAGCTCAGCGCCGCAGACACCGCAAATGCCACACCGCCGGCAGCACAGCACCATAGCAGGTTCGAGATGCCGCCCGTGGCAAAACCAATGACCATGAGGACATTCGTCATACCGATGGTATAGGCCGTAACGTGGCCCACGGCCGCAACAAGGCCTCCGACGACGGCGCCAATGGCCATGCACGTCAGGCACCTGCCATATTTAAAGCCGCAACCGTACAGCACCGGCTCACTTACGCCACCAAGCACGCCCGAGATCGAATAGCCCAGCATGAGAGCCTTCTCGTCCTTATCCGCAACGCGAAGCGACGCACCAAAGGGCATGCCCCAAACGGCAAACGTTGCCATCGTCGCGGCGATCAGAATGCACGAATCCGTTCCCACACTCATAAACTGCGCATAGGCGAGCGATAGGACAACGTTGCTGATGCCCGCAATCTTAAGGAACTCCCAACCCGCGGCAAGCCCCATGAGCGTAAGCAGCGACACGATGCCACCGGAATTGCCAAGCATAAACATAAGCTGTCCCAACAGCATGCCCAGATAGCTGCCCGCCGGCGCCGTAATGCACAGCGAAACCGGAACCATGACGAGCATGGTCGCAAACGGAACGAACGAAAACGCCACGGCCTTAGGGATAATGCGCGAAAAGAAACACTCCACTCGCCATAGCACAGGCACCGAGATAAGGACCGGAATAACAGTCGCCGTGTAATCGTTGACCGGCGCGGGAAGCAGGCCATACACGGAAGTCATCGATGCCCCCGTCGTCGATGCGGCATCGACGAGCTTAAGCAAATCGGGCGCAATCAATACGCCGCCCAGCATCATGCCCAGCTGCTCCGAGCAACCGAGCTGGCGGGCGGCCGCCCAACCAAGATAAATGGGCAAAAAGTAGTAGCCGGCGTTATAGAGCCAACTGTAGAACAGGCGATAGATTTCGGAATCGGCAGACCACAGGCCCAGCATGCCTTCGCCCATAATGACGGCGACGGTGCGGAACAACGCCGCGCAGACAATAAAGGGCAGCGCCGACATCATGCTTTTGGACAGATAGTCCACCACGGCCATGGCGTTTGATGAAACCGTCGTTGTAAACGAGGTGTTAGAAACTTGTGACATGGAACGCCTTTCCCAATGTGACATGTGAACTGTCCCTTTGTCACATCGTGCGGTACTGACCGATTGCGCGGTACTTTTCGTAGCGAAGGTTTGTGAGGGTCGCGTCGTCGAGCTGCCCAAGCGTATCGAAGGCATCAAATGCCGAGGACATGACGGCACCGGCGATCTCCTCATGCGACAGGCCCCTATCGTCGACAATGCCGTCGATGATACCGAGCGCCAACAAATCGGGGGCCGTGAGCTTAAGCGCCTCGGCGGCCTCATTCGCGCGCTCGGTATCCTTCCACAGGATCGACGCACAGGCCTCGGGGCTCACGACCGAATAGGCCGAGCTCGAGAGCATCAGGATGCGGTCGGCCACGGACAGCGCCAGCGCGCCGCCAGAGCCGCCCTCGCCTGTCACCACCGAGACAATCGGCGTCTTAAGGCCGCTCATCCCCATGAGATTCTGGGCAATCGCCTCGCCCTGGCCGCGCTCCTCGGCACCGATGCCGCAAAACGCACCCGAAGTATCGACCAGGCACAGAACCGGTCGACCAAACTTTTCGGCCTGGCGCATAAGACGACGCGCTTTGCGGTAGCCCTCGGGATGCGCCATACCAAAGTTGCGGCGCATACGCTCTTTGGTCGTGGTACCGCGCTCGATGGCGATGACCGTTACGGGGCGTCCGTCTTTCCAGCCAATGCCAGCCACCACAGCGGCGTCGTCGCCAAAGTAACGGTCGCCGTGCAGCTCCACAAATCCATCCAGGCCCAGCGAGATCATCTCACCCGCCGTGGCGCGATCTGCCGAGCGGGTCTGCTTGACAATCTCGAGCGCGGTTTTTGGTGCCGGCGAGCGCTTAAACAAGTGCCCCAGCTTTTTGACGCGGCGACCCGTATGCACGATTTCATGCGGTGCCCCCAGGCCGGGCGCATGCCCTTCATGTAGCGCCAGCAGCTCGCCTACCGTGAGCGCAATCTCGCCACGCGGAACGACGGCATCGCAAAAGCCGTGCTCCAGCAAAAACTCGGAGCGCTGGAATCCCTTGGGCAGACGCTTGTGCATGTTCTGCTCGATCACGCGCGGGCCGGCAAATGCCGTCAGGGCATCGGGCTCGGCCAGGATAATGTCGCCCTCCATGGCAAAGCTCGCGGTTACACCTCCGGTCGTGGGATCGGTGAGCACCGTGATATAAAGGCCGCCCGCCTCGCTATGGCGCCTAACCGCCGCAGAAATCTTGGCCATCTGCATAAGCGATGTCACGCCCTCTTGCATGCGCGCACCGCCCGAAACGGTAAAGCCGACAACTGGCAATCCCAGCTCGGTCGCACGCTCAAATGTGCGACAGATCTTCTCGCCCACCACGGAACCCATCGAGCCCATCATAAAGTTGGCGTCCATAAAGAAGAGTGCCGTATCGCAACCGCAGATTTCGCCCCTGCCGCACACAACGGCATCGCGCTCGCCCGAACGCTCGCTCACGCTCTTGAGCTTGTCGGCATAGCCGGGAAACGAGAGGAAGTCCTCCGACGCCAGATTGGCATCCCATTCCTCAAACATGCCCTCGTCGACCGTCATGCGCATGCGCGCGCGACCGCTCACGCGAAAGTGTTTGCCGCAACGAGGGCAGACCTCGAGGTTGTCGTGCAGGCGTGCCTCATCGATTACGCGGCGGCACTCCGGGCACTTGATAAACACGTGGCGCGCGGGAAACTCGGCGCGCGACTCGGTCATCGGTCCCTCGAGGACGTTGACCGTCTTCGCTTTTCTATTCATCAGCATAGAGATGCCCCATCAGATCGGTGTGATACATGCCCGACAAGAACTCGTCGTTTGCCAGCACGTCGAGCTGAAGCTCGCTGTTTTCGCTCACGCCCTCAATCACGAGCTCGCCCAGGGCCGAGCGCATCTTGCGAATGGCGCCGTCACGCGTGGGCGCACACACGATGAGCTTGCCGAGCATGGAGTCGTAGTACGGCGGAACGTTCGCACCGGTAAACATGGCGGAATCCCAGCGCACGCGCGGACCACCCGGCACGCGCAACGCGGTGACCGTTCCGCATGACGGCAGAAAGTCCGGCGTTTCGGCATTGATGCGGCACTCCATGGCGTGGTTGCGGACCGGCATGTCCTCCTGCTCAAAGGGCAGAGGCTGGCCGGCCGCCACGCGCAGCTGCCACTTAACCAAGTCGGTATCGGTCACAAACTCTGTAACCGGATGCTCCACCTGCAAGCGCGTGTTCATTTCCATAAAGTAGAAATTGCCGTCGTCCGAATACAGGAACTCGATGGTACCGGCTCCTTCGTAGCCGACGGCACGAGCCAAGTCACGCGCTGCCTTGTGCATGCGAGCACGAATGTCGTCGTGTCCGTCGAGGCACGGCGCGGGGCTCTCCTCGATCAGCTTTTGATTGCGACGCTGAACCGAGCACTCGCGCTCGCCGAGCGAAAACACATGGCCCTGCTTATCGGCCATAATCTGCACCTCAACGTGGTGCGCCGGCGCGACGAACTTCTCCATGTAGCACTCGCCGTCGCCAAAGACGGCCTCGCCCTCGGCACGCGCCTCGATGAACGCCTTTGCCGCATCTTCCACGCGCTCGACCTTGCGAATACCGCGGCCGCCTCCACCCGCACGCGCCTTGATGAGCACGGGGCAGCCAATGCGCTCAGCCTCGGCCGTTGCCTCCTCGGGACTTTTGAGCAAATCGCAGCCCGGCACGATGGGCACGCCCGCCGCGGCAGCCGTTCGACGTGCGGCGTCCTTGTCGCCCATGCTGTCGATCACCTTGGCCGAAGGACCGACAAACGCCAGGCCATACTTGTCGCAGTCGCGCGCGAAGCTCGCCTTCTCGGAAAAAAAGCCATAGCCAGGATGGATCGCCTTTGCCCCCGACTTCACGGCACAGGTGAGCACAGCATCGTCGTTGAGGTAGCTCTCGGCAAGACGCGGACCGCCGATGCAATATGCCTCGTCGGCAAGCTGCACGTGCAGCGCGTCCGCATCGGCCGTGGAATAAACAGCGACGGTCTTGATGCCCATATCGCGGCACGCGCGGATAACACGGACCGCGACTTCGCCGCGGTTGGCGATGAGCACTTTGTCGAACATGAAGCCTTCCTTAACTTTCGTGCATGAGTGCAAAAGACATATCGGCGCGGCAGCAAACCTCACCGTTGACGCTCGCGGTGCCCGTCGCAAAGCGGAACGGCCCGCGCGCACGCGTGATGGAGCACACCAGATCCACCGTGTCGCCCGGGCGCACCGGACGCTTAAAGCGCACCTTGTCCAGACTCGTATAGAACGGCGTCGCGCCGCGCGCCTCCTCATCGCCCATCAGCAGCACGCAACAGTTTTGGGCGAGCATCTCGCACTGAATCACGCCGGGGACCACCGGGTTTCCCGGAAAATGCCCCTGCAAAAAGTACTCGTCACCCGTAATCGTGATCTTGCCGTGGGCCTCGTCGCCCACCAGCTCGGCCTCGTCGAGCAAAAGCATCGGTTCGCGATGCGGCAACAGCTTCTTGAGCTCTTCTTTGTTCATGGATATCACCTATCCGATCCTCATGAGGCAGCTGCCAAACTCCACGAGGTCACCGTCGGCCACGCAGATCTCGAGTACCTCGCCGTCTGCCTCGGCCGTCACCTCGTTGAGAACCTTCATGGCCTCGATGATGCAGAGGGTCTCACCGGCCTTGACCTTGGAGCCCACGTGCACAAACGGCTCGTCGCCCGGCGCCGGGGCAGCATAGAAAACGCCGACCATGGGAGCGGTCACCTCGGTGCCCTTGGGCTCCGGTGCGGCGGCAGGCGCCTGCGCGGCGGGCTCCGGTGCGGCGGCAGGCATGGCGACAGGAGCCACCGCCGGAGCAGTCACGGCACCCGGCATAGGCATGGGCACGGCAACCGGCTGCGCGGCGCTCGCGCGCTCGAGTTCGACCGCGGTGCCATCGGGCTCCTCAACGCGTACGCGCGTGAGGCCGCGGTCCTCCATAACATCGGCTATCTCGGCAAGTCTTTTGGAATCCATGCTCTAGCTCCTCGTATATCTACGCAGCGCGATGGCGGCATTGTGTCCGCCAAAGCCCAGATTGGTCGAAAGCGCCCAGGTAAGGTCGGCGCGAACCGCGCGATTGGGCGTGTAGTCAAGATCGCAGGCGGGATCGGGCGTGTGGTAGTTAATGGTCGGGGGTACTACGCCCTGCTCGAGCGCCATGGCGCAGGCCATGACCTCGATGGCACCCGTAGCACCGATCATGTGACCGGTCATCGACTTGGTCGACGAGACATGCGCGGCGCGCGCCGCGTCCTCGCCGAGCGCCCGCTTAATGCCCGCCGTCTCGGAGGAATCGTTGAGCTTGGTCGAGGTGCCGTGGGCATTGATGTAGAGGCCCTCGGAAGGCTTGACGTCGCCCTCGACCACCGCCAGCGATATCGCGCGGGCAATGCCGGCAGCCTCGGGATCGGGACTCGTGATGTGATAGGCATCATCGGTGTTGCCGTAGCCCACGACCTCGGCATAAATGTGCGCACTGCGCGCCTGCGCATGTTCCATGCTCTCGAGCACGAGCACGCAGGCGCCCTCGCCCATCACAAAGCCGTCGCGGTCTGCATCGAACGGACGGCAGGCCGTCGCGGGATCGGGGTTGGTGGTCAATGCGCGGCAGGACGTAAAGCCCGCAACGGCATCGGGGATAATTGCGGCCTCGGCGCCGCCCGCGAGGATCGCGTCGGCATAGCCGTGCTTGATGGCGCGGAACGCCTCACCCACCGCATGGGCAGAAGTCGCGCAGGCAGTCACGACGGGTAGGGTCGGGCCCTTTGCCTTATGGCGGATCGCGATATTGCCCGAAGCCATGTTGGGGATCATCATCGCGATCATATAGGGCGATGCGCGGCGGGGCCCGCGGTCGGCAATCGTATGGACGTTGTCGACAAGCGTCTGCATGCCGCCCACGCCTGAACCCACGTAGACGCCCAGGCGCTCGCGATCGATGGCGCCTTCGACATCAAAGCCCGCATCGTGCATCGCCTCGTCCGAAGCCGCCATCGCAAACTGAACGCAAGGGTCCAGATGCTTGGCGTCACGCTTGCCAAAGTACTCGTTGCCGTCAAAGCCCTTGACCTCGGCCGCCACCTTGACGGCAAATGCATCGGTATCGAAGTGCGTAATCGGGCCGATGCCGCACGTGCCAGCGCACATGGCCGCCCAGGTGGCAAGCGCCGTGTTGCCGAGCGGCGATACGGCACCTATGCCGGTAATTGCAACTCTCTGTTCCATCATGGTCTCCTCATCCAAGCCGTTCTTCGGCCCTGATTTCTACATCGCCATTCCGCCGTCAACGCGTACGACCTCGCCCGTAATGTAGGCAGCCGCATCGCTCGCCAAAAAGCGCACCACGCCGGCCACTTCCTCGGGGCGCGCCATGCGCTTTAGGGGAATCTGCTCCTCGGTTGCCGCGCGAACCTTCTCTGAGAGCTTTGCCGTCATATCTGTCTCGACAAACCCGGGTGCGACCGCGTTCACTCGTACGCCGCGGGGCGCAAGCTCGCGCGCTACCGCCTTGGTCAGGCCGATGACGCCCGCCTTAGAGGCAGCGTAGTTGGCCTGCCCGGCATTGCCCATCAGGCCCACGACCGAGCTCATGTTGACGACGCAGCCGCCGCGCTGGCGCATAAAGGTCTTGGTGAGTGCGCGTGTCGTGTTAAACGTTCCTTTTAGATTGACATCGAGCACACGATCGAAGGCGTCGTCGCCCATGCGCATGAGCAGCCCATCGCGAGTGATCCCGGCATTGTTGACGAGCACCCAAATAGAGCCAAAGTCGTTGAGAACCGCTTCCGCGCACGCGTTGACGGCAGCGGGATCGGCCACATCGCATTGATACGCGCGCGCCGTGGCGCCAGCGGCCTCGCAGGATTCGCACGTCTCGCGCGCCGCATCGACGCTACCGGCATAGACGACAGCGATATCGTAGCCATCCTCCGCCAGACCGATAGCGCAGGCGCGGCCGATACCCCGCGAGCCGCCCGTGACCAGTGCCACGCGACGTGAGTCGTTGCGCTCGAGCGCGCCATTGTTCAAGTTGCCCATGTCATTCCTTTCGGGTTACAGCCCTGTGGACTATGCGAGCTCGTCGGTAATCGCCGCGACCTGCTCGGCCGTCTCGCACGAATACACGCGAACGTCGCTCAGCGTACGCTTGACCAGGCCCGACAGCGTTTTGCCGGGGCCGACCTCAATAAACGTGTCGATGCCCTGATCCTGCAGCGCATGCAGGGTGTCAACCCAGCGCACGGCATGGCTCACCTGGTTGGCCAAGACATCCGATGCTGCTCGCGGGTCCGCCGGATAGGGCGCCGCCGTCATGTTTGCCATGACCGAAATCAGCAGCAAAGACGGCGCGTGGCCGGCTTGGATATACGTCGCCAGCCCCTCAGTCGCCTCGGCCATATAGGGGCTATGAAATGCACCCGACACCGCGACTTTCATAGCGCGGCCGCCAGCCTCTTTTACTAGGACGTCGAGCTCCTGCAGCGCCTCGGGCGCTCCAGCAACAACCGTCTGCTGCGGGCTGTTGTAGTTGACCGGCCAGCAGTCCTCGCCGGCCTGCGCAGCCAGGTTCTCGACTTGCGCCGCATCGAGCTTAATGACGGCGCGCATGCCGCCCGGATGGCGCTCAGCAGCCGCGGCCATCAATGCCGCGCGCTCACACACGAGCTCAAAGCCCGCTCGCGTATCGAACGCCCCCGCAAAGGTGAGCGCAGCGACCTCGCCCAGCGAGAATCCCGCACAGGCGGCAGGCACCACGCCGCGCTCGCGCAGTGCGGCAGCCGCTGCTAGGTCGTGAACAAACACGCAAGGCTGCGTGTTCTCGGTCTGCGAGAGCTCCTCCTTGGAGGCGCTCCGGCACTGCTCACTGGTTCCCGGACGCACCTCGTCGGCGATCGCGAACACCTCGGCAGCCGCCGGCGATGCTTCGATCAGGTCGACACCCATCGCGGGGTGCTGGGCACCCTGGCCGGCGAACAGAAACGCTACGCTACCCATGCGCACGCACCCTTCAGGACGTGTTCGGCGCCATCGACCAGGTCGTCAACGATTTCGCACGCACTCTGGCGCTCGTTGACCATGCCGGCAATCTGTCCGCACAGATACGAACCCTCTTCGTAATTACCGTCCTTTGCGGCCTTGCGAAGAGCACCCGTGCCCATGGCCCCAAGCTCCTCGGCACTTGCGCCCGCCGCCTCACTTTTGGCGTAGGCATTGGTGAAGGGGCTCTTGAGCGCACGCACCGGATGTCCCGTCGAGCGGCCAGTCGCACGCGTCGAAGTGTCGTTGGCCTTCAGGACCATCTCCTTGTACTGCTCCGAGACGGTGCACTCATTTGCAACGAGAAAGCGCGTACCCACCTGGACGCCGGCAGCGCCCAGCATAAAAGCGGCCGCCACGCCGCGGCCGTCGGCAATACCGCCGGCAGCCACGACGGGAATGTCGACCGCATCGACGACCTGCGGCACCAGTGCCATCGTCGAGGTCTCGCCAATATGGCCGCCCGATTCGGTGCCCTCGGCAACCACGGCGGTGGCCCCACGACGCGCCACGAGACGGGCGAGCGCTACCGAAGCCACAACGGGGATGACCTTGATGCCCGCATCGTTCCACGCCTTCATGTACTTGGCGGGATTGCCGGCACCCGTCACGACGACCGGCACCCGCTCGTCAATCACGACCTGGGCGACCTCGTCGGCAAACGGGCTCATGAGCATGACGTTGACGCCAAAGGGCTTATCCGTCCTGGCGCGCAGCTTGTGAATCTGGTCGCGCAGCCAGTCGGCGTCGGCGTTCATGGCCGCGATAATCCCTAAGCCGCCCGCCTCGGACACTGCGGACGCCAACGAGGCGTCGGCAATCCAGGCCATACCGCCCTGGAACACGGGCTTTTCGATGCCGAGCAGATCGCAGAGAGGAGTCTTGAGCATCTCTACTTCTCCAATGCCGCCTCGACCGTATCGGCGAACTCGCCGACCGTCTTGGGGTTCTCCTCGGTATCGAGCTGGATGCCAAACTCGTCCTCGACGGCGACGAGGATCTCGACGGTGCCCAGGCTGTCGAGACCAATCTCCTCGAGCGTGGACTCGGGCTTCATCTCGACGTCGTCAAGGCCAGCGGTCTCGCGGATAACGTCGCAAACGCGCTCGAAGGTCTTCTGATCTGCCATGGTAGTTCTCCTTTGTTTGTGCCCTAGGGGCGTTTTTATTTCCTATGTGCGACTACTTCCAACGAAGCAGATAGCCACCTATATCCAGGCCGGCGCCAAATCCAACCAAGGCGATCGTGTCGCCCGTGTGAAGTGCACCGGCGTTTGCCAGCCGGTCGAGGGCAAGCGGAATGCATGCGCTCGAAATGTTGCCGATCTCGCGCAACGTGCGAACCACGCGCTCGTCCGGCACGCCCAGGCGCTTGACCGCCTGGTTCAAAATTCGCTCGTTGGCCTGATGGAATACAAAATGGTCGATGTCCTCGACCGCGATACTCGCGTCGCAGGCGAGCTTATGGACCGTGTCGCAGATGGCGTTGACGCCGAACTTGAACACGCGGCGGCCATTCATGGACAGCACGCTCTCGCTATCTGCGGAGGCCTTAAACGGCGAGGTACCGACCAGACCGGGAACGCGCAACGTCTCGACGTCGGGCGCCGTCGAAAGCTCAACGGCAAGGGGGCTGTCTCCCCCAGCCTCAATCACTGCGGCACCTGCCCCATCGCCAAAGAGCACGCAGGTGGCGCGGTCGGTCCAGTCGAGCGCGCGAGTCATCTGCTCGGCAGCAACGACAAGCACGTGCTCGGCACGGCCGCGGGCGATATAGCCCTCGGCGACATCGAGCGCAAATACGAAACCGGCGCAGGCCGCCGAGACATCGAAGGCAGGGCACGTCGCGCCTAGTCGCTCAGCAACGGCACACGCCTCAGCGGGAACAAGGTGGTCACCCGTCGTCGTCGAGCAGACGATCAGATCCAGCTGGCTCGCGTCGATTCCGGACACCTGGAGCGCCCGCTCGCTCGCCGCTACGGCAAGGTCGTCGAGCGACTCGGTGGTGCAGACATGGCGGCTCTTGATACCTGTGCGGGTAAAAATCCACTCATCCGAGGTATCGAGGAACTCGGACAGCTCGTCGTTGGAAACACTGCGCTCAGGAAGCGCCGAGCCTGTTCCAAGAATCGTGAAACCCATCACTAGCCTCCTTTGAGTTGTTGACGTGTTTACATCGACCAAGAGAGGATAGCGCATTTTAGTCGTTGTTGACGTGTTAACATTAAATTGTCCAAATGCGACAAAGGCTTCACATTGTGTCTATCTCTCGACACCATTACGCGATTGCCTTATTTACTTAGGAGGTAGCAACCGTTATGGATGCCAAATTGACGATAGTCGACGTAACCGGATCGACCAACGATGACCTGCTCGAAGCAGGAAAACAGGGAGCGCCGCACGGCACAGGACTTGCCGCCCGGGCTCAAACAGCAGGACGCGGCCGGCGCGGGCACAAGTGGGACTCAACCGTCGGCAACTTATTGCTTTCGATTGTCCTGCGCCCATGCGTTAATCCTGCAAAGTTCTCTGGTCTTGCCGCCGTCAGCGGCCTAGCGGTGCTCGAAGCACTCGAAAAGCAGGGTCTTGCAAACGAGATTCGCCTTAAATGGCCCAACGACCTTGTCGCACGAGGACGCAAGCTCGGCGGCATTCTGGTCGAGGCCGCACGCGATAACGAAGGCAAGCCCTTCGCCGTCTGCGGCATTGGCGTCAACGTAAACTACACGCCCCAAGAGATACCCGATGGCGGCCTGCCGGCAATTGGCCTGTCAGACCTCAACGAGAGAGTTCCCGCCGTCGACATGCTCCTCGATGAGGTCTATCACGCAGTTATAGACGCTGTAGATGCGTGGGCAGAGCGTCTTAACGCCATGGAAGAAGACGCCGGACCGCTCGCGCCCGTCCACGGCGAATATGTCACTCACCTCAATTGGATTGGGGAGCACGTTATCGCCCGTTCCCCTGCCGGCGACAAGCTGGCACGCGGCATCTTTAAAACCGTCGATGGCTTTGGTCGCGCGTGTATCGAAACGGAAGGCGGTTTGCGATCCTTCCATTTTGAGGAGGCATCGCTGCGTCCCGCGAGCGAATAGGGCGCCACAGCCAGCCGCTCGGCAGCCTTATCCGGCGGTCCAATCCCATCATGCTAAACAAAAGGGCCCCGCTACCGTAACGGCAGCGGGGCCCTTTAAGCTATGAGCGATATCGCTTAGAGCTTGATGTCGATGTCGACGCCAGCGGGGAGGTCGAGACGCATGAGCGAATCAACGGTGCCCGAGGTGGGGTCGAGGATGTCGATGAGGCGCTTGTGAGTGCGCATCTCGAACTGCTCACGGGAGTCCTTGTTAATGTGCGGCGAGCGGATAACCGTGTACAGGTTGCGCTCGGTGGGCAGGGGGACAGGACCGGAAACGCGAGCGCCGGTCTTCTGAGCGGTCTCGACGATGAGCTTCGCGGACTGATCGACGACCTCGTGATCATAGCCCTTGAGGCGAATGCGGATCTTCTGGGTAGCCAACTTAAACCTCCAAAGAGTGCGAGAGATGTTCTCGCGGATTACGTAACAGGGAGCTCGAACTTAGGCGTTCTTGCTCATGACCTCGTCCACGATGGACTTGGGCGCGGGCTCATAAGAGTCGAACTGCATCGTGTAGGATGCACGGCCCTGGGTCTGGGAGCGAAGGTCGGTAGCGTAACCGAACATCTCGCCCAGCGGCACCTTGGCACGGATGAGCTTGCTGTTCTTGCGATCCTCCATGCCCTCGATCTTGCCGCGGCGACCGGAGAGGTTGCCCATAACGTCGCCCATGTACTGCTCGGGGGTCTCGACCTCGACAGCCATGATCGGCTCGAGCAGCTGCGGATCGGACTTCTTGAGGGCGTCCTTGATAGCCATGGAACCGGCGATCTTGAAGGCGGCCTCGGAGGAGTCGACCTCGTGGTAAGAACCGTCGAACAGGGTGACCTTGACGTCGAGGACCGGGAAGCCGGCGATAACACCGGTGTTCAGGGCCTCCTGGATGCCCTTGTCGATGGACGGGATGTACTCCTTGGGCACGACGCCGCCGACGATAGCGTTGACGAACTCGTAGCCGAAGCCCTCCTCCATCTTCTCGAGCTTGATGACGGCGTGGCCGTACTGACCGCGACCGCCGGACTGACGGACGAACTTGCCCTCAGCCTTCTCGACGTCGTGACCAGCGGTCTCGCGGTAGGCAACCTGGGGCTTACCAACGTTAGCGTCAACCTTGAACTCGCGGAGCAGACGGTCGACGATAATCTCGAGGTGCAGCTCGCCCATGCCGGCGATGATGGTCTGGCCGGTCTCGTGGTTGGTGGACACCTGGAAGGTCGGGTCCTCCTCGGCGAGCTTGGTCAGAGCCAGGGACATCTTGTCCTGCTCGGCCTTGGTCTTGGGCTCGATGGCAACGTCGATAACGGGCTTGGCGAACTCGATCTTCTCGAGGACGATCTCCTTGCCCTCGGCGCACAGGGTGTCACCGGTGGTGGAGTTCTTGAAGCCGACGCAAGCGACGATGTCGCCGGCGGCAGCGTCGTCACGGTCGATACGCTCGGCGGCGTTCATCTCGAGGATGCGGCCGAGACGCTCGCGCTGACCGTTGGAAGCGTTGACAACGTAGGAGCCGGACTCGGCGCGGCCGGAGTAAACGCGGACGTAGGTGAGCTTACCGACGAACGGGTCGGTCATGATCTTGAAGACCAGGCCGGAGAAGGGCTCATCGAAGGAAGGATGACGCTGGATCTCCTCGCCGGTGTCCGGATCGGTACCGGTGACAGCCTCGACGTCGAGCGGGCTGGGCAGGTAGTCGACGACAGCGTCGAGCAGCTCCTGAACGCCCTTGTTCTTGTAGGCGGAACCCACGAAGACGAGGTTGAGCTCGTTGGCCAAAACGCCCTTGCGCAGAGCAGCCTTGAGCTCCTCGACGGTGAAGTCCTCCTCCATAAGGATCTTCTCCATGAGCTCGTCGTCAAAGCTGGCAGCAGCGTCGAGGAGCTCCTCGCGCTTGGTGGCAGCGATGTCGGCAAACTCAGCCGGGATCTCGTCCATCGGCTCAGGGTAGGTCATGCCCTTCTCGTCGGCCTTGAAGTCCCATGCAGTCATGGTGACCAGGTCGATGACGCCCCAGAAGTTGTCCTCGGCGCCCATCGGGACCTGAGCGGCCACGGCGTTAGCGTCGAGACGATCCTTCATGGTCTCGATAGCGTTGAAGAAGTCAGCGCCCACGCGGTCATACTTGTTGATGAAGGCGATGCGGGGGACGTTGAAGGTGGAAGCCTGACGCCAAACGGTCTCAGACTGGGGCTGAACGCCGGCAACGGCGTCGAAGACGGCGACAGCGCCATCGAGGACGCGCAGGCAGCGCTCGACCTCGGCGGTGAAGTCAACGTGGCCCGGGGTGTCGATGATCTGGATGCGGTAGTCCTTACCGTCCTTGTTCCAGAAGCACGTGGTAGCAGCGGAGGTAATGGTTACGCCGCGCTCCTGCTCCTGAACCATCCAGTCCATGGTGGCAGCGCCCTCATGGACCTCACCGATCTTGTGGGTCTTACCGGTGTAGTAAAGAATACGCTCGGTCGTGGTGGTCTTACCGGCATCGATGTGGGCCATGATGCCGATGTTACGGGTATCGGAAAGCTTGTACTTAGGCTTAGCCATGTTAGTTCCTTACCTTAACTTACCAACGATAGTGAGAGAACGCGCGGTTGGCCTCGGCCATCTTGAAGACGTCCTCACGCTTCTTGACGGAAGCGCCCAGGCCGTTGGAAGCGTCGAGGATCTCGTTGGCGAGACGCTCGGCCATGGTCTTCTCCTTGCGAGCGCGGGAGAAGTTGACGATCCAGCGGATACCCAGAGCGGTGGAACGACGGGAGTTGACCTCCATCGGGACCTGATAGGTAGCGCCACCGACACGCTTGGGCTTAACCTCGAGCGTGGGCTTGACGTTGTCCATAGCCTTCTTGAAGGTAGCGAGAGCGTCGCCACCCTCGGACTTCTCGGCAACGATCTCGAAAGCGGTGTAAACGATGCGCTCAGCGGTGGCCTTCTTGCCGTCAAGAAGGACCTTGTTGATGAGCTGAGTCACCAGGCGGTTGTTGTAAACGGCGTCAGGCTGAACCTCACGACGATTAGCTGCTGCACGACGCGGCATGTGAAATCTCCTTAAGTGTCTACCGTGCGGCGCTCAAGACGGCACACGGCGAAAGTATCAAAACGTTATCTGGCTTATTTGGCCTTGGGGCGCTTAGCACCGTACTTGGAACGAGCCTGCATACGGTTCTGGACCGGAGCAGCGTCGTAGGCGCCACGGATGACGTGATAACGGACACCAGGGAGGTCACGGACACGACCGCCGCGGACGAGCACGATGGAGTGCTCCTGCAGGTTGTGGCCCTCACCCGGGATGTAAGCGGTAACTTCGATGCCGTTGACGAGGCGAACACGGGCAACCTTACGAAGAGCCGAGTTCGGCTTCTTGGGGCTCGTGGTGAAGACGCGGGTGCACACGCCGCGCTTCTGGGAGTTGTGCTGCAGAGCAGCGTTCTTGGACTTCTTGGGCACGGAACGACGGCCCTGGCGAACCAGCTGGTTAATAGTAGGCAAAGCGTACTCCTTCTCGAATGATTCCAGCTTTCTGTAAAGTGCAACGGCTTGAATCGAGGGGTCAGCATCCCCCTACGAAACACGCAGTTCGATAGGATACGTGGCGTTAGCTGTGCCGTCAACAGACCACGCCGCCGGGCGTATCCCAAAATGAGCATATTTCCGCAAAGCCTACACAAAAGGAATCCCCTCCTGTGCGCAAGGGTGGATTCCCGGGCCGGGCGGCCCGCTGTTTAAGTTTGCTGCTCTACAGTCCTGCGCAAGACGGAAAGCACATTAAGTGCTTTCCTTTGCGTGCGGAACTCGCGACAAACTTAAACAGCGGGCCGCCCGGACCGGGAATCCGACGCGCTCGTCGGGGCAACGTTACCTGCCAAAAAGGGACAGGTTTGTTTTGGTCGGTTTTATCTGCGGAAACGTCGCGCTCCAGCGGTGATCCGCCCTCATCTGTCATAGGGAAATCGGCGGCGCTTTCGGAAGTATGCGGCAAATTCTGGACCTGCCGAGCACGCCGGGGTTTTGCGATAATAAACCCGCAGGTAGAGCGCTTGAGCATATGCGGTGTGGTCGGCCCATCGAGATTTTGCCGCATACTTCCGAAATTCAGGCGAATATCGCTCAAAATAACCGTCCATATAACGCAAAATAGGCCGCTTCCCCTAGTGGGAAGCGGCCTCAAGCCTTACGAGTAGACGATGGTAAAGGGTACTTCTGTTTCGGTCTCTCCTGTTGATGTGCACCTCGTTCCCTCAAGGGTTACCGATACAACCTGATCGACATTGATGAGCCTTGTCGGAACCCAGATGTTCTCTCCGCTATTGCGCGCCATCGAAACATAGAAATTGTACGCCCCTGCGTCGTCATCTTCGATAATCTGCTCCGATCCATCCTTGTAGCTGACGGTCAGTTTATGATCAACTGCTTCATAGCCCAGATCATCGATGTGCGTCTGGATGGAAAACGGGCTGATCTCGAGAGGCGAGTCGTCGGAGCGGAGCTCCTTTGTATCGACGTGCGCTCCGACGTTAAACTCTGGCGTCGATACCTCGATCACCTTCGCATCCTCACCTTTGCCCTCCGTCCAACTGATATTCCAGGTGACCGCATGTCGTAAATCTCGATCGCGATTCCAAGATGCAAAGTACATCGTGCCGTTAATGACCGTGTCGCTTGATGTGTCTTTATCAATGGTGCAGCGTGTATCAGCCCATTCCTCGCCGAAGTTCATGCTGGGTGTACTGACGCCCCCTTCTTCTTCACCATAGAGAACAAGTTCGCCAAGCTCTGCCGCCGGCTTGTAGTAGTTAACGCCATTCGGATTGGACAATGTAAACGTCACAGCACCGCAACCGTTCTCGTCGATTGCCATCTCATGAATGTCGAGCGTATAGCCGTTGCCCTCGACGGACAGATTGACCTTCTGGACTGCACCCTCCAGGCTTTGGGGCGCGATACCATCACCAAACTCTCTGGTGTAGGTATATTTCGTCCCCGACGAGCCGCCATTTGTCCAGGTAACGGACTCACCGTTGCCATGGTTTCCCCAGGCAGAGGCAAAATAACTGGAATTGACAACAGCGTAGGCGACCCCTCCGGTCGCCAGCACTCCGGCAAGACATCCGATTACGGCAACATACAGAGGCTTCGCGTGACCCTTTCGGCGAAGCGGCTCGCCAGCAGCGGCATAAAGAACACGGTCAGCAAGATCGCTATCGGCTTGGACGGACTCGAAGGCCTGCTTGATCTGGTTGGATTTCACGGTCGCCCTCCTCTAGGATGAACTTGAGCTTCGATCTGCCGCGAGCTAAACGCGTTCGAACGGTCGCGGCTGGCACATGCAGTAACTCGGCAATTTCTGAAGTCGAGAAGCCCAGATAGTAATAGAGCACGATAGGAATACGGAATCGCTCCGGAAGTCGCATAACGTCTGACAGGACCGCCTTGGTCTCCTCCTGCGCCGTCGAAAGCGAATCGGCCAGATTCTCAATATCCTCCACGCGCCTCCACGGCTTTCGAAAGAGAGATTTACATTCATTGATCGTGACCCGGATAAGCCATCGACGAAGATGCTCCCAGTTTTCAAATTGCGCGTCGCTTTTGAGCAACTTAAGAAAGACGTCTTGAGCGACATCGTCGGCGTCAGCGCGATCACGCAGATACGTCAATGCGATCCGAAACACGACATCCCGGTGGTCTTCGACCGCCTGTCTAAAAGCTTGTTCTTCCATAATCACCTCCCGGTGACATTAATGGTTCTCGATGAGGCCCTCACCATAGATACGCTCTTGTCGGGCGAAATGTTTCAAATTCAAGCATGAAAAACCGACCAAAATAAACCTGTCCCTTTTTGGCAAGGGATCAACGGAACGCAACAGGTTGAGCATACGCAAGCGAGCGGCCCCCAGAGCGTACAAGGTGGCATGAAAAAGGCAGGGCATTGACCTTTTGGTCATGCCCTGCCTTTTGAATGACAGATTGTAGCTCTGGGGGCCGCGCAGCGACGGAGGTCGCCGCCGTTCGTTAGAACGGCGGAACTAATTACTCCTCGTCGTTGTCCTTGGCCTCTTCGGCGTCGTCGGTGTCCACGAGCTGATTGAGCAGCTCGTCGAGGGAAGCCATGTCCTCGTTGATCGCGCCGTTGGCGGGAGCCTTCTTGTCGTCAATCGGAGCGCCCAGGAGCTCCTCGTCGGCGTCGGCGTGATGCGTCGGAGCGGAAGTACCCAGCAGGATATCGTCCGGACCGTCGGGGCTAAAGACCATCTGCAGCAGCTGCGAGAGGTCTTCCTCGTCGGCAACGTCGTCGTTGTTCTCGAGGATGTAGAGCAGATCGTGGGCCTCGAGGCCGTCACGGAGCTCCTCGATCGCCTTGGCACCGATGCCGTCGATGCGCAGCAAATCCTCCTCGGACTTGCCGACCAGGTCGCCGACCGTCTCGATGCCGACCTCGCTGAACTTGTTGGTCCAGCGCTGCGACACGCCCAGGTCGTCGAACAGGTACAGACGAGCCTTCTCGGCGGAGATGGTGTGGCCGTTGCGGGTGAACGAACCGTCAGCACCACCGAACTCGTCGTAGCCGGCCCAGTCGAGCTGCTGCGGGAGCTGCTCGTCCAGGTCCTTGAGCTCCACAGGAGCCCACTCGGGCAGCGACTTGGCGTTGGGCGAGGCCGGACCGTCGATGTCCACGTAGCCGTCGGCCGTGCGATACGTCAGCTTAGCGTTGGCGTACGGCTTGAGGCCGGTACCAGCCGGGATCTTCTTACCGACGATGACGTTGGACTTAAGGTCGAGCAGGTGATCGACCTTGCCCTCGATGGCAGCCTCGGTAAGAACGCCGGCGGTACGGATGAACGAAGCGCTCGACAGCCAGGAGTCGATGTTGGACGCGACCTTGAGCGTACCCAGGATGACGGGCTCGGCCACGGGAGCCTGACCGCCCAGACGGGCAACGCGCTCGACCTCGTCGGCGAACTCGTAGCGGTCGACGTACTGACCAAGCAGGTACTTGGAGTCGCCGGGGTTGGTGATCTGAACGCGACGCAGCATCTGACGTGCGAGCACCTCGATGTGCTTGTCGTTCAGGTCGACGCCCTGGCTGGTGTAGACGTCCTTAACGCTCTCGACGAAGGTGTGCATCGTCGACTCGATGTCGGTCAGCTTGCGCAGGTTGCGGAAGTTGACGAAGCCCTTGGTGATCTGGTCGCCGGCGCGAACCTCGCAGCCGTCCTCGATCTCGGGCATGAAGCGCACCGAAGCGGGGACGCGACGCTCGTCGAGGACACGGGTGTGATCCTCGGAGTCGGTGAGCGTCAGCACGTACTCGGACTTCTCGGGCTTAATCGAGAGGTGACCGGAGTACGGAGCCAGCTCGGCCTCGCGACCCAGGATCTTCTCGTTGACGTTGCCGACGATATCGAACATACGGCTGACCGTAGGCAGACCCTGCGTAATATCGTCGACGCCAGCGACGCCACCGGAGTGAATGGTACGCATCGTAAGCTGCGTACCGGGCTCGCCGATGGACTGGGCGGCAATAATGCCGACCGCGGTACCGATGGCGACCGGACGACGGGTGGAAAGATCCCAGCCGTAGCACTTCTGGCACACGCCGTACTTGGAGCGGCAGGTGAGCAGCGCGCGAAGCTTGACCTTCTTAAGGCCGGCATCGACCATCTTCTGGATGTCGGCGACCTTCTCGATGTAGCCGTCCTGCTCAAAGAGCACAGTGCCATCAGGAGCCACGACGTCCTCGATGAAGCAACGGCCGACGAGGTCGGTGTTGAGGTCGGTGGTGCCGGGGATGATGAGGTTGTAGGTGACGCCCTCGTGCGTACCGCAGTCCTCCTCGCGGACGATGACGTCCTGGGCCACGTCGACCAGACGACGGGTCAGGTAACCAGAGTCCGAGGTGTGGGATGCGGTATCGACCAGGCCCTTACGGGCGCCGTAGGTCGAAATGAAGTACTCGAGCGGCAGCAGGCCCTCGCGGAAGTTCGCCTTAATGGGAAGGTCGATCGTCTCGCCGGACATGTCTGCCATCAGGCCACGCATGCCGCCGAGCTGACGCAGCTGGGTCTTAGAACCACGGGCGCCGGAGTCGGCCATCATGTACAGCGGGTTCTCCTCGTCGAACATGTCGAGCATGAGCGCTGCGACCTTATCGGTACAAGCGGTCCACTCGTTAACGACTTCGATGTGGCGCTCCGTCTCGTTGATGAAGCCCTCCTCGAAGTACTCGTTGATCTGGTCGACGTTGGCCTGGGCGCGGTCGAGCAGCTCCTGCTTCTCGGCAGGGATGAGAGCGTCCCACACCGAGATGGTGAGGCCGGCGCGGGTAGCGTAGTGGAAACCGGAGTACTTGATGGCGTCGAGAATCGGGCCGACCTTGGCCTCGGGGTAACGATCGCAGCAGTCCGCAACCAGCTTGGCCACGTCGCCCTTGACCATCTTGTAGTTCATGAACTCATAGTCTTCGGGCAGGCACTGGCGGTTGAAGATGATGCGGCCGATAGAGGTCTCGAAGCGCGCGGTCTTGTTGCCGGTGACATCGTAGTCGACAAACTCGTTCTTGCCGTTCTTGACGCGGAAGATACGGGTGCCGTCCTCGTTGATGACGTTGGCGTTCTCGGCGGACACGCGGACCTGAATCTTGGCCTGCATGTCGACCTCGGAGCGGCAGTCATAGGCGTGCAGCGCGTCGTCGAAGCTCGAGAACACGTGGTTCTCGCCCGGCAGACCGTCGCGGACCTGGGTGAGGTAGTACACACCGATGATCATGTCCTGCGAGGGGATGTTGACCGGCTTGCCGGATGCCGGCGAGCGCAGGTTATTCGCAGAGAGCATGAGCACGCGAGCCTCGGCCTGAGCCTGGCTGGACAGCGGCACGTGGACAGACATCTGGTCGCCGTCGAAGTCGGCGTTGAAGGGCGAGCAGACCAGCGGGTGCAGGTGGATAGCCTTGCCCTCGACCAGCACCGGCTCAAAGGCCTGGATGGACAGACGGTGCAGGGTCGGTGCACGGTTGAGCAGCACGACGCGGCCGTCGATGACCTCTTCGAGGATATCCCACACAAAGGTGGCACCGCGGTCGATAGCGCGCTTGGCGCCCTTGATGTTCTCGACCTTGCCGAGCTCGACCAGGCGCTTCATGACGAAAGGCTTGAAGAGCTCCAGCGCCATAGTCTTGGGCAGACCGCACTGGTGCAGCAGCAGCTTGGGGTCGGTAACGATTACCGAACGGCCAGAGTAGTCGACACGCTTACCCAGCAGGTTCTGACGGAAACGACCCTGCTTGCCCTTGAGGGCCTCGGCGAGCGACTTGAGCGGGCGACCGCCACGGCCAGAGACCGGGCGACCACGACGGCCGTTGTCGAACAGGGCGTCCACGGACTCCTGGAGCATGCGCTTCTCGTTGTTCACGATGATCGCAGGGGCGTCCAGGTCGAGCAGGCGCTTGAGACGGTTGTTACGGTTGATCACGCGACGATACAGGTCGTTGAGGTCGGACGCGGCGAAGCGGCCGCCGTCGAGCTGGACCATCGGGCGCAGATCGGGCGGAATGACCGGGATGACGTCCAGGATCATGTTCGCGGGGCTGTTGCCGCCCTTCAGGAAGGCGTCAACGACCTCAAGGCGCTTGACGGCCTTCTCGCGCTTCTGCTTCTGGGAATCCTCGTCGGCGATGATGGCCTTGAGCTTCTCGGCCTCGGAGGGGAGGTCGATGGCAGCGAGCAGGTCGCGGACGGCCTCGGCACCCATGCCACCCTTGAAGTACATGGAGTAGTAACGGGTCATCTCGCGGAACAGCGGCTCATCGGAGATGAGGTCGCGCTCGGTGAGCTTCATGAAGGCGTTGAAGGCGTCCGTGCGGAGCTGCTTCTCGTCCTTGCACTCTTCCTCAATGTCGACGATGCCAGAGGCGATCTCCTCGGGGGTCAGCGGCTCCTCGTCGGAGAACTCGTCAAAGTTCTCGGGGTCGCCCTGCTCCTTGAGGGACTCGATCTGGCGGGCGCACTCGGCATCGATCTCTTCCAGATCGGCGGCGAGCTCCTCGCGCAGGTCGTCGGCGTCGGCCTCGCGAGCCTCGTAGTCAACCTCGGTGATGATGTAGCTGGCAAAGTACAGAACCTTCTCGAGGTCCTTGGACTTGATGTCGAGCATACGGCTCATCGGGAAGCTCGTGGGGCTCTTGAAGTACCAGATGTGGGACACGGGAGCGGCGAGCTCGATGTGGCCCATGCGGTCGCGACGCACCTTGGCCGAGGTGACCTCGACGCCGCAGCGCTCGCAGACGATGCCCTTAAAGCGGATGCCCTTGTACTTGCCGCAGGAGCACTCCCAGTCCTTGGCGGGACCGAAGATCTTCTCGCAGAACAGGCCGTCCTTCTCGGGCTTGAGGGTACGGTAATTGATGGTCTCCGGCTTCTTGACCTCGCCGTGCGACCAGGAACGGATCTGGTCGGCGGAGGCAAGGGAGATCTTTACCGAGTCAAAATCAGTAGCTTCGAAATCTGCCACAGTCAACTACTCCTTATCAGTGGTCGTGGCGGCGACAGCCTCGGGCGCCTCGGCGGTCTCGGCATCCTCGGCCTCGACGTCGGCGTCAACGCCGGCGAGCGCAGCCAGGTCGTCGAGAGCAGAGGTCTCCTCGGCGGTCACAGGGGCGGAGGCGTCCTCGTCGGCATCGTGCATGGGCTCGATGTCCAGTGCGAGGGAGCGGATCTCCTTGACGAGAACCTTGAAGGACTCGGGGATTCCCGGGACCGGAACATTCTCGCCCTTGACGATGGACTCGTAGGTCTTGACGCGGCCCACGGTATCGTCGGACTTGACGGTCAGGATCTCCTGCAGGACGTTGGAAGCACCGTATGCGTACAGTGCCCAAACTTCCATCTCGCCGAAACGCTGGCCGCCGAACTGGGCCTTGCCGCCCAGAGGCTGCTGGGTAACCAGGCTGTAAGGGCCGGTCGAACGGGCGTGGATCTTGTCGTCGACCATGTGGCCGAGCTTGAGGATGTAGGACGTACCCACGGTAATGGGCTCGCGGAACTCCTCGCCGGTACGGCCGTCGAACAGACGGGTCTTGCCGCGCTCGTCAAGCTGGGTGACGAACTCGGGGCGCATGTGATCGCCAAAGGCAGCGGTGGCCTTGTTGAGCATGTTCTTGTTGGCACGACGAATGACCTCGGCGATCTCGTCCTCCTTGGCGCCGTCGAAGACGGGCGTGGCGGTGAAGAACGGACCGGGGACGTACTTGTCGGAGTCGGCCTGCTCGGTATCCCAACCGCAGGCAGCGGCCCAGCCAAGGTGGCACTCGAGCAGCTGGCCGACGTTCATACGCGAGGGAACGCCCAGCGGGTTGAGGATAACGTCGATCGGGGTACCGTCAGCCATGTAGGGCATGTCCTCGACCGGCAGAACGTTACAGATAACACCCTTGTTGCCGTGGCGGCCGGCGATCTTATCGCCCTGCTGGATCTTACGACGCTGGGCGACGTAGACGCGCACCTGCTCGTTGACGCCGGGGGCCAGGTCGTCGCCGTTCTCGCGGCTAAAGCGGACGACGTCGATGACGCGGCCGTAAGCGCCGTGAGGCATCTTAAGGGAGGTATCGCGGACGTCGTGGGCCTTGGCACCGAAGATGGCGCGCAGCAGGCGCTCCTCGGCGGTCAGAGCGCTCTCGCCCTTAGGCGTGACCTTGCCGACCAGGATGTCGCCAGGGCCGACCTCGGCGCCGATGCGGATGATGCCGTCCTCGTCGAGGTTGGCAAGCATGTCCTCGGAGAGGTTCGGGATCTCGCGGGTGATCTCCTCGGGGCCGAGCTTGGTGTCGCGGGCGTCGATCTCGTGACGGGTGATGTTGATGGTCGTCAGCAGGTCCTCGGCCACCAGGCGCTCGGACACGACGATACCGTCCTCGTAGTTAAAGCCTTCCCACGGCATGTAGGCCACGGTGAGGTTCTGGCCCAGTGCGAGCTCGCCGTGATCGGTCGAAGGACCGTCGGCCAGAGGCTCGCCCTGCTCAACGGTGTCACCGACGCGCACGAGCGGACGGTGGTTGATGCAGGTGGACTGGTTGGAGCGCTGGTACTTGGCCAGGTGATACTCGTCCATGCCGCCGGCATGCTTGACGATAATCTTGGCGGCGTCGGCAAAGATAACCTCGCCGGCGTTCTTGGCCAGGGTGACCTCGCCGGAGTCCAGAGCGGCGCGACGCTCCATGCCGGTACCGACATAGGGAGCGGCGGGGTGAACCAGCGGCACGGCCTGACGCTGCATGTTGGCGCCCATCAGCGTACGCTTGGCGTCGTCGTGCTCAAGGAACGGGATCAGCGTGGCTGCGACGGAGAGCATCTGACGCGGCGAGACGTCCATGTAGTCGACGTCCTCGACGGGCACGTCGGCGGGAGCGCCGAAGGAGCCGTCGAAGTCGCGGGTACGGGCGATCACGGTGTGCGGACGGACAAGCTTGCCCTCGGCATCGGTCGTGATGAACTCGTTGGTCTTGGGATCGAGCGGCGTGTTGGCCGGCGCGATGACGTGCTTCTCTTCCTCGTCAGCGGTCATCCAGTCGATCTGGTCGGTGGCAACGCCGTTCTCGACGCGACGGAACGGGGCCTCGATGAAGCCATACTCGTTGACGCGGGCGTAGAGGGCGAGCGAGCCGATCAGGCCGATGTTGGGGCCTTCGGGGGTCTCGATCGGGCACATGCGGCTGTAGTGCGAGTTGTGAACGTCGCGGACGGCCGTCGGCACGTTGGTGCGGCGGCTGGAGCCGGACTTGTGGCCGGCAAGACCACCAGGGCCGAGTGCGGACAGACGGCGCTTGTGGGTCAGACCGGTCAGGGGGTTCGCCTGGTCCATGAACTGCGAGAGCTGCGAGGAACCGAAGAACTCCTTGATGGAGGCCACGATCGGGCGGATGTTGATGAGCGACTGCGGGGTGATCTCGTCGATGTCCTGGGAGCTCATGCGCTCACGGACGACGCGCTCCATACGGCTCATGCCGATACGGAACTGGTTGGCGACGAGCTCGCCAACGGTGCGGATACGGCGGTTGCCAAAGTGGTCGATGTCGTCGACCTTGAAGCCCTGCTCGCCGGCAGCGAGGGACAGCAGGTAGCGCAGCGTAGCGACGATATCCTCGTCGGTGAGCACCGTGACCTCTTCCTCGGTGGTGAGGTTGAGCTTCTTGTTGACCTTGTAACGACCGACGCGGGCCAGATCGTAGCGCTGCGGGTTAAAGAGCAGGCCCTCGAGCAGGCTGCGGGAAGCGTCCACGGTGGGAGGCTCGCCCGGGCGCAGGCGACGGTAGATCTCGATGAGGGCGTCCTCGCGAGTGAGAGCGGTGTCGCGCTCCAGGGTGCGCTTGATCACATCGGAGTTGCCGAGCAGCTCGATGATGTCGTCGTTGGTGACGGCGATGCCAAGGGCGCGCAGGAACATCGTGGCGCTCTGCTTGCGCTTACGGTCGATGGAGACCATGAGCTGGTCGCGCTTGTCGACCTCAAACTCAAGCCAGGCACCGCGGGACGGGATGATCTGGGCCTTGTAGATCTGCTTGCCCGAATCCATCTCGGAGCTGTAGTACACGCCCGGGGAGCGGACGAGCTGCGAGACGACGATACGCTCGGTACCGTTGATGATGAAGGTGCCCTGATCGGTCATCATGGGGAAGTCGCCCATAAAGACGAGCTGCTCCTTGATCTCGCCGGTCTCCTTGTTGGTGAGACGGACGTCGGTCAGAAGCGGAGCCTGATAGGTCATATCCTTCTCGCGGCACTCCTCGACGGTGTGCGCGGGGTCGCCGAACTGATGCTCGCCGAAGGTAACCTCGAGAACATGGTTCTGGCTCTGGATGGGGCTGGATTCCTTGAACGCCTCACGAAGGCCCTCGTCCTTAAAACGCTCAAAGGATTCCCTTTGAACAGAGATAAGGTTGGGGAGCTCCATGGCCTCCGGGATTTTCCCGAAGCTGACGCGCTTGCGCTCAGTGGCAGTGTATGCGTAGGTCACCAGGTTTTTCCTCCTTCACGGAAATGCTCGGTGGGTTGGCGAGGCATAGCTTCGCCAGTTATCGCAACCTAATAGTTTATCAGGTACCGACCGTTGGGCAAGAAAAGCCTTGACGCGATTGAGTTTTTGGAGTAGCAAAGTTTTTCGAAAGAAAACACGCAGGTAGATGTATGTATATCGAACATCTGTTCATATATTTTCTGTGAACAGAGCTGCTGATGCGCGCCGCTGAACGGCGAAATGACGGCGAGGGTTGGTCAGGCGGAAAGTGCGTCCCGTTTTGAGGCCTCAAACTGGGTCGCAGTTTCCGGTTGAGCACTGTTTGGGAAAGCATATCCCGTTCTGAGCCGAAATTCCGGGTCGCAGTTTCCGCTAGGGGTTCCAACCGGAAAGCGCGTCCCAGAATTCGACCAAATTGTGGGTCGCACTTTCCGGAGCCAAGCTGTAGCTCGAATAAAAAAACGGGTGCAGACCGAAGTCCGCACCCGTAAATGTCGATGCCCGAAGGCTTACTTGCGCATCAATCCGCCGCGCTCGTCGATGGCGTCCCAGAAGGCATCGGCAAAGCGGGGGTCGTTTGCAGCCATGAGGGCGTTAGTGGCCATCCAACCAGAGGGAGTGCCAGTGTCGTAGCCCGACAGCGGGTCGATGACGACGGCGTACATGGCCTCGCGGTCGAGCGAACGGGCCATGGCGTCGGTGAGCTGGATCTCGCCGCCCTTGCCGGCCTGCTGATCTGCCAGCAAGTCCATGACCAACGGGCTCAGCAGGTAGCGACCGACGATGTACAGGTTGGACGGAGCCGCCTCGGGAGCGGGCTTCTCGACCAGACCGCCGATACGCCAGACAGCGCCCGGCTCTGCATCGGCAACGTCCTCGGCGCCCTCGAGCGAACCGACACGCTCGCCGGCGATAACGCCGTAGCGGCTGACTTCCTCGGGCGAGCAAGCAGCGACGGCGATAACCGAAGCGCCACCGTGCTCCTTGGAAACGGCGAGCATCTTGTCGCAGATGTCGCGATTAGGCACAACGTAGTCGCCCAGAAGAACCAGGAAGTTCTCCCCTGCCACGGCGTCGGCAGCAGAGCGAATAGCATGGCCGAGACCCTTGGGCTCGTACTGATAACGGAAGTCGACCGGCATACCGCCAGCGTGGGCGACGGCGTCGGCATAGGCGTTCTTGCCGCGCTCGCGCAGCAGGTTCTCAAGCGAGCGATCGGGCTGGAAGTAGTTCAGTAGCTCGGGCTTACCGGGAGAAGTAACGATGATGGCGTCGTCGACCTCCTCGGGGTCGAGCGCCTCCTCGACGACGTACTGAATGACGGGCTTGTCGAGCACCGGCAGCATCTCTTTGGGCGTGCACTTGGTGCCAGGCAGAAAACGCGTGCCAAGACCGGCGGCGGGGATGATTGCCTTCATGTTATTCAAAGATCCTTTCGCAGGCGCAAAAGCGCCCCATGCGTGCGGCACACAGCCGCAGACCAAATTGCGATACCCAAGCATCTTACCGCTGGAACTATATGTCGCTACAAGGCAGAGACAATTCTTCAGCAGGTCAACGCAAATTATTGCTCGAATGGTGCAATTTTATTGCCCAACGGCAGGGCGCCCGATACGACGCAAATCACAGAACCTGGCAGTTTGAGCAACCGATGCCGAGGGACCGAAAAACAAAAAAGACGGGGCTCGCAATGCGAACCCCGTCTGCAAAGAAATCTGGCGAGAAAGCCTGATTACTTGAGGGTGACAGCAGCGCCAGCAGCCTCGAGCTTCTCCTTGGCAGCCTCGGCGTCCTCCTTCTTGGCACCCTCGAGAACAGCCTTGGGAGCGCCCTCGACGACCTCCTTGGCCTCCTTCAGGCCAAGGTTGGTGAGCTCACGGACGGCCTTGATGACCTGGATCTTGTTGTCGCCGAAGCCCTCGAGCACGACGTCAAACTCGGTCTTCTCCTCGGCCTCAGCAGCGCCAGCAGCGGGAGCGGCGACAACAGCGGCAGGAGCAGCGGCGGAAACGCCGAAGGTGTCCTCGATAGCCTTGACGAGCTCGGAAGCCTCGAGAAGGGTCATTTCCTTAAGAGCATCGATGATCTCATCGGTGGTAAGCTTAGCCATTTCTAAGTCCTTTCGGTTTCCGTGTCTGTGCACGGAGATCAGTTAAAACACGGCGCGAATGCGCCAGGGGTGCGGCGTTGCCGCCGCGGGTGAAAACAGCGACTAGGCTGCCTTCTGCTCGGAGACCTGCTGGATCGAACGAGCGAGACCAGAGGAAACGCCGTTGACGCAGACAGCGATGTCGCGAGCGAAACCGGAGATGAGACCGGCGATCTGGCCGAGAAGCTGATCCTTGGTGGGCAGCTCGGCGATAGCCTTAACATCATCAGCGGAAACGGCCTTGCCGTCGGAGATACCGCCCTTGATCTCAAGGACGCCCTTGGACTTAGCGGAGAAGTCCTTAAGGGCCTTAGCGGCCTCGACCGGCTCGGTCTCGTAGAACACATAAGCGACGGGGCCGGCGAGGATCTCGTCGAGCTCGGGCTGCTCCTGGTTCTTGAGAGCGATCTTGACCAGGTTGTTCTTGTAGACCTTCATCTCGGCGCCGCACTCGCGAAGCTGATGACGCAGCTCCTGAGCCTGCTTAACCGTCAGACCGTTGTAGTTGACGACGAACAGACCGGCGTTCTCGGCGATACGGGACTCGATCTCTGCAACCTTGTCGATTTTGTACTGCTGGGGCATGAATTACACCTCCTCGAATTCTTTCCGGGCACGGTCCGCCACAAGGACGTGACGGGGGCATGTCCAAAAAGAAAGCCCCCGCGCTGCATGAGCGACGGGGGCGAGAAGACATATCTACTCGACCACCTCGGCTGGCGGGATGTCCCATTAAGCTCGCGGGTAAGACCCGTTTGCGCCGGCTGTCTCTGGCAGCGGATTCGTGCGTGAACCGAAAGTATTATGGCGGGGACCCCGGCGTCGGTCAACGGGAAACCGGGGTGCACACAATTCCACCATCCGGCCGCACCGCCGAAGGCCAGGCGCAAGGTTTTCGCTCGGTCAGGTCCTGGGCTCGCACGAAGAGCACATTAAGTGCTCTTCGGCTCGTGCGGAATCTACGAAAACCTTGCGCCTGGCCTTCGGCGGCGCGGCCTGCGGTGACTTTGGGGCAGCCCGGTTTCCCGTTGGCCGGCGCCCCCACGCATAACCCTTATGTCGGTGGGCTGATGTGTTGCGTCCCTGAGGACTACAAAGTCGAAATGAAGGTGGACAGGCGGCGGAGGCCCTTGTCCAGATTTTCATCGCTTACGCAGTAGCTTAGGCGGATGTGGCCTTCGGTGCCGAAGCAGTCTCCCGGGACTAGGGCTACGTTTGCCTCTTTGATGGCTTTGATGCAGAAGGCTTCGCTGGTTAGGCCGAACTTTTTGATGCTCGGGAAAGTGTAGAAGGCTCCTGCGGGCTCTACTACGTCGAGGCCCATGTTGTTGAGGGCTGTAAGAACTCGTTTGCGGCGGGCTCGGTAGACTTTGAGCATGGGGGTTGGGTCGACGGTGAGGGCTCGGGCTGCGGCGTCCATTTCGAAGGAGACGGCGCTCGATACTAGGTATTGGTGAGCCTTGGCGATCTCGGCGATGACGGGTGCCGCTGCTGCGAGCCAACCCAGGCGCCAGCCGGTCATAGCCCATGGCTTGGAGAAGCTCTCGATGACTACCGTCTGTTCACGCAGCTCCGGGTGGCGCTGGGCAAAGCGCTCGTAGCCATCCGCATAGACCAGACGGTTGTACACGTCGTCGCAGACCACGTAGATACCCGCCTGCTCTGCCACGCGCGCCACGGCATCGAGTGAGGCCGCGTTGAGAATGCAGCCCGTGGGGTTATTGGGCGAGCAGATGACGATGGCCTTGGTCGCCGGCGTCACGCAGGCACGAAGCGCGTCCTCGTCAATCTGGAATTGCGCGGGCTCCGTATCCAAGAAGACCGCCTTGGCGTGGTTGGCCACGACGGTGCTCTCGTACAGGCCAAAGGCAGGCGTGGGGATAATGGCCTCGTCGCCGGGGTTGAGCATAGCCATGAATGTTGCCGACAGGGCCTCGGTCGCGCCGTCGGTTAGGATGACCTCGTCGGCCGAAAACGTAAGGCCCGCGTCGCCCATATATGCGGACAGCGCCTCGCGCAGGGCGGGGCGACCGTTGTTGGGCGGATAGTGCGTGTCACCGCGGTCCAGCGCGGCGGTCACCTCGGCGCTAATCACATCGGGCGTGGGAAAATCGGGCTCGCCAAGCGCAAGCGCGATGCACCCCGGGTGCTGGGCGGCGAGCGCGTTGATCCGGCGGATACCGGAGGGCTTAAGCGTGGCAAGCGAGGTATTCATGGGCAGTCGCATGGCGTTCCTTTCGTAAGGGTTGCACTAGGATAGCGCGGCGAAGCGTCACCAGACGGTGTAACCTAAACGGAAACGAGCCGGAAAGGAGATGGCATGGAGACAATCACGCGTGGCGACGTACCAAAAACACTGCACACCATTGCGTATATCAGTATTCCCAATAGCGCCGATCTTGGTTTTTTGCTCTGGGACCTGCAGGATGCCATCGCCGCCTATGCCCGGTTTTCCGACACCGTACTCCCCCGCCCGGTCGACTTGAAGGCAAATGACGCCGGCAGCGTTGCCGATGGCATCGTGCTAGCCATTGAAGATGTGGCTGACGATGAGACGTTGACAGCCATCGAGCAGGCGCTTGAGCGCTTTGGCGGTACGGGAACGCGCGTCTATGCCGCGATTCGAACCGTACAACAGGGCACTGAGCAGGCGCGTGAGACCGCCGTTCGCCTGCACAAGGCATGTGAGCGCCATGACCAATTGTGGTGTGGCGGCGTTGCCATCTGCGCCGGCAGCGGCATTGCGGCGCTTCGTCGCTCCCCGCGCATGGGACTCTTGCGGCGACCGTTTTCGGAAGCGATGGATAAGCTTGTGGGCGCTGTGCGCATGGGCTGCTCCGTCGAGCATGCACAGCGACTTGGCGGCGGCAATGCCGCCAACGTCGACGCCGACGGCATGGTTTGCGCCGAGCCAGCCGTGCCCGCGCCGATCTGGCGAGGCGTTCTGAAACGTCTGGGCGCCCACGCTCAAACAAAAATCTAAATTAAATAACAGCCCAATCAACGGCATCGCGCCAGCGCTCGACAAGGCGTTCCAGGCGCCATGCCGCATTGGCGGGACTTGTCGACGGCAGAACGATGGCGGGCAGCCCGGTGCGTTCTTGTAGATAGCGCTTGTAGAGTCGGCCAGCTGTACCACCGTTGCATATCGCCTGCTCAATGGGAGCTGCGCCGGTAATGCGCTCGATATGTGCCGGCACAACGTTTTTGATGCTGGCGTCACTCGAACCCTTAATGTCGCAGCTCTCGATCACGTCCCACAGGGCCACACCGCCGTTGAGCAGCATAGCCCGCTTGGCGGCAATCGAGGCGTCGAGCGTCGCCGGCTCGCCACTCGCCAAAGCGTCGCCCTCGTTGGGCGGCACGGACGCACCAAGGCACGCGGCCATCACGCGCCAAAAGCGGTTCTGGGGATTACCGTAATAGAAGGCATTGGCACGCGAGAGCACCGAGGGAAACGACCCCAACACCAAAACGCGCGAGCGCTCGTCAAACACGGGCTCAAACCCATGCTCAATATGTTGATAGCCCTCGTCGGACGCAGCCATGGCCTAGGCCCTCAACAGATAGCGCACCTCGTAGGGCGCAAGCTCAAGGGAGCCCGCCAGCTCGACCGTGGGTGCATCGTCGGCAAGCAGGTCGACGAAGGAGCCGTTGAGTTCGCCAGCTCCAAAGGTATAGGGCTCGTTCACGGCATTGACCGCCACGAGCACCGTCGCGCCGTCGCAGGCGCGCTCGAACAGCAGCTGCTTGTTCTGGATCACCACGCTACGGTACGCGCCGTAGTTGAGAGCGCGTGCCGCCGCGTCGTTTGCCGAGCGCAGGTGCGCGAGCTGCTTGATGAACGTCGTCAGCTCGTTGGGCGCAGGCGCATTGAGCGCAGGTCGCAGCGCCCAGTCGCCATCGGAGCCGCCCTTTTCGCCGACAATTCCCCACTCGCTGCCATAGTAGACGCACGGGATGCCCGGCATGCCAAAGAGCATGCCATAGGCGGGGCGCAGGCACGACTTGTCGGTGAGGATGCTTGCTAGGCGCGGCACGTCGTGGTTGTCGACAAACGACAGCAGGTGCTTGCCGCGGTAGATGCACCAGGGGTCGCCGCCAAACTGACGGTGCAGCGAGTGCGCGATCTCGAACATATTGACCGAGTTAAAGCTGGAATACAGGCCCTTGTAGCACTCGTAGTTGGTGCAGGAATCGAGCATCTCGTCGTTGACGATCTGGTTGTAGTCGCCGTGGAGCGTCTCGCCGATCAGCACAAAGTCGGGCTTGAGCTCACGGGTAAAGGCATGCAGGCGGCGCATAAAGTCGCGGTCGAGCATATAGGCAACGTCCAGGCGCAGACCGTCGACGCCAAAGACGTCGGCCCAACGGCGCACGGACTCGAGCAGGTAATCGACCACAGCGGGATTTTGCAGGTTGAGCTTCACAAGCTCAAAATGGCCTTCCCAGCCCTCGTACCAAAAGCCATCGCCATAGCAGGAGTCGCCGTCAAAGCTAATGTGGAACCAATCCTTGTAGGGCGAGTCCCACTTGCGCTCCTGCACGTCGCGGAAGGCCCAAAAACCGCGGCCGACGTGGTTGAAGACGGCATCGAGCACCACGCGGATGCCATGGGCATGCAGCGTGTCGCATACGGCGGCAAAGTCGGCGTCCCCACCCAGGCGGCGGTCGATGTGGCGCAGGCTGCGTGTATCGTAGCCGTGGCTATCAGATTCGAGCGGCGGGTTGATGAGTACAGCGCCAACACCGAGTTTTTGCAGGTAGTCGGCCCATTGGGCGATCTTCATGATGGGCGCATCGGGGTTTGGCGCGGCGTTAGCAGCCTGGGCGAGCTCATCCTCGGCAACGGGCGCGGCGTTTTCGCGCGGAGCTCCGCAAAAGCCCAGCGGATAGATCTGATAGAACGTCGTCTCGTATGCCCACATAGCAACCTCCCGGTAAGCTCAACACAACGCCATCCATTGTATGCCTGCCGTGCATCCCCTCCCCCAAAATAAGTTGCGGTGAAATAGGGACTGTTGAGACCAATAAACCGGGCAAACAGTCTCTATTCCACCGCAACTGATGAGGGGACGTGATTAGGCGACGGGCTTTGCACGGCGTATGGCCGGGAACAGCACGGTGATGGCGAGGATGACGCCCACGACGGTAATCGCCCCGCCCGCGAAGCCAATCCAAGCGATACCGGGACCCGAAACCACGGCGCCACCAATCGCCGTGCCCGTACCAATACCCAGGTTGAACAGGCCCGAGAAGATCGACATGGCGACGGCCGACGAATCCGCCGGCGTGTACTTGATGAGCTCGGCCTGAAACGCCACATTGAAGGCCGTGGCGCAGCAGCCCCATAGCGCGCACACAGCGAGAACCGCAGCGAGCGACGATGCGGCCGAACCCATGAGCAGCAGGGCCACCGGCACGCCGGAGAGCGTGATAGCCAAGAACGGGAAGCGATGCCCATCGAAAAGGCGGCCAAACAGCCAGCTTCCGAGCAGACCAGAGCAGCCAAACGCCGTCAGCGTCATGGTGATGGCGCCCGCGTCGACGTGCGCGACCTGCGCCAGGAAGGGCTCGATATAGCTGTAGCTTGCGTAATAGCCGGTCGCCATAAAGACCGTGACCGCGTAGAGCGCGATCAGGAACGGGTTCTTGAGCAGCTCGGGCAGCTGTTTGACGGTAAAGCGCTCGCCCGCCGGCATGGCCGGGAACACCGCGGCTTGGTACACAACCGCGGCGGCAGAGAAGGCCCCGACCACGGCGAACGTCATGCGCCAGCCCACGGCCAGCCCGATGGCGCGGCCGATCGGCAGGCCAAAGATCTGCGCGATGGACGAGCCCGTGGCGATCATGCTAATGGCGAGCGCCCCGTGGTGACTGTCGACCAGGCGCGAGGCCATGATCGAGGCGACCGACCAGAACACGGCATGCGCGCAGGCGACCACCAGACGCGCGCAAACCAAAATAGGATAGGTGGGCGCCACGGCGGACAGGAACTGGCCCAGCGAGAACACGGCAAGCACACCGAGCAGCATGCGCTTGAACTCGAAGCGCGAGGCGAACACCATAAGCGGCAACGACAGCAGCATGACGCCCCAGGCGTAGACCGAGATCATGATGCCGGCCTGGGCCTCGGTGAGCGAGAACGACGCGGCAATATCAGTCAGAAGGCCGATGGGCATAAACTCCGACGTGTTGAACACGAACGCACAACAGGCGAGCCCGATAAGAGGGAGCCACTGCTTGAGTGAGATGCCATCTTGTCTTGCCTGACTCATATATAACGTCTCCAATCATTTTGAGCGGAGGCGATTATATAGCAACGGCCCCGCATCCGTCAGCAACAGATGCGGGGCCGCAATCAACTCAATACACAGGGGTTGCGCCGTCAATAAATAGCTAAGCCAACCCCAGCAATATGCCCGCCGAATGCACGACAAACGCCACGATCCAGGCGACCGTCACCTGAAACGCGAATACGGCCACGGCATAGCGCGCGCCCAACTCGCTCTTGACGGCGCCGATGGATGCCACGCAAGGCGGGTACAGCAGCGTAAAGACCAAGAACACGTAGGCGGTAAACGGCGAAAACATGGCTGACAGTGCCGCGGGAGAGGTTGCGCCCAAAAGCACCGTGAGCGTCGAGATGACGCTCTCTTTGGCAATAAGTCCGGTGACGAGCGCCGTGGATGCACGCCAGTCGCCAAAACCGAGCGGGGCCAGCACCGGCGCGATGATGCTACCCAGACCAGCAAGCAGGCTTTGCGACTGGTCGGCGACCACGTTAAAGCGGATATCGAACGTCTGCAGGAGCCAGATGACCACCGTAGCGGCAAAGATAATGGTAAAGGCCTTGGTGATGAAGTCCTTGGCCTTATCCCATGCCAGCATCACCGTCGTCTTGACGCTCGGCAGGCGGTAATTGGGAAGCTCCATGATAAACGGAACCGGGTCGCCCTTAAATGCCGTGCGGTTGAGCACCAAAGCCGCGATGCAGCCGACCACGATGCCGATCAGATAGAGCGAGACCATGGCGGGAACTGTCGCTTGCGGGAAAAACGCCCCGCACAACAGACCGTAGACCGGCAGCTTGGCCGAGCAGCTCATAAACGGCGTGAGCATGACCGTCATCTTGCGGTCGTGCTCGGATGGGAGCGTACGGGTCGACATGATAGCCGGCACGGTGCAGCCAAAACCGACGAGCATGGGCACGAAGCTACGGCCCGACAGGCCAAAACGACGCAGCACCTTATCCATGACAAAGGCAACGCGCGCCATGTAGCCCGAGTCTTCCAGAATGGAGAGGAACAAAAAGAGCACGACGATAATCGGCAGGAAGGTCAGCACGCTGCCCACGCCCGTAAGCACGCCGTCAACAGCCAGCGAGCGCACCACGTCGTTGGTGCCGAACGCCTTGAGGCCCGCATCGGCCGAGGCGATGACGGCAGCGATGCCGTCCTCCATGAGCCCTTGCAACGCCGCGCCGATCACGCCAAACGTCAGCCAAAAGACGAGGCCCATGATCACCAGGAACGCCGGAATGGCTGTGTAACGACCTGTCAGGATGCGGTCAATCTTGACGGAGCGCACGTGCTCGCGGCTCTCGTGCGGCTTGACGACGCAACGCCCGCACACGTCGCCGATAAAGCTAAAACGCATATCGGCCAGCGCAGATAGGCGGTCGGTGCCGGCCTCGCCCTCCATCTGGGTGATGATGTGCTCGATAGCGTCGAGCTCATTGCGATCCAGGTGAAGCGCCTCGGTTACCAGCTCATCGCCCTCGACCAGTTTGGTCGCCGCAAAGCGCACCGGAATGTGCGCCGTCACGGCATGGTCCTCGATCAGGTTAGCAATACCGTGGATGCAGCGATGCAGCGCACCGCCGTCCGGACCGTCGGGCGCACAAAAGTCCAGGCGACCAGGGCGCTCGCGGAACCGTGCCACGTGCAGGGCGTGGTCCACCAGCTCGCCGATGCCCTCGTTGCGGGCAGCGCTAATGGGGACAACGGGCACGCCCAACAGGCTCTCGAGCAGGTTGACGTCCACGGCGCCGCCGTTAGCGGTCACCTCGTCCATCATGTTGAGCGCGATGACCATAGGACGGTCAAGCTCCATGAGCTGCAGTGTCAGGTACAGGTTACGCTCGATGTTGGTGGCGTCAATGATGTCGATGATGGCGTCGGGGTTTTCGTCCAAGATGAATTGGCGGCTGACGATCTCTTCGCCCGTGTACGGCGACAGCGAATAGATGCCGGGCAGGTCGGTAACGCTTGCCTCGGGATGGTTACGGATAGTGCCGTCCTTGCGGTCGACCGTCACGCCGGGAAAGTTACCGACGTGCTGGTTGGAACCTGTCAGTTGGTTGAACAACGTGGTCTTGCCGCAGTTTTGGTTGCCAGCGAGGGCAAAGTGCAGCGGCGCGCCCTCGGGCACGGCCGTCTTTGCCGCACGGGGCGAATACGTCCCCTCGCCCAGGGCCGGATGCTCCGTCGTGCCGATTGCGGCGTTAGCGCGCGGACCCGTATCGGTGTCGTGAATACCCACGAGCTCGATGCGAGCGGCATCGTCCTTGCGCAGCGTCAACTCGTAGCCACGCAGGCGAATCTCGAGCGGGTCGCCCATGGGGGCGTACTTCATCATGGTGACTTCGGTGCCCGGCGTCAGGCCCATGTCCAAAATATGCTGACGGAGCGCCTGGTCGTCGGATGTCACCGATGCGACAACGGCGTCCTTTCCAATCTCGAGTGTATCGAGCTTCACGCGCTCATCCTTTCGTTAGACGCGGTTAACCGTTTACCGGGGTTAACCAACTCGTAACGACAAATGATAGCGCTCTGAACTATTTTATAAAGTCAAATACCGATGTTTACCTGCGCAAACTTTATGCGGTGCGCCCCGAAGGCTCTTTACGCATACCGCTCAGCGAGATCGAAACGGAACCCGACCGCGCGGTAGCAGTGAGTCGATCACCCTCGACCGACCCCGTGCATGTAAAGGGCGCCTTGCCCATCAAGACGTGGGAGATAGTACCCAAGAGCTCAAAGAAATCGCCCTCAGCACGGGCACTCGAGAGAGCGATATTGAGACCCCTGACGTTTAGTACTGCCCTGAGCGCGCCGTTCACCCCATGTGAAAACGTCACCTCGCCGCGTCTACTCCCCACCGGCGTCTGGGCCGAAACCACATACGTACCCTCAAGCATGGTTCCTCCTCTGAGTAGGCTTTTTGAAATGGCCATCTAGTCTACTTTGCTGCGAGACGGCTTGCCCAGAAACTGCAAGCACATAACGACGTTCAACCAACAGATTGCTGCAAGGAGGACAAGCGTGCAAGGGGGGCAGATTACATTTGGCACCACTTGCGCCAACGGACGGGATGCGGAGCGACTGTGCAGGTGGATTCCGGATCGCCGCTTCCTCCGTCCCCCAGCGAATCAAAACAAGTTGCGGTGGAATAGTTCCTGTTTGATGCTTTAACCAGCAAAAACAGGAACTATTTCGCCGCAACAGCAAAAGCCCGCGCTGGCAACAAATGTCACCTGCGCGGGCTTGGTGGGCGCTCACAAAGGCACGTTACAGAGGCCCACGTCAGTTATGGATTACCGAACGGCACCGGCACGCGACGCCTCCGTCGGCTTACCAAGCGATGAAGCTTGCCGCAGTCTTAGACTATCGGCGCAATGCCGGCAAAGTGCAGATACAGCGAGATGACCGCCACGACAATGACCACCGCTGCGATCAGCTTGTCGTGCAGGTGCGGAAGTACCGGCTTACCGCGACCTCGCTCGCCCAGCATATAAACGGGAATGGCCGGAGCAAAAAGGATCGTCGTGATCATGACGCCCTGGAGGCCCGTCGACCACACAAGGAACAATGTGTAAATGAAGCCGAGCGTGCCGAAGAATCGCGCCTTGCCGACGCTTGGCGCATGCGGTCCGTCCAGATGCTCCTTCTTCCAACCAATCACCATGTAATAGGCAGCCGAGCAGACATACGGAACCAGAATCGTGTTGACTGCGCAGCTATAGAAGAACTGGTAGGTGCTCGCCGCCACATACGACACGATCAAGAAGAGCTGCGTAATGCCGGAGCTCACGAGAACCGTTACCACCGGGGCGTCGTGCTTGTTCGTCTTGGCAAACGCCAGAGGGAAGGATCCCTGGCGCGCCGCCTCGAACGGCGTCTCGGACGCAATGATGACATAGCCCAGCAGCGCGCCGACCAACGAGAGAATAACGCCAAGGTTTACGATGGCAGCGCCAACCGGGCCGATTGCGCACTCGAGAATTCCCGCCATGGAGGGCGTTGCGAGCTGCGCCATCTCCGTGCGCGGCATAATGCCGAGCGATAGCATCGAGATAATCAGATACAGCGTGAACACAGCTGCAAATCCAAGTGCCGTCGAGCGACCGACGTCGCGCACATACTTTGCGCGGCCCGAAATGACAACAGCACCCTCAATGCCCGTAAAGACCCAGACAAGGGCGATCATGGTCGAGACAACTTGCTCGCCAAACCCAGGACCAGCCGGCTCGCCCCAGAAGTTGTCCATAAAGATATCGACGTTGAACTTACCCAGGAGCACGATGCTCAGCACGAAAAGTCCCAGTGGCACCAACTTCGCCAACGTAACAATCGTGTTAATGCCCGCAGCCTCCTTGACGCCGCGAAGCACAAGGGCGGTGAGGAACCACAAAAACACGCTGGCACAGATGATGGAAAGGGACTGCGGACAAAAAGTTGGACCATCAGGTCCGGTTTGGAGTCCGCATGA
>NZ_QRJZ01000021.1 GCF_003470665.1 Collinsella sp. AM17-1
GTCATGCGGACTCCAAACCGGACCTGATGGTCCAACTTTTTGTCCGCAGTCCCCAGTCTTCACTGCCAGACGAGAAGGACTGTCCCAATCTGCCGGCACTTGGGGACGTTCCTAAAAGGCCGGCACAAAAGGAACGTCCCCAAGTGCCACCCAAGTGCCAAGGGTGTCCCCAACGACTAGTCATTCAAGAACGTCCCCAATGACTAGTTGGATGGAGTCGGGATTGGAGTTGGGAAGGTAGCGGATTTCTAGCTCTATGCCGAGTTCTTGCAGCTCTTTGAAGACGGCGATATCTGCGTCGTCTACGGCGACTGCGAGCGTTATGGGGTGCTTGCCCTCCCCTACCTGCATATGGCCGATGCTTATCTTGGCGATCGGCACACCACCCTTAACCAGGGCGAGCGCATCGGCGGGTGAGGCCACCATGATCAGAATCCATTGGCGCGGCGTTGCAGTATGTATGACGTCGATGGCCTTTTGCACCGAGAAAAACCTTGTCCAAACGCCTTCTGGCGCCGCGACCCTCATGGGTGCCCATTGGCGCGAATCCGCCGCGATCTCATCGTTGACGATTAGGACAAGGTTGGAGCCCACGGCCTCGTTCCACAGTTCAACGTCTTGCCCGTAAATAAAACGGTCATCAATACGTGTAAGAAGGATCCTGGGTTGAGCCATGGCAGCCCCATTCTGTTTGAGACCCATACGAGCGGGACGTCGGCCACCAACTCAACAGCAGGTCAAGCGCCAGATGAACGCCGCAGACATCACGTCTCCAATATTAGTGCATTTAAAGTGAGAAAAGCCGCCAGAACCCTTGCGCGGATGTGCGATGTCCCGTATCATAGACAGCCGTTGACGCTTCAGTTGCGTCACCATATGGCCGCCAGCGTAGCTCAGTTGGTAGAGCACCGCTCTCGTAAAGCGGGGGTCACCGGTTCGAGCCCGGTCGCTGGCTCCATTGCACAAGATAGCCGCCTTCGGGCGGCTTTTTTGTTGCCGATTTTGATTGCGCATGCGCCAACCCAAGCATCACCACGTCGACAGCTCCCCTGCTCAAAAACAGAAACCCCGCCACGTTTGATTTGAATCGCGCCCGCCCGAGTTTTCGGGGAGGTGGTCGCTATGTCCGAGTTCTGTCTTATGATCGTCGCTCTTCCTCTGGTGACCATTCTGGCCATTTTGGGCTAGGGTAAAACCTGGCCTTTAAAGACCAAAGCCGTCCTGCCTGGGACGGCTTTGTTTTCTCGATTATCAACTTCATACGGATGGATGCGGGGTTCGATACCCCGGCGGTCTGATCGGCAGGCCGCCGGGAACTCTCACTCCTCGATAAAAGCCGGCGCTCGGTTAGTTCTGCGCATCTTGAAATCGTCAGTTTCGTGGGAGACGTAGAGGATGCCGTCCATCCCGTCTCGCGATGCATATGAAAGGTGAACAGAACCGCAATCCGCTCCATCATCGTCGAGAAGATCGAACGAATTCGGATCGCTCGTTGCGGCCAAACGACCACTCAGACAAGAGCCATCGTCATTACAGATTTGCCATTCCATGTCTTCGCCTGCAAGAATCGCCATAGACGTCCTGGTCGCGCCATCGTTGACATACATCCCGTCTATGCCAAAACCGTTTTCAGCGCCATCAATAAACGATTGCTCGGACCTATACTTCGCGAATGATGCGCATAGTGCCATTGCAAGACCGATTACAAGGCCAACAATCGCTATCTTTACATAGCTCTTGGCCGTCATGCCATCCCTCTTTTCGCTTGCCTAAAGAAATGCGGAAGAAGCTGTTCGTCGCGACTTGTTTGTACGCCTTTCTGCCCCGTTCGGTTACTTAGGTTACTTGAGAGATCCTATATATAATTGTTACCCATATACGTAATATGAATTTCGGACATGTCGAAATCAATCAATGGTTGCGGGAGTTTCCAACCTCAGTGAAATGCCGCCCTATACCCACAGAATCAGACGGGCTTGACATGTGCTAATGGACGCTAATGGCACTTGGTCGGCAACGGTCTTGGCCCATCGGCCCCAACAGTGTCTCCTTCTGTCGCGCCGCGGGCCAGGCGCGCGGCGGTGGCGCTGTGCCGCGGCAGCTGGACGACCGCGTCGTCGACCGTGGCGATTACACTCGCGACGACACGCCTCGCTAGCTTTGAACTGTCCTGCCCTAGCGCGCTGCAATTCAATCAGCTGTTACAGAATCCTGAAAGAAAGGGTCGAACCGAAGTGTCTGGCCGGACGCCAATTGTCCGGGAACTGCTTCTGGTTCGACCCTCTTTTACTTTCGCCCACTCGGTGGACTTCGGGTTTGGTGGTTGGAGCCGACGATTTACCAAAGAGAAAAATGAAATATAACCTAGCTGCAATAATCGCCTTATTGGGGGCTCGAATTGGCCATATAGATCTAAAATAGTCACAATATACAAATGTCGAGAGACATTGGGGATATAGATGAAAAGAACTAAGGGTTTTCTTTTGTTGGTATTGATGCTGCTCGGACTGTTCTGCCTGAGTGGCCCTTCTTGGGCCGAGGCTGTCTGTCCTGAAGGTGAGCCTCAGCAGTCTTATACGGGCAGCCTGCTGATAACTGCTAAGGAGGGCTATGCCGACTCCCAGTCTGGGGTAAATCCCCTTGCCACTTTTGAGGGGGACGGCGGAACGGTCAAGCTTGACCATATTGGTAGCGGGATTTTGAGGTGGCAAGTTCTTCCGGACAAAATCGCGAACGATCCCTTCTCTTTTGCTGGAACGATATATCTATACAAGGTTGTGAGCGGAAAACAAAAATACGTCGATTGCTATCCGACAAACGGGTCTGGAATTGCATTCACCGGCATTTCGGGGCAGATTGATACACATGTACGAAAGGGAACCTATGTGGTGCGTTGGGTTGGAGCTGCTGCAGGTCCGATATGGATTGCGGTCTTGCGCCCCGATGTCCAAATAGGTTTCTCTCTCTAGACGGGAAGTTGCTCATGAACGCCATATATGACGGAGATGACTGGGTCGATCACTATACTTGGCGCCTGGTCGGCTCGAACGACAATGGGGATGTGGTGTTTGATGGACTATGTCCAAAGCATCTCCATCCTTTTGTCTCGTCGTTAATTGAGAGTTCCGCTCGTGTTGCCCCCTACAGCTCGGCATCGCTTCATGATACGGACGTTTTGAAGACCATAAGGGAATCAATTGACGAGGGCACGATGAGCGGCCCGCTGTTTTCTCGGCTTGTGGGGCTAGATGAGATTGGCTCGAAACGACTGCTTGCGGGCGAAAAAGTGGAACTCACTTATCGGTCGATGATTTCAATCCTGCGGCTAGCCGATGTTCTTCGCAAATAAATGAGGCTTCCCTATTCAAAAACCGAAAACCCCGCCAAACGTGATTCCCCTAGGGAAAGCACGTTTGGCGGGGTCCTAGCGTGATTTTCCTAGGGGAATCACGCCATCAGACGAACAGCTCAGCCGAGCAGCTCGCTACTCCTCCCAGTAGGCGTCGGCAAGCAACTTAAAGCAGATCTTCTTGACCGGCTGTGCGCCATCGCCCGGGAACTCGAGCGTGGGCATGTGAGGCTCGCCGGCAACGAACAGCGCGAATTTGTCGTCGGCAAGATCGCCGGCGATCGAGGCGTCGGAATCGACCAGATCATAGTCGTCCTTCTCGTCAAACTCCTGGACCAGCGTCAGGCTGCCCGTAGCGACCTTGAAGGCCTCGCGACCCTCGACGTCGATCTGCAGGTCGTGATAGCGCTGATGCGTCTCATAGTGAGCCTCGGCCTCGGGACGCGTCGTGGGAGCCATGACGTTCGCAAAGACCTTCTCACCCAGAATCGGATGGCTGCCGACCTCGAGCTCTGCCGGGTCGTTCTCCTCGAGCCAGTCGATCAGCACGTCGAGGCCCTTGAGCATTCCGCGGTACTCCTCGATATCGCCCAATGCACCGTAAATCATCTAAATCCCCTCTCGGATCACTTCTTTGGCGGCTACTCGGCAAACGCGTTACCGACGCTGTTGCCACCCACATACGCCTCGACCAGGGTAAGGTCGGGATTGAACACGACAAACTCGGCGTCGCGCCCCAGCATAATGCTACCGCACTTGTCGTCGACATGAGCTAGCAAGCAATGCCGGGGCCGACGCCCAGGCTTTTACAGCTCGGTCACGACAACGCCGTTGTAGACCTCGTCCCAACGATCCATAACCAAGTGGCCAGTCATGGGATCCATGGCATTGAGCTTGCCGCAGGTGTTGGCGGTACGCAGCACCGTCTCGTCATCCGCGCCAGCAGCAATCGCATGTGCGAAGCCGGCAATGGTCGAATCGCCAGAACCCGTAGCGTTAACGGCGGGGATATCGGGGGTCTTGGCGCGGAATGCACGGCCATTATGGAAGCCCACGGAGCCGGCAGCGCCCATGGACACGACGACCCAGGGGATATCGGAGAAGCGGGCATCAGAGGCGAGCGCGGCGCGGAGCTCGTCCACATCGTCGGTGGTAAAGCTCGTGCCCAGAAGGCCGTTAATCTCGGTCAGGTTAGGCTTGACCAGCTCGGGCTTAATTTCGGACTTAAGGGCGGCCTCGAGCGAAGCACCCGAGGTATCGAGCAGCACCTTGGCGCCGGCGTTCTCGGCAATGCCCGTGATCTTGGCGTAGTAGTCCGCCTCGACACCACGGGGCAGCGAACCCGAGATGGTAACAACAGCGGCCTTGCTCGCAAGCTCGGCGAACTTGACGGTAAAGGCATCGAGCTCCTCGGGGGCAATCGTCGGGCCGCTCTCGAGTAGCTCGGTCTGGTTGCCGGCGTGGAGGATGTTAAGGCAAATGCGAGTCTCGCCCTTGATGGGCACAAAGTCGTTGTTAATACCGTTGGCGTCCATGAGCTCGGCCATGTAAGCGCCCATGTGGCCGCCGAGCAGACCGGTTGCCACGACGTCGTCGCCCAGCTGACCCAGCACACGGGCCACGTTGAGGCCCTTGCCGCCGGCGGTCTTTTCGGGCGTCACACGGTTGACGTCGTCGATAACGAGCTCATCGAGCTGATAGCGCGTATCGACAGACGGGTTCATCGTAACGGTGAGGATCATTTTTAGCTCCTTATCTCGCAGGCTCCTTGTGCCTCGCGATACGAGTCGACAAAACGGAATTACAGAATTTCAATCGTGAACGAGCGAACGACGGTCTCCTTGGGCTTGGCGACAAGGCAGCCGCGCTTATGCTCAAGCACGTCATCCTCATCGGAGCAGGTCGAAAGGCCGCCCCAGGGCTCAACTGCCACAAAATCGCCCTCGGGCTTACTCCACACAATGAGATACGGGAAGCCCTCAAAGCTCAAGCGAACGCCCTTGTCCTCGCCCTTTTTGGAAAGCGTGACCTGCCGGCTCTCGAGCACGTCAAAGATCGTCTCCGCAAAATCGAAGAGCTCGTGCGACAGGGGCAGCGTCTTTCCCACCATGGGGTTCTTGGAGCGGTTTGCCACGTCAATCAATCCAGTCGAGGGAACGGCGGTGCAGAGCTCCGCAGCCTCGTCTTTCTCGAAGCGCAACTCGTAGTCCGTATAGGCCTCGCCCTCGTCGAGCGGGCACCTAAAGCCGGGGTGTCCACCGATAAAGAACGGCATGTCCTCGGTGCCCTCGTTGGTCACCTCATAGGAAACGCGCACGGCAGCGTCCTCGAGCGTATAGCGGGCGACGAGCTTAAACGGGTAGGGATAATCGCTCAGCAGCGCCGCGTTATCCTCCGAAGCCAGGCACATCGCCAGCTCGTTCTCGCCTTGGCCCAGCAGCTTCCACTCCTGCTTGCGCGCAAACCCGTGGCGGGCGAGCTTCACATGATGCCCGGCGAACGTCATGGCGCTGCCATCGCGCAGGCCTCCGCAAATCGGGAAGCAGATCGGCGCCTGGCCGGACCACACGGCGGAATCGCCCTGCCACAAATACTCGCGACCGTCGGCCTCAATCGAGGTAAACGAGCCGCCGGCTGTAGACACCTTAATAGAAATCGAATCGTTGGAGAGAGCGTATTCCATTGCCCATCCTTTCGAACAACTGCTTTTTGCTCGCAAGTACCCGTCTCGGCCCTAACCAAAGGACAAACCCGCACGTTCATCGATGCGTCCGGTATCCCAGCCATGCAACGGGGTACCATACAGACATTGATGCAATTACAGCTGAAAGGCCTTCTTATGCGAACCATCATCCTCTACGCCTCGCGCCATCACGGCAATACGAAAAAGCTCGTGGACGCCATCGTCGAGGCGCACCCCGAAATCGATACCCTCGATGTGAAGTCACTCGGTAAAAACGAGTACCCAGACCTGCACGAATATCATCTAATCGGTGTCGCCACGGGCATCTATTACTCCGAGATCGACAAGGACATGGCACGCGTGCTCACGAACGTGCTGCAGCCGCAGGACAAGGTGTTTGGCCTTATGACCTACGGTGGCAAAAACAAGTGGTACGGCAAGGATATCGATGGCATCTGCCGCATGAGGCAGGCCATCTTTATGGGTGTCTACGGCTGCCCCGGCTTTGATACGTGGGGGCCGTTCAAACTCGCCGGCGGTGTCCAAAAGGGACACCCGACCGCTGAGGAAATTAAGGGCGCCGTCGACTTCTTCGACAAGATCGAAGACGAGTATGGCGACATCATCGTCGAAGAGTACGCCAAGCGCGAGAAGCGTCTAGCATACGAGAAGGAGCATCCTGCAGGAGGCCTGGTGGCCGGCGTCAAGCGCACGGCAAAGAAGATCGCTAACAAGCTGTAACTGTGAAGGTGCTTTTGAGCGTTTAACCCATACGGCGGGTCCGAGCAGATTCGGACCCGCCGTCTTTTTCTATCGCTACTCGGTAAAGGCGTTGCCGACGCTCTGGCCGCCAACATACGTCTCGACGAGGGTGAGCTCGTGGTCGAACACGACAAAGTCGGCGTCGCGACCCGGCATGATGCTGCCGCACTTATCCTCGATGTGCGCGGAGCGTGCCGGCACCTCGGTTGCCATGCGAATGGCGATATCGGCGCTGGCGATGCCCCAGTCGACGATGTTCTTGACGCCCTGGGCAAGCGTGAGCACCGAGCCGGCAATGCTCTTGCCGTCGGCGAGCCAGCACAGGTTGTCCTTCATGATGACGTCCATACCACCACTGGTGTAGCTGCCCTCGGGCATGCCGCCGCAACCCAGGCAGTCGGTGATGAGCACCGTGTGCTGCCAGCCCTTTGCCTGCAGCAGCGCCTTAATGGCGGCAGGGTTTACGTGCTTGCCGTCACAGATGATCTCGGCGTAGGTCTCGGACGTGGACATGGCAGCACCCACGACACCGGGCTCACGGTGATGCAGCCCGCGCTGGCCGTTATAGGTATGCGTAAAGCAGCTGGCACCAGCGTTGATGGCGGCAATGCACTCATCGTAGGTGGCGTCGGAGTGACCGATGCTGGTCACCACACCCTTGGCGTTCAGAGCAGCCGCATAAGCAGCGGCACCGTCGCGCTCGGCCGCCATGGCACTCTTAACGATGCGACCACCCGCAGCCTCCTGCCACTGATCGAAGACCTCCTCGGAGGGATCGATAAGATAAGCGGGGTTCTGCGCGCCCACGTGCTTCATGGTAAAGAAGGGGCCCTCCAGGTAGATGCCCTGAATGCGAGCACCGCAGAAGTCGGGGCCGCGACCCTCGTCAGCCTGGGCGATGGCGGCGCAGGCGTCCTTGATCTGCTCGACGCCATCGGTGAACGTCGTGGGCAGCCAGCTGGTGGTACCGCGACGGGCAAGCTCGGTCGAGCTGATATCGATGCCCTCGGGATCGTTATCGGTAGTTGAGTGGTTATAGAAACCATGGATGTGAGTATCGACCATACCCGGTGCGATCCACGATCCCGTGTAGTCCTTAATCTCGCAAGAGGGCTCGTCGGCCTGCCAGGCGCCAAAGACGCCATCCTCGACCATAAGATAGCCGCCCAGTTGCGGACCTGCCGGCAAGAAGAACTTGTCAGCCTTAATTGCGTACGTGCTCATATGCACTCCTTGCTTCTTGAAGCAGTTAACCGTGGTGATACTTATACCCCGGTCTAAATAAAAACAAAAAGCGCCCGCCCGCCGTTATGAGCGGACGGGCGCCCTTACAGGGGGACGCGATTAAGCGGTGAAGGGGTGAATCGTCACGCCCTTGACCACGCGGTTGACCGTGCCGGTGGGGCTCGGCGTGTCGGGCGTGTTGCCCACGCGCACGGAGTTGAGCAGGCTGATAGCCTGGGCAAACATCACGAACGGCAGGGCAAGGTAGCCCTCGGGGAGTGCCTCATAGCCCTTAAAGGTGAAGGACTCGCCCTCGTAGACGGTAGCGCCATCCTGCTGAACGGCAACGGTGTGCTGAGCGATCTTGTCGCCACCGATCTCGTTGAGGATGTCGATATCGTACTGACGGGTGTAGGCATCGTTGTTGACGAACACGAACACGAGGGTCTTGTCGTCGACGAAGGACTTGGGTCCGTGACGATAACCCATAGAGGTGTCGTAGGAAGTAGCGACTAGACCGTGAGCGAGCTCGAGGATCTTGAGCTGGCTCTCCTGGGCAAGGCCACCGAAGGAGCCGGAACCCAAGTAGGTCACGCGGTTGAAGTCGCCAGCCAGGTAATCGGCAACCTCGGACTCGCGAGCGATGACCTCCTCGCCCATCTTGGCGATGGTCTCGACCCACTCGGCCTTCTGCTCGTCGGAAGCCTCGTCAAAGATGAGGGTAGAGAGCAGGGTCATGCAGGTGTAGGAACCGGTCATGGCGAAGCCCTTGTCGTTGGCGCGCGGGATGAGCAGCGTCAGCGCATTGGGGTCATCAGCGGACTCGACAGCGAGCTTGCCCTCGGGAGCGCAGGTGATGTTGAGGAACTTGACGTTGTGGACGAGCTCCTTGGCAACGGCGACGGCAGCAAGGCTCTCGGGGCTGTTGCCGGAGCGGGCAAAGGAAACCACGAGCGTGGGATCCTCGGCGCGCAGGAAGTCGCGCGGGGCGCTCACGATATCGGTCGTGGCGATGGGCTTAAAGTCGTAGAGATCAGTGTTGCCAGCGTGACGCAGGTACGGGGCGCAGGTATCGCCAACGTAGTCGGACGTACCGGCACCGGTGAAGACAACGGACAGACGGCCCTCGCCCATAGCGCGAGCCTCGGCCAGGAAGGCCTCGATGGCCTCCTTGTTCTCGCGATAGATGTTGAGCGTATCACGCCAAAGCTCGGGCTGCTGAGCAATCTCGGCCGTGGTGATCTGGGCGCCGAGCTCGGTGAGCTCCTCGACACTCTTCTCGAACATTTCTAATACCTCTCTCTAGAAGTAATCCTCTGACGTGCAATTATACACTTTGGTTGGTTATCTGGTAGTAACCAGTTAAATACAAAGAATCATCATATGGAAACGGTGCAGACACTAATCGCTACGCTGGTGGTAAACCTTGTATTTAAACTGATCGGCACGAGCAACCGAGAGCGTATACTCCACAACCTCGTTTGACTCGTTATACGTAGTCCTAACCAAATCGAGCACAGGCGAGCCCTCGACGATTTCCAAAAGGTGGGCATCGGTGGGACGGGCTATGCTCGCATAGAACTCCTCTTCGGCCACGCGTATTTTTTGCTTAAAGTCTTGCTCAATCACATCGTAAAGCGGCTTACGCTCCAGCAGCGGTCGCTTTAGGGACAGAAATTGACGAACCGGTAGATAGCTACGTTCGACCATCATGGGCATGTTGTCGGCAGAACGAAGGCGCTTGAGCTTAAAAATGCGATCACCGATACGTAATCCCATATGCTCGGCCAGATTCTTATCGGCCTCCATCTCGCAAAAATCGAGAATCGTGGTCTCGGGGTCGCGACCCATCGCACGCATCTGCTCGGTAAAGCTGTAGGACTGCATAAGATTGGTTGCCTTTGCCGAACGGTCGGTCACAAAGGTACCGCGACCGTGCTGCCGAACCACCAGTCCTAAACGCTCCAGTTCCTGCAGAGCCAGGCGTACCGTAGTGCGCGAGAGACCATAGCGCTCCGAAAGTTCGCGCTCGGAAGGAATCATGTCACCGGCGCGATATTCATGGTCAATCTTTTCGGTCAGAATATCGACCAGCTGATCGTACAGCGGTTGCTTGCGCGCTCCGATCGCCATCCTATCCTCCCTTTTGCTCAAACTAGGCTACTACCTTGGGTGTTTAGCATTATCTGTCTGCCACACCCGAATCATCAAGAAAACAAAAGCCGCGCGCTCTTTCGAGCACGCGGCTTTTAACATACACATGGCTTAAGGGGTCGGGGCGTGAGCCGCGTAGGGACACACCCCTCAAGCTAGAGCCTTACCAGATGCTCGGCCAGAGACCAAGCGGGCCAGCGCCCAGGATGCCCAGAACGAAGAGCAGCAGAATGCCCTTGGTCGGGGTCCAGCTGTGCTTAGCGAACATGTAGTAAAGCAGCAGCGTAAGCATAAGCGGGACAAGCTTCGGGACGATGGTGTTGAGGGTGTCGGCAACAGAGAAGTTGACCGGATCCTCGGTGACGGTGCCGTAGGTAACGGACTCCATGCCGTTGCCCAGATCGGTGACGCCGCACTCGACAGCGTTGCCGTCGGCATCGGAAGCGGTGAGGGCGTTGCCGTCCTCATCGGTCATGGCGATGGTACCGGCCTCAGCGGTCTCGGTATCGATGCCCTCCATACCGGTGAAGTTCTCGGCCTCCTTCTCGGAGACGATCACGGTAGTAGCGGAGAGGCCACGGGTGGTGCCGTTGGGGATCTGGAGGTTGATCTGGGTGCCGCCCATGGTGACGACCAGGCAACCGACGACGAAGACGCCCATGATGGAAGCGGCACGCGTAAAGGCCTGCATGTTGGCGGTCAGAGCGTCAATAGCGCTGGTGCCAAGCTTGTAGGACCAGTTCATGAGCCAGAAGCGCAGAGCGAACTGGACGACGTTGAAGATCACCAGGAAGATGATCGGCGCAGCGGCGTTGCCGTTGATGGCCATGTTGGAGGTGATGCCGGCCGTGATAGGCACGAGCGTCAGCCAGAACAGGGCGTCACCGATACCACCGAGCGGGCCCATTGCGGCGACGCGGACGGCGCGGATCGTGGGGATGTCAACCTTGTTCTGCTCGAGCGAAAGCACGATACCCATAACAAAGGTGACGAGGAACGGGTGAGTGTTGAAGAACTCCAGGTTGTGGCTCATGGAAGCCGCGAGGTCGTTCTTGTTGGTGTGGATCTTCTCCAGACCGGGGATGATGGAGTAGAGCCAACCGGCGGCCTGCATACGCTCGTAGTTGAACGAGGCCTGCAGGAAGCAGGAGCGCCAAGCCATCTTGTTGAGGGTCTTCTGGTCGAGCTGCGGAGCAGGAGTGAGATCCTCGTAGTGCTCCGGGATCACATACTCATTAGATGCCATCTTCGAAGTCACCTCCGTCAGAAACAGCTGCACCCTTCAGCTCGGTCTGCTGCTGGAAGTCCCAGAAGGCGATGCCGAAGCCGATGAGAGCGAGGATGAGCAGAGCAGGGGTTGCCAGAGAATCGTTGGCAACGGTGATGAGCGCGAGGCCAAAGCCCATGAGGAAGAAGCCCCACATATCGCGGTTCATCATAACCTTGAGCAGGACGGCGAAGCCGACGAAGCGCATCATGCCGCCCGCAGCGGAAAGACCGGTCTGCAGCCAAGTCGGGATGGCGGAAGCGATGGTCTGACCGATGGTGGCGCCAGCGATGAAGAACAGGGTGACGACGACGGCGAAGATCAGGCCGAGCAGAGCCATGGCGAAGTAGTTCAGACGCTCGATACCCTTGGTGTCAGCGTTGTGAGCCATGTTGTCCGCGGAGGACATGAGCGGCGACATAAGCGTGAAGACCAGGGTAACGCCGAGCTGACCAAGCAGAGCGAACGGAATGGCAAGGCCGACTGCCGCGTTGGGCTCGAGGCCCGTAGCGATAGCGAGAATGGCTGCCATGATGCCGCCGATGACGGCGTTAGGCGGCTGAGCGCCTCCGATCGGCATGTTGCCGATCGTCATGAGCTGATAGGTACCACCCACGAGAAGACCGGTGTTGAGGTCGCCAAGGATAAGACCGATGACGGCGCCGGTGACGATGGGCTGATAGAGAGACTCGAGGAAGTTGAACTGGTCGATTGCCGCGACGAACGTGACGATGAAGACCAGAGCGACCTGGATGATCGAGTATTCCATCTTGCTCCTCCTTTCAAAATGTATGTACGCACTTTGGATTTCACGTACAGAATGTCAGGGTTTCATTCCTGACAGCGTGGATCATGAGGATTACGAGAAGAGCTTGCTCGTGTCCTCAACAGGCGTGCTCGGAACGCGCCTGATCTCCAACTCCACCCCCAATTCCTGCAGCTCTTTAAACGCAGCGACATCCTCGTCGTTAACTGCGACGGAGGTGGCGACTTGGCGCTTTCCTTCCGACATGTGCATGTTGCCGATGTTTACCTTCTTTATAGGCACACCGCCCTTGACGAGCGTAAGCACGTCTTCCGGTGTTTCGGCCACGATGAAGATCTTCTGGCGCGGGCTCGCCTTGCCAATGACGTCGATGGTCTTCTGCAGGGAGAAGAAACGCGTAGCGACGCCGGCGGGAGCGGCCATCTTCATGAGGTTCTGGCGCATGGTGTTGGTCGACACATCGTCGTTGGCGACGAGGATGAGGTTGGAGCCCAGGGTGGAGTTCCACTGGGTAGCGACCTGACCATGGACCAGTCGGTTATCGATGCGGGTAAGAAGAATGTTGGGTTCTGCCATGTTGATCAGCTTCCTTTCGTTATTTGCTGACGACAGTTACTTGATCTCCTGAATCGCGTAACGCGAAACATCTACGACGGCACCGGATCGGACTTTGATTTGGACCTTTTCGCCTTCGATGCCCTTGACGGTTCCGTAGATACCGCCGGCGAAAAGAACCTCCTGACCCGGCTTGAGCTCGGTGTGCAGCTCCTTGAAGTACTTCTGCTTCTTCTTCATGTTGATTTGCGACCAGATGGTGTAAATCAAGCCCATGATGACAAGCAGGCCTAAAAGGGCGACCGAGGAGCTCAGGACGTTGGCTCCGAAATCAGCCATTAGATGCCGTCCTCGTCGCCGAAGATATCCTCTTCGTCGGAGCCGGCAACGGATGCGACCGTCTGGGCGGTGACGCCCGTCTGACCAACGGTCACGGCCTGCTCGCCAAGCTCGGCGAGCGTGGCGTTACCGCGGAGGAACAGAAGCTCAATAACCATGGGAAGGTTGGTGCCAGTCAGTACCTCGACGTTGTCGACATCCTGGGCAATCATCATCGACTGATTGAACGGAGTACCACCGAGCAGGTCGGTAAAGACGAGCACGCCATCGCACTCCTCGCGCATGGCGGTAATAGCGGCGCGGAGATCCTCACCGTAGGAAGCAGCCTGGTCGCCCTCAAAAGGAACGACGGTAAAAGCGGGCTGGTCGCCGGCAACCATAGCGATAGCACTTGCAAGGCCGGGTGCGAACTGTCCATGACCGGTAAGAATAAAGCCAACCATTCAAATTTCCCTTCCGAAGGTGTGTACGATCTGAGTCCGATGATTTTCGGAAGCCAGCGGGCGCTCGCCCTTAAAGCTTCTTGGAAAGCGTTCTTTGAAGACCAGTGGTTTCTAAACTGGTAGTAACCACGTGATGTGTTGTTGTCACTATATCACCCCAGAAGAGGTCGCTTTCGTTGATTCATACAGTAAAACGTTTTTGCACCGCTCACGGTGATAAATCGACCGTTCACCGCTCGTTAACACTTCTACCTGCAGTTTTGAAACCGTTTCGAAATGCTTTGGCAAAAGATCGGGGCTATCTTAGCGTCTGAGCAACGCAGGATGGCTAAAAAAAGCGTGTAGAAAAATTGCAGGTCATTGTGAAGATTTGTGAATTGGTCTTTTTGACTTAATACCAGTTAAAACCAGTTGTGAAATTATCGGTGAACGGTAGTTTTTGACCGTTCACCGATAATTTGCAATCGTTTGCAGCCTTTTTCCTAGATGAATTGGGGAGACTCGATGAAGCACTTGCGCGGGCGCGGGTCCTACCCCAGTGCTTTCGGTAGCAAAAAGCCCGCCAGAACGTCGTTCTAGCGGGCTCAATCAGATATTTCGACTTCGCGCTCGAAAGCTCGGGCAACCTTTAAGCAAACAGGCCGTAGATGCTGATGTTGGCCTTGGCGTAGAGGCCGTTAGCATACTCGGTCCACTTGGAGCTGGCGCTCGAAGCCTGCGAGGAATACTGCTGATAAGCAGTGTAGTAGGCGGTCATGGCCTGCTTGTAGGTGGCGCTATCGGCCGTAAAGGCATCGTCGGCGAATGCCTTAGCGTAGGTGCCATCGGCGTCCTTCCAGGTGCCCTTTGAGCTATCCCACTCATCGCCGGCAAGGTTGATGATGTAGTCGGCGTAGTCCTTGCTCGCGGTCTCCTCGTTGCCGTCGGCAGGCTCGGTCGGGGCGGTCGGCATGCTTGCGGAGCCGTCGCCAACCTTCTTCTTATAGAGCTTCTGCAGCGTCGCGGACTGACGGACGATCTGCTTGGCCTGGTCCTTGGACACGCCGTACTGCGTGGCCATGGTCTTGTAATCGGAGGTGCCGATGGACTCCTCGGCGTACTTCTTCATCTCCTTGGAAGAGACGGTAATGCCCTCGTCCTCGGCAGCATCGAGCAGAATCTGGTTGCGCACGTAAGACAGGATGACGTCAGCAGACGGAGCGGTGTAGTTGCCGTCGTCGTCCTTGACGGTGTCGAGGCTGTACTGGCTCTCGATGGCCTCGCGCGCAGTGATGTCGCTCTTCTTGCCGTTGTAGCTATAGCTTGCCACGGTCGAATCGAGCTGGCCCTCGGTCAGAGTCGCCGAGCCGACGCCCTTGCCGCCAAAGCCGCCATTGCCAATAAAGAAGCCGACCACGGCAGCGATCACGACTGCGACCACAAAGGCGGCAATCATCGTCTTCTTGTGCTTGCAAGCGTGGCCGTCCACATCGGAGTCATCGTCCTCGTCCTGCTCCTCGGGCATGAGGTTCTCGTCGGCGGCGTCCGCGGCGATCTTTGCCTCAAGACGGGCATCCTCCTCCTCGGCCGTCGTACCGGCGGCAATGTGCTCGGCAGACGTACCGGCGACCAGATCGATCTTCTCGGTCTCGTCACCGTCGGGGCCTTCGCCGCGCTCGATGATCTGGATGCCGTCGATCTCGTCCTTCTCGTCCTTCTTTTGAATCAAACCCATATCGGTTACTCCTTGTTAGGAAACATAGTCCCCAATAGAATACGCCCGACGGAGCGCCGGGCGTATTGATTCTTAGGTTATACGCAAACACTTAAGTACTATTTAGGCGTTTGCAGCCTGCATGCCTTAGGCCAGGTGCGCGATAACGGCATCGGCAAAGGCCTGCGTACCCACGGCGCCCTCAACGGAGCCGGTCTGGGCACGACGCACGTCGCCGGTAACCTGCTCGCCCTCGTCGAGCGTGGCAGAGACGGCGGCGCGGATGCGATCGGCGGCGTCGTTCTCGCCCAGGTGATCAAGCATCATCGCAGCAGACAGAATCTCGGCCGTGGGGTTAGCGATATCCTGGCCAGCGATATCGGGCGCGGAGCCGTGCGTTGCCTCGAAGATGGCGCAGTCGGCACCGATATTGGAGCCCGGAGCCATACCCAGGCCGCCCACCAGGCCGGCGCACAGGTCGCTCACAATGTCACCGTACAGGTTGGGCAGCACCAGAACATCGAAGTCGTTGGGGTTCTGGACCAGGCCCATGCAGGTGGCGTCGACAATCTTGTCGTTGAACTCGATGTCGGGATAGTTGGCGGCCACCTCGCGCGCAACGCGCAGGAACAGGCCGTCGGTCGCTTTCATGATGTTGGCCTTGTGCACGGCCGTCACCTTTTTGCGGCCGCAGCGGCGGGCGTACTCAAAGGCGTACTCCACAATGCGGCGGCTCTTGGCGATAGAGATCGGCTTGATCGAGATCGCGGAATCGGCGGCGAAGGTCTTTTGGCCCGAACGCTCGACGAGCTGCGAGAGCTCCTCGACCTCGGCAGCGCCCTCATCGAACTCGATACCGGCGTAGAGGTCCTCGGTGTTCTCGCGCACGATAACCAGGTCGACATCGCGGAAACGAGAGCCGTCGCCCGGCTGCGACAGGCAAGGGCGCACGCAGGCGTACAGGTCGAAATGCTTGCGCAGGGCCACGTTGACGCTGCGGAAACCCGTGCCGACCGGCGTGGTGATGGGGCCCTTGATGGCAACCTTGCTCTGGGCGACCGCATCGAGGACGTGCTGGGGCAGTGGCGTGCCAAACTCGTCCATGACGCCGGCGCCGGCCTCCTGGACGTTCCAGTTGATCTGGACACCAGTGGCCTCGACCACGCGGCGCATGGCCTGCGTAATCTCGGGACCGATACCGTCACCGGGAATCAGGACTACATCGTGCGCCATAATCTGTTACTCCTCGTCTTCGGCGTCGTCAGATTTTTTAACGCTAGCACGCTTCTTCTTTTTGGAGAGATCCAGGCCAAAACGTTTAACAAGCATTTCGCAAATCTCGCTCGAACGGGCCTTGAGATAGCTGCCCTTGCCGTTCTCGGCGTCGAACTTAAGGCGCAGCGCGAGCTTCTCGGCAACCTCGGCATCGATCTCGCCCTGGCCAAACTCGTACAGGCAACCGAGCATATCACGATACTCAAGGTCGCCGTGGTAGCACTGAATGGCCTCGTCCAGGATGGGCCAAGCCTCGCGCGAACGCTCAACGCTCGTGGCGCCCCACACGCACAGCAGGCGGAAGGCGGCATAGCGCAGCGTGGAGGAAATCTCGTCGAACAGCGCGGTCTCGGCACCCTCGAAGGCATCGCTCATCTGCTCGGGGCAGGTGGTGGCGAGCGCCGCCAGGGCATCGAGGGCCTCCCAGCGGGTCTGAGCCTCGGGGCGGTCGAGTGCCTCGATCAGCGCGGGCACGCAGGGCACGACGCGCTGCGGGTCGCGCTCGGCCAGCAGATGCAGCACGCGGGCGGCAAACTGGCGGATGCGGCGTGTGGGGCAGCCGAGCTCTTGGACCAGGCGGTCGACGGCATTCTCGTTCTCCTCTGCCAGCTGAAGCTGTGCCAGCTCCTCGTCGGTGAGCTGTTCGTCTTTGTTTTCTGCCATAGTTACCTCTTCTTACTATTTCTTAGCGTGCTTGCCAGCACCCTTGCTGTCATCGGTGACCGAGATGAGCTGTCGGTCGGCCGCGCCATTGCGACGCGCACGGCGGCGCTCCTCGGCGTCGCCCGCGTCGGCGGCGGCGCGATGGGCCTTGTTGACGTTAAAGACCTCGTCGTGCTTGCGCCACGGGCCGACGGACTCGCCAAAGCTCATCTTAAGGCCGGCGATAAAGCCGCCGAGCCAGCCGATCGGCGCAAACTGCACCAGCGGGAACAGCGAAAACACCCAGGTCAGTAGGACAACCGCTGCCGCACCTGCAAAATTGGCAATCCAGTAGTCGCGCTTGGTGATCACGCGCTTTTCGCAGGCCCACTGGCCGCACAAAAAGCCAATGTAGATCGCAAAGATAAAGAGCACCAACGCGAGCACCACGAACGTCCAGCTCATGGGCGCTACTCCCCGTGATGGTGGCCGCAGCAGCACTCGTGGCCGTCATCATGGCCGTGGCCGCCGCAGCACTCGTGGTCCTCGCCGTGATGGTGGCCGCAACCGCACTCATGGTCGTCGCCGTGCTCGCCGCAACCGCAGCCGTCCTCGTGAGCACCATGCTCTTCGGGACGATACTGTGACCAGTCCAGACCGGCGGCGATGGCGTCAGCCTCCTCCTTGTACAGGACCGTGATGGCCTGGGTACCCAGCTTAGCGCCACCGATGGCGTCGAGCATGTCGTAGAGCGTAAAGGCCACGTCGGCACCGGGCAGCGCGAGCTCGCGGTCATCGGCGTAGGCGAGCGCCAGACGCAGGTCCTTGATGAAGTGCTCGACCATAAAGCCGGGCTTGTAGTCGCCGTCGAGCGCCTTGGGAGCCAGGCTCTCCATGGCGCCGGACTTGCCGGTACCGCCCAGGATCATCTGGCGGGTCTTCTCCAAGTCAAGGCCGCTCAGCTCGGCAAATGCCATGGCGTCTGCCATGCCGACCATGCAGGCGCCCAGCGACACCTGGTTGGCGAGCTTGGCAGCCTGGCCCTTGCCGGCGCCGTCGAAGCAGCAGATGTTGGCCGCAAAGGTGGCAAGGATGTCGCGGACCGGCGCGATGTCGTTCTCGGTAGCGCCCACGATAGCCGTGAGCGTACCGGCGATAGCGCCCGACTCGCCGCCGGTGACGGGGCAGTCAAACGCCATGCGACCAGAAACCTGGGCGGCCTCGGCAATGTCACGGGCGAGCTCGGGCGAGCTCGTGGTGAGGTCGATCAAGACCGCGCCCGGCTTGGTGCACGCGAGTAGGCCGTCGCCCGCCAGATAGAGCTCCTCGACCTCGGAGGGATAGCCCACCATGGTAAAGACGACATCGGCGTTAGCCACGGCATCGGCCGGCGTATCAGCCCAGGCGGCACCGCGCTCGATGAGCGCCGCGGCCTTGGACTTGGTGCGGTTGTTAACCGTGACGGGGTAGCCGGCGTCCAGAATGTGACCGGCGATGGGGGCACCCATGATTCCGGTGCCGATAAATGCGACAGAGAGCTTGTTTGCCATGAAACCTTTCCTTTTGGGTTGGGTGTTATTACCAGGTTGAATACTCGGTGCCAGCGTTTGAGCTGCGGGGCGCCTGCGGTCGTAGCGCCTGTCTACTCGCCGCGCACGCGGCGGGCGATGCGGTCGGAAAGCGACGCCTTGTCGGCGCGGTTCTTGCCCCAAAACGCGCAGGCCACCATGCCGGGGCCCACGTGCGAGCCGATGGTGGGACCCACGGAGCTGCGAATGATCGTGACGTCGGCGCAGCCCTCCTCCTTGCGGATGGCGGCTTCGAGCCAGTCGCCGTCCTTTTCGGCATCGGCCGTCATAATGGCGATGGGCATGGTGCGATCGGGCACATAGTTCTCGCGGAACGACTTGAGAATGGACTTGAGCGCCTTCTTGCGACCGCGGTTGACGCCGATCAGCGACAGCGAGCCGGCCAGGTCGTAGGACAGCTCGGGTTTGACGTCGAGCTTTGCCGTGAGCTGTGCCGCCGCGGGCGGAATGCGGCCGCCGGCAGCCAGCGCGTCAAAGCTCTCGAGCGTAAAGTAACCGTGGACATAGGTCTTGGCCTCGTTTGCCCAGTCGACCAGCTGCTTGGCAGTCAGTCCCGCCGAACGCTGACGCACGGCCTCGAGCGCCAAGAGCGCGCCGGTCGCGCAGGGCAACGCGTTGTCGACCACGTACAGCTCAAAGTTGGGATACTCGGCACGCACGGCGTCCGCCGCCTGGCACGCGGAGTTGTAGCTCGACGACAACGCCGAGGTAAAGCACAGGTAGACCGTAGGCGTACCCTCTTTGGCGCACTCGGTAAAGAACTCGATATAGCGACCGAGCGACACAGCCGAGGTGGACACGCGGGCGCCGGCGCGCATGCGGTCGTAGAACTCCTTAGGGCTCATGCTCGACCAGATGTCGTCCGTGCGCTCCTCGCCATCGATAATGAAGGGGAAACCCAGGATATCGACATCAAGGTTCGCGGCGACCTCGGGGCTAAAGTCGCAGCAGGTATCGACGACGATGCGGCAACGGTCCGAATGACCGGCGGATGCGGCCTTGTCCATCAAAGCGACTCCTTACGTAAAAAGGCGGCCACCCGCATGGGATGGCCGCCAACCGTTAACTCATGCAAGTTAACGTATTTTACTCGTCAAGTGTTTCGATACGGGGCTTGATGATGCCATATCCACCATTCTTACGGTGATACACCACATTGATAAGGCCGGTCGTCGCGTTCTCGAACACGTAGAAGTCGTGGCCGAGCAGATCGGTCTGCACCAGCGCCTGCTCCTCAGTCATCGGGGTGACGTCGATGACCTTCTCGCGGACGAGCAGGTCGTCCTCCTCCTCGGGCAGCAGCAGGTCGGCCAGATCCTCGACGCGCTCGACCGGCGCGACATCCGCGGCGCTGGCACCGCCCTGGCGGTTGTCCACGACCTTGGTCTTGAACTTGCGCAGCTGGCGGGCGACCTTATCGGCGGAGAGGTCGATGGCGGCGTACATATCTGCACCGTGCTCGGCAACGCGAATCACCGAACCGCGGGCACGAACCGTGACCTCGACGATTGCCGGGTTGGGGTTCGAGGGGTTCTTCTCATAGCGAAGTACAACGTCGACCGTCATGGGCTCGATATCGAAAACCTTGAGCGCCTCGCCGATCTTCTCATCCACATGCGCACGCAGAGCATCGGTTACCGTCGTCTTGCGTCCAGAAACCTTGATATCCATACGTGGCTCCAATCTGCCTCGGGGACTTACTGTACTGGCTATGTACCCATTGCCGTGCATTTAATCACGCGGATTCCTAAAGACCCGAATAACGATTGCTTGATACCGCATACCGAAGTCTCGTACTTTTCCATGGCAAAGTGCGCTATAGGAGGGAGCCGACAGATTTGTATTTGGTCCCGAAAATTGGCTTTGACCTGCTGGTTTTATAGGGATGAAAAAGCCGGGCTCCCCTATTGGGGAAGCCCGGCAGTGCGTGTTGAAACCGTGAAGGGGTGTCCTTTCCAACGTATAGGAGACACCACCCCTAGCAATAACTAGCTATTGAGTTTGTTAATGTCGTCGTCAGTGATGGTGCCTTCCTGGCTGGACGATTTGTCCTCGGAGGATGCGGTCTCATTGTTGGAATCGGAAGACTCGCTGCCGGAGGACGTGGTCTCACTGGACTCAGAGTCGCCCGGTTGCACGTTAGCGCCCGAAACCGTCTTAGTGGTGAGGTCGTAGGGCGTCCTGCCATACCAGACGCAGTGGACTGCCTCGAGCGTACCGTCGACCGTGATGTCGTCGAGGGCATCGCTCACGGCGCGGCACAGTTCGTCATTGGACGAGAGGCCCGCAACACCAAGCGTCGAGGGCGCCTCGAGCGCACCGACATAGGAGATCTCGCTCATCAGGCGTGCAAGGTAGCCGCCGGCCGTGGAGTCGCAGATCACATAGTCGACCTCGCCGGACTCGAGCGCCTCAAAGCACTCGTTGATGTTGGAGTAGGTCTTTTGGTTGGCAGTGATGCTCTGCTTAGCAAGCGCCTCCTGCGAGGCCGAGGACATCTGGATACCCAGAGTAGACGTGTTAAGGGTATCGGTGGAAACGCTTAGCGACTCACCATCGCTGGTTTTACCGAACACGGAAGCGGCATCGTACAGGCAGGTGCCGAGCGAGCTAACGTCCCCGTCCGTGGAGTTGATCTCGCCGATAAAGATATCAGCCTTTTTGTCGCCGAGCGCGGAACCTGCCGAGGATGCATCGACAAAGGCGACCTTAAGGCCCATGCGGCTTGCGAGGGCGCGGGCGGCGTCAACCGCATACCCCGTGAGCTCGCCGTCGGCGTCCTGCATGGCCTGCGGCGCATCGGAAGTATCGAGGGCGACCGTCAGGGTTCCGGGAGTGACCAGGACATCGTCCGACACCGCCGGCGTGACCGTCTCGTACTCGATCTGGTCGATCGTGGGAGTCGTGAACGTAGACAGCGGGTTGAACGCGCATCCGCTCAGGCCCAAAACGGCAATGACCGCTGCGGTCCCAGCACCTAACCGAGCCGCGTGCATCAAGCTGCCCCTCACCATGTCCACTACCCTGCCTTCTGTGTCGTATACAATCCGTGCGTTGCGCGGAATATCAGGTTGTTCCCACCAGCTGACCTGGTATTTGACCCCACACTTGCGCACCGGGGTGTTTGCTCGGGAGGCCGCAGCCACCTTCACGACTGACCCGCTCGCCCGCGAGGCGGTATTGCCCCAAAGAAAGTAGAACGGACGGTGCGGCTTACATCTAGGACGCGCCATGATCGCGCCGCGCGCACGCGGTCGCTTACGTGGATCCCTTTGACCGCGTCTGTCTTGGACTAGGACGGGCATTTCGTCCGTCCGCAACCACAGCCTGGTAGGAACCAAGCGCATTATAGCTAAGTTCAAGCTAAAGTTTAAGGTTAGGGGCGTTATTCGCATCGCGAGTACAGATTTCGCAGGTCAGGACGGGCCGCACGCGCTATCTTCACTGCCACAAAACCACCCCTACCAAACACGTGCGATAGCAAGGCCATCGACTGCCGCAGCGCCGGCACGCTTGAGCTCCGCCGAGGCTGCTGCCATGGTCGCGCCCGTGGTGATAACGTCATCGATAAGCAGCAGGCGGCGGCCGTGCACGTCCTCAACCGTCTCGTACATGCCTTGGGCACGCTCGCGACGCTCCTCACGACCGAGTTCGCGCTGGTCGCCATGCCCGTACTTGACGAGGGCATCGAGCAGGGGAACACCCGACAGCTCGCAAAATGGGCGCGCAATGGCCTCCATATGATCAAAACCGCGCCGCCGAAACGCTGCCGCCGTCGCAGGCACAAACACCACCGCATCCGCACCGGACAGCACACCTCCTAAGCGATCGGGCGCTACGACCTGGGCATGCAGGGCGGTGTCGTAGAGCAGCTCCGCCAGATACGGCGCCAGGCGTCGCTCGCCCGCGTCCTTGTACGCTTTAATGATGCGCGGCAGCGGATGCGCATAGACGGAGCACGCCAGGCAGCGGTCGAGCGCCTCCGCCATTGCCGAGGACGTGCCCTCGACCGAACACTCAGTGCACAGCAAATCCCCAAACGGGGCGCCGCATCGGGTGCAGCTATGACGTGGGTCGATGAGCGTGAGCGCGGCCAGGCAGTCTTGGCAAATAAGCGCACCGGCGCGCTCGCAGCCGGCACATCGTGTTGGCGACAATGCCTCGAGTGCCTCGCGTGCCGCCCGCTCGGCAAACGGCAGCAATTCGTCCGCAAACGGTAGGGCGCCGGCACCCTGCAGACGGCTCAATTTGTTCAGATGGCTCTTCAAGACACAACCCTCCCTACGTTCGGTCGCAGGGAGGGTTGTTGATTCAGCGCTATGGTACCCCGACGCGATTGGGGTAAGGCGGGTTAAATCCGCTCGCGGGCGTTATTCGCCGGCGGGCGGTTGTGGTGCGGCCGAAGACGGGGTCGAGCCCTCGCCACCATCCTGGCGCGGCTTGCGGGAACGGCGACGACGACGGCGCTTTTGACCCTGGTCGGCCGAGCCCTCGCCACCGCGATCCTCGCGCGGCTCGCGCTCGTCGCGAGCGGCGCCACGCGAAGCCTTGGCAGCCGCTCCCCCGCCATCTCCGGGACGACGGCGCGTGACCTTGACCTCGCCATCCGAGACCTGATCGGCCACGGAGGGCACTGAGGGCTTCTGCTGTGCGCCCGAGGAATGGCGACGGCGCGGACGCGGCGCGCGCTCCTCCTCGCCACGTGACTTGCCGCCCTTGTCGACAGGCGCATCGGAGGCCGAGGGACCCTTGGAAGCGGCACCAGCCTCGCGAGCAGCTGCGGCGCGGAAGGCGTCCTCGCGCTCCTCGCTCGACAGATGACGGCGACGACGGCGCGTGGGATTCATGCCACCGCCGCGATTCTGCTGCTGGGGCTGTTGAACCTCGCGCTCGCGAGCGCCGTTCTTGCCGGCGGCTGCGGCCTCGCCGGCATCGGCAGAGCCCGCACGCTTGCGGCGGCGACGGCCGCCAGCGGCCTCCTCGGCCTCAGGCGTTGCGGCATTGCCACGGCCCTTTCCGCGGCCACGGCTCTCGCCCTGGCTCTGACCGGCGCGAGCATCGGATTCGGCATCGCGACGACGGCGCTTGGGCATCGACGTGCCGGCCAGACGGTCGGCACTCGACAGGCCATCGCCCACGTCGACGCCGTTCTCGCGATCGAGCTCCATGAGCGCCAGGCGCATCTCGGGCGACTCGATGCGCTCGAGCACGTCGCGCGTCACGCAGTCGGGACGGCAATTGCAGCCCTGCTCGGCAGCTTTCTTCTTGCAGCCCTCAGAGCAGGTCATGTCGGCCAAGTTGACCTTAAAGACTTTGCCGTTCTCCAGGCGCAGCACTAGCTGCTCACGCGGCGTGTCGTATTCCTGAATACGTGCCTTGCCAAGCGGCGTATCGATGAGCGTCTTCTTTTTGGGTGCACGGCTCTTAAAGTCCTTGTACGCCTCGAACTCATAGCGCAGACAGCACATCAGGCGGCCGCACACGCCGCTGATCTTGGACGAGTTGAGCGGCAGGTCCTGCTCTTTTGCCATGCGAATCGAGACGGGCTCAAACTGTCCGCCAAAGCGCGTGCAGCAGAGCTCCTGTCCGCATTGGGCATAGCCGCCCACCAGGCGGGTCTCGTCGCGCACGCCGATCTGGCGCATGTCGACGCGAATGTGCAGCGTCGAGGACAGGTCCTTGACGAGCTGACGAAAATCGACGCGCTCCTCGGCCGCAAAGTAGAACACGGCCTTCTCGCCGCCAAACAGGTACTCGACGCCGACCGGCTTCATCTCGAGGTCGAGCTCCTTGACCAGGCGACGGAAATCGACCATGGCCTCGTCGCCCTGGATGGCCAGATCATCGGCAAGCTGCAGGTCGATGTCGCTCGCCACGCGCAGCACGGGCTTGAGCGGCTGGCCGATCTCGTCCTGCGGTACCTCGAAGGGATCGGCCGTGACCAGGCCGATCTCGGTTCCGCGCTCGGTGGAGCAGATGGCATAATCGGCCTCGAGGATATCCAAATCCTGCGGGTCGAACCACAGGTCGCGCGAGGCGTAGGTAAACTTAACGGGTACGACTAACGGCATTTCAGTGCCTTCCTGATATCGAACAGCATGACCTCGATGGCCAGCTGGGGAGTAACGTTTCTGGCGATGTTGCGCTCGGCGGTCGCGACCGCCTCGAGCGCCTGGGTGGCACCCGCAACATTCGTCGCAGCGGCAAGCCGACCGATCGTGTCACGCACGTCTTCGTTCACCACGTCGGCCGCCTCGTCCTGAAGTGTCAGCAGCACGTCGCGCATGAGCGTCCGCGCGCTCGCCAGCGCTTCCATGATACCCGAACGCTCGCGCGCGTTGAGTTCGCGCTTGTTGCGGTCCTCAAGCTGCTTCAATGCTCCACGCGACAGGTAGTCGGCATTTTGCTCGAGTACCTTTTCCTGCGTGGACTTGACCTCGGCGAGCGGCGCCTTGACGGCGACGATGAGCGACTTGGCGCGACTGAGCACGTCGGCCTCGTCGGCGGCAATGAGTGAGTCGATGGCACGGACCATCTGACGGCGGGCGTCCTGGCGCTCGGCGCTCTTAAGAAACTCGATGCCGCGTGTGGGGCTTCCCGCCACGGCGACCGCCATGCGGCAACGCGCGGGGTCCTGGCCGGTGGCGCGGCTCACGGCCTGCGCGGCGACGGCGGGCGACACCAGCCGAAACGGCACGCACTGGCAGCGGCTCACGATGGTGGGCAGCATCACGTCTGCCGAGGTGCCCAGCAAGATGAACATAACGCCCTCGGGCGGCTCCTCGAGTGTCTTGAGCAGTGCGTTGGCGGTGTTGGCGCGCAGTTGCTCGGCACGGTCGATGATGTAGACCTTGGCCTTGGCGCGAATGGGTGCCAGCGGCACGTCATCGAGCAGCTCGCGGGTCTGGGCAATAAGATAGCCCGTGGCGCTCTCGGGCGTGTAATAGTGCACGTCGGGATGCGTATGCCGAGAGACGCGCACGCAACTGTCGCATGCGCCGCAGCCGTCCTGCTCGCACAGGAAGGCTTGGGCGAGCGCCCACGCGGCATCGAGCTTGCCCGCGCCGGGCGCGCCCAAAAACAGGTAGGCGTGCGATGCACGGCCGCTGGCGACGGCATTGGTCAAAAAGTCGCGCACGCGCTCTTGGGTGTCGAGCTTGGCCAGCAGGCTTGCCTGAGCGGGGGCCATGTTACTCGGCCTCCTTGGCAAGCGCGGCGGCGACAGCATCCTGGGGGATATCGAGACCGTACGCGCGAACCTGCTCGACCGTCTTCTCGAAAACTACCTCGACGGTCGTAGTGGCGTCGATGAGCTTTACGCGGTTTGGCTCCTCGGCAGCAATGGCGCAAAACCCCTCGTAGACACGCTCCTGGAATGCCATGCCCTTAGCCTCCATGCGATCTGCCGCGCCACGGGCTGCCATGCGTAGCGCCGCCTGCTCGGGCGTGATGTGGTAGACGAGTGTGAGCGCCGGGTGCGTTCCCGCGACGGCCAGGTTGTTGGCGTCGCGCACCATCTGGCGATCGAGGCCGTCGGCAAACGCCTGGTAGCAGGTCGTGGAATCGTAGAAGCGATCGCACAGGACCACCTTGCCGGCAGCGAGGGCGGGCGCGATGACCTCGTGCACCAGCTGGGCACGCGCGGCCTCGTAGAGCAACAGCTCGCAGGTATCGCCCATCGCCATATTGGCGGGGTCGAGCAGCAGGGCGCGGATCTTTTCGCTGATGGCGGTGCCGCCCGGTTCGCGCAGGCTCACAACCTGGTGGCCAGCGAGCTCGAGCGCGCGAGCAAGCAGGCGCGCCTGCGTGGACTTGCCGGCACCGTCGACGCCCTCGAGCGTGATAAAGCTATGTTGAGCGGGCTCAAAAGCCATGGACGCAGCCCCTTCCTACAAGGCGCGTAAATGCGGATATATCAACCAAGCCATGATACCCCAGGGACAGGCGCGCCCCAACGATTAGCCGACAGTTAGGGACGTTCCTAAACTGCCGGCAGATAAGGAACGTCCCTAACTGCCGGCTTCTTGGGGCAGTGGGTATAATCGTCGTATTGCATTGAAATGTGGCGAAAGGAGTGGCAATGTCTCGGTATTGCGCCTCGTGCGGCAAGCTTCTTGAAGATAATGCCAAGTTCTGCACCTCGTGCGGTGCACCCGTTGAGCAAACAGCCGCGAGCGATAGCCAGCCCGCTTTTGAGCAGACCGGCTCCCTTGATACGCCGCAAGCCAAGGCGGACGACCCCCTCGCCTATAGCCCCGACCCCGCCGCAAGGACCGAGGCCGTCGAGACCACGCAGCGCATACCCGTCGCGAGCGGCTCGCCCCAACAGCAGCCGGCTCCCGCATACGCGCCCGCTTCGCCACAGACCCCCGCTCCCAAAAAGAGCGGCACCGGGCCGCTTATCGCCGTTATCGTTGTGCTGGTGGCGATCATCATCGCCCTGGTCATCTTCTTTGCGATCAGACCGTTCGACAACGCCGCCACGCAGACGACTGCCGAGGTAGCTAAGCTGCACCATGACGTCGACGACGATGACCTAAAGCCTCTCGGCGATCCCAACAGCCTGTACGACGATGATGACGATGACGACGAGGATGGCGGCGAAGCGACCCTCTCCGAGCAAAACCTCTACCGTCGCCTGAGCGAGTACTACGACCTGCTCGAAGACCTCGACAACTACGTCCGTGGCTGCGCGCAGAACTTCAACGGCAACTATCTGGAAGAAGATCGAACCACCCGTCAAAATCTCGCCGACGTCGCCGAGCGCACGGAGGACACCATCGAGCAGTATTACGACATCGTCGAGGACCTGGACGTCCCGACGAGCTCCAAAAACTACAGCTCCTGGAAGGACATCATCGCCCTGTACGACGACCTGGATCACCGCATTGACGCAATCAGTGATGCCTGGGAGATCAGCCTGAAATACGCCAAGCCTGCGGACCACAAGAATGAGATCGTGGCGCCGCTGTCGCGCGACAACGTGGCGGGCACCAATGACAATAAGTACCGCCTAGACTTTGAGGAGCGCTATCCCGGCGCCAAACCCGTCGAAGTGAACTAGCGCTTTGTCGTTCCCGAGCCGGCAGTTAGGGACGTTCCTAAACTGCCGGCAGAAAAGGAACGTCCCTAACTGCCGGTCAAAAAAACGAGCGAGGATCATGAGACCCTCGCTCGTTTTTTGGGCATTGTTTCGACTGCGCCGTTACTTGTCGGCGACCTTCTTGGCCGTCGTCTTCTTGGTGGTCGACTTCTTGGCAGTCGACTTTTTCGCCGTCGAAGTCTTCTTCGCAGCGGTCGTCTTCTTCGCCGTGCTCGCCTTGGTTGTGGTCTTGCGGCCGCGGGCGGGCTTCTTCTCCTTGGTCGGGCAGTCCATGTTCACGCAGATACGCCACGGGCCGCGCGCCGTGTTGACCACCACGATGGGAGCGCCGCACTCGGGACAAGTCTCGCCCGTCGCCTCGAGTTTTCCACGCGCCGGCAGTGGATAGCTCACGCCGCAATCGTCATAGTTGGTGCAGCGGATAAAGCGCTTGCCGCTCTTCTCGCTCTTGTGCGCGATCAGGTCGCCATGGCGTCCGGCCTCGGCACACACCTTGCACTCGCCCACCTTAAGGTCGGGCTCGTAGTTGGTGGGGCACGTGGGGTTCACGCAGATCTCGAAGGCCTTCTGGCGGAACGGCTGGCACTTAATGCGCGGCGCACCGCACTCGGGGCACACGGCGGCCTCGCCCTCGAGCGGGCTTACCTTGACGCCACTCGGCACCGGATAGGTCACGTCGCAGTCGGGCCAGCCCATGCAGCCAATGAAGCTGCCGCGGGTCTTGGCGCTCGTCTTCATAACCAGGTCCTTGCCGCACTTGGGGCAGGCGCCCACGCGCGCATCGGCCGTGACGGCGTCGCTGATGGCGTCGCCCAGCTCCTGCGTATGCTTGAGCAGCTCGTCGAGCACGCCGGCCAGCAGCGCACGCGAGTGCGTCACGACATGCTCTTCGGTGTCCTCGCCGCGCTCGACGCGAGTCATGTCGCCGTCGAGCTCGCTGGTCATATCGGGGCTCGTGATGCGCGGGGCAAACTGCGTCAGTGCATCGATGATGGCGATGCCCAGCTGGCTTGGCTCCACGGGATCGTTTTTGAGGTAGCGCACGGCGTACAGGCGCTCGATGATGCTCGCGCGCGTGGACTTGGTGCCCAGGCCGCGCTTTTCCATCTCCTGCACGAGCTTGCCCTGGCTGTAGCGCGCGGGCGGCTCGGTCTGCTTGGCCTCAAGCTTAATGTCGAACACGTCGACCATGTCGCCCTGCTCCAGCGGCGGCATCTGCTCGTCGCGCTTGAGTCCGTACGGATACGCCTCGCGGAAACCCGGGGTCACGAGCACATCGCCCGAAGCCACGAACGGCTCACCGTTCACGTCGAGCTCGAGCTTGGTGTTCTCGATGGTCGCGGGACCCATGAGTGTTGCTAGGAAGCGACGGGCGATGAGGTCGTAGAGCTTACGCTGGCCGCCGTCGAGCGTGGACGGATCGCCCTCGCCCGTGGGGTAGATAGGCGGGTGGTCGGTGGTCTCGACCTTGCCGCGTGTGGGCTTCATGGGACCGGCAAGCACCTTTTTGCACACGGGCGCCAGCGCCGGGTTGATCTTTGCCAGGTCGCTCACCACGGCGCCCAGATCGAGCGTCGCGGGGTACACGGTATTGTCGACACGCGGGTAGCTGATGAGACCGGCCATGTAGAGGGACTCGGCGATGCGCATCGTACGCGCAGGCGAGATGCCCTCGGCCGCGGCGGCAGCCTGCAGCGAGGTCGTCGCGAACGGCGTGGGCGGCTGTTGCTTACGCGAACGCTTGGTCACCGCGGCGACGGTTGCCGTCTTGGCGCCGTCGACGTGACCATACGCCGTCTCGGCAGCATCCTTGTCGGTAAAACGTGCCGTCTTGTGGGCAATCTTAAAGCGATCGTCCTCGGCAGCGCCCTGCGCGGCACCCATGCCGCGAATCTGCCAATAGTCCTCGGGCACAAACGCCATGCGCTCGCGCTCGCGCTCGACCACCAGGGCGAGCGTCGGCGTCTGCACGCGGCCGGCGGAACGCACGTTGCCAAAGCCGCCAAACTTGGCGAGCGTCAGGTAGCGCGTGAGCACCGCACCCCAAATGAGGTCGATGTGCTGGCGGCTCTCGCCAGCGTCGGCCAGATTCTGGTCGAGCGAGACAAGATTATCGAAGGCCTGCGTAATCTCGGCCTTGGTAAACGAAGAATACTGGGCGCGGGCGACCGGCAAGTCCGGCGCGACCTCGCGCACCTTGTTGAGAGCGTCCGAACCGATCAGCTCACCCTCGCGATCGAAGTCCGTGGCGATGATGACGCTGTCGGACTTTTTAGCGAGGTTCTTGAGCGAACGAATGAGTTCTTTCTCGGCCGGCAGCTTAATGACGGGCGCCCAGGTGAGATAGGGCAGGCTCTCGAGCTTCCAGCCCTTGATGGAGATACCGTCGGCAAGAAACGGCTTGCGCTTGGTGTCGTAGGGCGGACGAGCCAGGCCATCGGGCATGTCGGCCGGCAGCATTTCGCCGTCCTCCGTGACCGAATACCAGCCCAGCTTTTTATCGAACAGCACACTGTCGCAAAAATCGGGCGCCAGGATGTGACCGGCAAGGCCGATGGTCACGCACTCCTCGCCCTTCCACTCAAAACGGTAGATGGCAGTGTTGTACACCTTGTCCTTTTTGGGCTTGCCCGTGGACAGACGCTCGGCGATCTGACGCGCGGCGTCGTTTTTCTCGGCGATGATGAGCTTCAAAAGAGGCTCCTATCTCGTATCTCTGCGGCTACGCCCGCCCGTATGGCGGCCGACTTACGCCCTTGCTTGCTCAATCTGCCCGATGAGCCAATCGCACCAGGCATCCATGCCCTCGTCCTTGCGCGCGCTCACGGCAAACCGCGGCGCCTGCGGATTGAGGTCATCGAGTGTCTTAGTATACCTATCCATGTCAAAATCGAAAGCCGGAGCCACGTCGACCTTGTTGAGCAGCTGCGCGCCGGCGTGTTGGAAGATGCCCGGGTACTTGATGGGCTTGTCGTCGCCCTCGGGCACCGAGAGAATCATGATGGACAGGTTCTCGCCCAGGTCAAAGTCGACCGGGCAGACCAGGTTGCCCACGTTTTCGATAAAGATGACGTCGATGTTCTCCAGACCCACAGCCTGGTCGAAGGCGTCGACGGCCTCCATGATCATGTTGCCCTCGAGGTGGCACAGGCCGCCCGTGTTGATCTGGATGGCGGGCATGCCGGCTTCCTTCATGGTGATGGCATCGACATCCGAGGCGATATCGCCCTCGATGACGGCACAGCGCAGGCCGGCTTTGTCACGCAGGCGCTCGTTGGTGCCCAGAATCGTAGTGGTCTTGCCCGAGCCAGGGCTCGACAGCACATTGATCACGTAGGTGTTTGTCTCATTAAATCGCTGACGCAGCTGATCTGCCAGGCGCTCGTTGCGCGACAGAATCGGCGATGCAATATCAATCGTTTTCTCGGCCATACTTAGCGCTCCTTACTTTGGCCCCTTTATACCCCATCACCAGATGGCTAGCGGGCTAATCGTCGGGGGTTTCGATTTCGATACTTGCGATATCGAGCTCGCGGCCGTGCAGTAGGCGCACGTTGGCACCACCACACTGGGGACAGCGACAGTGGAAGCGATCGTGGTCGAAAACCTCGCCGCAGTCCAGACACTCGCTTTGTGGATGGACCTCCTCCACGGCAAGCTCGCAGCCGCGCGTGAGCGGGTCCTCATCGCGAAACGTCTCCCACGCAAAGTCGAGCGCCTCGCGCACAACTTCGGTCATATCCCCGATACGCAGCGTTACCAAAACGGCGCGCGAGGCCCCCGCCCCACGCGCCGCGCGAATCACTGTATCGAGTATGCCGTTGACAATGCCAACCTCGTGCATACCGATTTACTCCTCGTCGTCCTCGTCGTCCGAGAACAGGTCCAGACGGCTCACGAACAGGCCCTCCTTGCCCTCGCGCGCGGTAATGACCACGCGAGCGATGGCGAGCGAAATCTCGTAGAGCGAGAGCAGGGCGCCATACATGAGACCCAGCGTAACGGGCGAGCCGTCGGGCGTAATCACAGCCGAACCCACGAGCAGGCCTACGTACACGTAGCGCCAGGCGCTGCGGAAGGCCGCATAGGACACGATGTGGAAAACGGACAGGTAGAAGATGATGAGCGGCAGCTCAAACGCCACACCAAAGCCGATCATAAAGAGCAGCTCCATGTTGACGTAGTTCTCCAGATCGGGCAACGCCGTAGCGACAGCCGAGGTCTCGCCGATGAGCCACTCAAAGCCCGCCGGGATGATGATGAAGTAGCAGAAGATGGCACCCAGGAAGAACAGCACCGTCGAGGCGAGCACCGTGGGCACAACCCACTTGCGCTCGTTGGGGCGCAGTGCCGGCAGGAAAAATGCCAGAATCTGCCAGATGATCATGGGCGTGCACATGACCACGGCCATCTTGATGGCAAGCGAGAAGCGCAGGCCAAAGCCGCCGAGCGTGGTGGTGATGTAAAACTTACCGTCCGGCACAAAGGAGCGGATGGGGTCCTCAAGAATATCGAGCACCACGGGCGTGGCAAAGTACAGCACGATGGCGGCGGCAAACACCGAAACGACCACGATGGTCAGGCGGCGACGGAGCTCTCCCAGGTGATCGAAGAGCGGCATGCGCGCAGGTCCGATCGGCATTACTCATCGCCTCCCTTCGGGGCGTCGGCGGCAGCAGCCTCGGCATCGTCCTCGGCCTCGAGCTCGCGAGCGAGCTGGTCGACGACGGCCTTGCGCTTGCGGGGACGACGGGCGTAGAGGTCAGCCGTCGTGGGCTCTGCCGGCTCGGGCTCGGGCTCTGCAGCAGGCTCGGGCTCGACGGCAGCAGCAGGCTCTGTACCCTCGGCCTCATCAACAGCGCCTTCGCCCTCAGCAGCACCCTCGCTTGCGGCCTTCTCGGCAGCAAGACGGGCGCGACGCTCGGCAAAGGTCTCCTTCTTGGCGGGCGCTGCCGTCTCGGCGGCATCCTCGTCCGCATCGGAATCGTCGTCGGTCGCAGCAGTCTTCTTGGGCTTGACCGGGGCCGACGCGGCCTCGCTCACCGGATCGATAATCTCGGACTGAACAACGGCCGTCATCTTTTCCTGCGTCTCGCGGAACTGACGGATGGCACGGCCGATCGTGCGGCCCATCTGCGGGAGCTTATCCGGGCCAAACAGCAAAAAGCCGAAGACCACGATGATCGCGAGCTCACCCTCTCCAATACCAAACACACATACCTCCAAGGCTCGATGTGAGTCGAGCCCGCACCGCGCCATTCGGCCGGAACTCGTCTATTCATTCGGTCAAGTATAGCGCCCGGACGCCAAAACGTCCGAGCGCATCACAAACATATGCCAAACGGCACGCCCTTTTGGGGGCAAAGATTATGCAGCGGTGATCGAAATCTCCTGGTCGACGCCCAACAGCTGAACCACGCGCATCACCGGGGGCTGCACGTTGACGCAGCTAAAACGCTTACCATGATCAGCTGCGTGGTGTGCGGCGCCCACAAGCACGCCAATGCCCGTCGAATCGATGTAGCTCACCTGGGCAAAATCGAGCTCAACGGCCTCAGTGGGCTGCTCGAGCGCCAGGTCGATGGCATTGCGCAGGCTATCGGCGTTAGAGATATCGATCTCACCGGTCACCTTAATGGTGTAGAGCTCTGGCGTGGGGTTGGTGGAAATACCCAAATCCATGTATACGCTCCTTTACGTATCGAAAGTGCGGATAGTACTAGGCGCGGACTTGCGGGGCCCTACGCGTTAGGCGCGCTCGGCACGCGCAAGCTCGGCAGCGACGAGCTTGACAGCCAGCACCAGCACATCGAGCGCAGCCTCCAGGTCCTCGACCGTGGGATAGCTCGGCGCGATGCGGATGTTGGTGTCGCGCGGATCCTTGCCATAAGGCCAGGTGGCACCAGCCGGCGTGAGCTTGACGCCCAGGTCGGCACAAAGCGCGGCGACCTTCTGGGCCGAGCCCTCGGGGCCATCGAAACTCACAAAGTAGCCGCCATGGGGATGCGTCCAAGTGGCGCAACCCGTGTTACCCAAGCCCTCGGTGAGTTTACGCTCAACGGCCTCAAAGCGCGGGCACAGGAACTCGGCATGCTTTTTCATGTGCTCCTTGACCGCCTCGATGGTGGGAAGGAAGCGCACGTGACGCAGCTGGTTGAGCTTATCGGCGCTAATAAGACCGGCCTTCAGGCGCTTGGAGAACTCGGCGATGACCGCGGGGCTCGCACCGATAAAGCCGATGCCGGCGCCCGGGAAGGTGATCTTGGACGTCGAGGCAAAGGCCACCACGCGATCCTCGGTGCCCGCCGCGCGAGCGAGGTCAAAGATATTTGCGAGCTCGTCGGTCTCGTCGTACAGGTCGTGCACGCAGTAAGCGTTGTCCCAAAAGATGCGGAAATCGGGCGCGGCCGTGGGCATCTCGACCAGGCGGCGCACAGTGTCCTCGCTAAAGGTGATGCCCGTGGGGTTAGAATACTTGGGCACGCACCAGATGCCCTTGATGGAATCGTCGGCGGCAACCAGGCGCTCAACCTCGTCCATGTCGGGGCCATTGTCGGTCATCGCGACGGGGACGTTCTCGATGCCCAAGTCGGCGGTGATGCCAAAGTGGCGATCGTAGCCGGGAACGGGGCACAGGAACTTGACCTTCTTGCCGTCGTGCGCTGCCTCGTAAGCCTCCCAAGGGTCGCTGCCGCACGAGCCACAGCGCCAGAACATGCCGGCGATGTCGTGCTCAATCAGCAAACTCGACGAACCCAGCACGAGCGTCTGCTCGGCAGGGCAACCCAGGAACTCCCCCGCCAGCTTGCGTGCCGAGGGAATGCCCTCAAAGCAGCCGTAGTTGGAGCAGTCGACGTTGCCGTCATGCAGATCGGCATCGGCATTGAGGATATCGAGCATGGGTCGAGAGATGTCCACCTGGGAGGGCGACGGCTTGCCGCGGGCCATGTCGAGCGCCAGGCCCTTGGCCTTGACCTCGGCGACCTCGGCTTTGAGCGCCTCGATGGCGGCATCGAGTTCGGTGGTTTCCATCTTCTGGTAGATCGTCTGCATGGGGTGCGACCTTTCGCGAAGCGGTACGTTGCAGTTCGTCTAAGTATAGACCGCCATCGTCGCAACGTTATGAAGCCGTGATAGATTAAGTTCATCGCAATCAATTACGAATCGCCGCGCATGCCGGCGTGGGGCGCCCAAGGAGGCACTATGGAGTACGGATCGTTTCAGGCCGAGGAATTCGGCGACTTGCAGCGCCTGGTCGACGGACTGTTTTACGACCGCCACGCCATCGACCGCCTGGATCTGATCGTACAGGCCGAAATCTTGGACCTGGCGCCCGACCTCATGGAAATCGTGAACCTTTTGCCGCCCGGCTACTACGACCGCCAGTCACTTTGCGACCAGCTCAACTCCGCCTTGGCCGCCCACGGCTGGGGCGCCGTCTACGGAACGGTGGAATAAGCCTCGAGGCCGGCGATTTGGCCCGCTTCCCGACCTTGGCGAGGCTTGTTTTAGGGCTTGTGGCCAAAAAAGGGCAAATATGAGTACTGTTACCTTTTTAGTAGCAGCGATTCTTGGTCGAAATCGGCAAAACTCGACTTGAAACTTCCTAATCACCGTCAGCTAGCGCCAAATTGGAAGTCGATGGTCACTCATTAACTTACAGTTCTTATAACTTTGTTCATTATTTTCCGCACCTAAAATGATACGCCGTTTGTGACAGTACTCACAAACGGCGTTTTTTGACCACTGGCGTGTCTGGCAGGCGGCAAGCACCGCCCGAATCCGCATTTTGAACGCGCCCGAATCGGTTCTGGAGCCGGTTTTCGCGCTCTTACTCGTCCTTGGTCGCGGGGTGCTTGCAGATCACACTCATGTAGATCATGCCAAGCACGGCTGCGGTGACCGAACCGGCGAGAATAGCGGCCTTGGCTGCAAGAACCTCAAACTGGGCCGTCGGGAAGGCAAGGCCGCTGATGAGAATCGACATGGTAAAGCCGATACCGCCCAGAATGCCCACGCCGGCAATCATGTGCCAGTTGACATTGTGCGGCAGCTCGCAGGCCTTAAGCTTAACCAGGGCAAACGTCATACCAAAGATGCCGATCGGCTTGCCCAGCAGCATGCCAAAGTACACGCCGAGCGTCACCGGGTCGGTGAGCAGCGTGCTCATGTCCACGCCCACTAAGCGAACCTGAGCGTTTACGAACGCAAAGATCGGCAGGATCACAAAGTTGACCGGCGTGGAGATCAGACGCTCCATGCGGATAAGCGGCGGGGTCACGCGGTGCATGACGCGCTCGACCTTGGTGGTCGAGACGGTAAAGTCATGCTGGCCCAGGATGTGTGCCTCATCATCGTAGCGGTCATCGAGCAGCGGCAGGCACTCGCCCAGCCAATCGGTGAGGCTATCGAGCTTGACGCCACACTTGGCCGGGATGGTAAAGGCCAAGATGACGCCAGCAAGCGTGGCATGTACGCCGCTCTTGAACATGCAGAACCACAGCAGCAGCCCCAGTACCGAATACGGGGCAAGGCGGTAATGCTGCGTCTTGTTAAGCCACACGAGCGCGCAGGTCACAAGCGCGGCGGCGCCCAACCAAAACGGATTGGGGCTCTGACCGTAGAAGATGGCGATGGCGGCGATGGAGATCAGGTCGTCGGCGATGGCGAGCGTCGAGAAGAACACGCGCACGCCGTTGGGCACGCGATTGCCCAAAAGCGACAGCACGCCCAGCGCAAAGGCAATATCGGTTGCCATGGGGATGGCCCAACCGTTGCGGGCGCCGGCATGGTTAAAGATCAGGTAGATGCAGGCGGGAACGACGACGCCGCCCACGGCCGCCAACATGGGAAGCATGGCCTGACGCGGATTCTTGAGCTCGCCGACCGTCATCTCGTACTTAAGCTCAATGCCCACCAACAAAAAGAAAATCGCCATGAGGAAGTCGTTGACGAAAAGCTCAACGGTGAGACCAGCCGTAAGGTTGCCCAGACCCACATACAGCGGGGTCTCCAAAAAGTGATGGATGGCCTCGTAGGCATCGGTATTGGCGCAGATGACGGCGGCGATGGCGGCGATCACCATGACGGCGGCAGAAATGGTGCCGTTCTCGGCAATGCGCTCCCAGATGTCGTGACGTTCAAAGCGCTTGCGCTCACGAACATTGAACAGCTGCTCAGTTGCTGCCATGGGCGGCTCCTTTCACGGGAAAGCTCCCGTCTTAAAAAAGCACGGCCCGCCCAGATGGCGGCGCCGCGCTCTAACGTATTACGCTTGCATCTAGCCTACCCTGCGCGACAAGCGCGCAAGCGCGGCCGAAAAGCGGAACCACAGGTTGAACATTATTTGCTCAACGGCACAGGCACGCCTGTCCAAGAGACGACGCGGCGACGTGCACAAAAAAGCGACCGGAGCGCGGGGCGTCCGCGATCCGGTCGTGGCGTTTGGTCAACTAAACCTAGCAGGCGGCCATAATGGGGGCAGCGACCTGCTTCTTACGGGAAAGGACACCCGGCATCCAGACGCCGTCGTGCTCGTCAGCAATGCCCAGGCCCTTCTGAGCAGCCTCGGTCTCGCCCTCGAGCAGGACCTGCGAGCCCTCCTCCATGATGTCGGTGATGCACAGGACAATGCCGTCGGCGCCCTTCTCGGCGGCGTAGGCGCGCATGGCCTCGCGGATCTCGTCGATCATGCCGAGTGCGCGGCTCTTGTCGACGGTCTCGTACTGGCCGATGAGCAGCTTCTTGCCAGCGGGCTCGAACATCTTGATGTCGTTGCCGACCATCTCGGCTGCGGTGAAGGAGCCGGACGGACGGGTGAGGAAGACCTCCATGCCAAACTTGACCGGGTCGACGCCCACCTGCTCGCCGAGCTTGGCGGCAACGGCGCGGTCGACATCGGTGGTGGTGGGGCTCTTGAGCATGAGCGTGTCGGTCATCATGGCCGAGAGCAGCAGCTTGGCCTGGACGTCGGAAAGCTCAACGCCGAGCACGCCGGCGAGCTTGGTGACGATGGTGCAGCTGGAGCCCCAGGGCAGGCAGATGTAGTGCAGCGGGCCGGCGGTCTCGAAGTCGCCGATGCGGTGATGATCGACAACACCAAAGACCGTGGCGTCCTTAAGGCCGGCGACGGACTGGGCAGACTCGTTGTGGTCGGTGAGGACGACGAGCTGACCGGCCTCGACGGAATCAATCACGCGGGGCTCGGCAATGCCGGCGTCGGCGAGCAACTTGGCGGACTCGGCCGGAAGCTGACCAAGGGCGCAGGCCTCGTAGGTGTTGCCGGCATACTCAACCTGGTTGAGCAGCTGGGACAGGACGACGGCGCTCATGATGGCGTCGTTATCGGGGTTCTGGTGACCAAAGACAAGAACGTTTGCCATGGATATCCTCCACTTGATATGTGTACTTGGACGTAGCTATGGTAGCACGCCGATGCCGAGCCTTCGCAGACGGAAGGGCCACGGCATATTTTGGGGCGCAGGCACGGGGGGGCCAAGGCTGTCCCTTTTGCACCATGTTGGTGCAAAGTAACCTGTCCCCCTTGCACCAACTATTTGCCGGCGGCGCGCAGGGCTACGTAGGCGGCACCGATGATGCCGGCGTCGTTTTCGAGCGAAGCGACCTTAATGGGCGTCTCGCGCGAGGCGGAAAGCGCGTACTGCTTAAAGTGCTCGCGGACCTTGTCGAGGTAGACATCGGCCGAGGCGGAGGCGCCGCCGCCGATGAGGAACATCTCGGGATCAACCACGTTGGCGATAAGCGCCAGTGCGCGGCCGAGATAGTCGGCCATGGTATCGGCCGCGGCCAGCGCGAGCTTGTCGCCCTCGCGGCAGGCCTGGAACACGTCCTTGGAATCAGAAGGCCCAGTGAGCTCGATGGGCTCGACGCCGGCCTTTTTGCACTCGGCAAGGTAGTTGCTCACCACGCCGGTGGCGCTGGAATACTGCTCCAGGTGGCCATGTCCGCCGCAGCCGCAGGTGCGCTCCTCTTCGGGGTTCAGGCACATGTGGCCAATCTCGCCGCCGGCGCCCACAACGCCCGACACCACGTCGCCGTTGACGATAACGCCGCCACCCACGCCGGTACCAATGGTGACCATCACCACGTTCTGTACGCCCTTGGCAGAGCCGAGCCAGGCCTCGCCCATGGCAGCGGCGTTGGCATCGTTCTCGTATTTAACAACCGCGTCGGGGCAGTGCTCCTGAATGGCGACTCTTAGCTCGGGCAGGTTAATGGCAATGTTGGCCTTGACCTTGGCATCGCCCGATGCCGGGATGGGGCACGGAACGGCCAGGCCAATACCCGCCACAAAGGCGCGCGGAATCTGGGCCTTGGCGACCACCTGGTCGATAGCCTCGGTCACCGCGGCAAAGCCCGCGGCGTCAACGATAGGCGGCGTGGGCACGCTGGCCTTGGCCAGCAGGTTACCATCCTCGTCGAACAGGCCCTCCTTAACCGAAGTGCCGCCGACGTCGATGCCGATGTAATACTGCTTAGGTTCCATGGGAGCCCGCCTTTCTCGTTTAAACATTGCCTGTATGGTACCGCTCCCAAGGCAAAAACCTGCCAAAAAGGGACAGGTTTGTTTTGGCAGGTTTTATCTGGGAAAACGCAATTGGCCGCTCAACAGACCGCGCAAGACCATCCCCAAAAATAAAGGCACCGGGAGGCGGAGACTCCCGGTGCCCGTGAAAGGGACTGTATTGTCTGTTGGACTGCACGGTCCGTCGCGGCGATAATGCCGGCTAGGCTTTCAGTGCCTGCAGCTGCTTGTGGACCTCGATGAGCTCCGTCGCCATGACGCGCATGGTCTCGGTGCCGGCCATCTGGTCCTCGGCATGCAGCAGAATCAGCGGGGCCTCGCCGTTACGCTCGCCGTTGGCCTCCTTCTTCAGAAGCCCCATGTGAACATCGTGGCCACCGTTATAGGCCTCGTCGCCCTGCTTGATAAGCTCCTCGGCGGCGTCAAAATCGCCCTCCTTGGCCTTTTGCACGGCATTGATATACATGCTCTTGGCGGTACCGACGTAGCTGATGATCTCGAAGCAGGTCATCTGCAACTCGTTCATATCCTCCATATGCTTCACCTAGCCCATCACGCTGACGCAGTGGTCGATGATACCGGCAGCGTTCATGCGGCCGTAGTCGACCATGTTGATGACCTCGACCGGGAAGCGGCCAGCGGCCTCCTTCTCAAAATCGCCCTTGGTGTAGCCGATCTGCGGGCCAAGCAGCAACATGTCGCACTCGTCCAGGTGATCGTGGGCCTCGTTCATGGGGCGAGCCTCGACCTCAATTTCCAGGCCACGGTTTGCAACCTCGGCCTGCATCTTCTGGACCAGCAGGCTCGTGGACATTCCGGCATTGCAGCAGAGCATGATCTTCTTCATGGTTTCCTCCTTATAACTGCGCGGCGCGCAGACGACGACTGGTTTTATTCCTTGCGGCTATTGTGCCCACCCCCTGCGTCTTTGCACAAGGGAGAGAGCTGCGGGCACTGGCACCGCGTACCGGCGCCCGCAGCGGTGAAAGGGACGAACGTTAGGCGTTCTACTCGGCGAGAGCCTCCTGCTTGGCGATTGCCTTCTCGGAAATCTTCATAAAGGGCAGGTAGACGGCCATGCCAATGACAATCTCGAGAGCCTGCCACACGCCGGCGCGCCAGTCAAAGCCCGTAGCGAGCAGGGCATTGATGACGGGAGGCATGGTCCAAGGCACCTGGGCGATGCAGGGGCTGATGATGCCTGCGCAGGTAAGGCCATAGGTGATGCCGATGAACAAGTCGGGAAGGAGGACAAACGGAATCATGAGCGGCAGGTTGTACACGATGGGGTAACCGTAGATAACCGGCTCGTTGATGTTGAACAGACCAGGCAGGATAGCCATCTTGGAAACGGTCTCGGAAGCCTTGTTCTTGGAGAACAGGAGCGTGTCGAGCAGAAGCATGAGGGTGCAGCCCGAGCCGCCGATGAGGGCGAAGCTGTTAACGATCTGCATGTTCATGTAGTGATCGGGCTGGATGGTGCCACCGGCGGCAAAGGTAGCCATGTTGTCGACGATGAGCATGGTCAGGATCGGCTCGACGGTAGCGCCAGAGATGGTGGACTGGTGAATACCGACGCAGAACAGCAGGTTGGCAAGGGTGTAGATGAGGATAACAGCCCACGGACCGGCGTTCATGATGTTCTTGAGCGGGTTGGAGATGCACGTGGAGATGATGGTGCACAGATCGGTGCCGGCGCACACGGCGAGCAGGGCTGCGGCAAGAGCGAAGATCGCGAGGTTGAGCAGCATCGGGATCATGACGTTGAAGGAGTTGGAGACCGCGGGAGGCACGCCCTCGCCCAGCTTAACCTTGAGCTTCTCGACGCCAGAAATCTTGATGAAGAGCGAGACGGAAAGCAGAGCGATGATAATAGCCGAGAACAGACCGTTGGTGCCGGTGTTGGCAGTCGAAAGGGCGCCCGTGACCTCGGCGGAGGTGATCTTGTCGGTGAGCAGCGGGCTCGTGGCGGCAAGCGTGGCGGTGATCTGCTGCGGCATCATGATGACGAAAGCAGAGATAGCGACGACCACGCAAGCGAGCGGGTTATCGAAACGCTTGTTCTTAGCGAGGCTGTAGCCAATCAATCCGGCCAAGATAATGGCAGAGACGTTGAGGGTGCCCAGCGTAATTGCCGAACCCCACGTCTGAAGGTTGGCAAGGCCCGCCGCATCGAGCGGGAACAGGGGGAACACGACGTTGTTGATAAGAACCGCGATACCCGCAAGGATATAGAGCGGCGTGATGGTCGCGAAGGCGTCGCGCAGGGAACGCAGGTGAACCTGGTTTCCCACCTTCGCAGAGACCTCGGCAAACTTGTCGAGGAAGCTCTTTCCGTTGTCACTGGCCATGATTGCTCCTAACTATCAAATCCGGCCTTTTCCTATGCGCACGGTGGTCCGTCGCCCTCTGCCACCAGATGTGCCATGTGTTGCGCGCGGCGGCGCGCGGTCTGGGCGTTCGCCCGGTCGCTAATCAACCACGTGGGTCGTGGCGACCTGTTTGAGCCAGGCCGCCGACTTCTTAAGACGACGCTTGTAGCCGTCCATAAGGTCGACCTCGACAAAACCGTAACGGTTCTTAAAGGCATTGGCCCAAGACCAGTTATCGATGACAGCCCAATAATGGTATCCGCGGCACTTGGCGCCCTCGTCGATGGCCTTGGCCACCCACTCCAGGTGCTGGCGTACAAAGTCGACGCGGTAGTCGTCCTGGATGGTTCCTTCGGCGTCACGGTTCTTGTATTCGTCCATGATGCCGATGCCGTTCTCGGAAACGAACCACTCAAGATCGGGGTAGTTCTTGGCGCAGTCCATGCCAAAGTCGTAGAGGCCCTGCGGGTAGATCTCCCAGCCGCGGCTCTCGTTCATAACGGCGTCGGGCCATACGTACTCGTCGGCAAAGTGCGGCAGGCCGTACTGGTCGACCTTGCTCGCCGGTGCTTGAACGCGCGTGGGGTGGTAGTAGTTGCAGCCGAGCCAGTCGACAACACCCTGCTTGAGAATCTCTTGGTCGCCGGCACGGAACGGGAGCTTAACGCCGCCCTTGGCCAGGCTGTCGAGCACGTCGGCAGGAAGCTCGCCCTTGGTAATAAGGTCGAGCCACCAGCGATTGTTGATGCCGCTGGTCATACGCACGGCCTCGAGGTCTGCCTCGTTGGGGTTCTCCTTGGTATAGACCGGGGTAAAGCAGTTGATCATGCCGATTTTGGCATCGGCGCGAATAGCGCCCTCGTCATAGGCCTTGCGATAGTTGGCCACGGCCAGCGCATGCGCCAGCGAAATGTGATACTGCACGGTGCGGGCGCGGCTAAAGTCGTGGAGCTGCGGGAACCACACGCCCTCCTGATAGCGCTGTTCGGGCTCGACGATGGGCTCGTTAAAGGTGAACCAGTACTTAATCTCCTGGCCAAACTCGTGGAAGGCGACGTCGGCATAATGCGCGTAAGCCTCGACGACCTCACGGCTCTCCCAGCCGCCGCGGTTAAAGAGGTAGGTGGGCATGTCAAAGTGGTACAAGTTGACAAACGGCTCCAGGCCGGCCTCGCGAGAGGCGCGGAACAGCTCGTGATACCACGCGGCGCCTTCCTCGTTGAGGTTGCCGTCGGCATCGAGCAGACGGCTCCACTGGATGGAAGTGCGATAGGTATCCAGGCCCAAGTCCTTCAGAATGCGAAGGTCTTCCTGGTACTTGGCCATAAAGTCATTACCGGCATAAGAGCCAACGCAGTTGTAGAACGAACCCAGATCCTGGATGGACCAGGTGTCCCACAGGTTCTCGAGCTTGCCTCCCTGGTTCCACTGGCCCTCAGTCTGCGGGCCGGACATAGCGGCGCCAAAGAAGAAGTCACGGGGCAGCTGATACTGTGCCATCAAAGTCCTCGCTTTCGTGTCTTAGAGCTTCCGGTTGGAGACGGGTTTGCTTTGGCAGGTTATCCGGCGCGGGCGCGCACCGGTCATACCGATATCCAACCCGCCAAAACAAAACCGTCCCCAAACAGTACAAGGAAACGCCAATGCATCTCGCTTGTTGTCTGTAACTATAGCGCTCTAATTTTCTATGTAAAGCGTCTTTTTCATTTTTCTTTATCGAACTTCTTTCATGAAAGCCATATGGATGCTTTTTAAGTAGGTATACTTTCTAAATATCGACGCAAATATGAAGGGAGGATTGCATGATTCCCAAATACGAGGCAATAGCTGCAGATATCCGTCGAAGCATCGAGGACGGCGCCCTTAAGCCGGGCGATAAGTTGCCCACCGTCGTTGAGTTCTGTGAGCTCTATGGCGTTTCCAAAATCACCGTCAAACGGGCGATTGAGCAGATTACCGAAGAAGGCCTTATTACCAGCCGGCGCGGATCGGGCACCTACGTCAAGGACACGGCGGGGCTTCCCGGCCAGGTGTTTTTTCAAGGCAAGAACGACCGTGCCCAGGGCTTTTCGTATGAGCACCGCGGGGAAAAGGTGACCTCGGTGGTCTACGATTTCTCGATCGTCAATCCGCCGGCAGAGGTTGCGACCCAGCTGGGAATGGCCGAGGATGACTTCGCCTATCACATCGTGCGCGTGCGCCAGGTCGACGAGAAGCCCATCGTCATCGAGTACACCTATATGCCGCTCGAACTGATCCCGGGCCTTAAAAAGAAGGACCTGTACGGATCGGTCTACGGCTTTATCCGCGAGCAATGCGGGCTGAAGATTTCGAGCTTCCATCGCACCATTCGCGCTGTCGCGGCAACTGAGGAAGAGGCTGAGCGCCTGGATACCAAACCCGGCTCTCCCCTGCTCGAACTCAACCAGATTGGCTTCTTGGATAGCGGCACCGCGTTTGAATATTCTATCTCGCACAACGTAGGCGACCGCTTTGAGCTGCACAACGTAACGCTGGCCTAGTTTTGTAATCCGGTGGGTGCCCGTTTTGAGCTCTCTTACGCGGCACCCGCACAACCTTATGGGAGTATGCACATGTCCGATTTGATTAAACTGACGCCGATCTTCCACGAGAAGATCTGGGGCGGCCGCCAGCTGGAGACCGTGTTTGGTTACGACATTCCCGAGGGCCCCATCGGTGAGTGCTGGGCCATCTCGGCCCACCCCAACGGCGACTGCCAGATTGCGGAGGGCCCGTATGCCGGCCACACGCTGTCGTGGCTGTGGGCCGAGCACCGTGAGCTCTTTGGCGACTGCGAGGGCAAGGAGTTCCCGCTGCTCATTAAGATTCTGGACGCCAAGGACGACCTTTCGATCCAGATTCATCCCAACGACGAGTACGCCGCCGAGCACGAGAACGGCAGCCTGGGCAAGACCGAGTGTTGGTATGTCCTGGACTGCGAGCCCGGCGCCACGATTATCGTCGGGCAGCGCGCCAAGGATCGCGCTGAAGCCGCACAGATGATCAAGGACGGCCGCTGGGACGACATGCTCAACGTGCTGCCGATCCACAAGGGCGACTTTTTCCAGATCGATTCCGGTACCGTGCACGCCATCAAGACCGGCACGCTCATTTTGGAGACGCAGCAGTCGAGCGATGTGACCTATCGCCTGTACGACTATGACCGCCCCGGCACCGACGGCAAGCTGCGCCCTCTGCACATTGAGCAGAGCCTCGACTGCATCGATTTTGATGTCCAGGCTCCGACCGACGGCACCGTGACTGCACCCGAGGTCGACGGCGTAACCGAGCTCGAGTCCAACCCCTGCTACACCGTCGATCGCGTGCGCGTCGACGGCAGCAAGACCCTCGACCAGCGCTGGCCCTTCATGTGCCTGTCGGTCATCGACGGCGAAGGCACCGTCTGCGGCGAGGCAGTCCATAAGGGAAGCCATCTGCTGGCCCCGAGCACCGTCACCTCCATCGACCTCGAAGGCAAGATGGAACTGATCATCTCGCACCTGTAAGCTACCGGTCCCCGAGCGCTCGCCGGGACGGGGCGCGGGGTTTGGTCGCCTGCTCGGACAGTCCTGCTCGCGCGGAGAGCACATTAAGTGCTCTCCGGCTCGTGCGGAACTCGCGATCGACCAAACCCC